>CALKUP010000018.1 GCA_937996685.1 uncultured bacterium | reverse complement strand
TTGACTGGATCCCATACGGGTGGTAACTCTGTCATGAGGCAAGTTTTATTATCGAGTGAAGAATTGTCACTGCTTTATCGATTTGTTCTTCCGTCACGTCATCGATGTCAACAAAGTTGTATGACTTCATTATGTCGATGGCGAGTGCGCGGTCCAGCGTGCCACTCTCGTAAGCTTTGCGAATTTTTTGGTCCTCTTCAACCGCTGCTGATAGCATGGCAAATGCCAATTTGGGTGGCCACTGGCGTTTAGACGGTGGCAATAATTGATAGAGTAATTCGAAATCTCTGAATGTATCCAAGCGTGAACTCATCCTTATTCTACGTTCGGTGTTAAATGGTAAAAAGTGAGTATTTTGCAGCACTCGCTATTGTACTATTTTTTTGGTGGAAGACACAAGCGCCGCCGATGTCAGTTCCCGTGCCACAAACGACGGATGAAGCTGCGTTAATGGGTCAGTTTGGAACATCGCGGAAGCGCAGTGTTCTTACTTATGTGCGTCAGTTTGATCGTTTATTGGCGTTGAACTCAGACCTTGTGTATGGACCTAATTTGCGGCCGTACTAAGAATGACACATTACACGAAGTTGCACGTTTTGGTTGACACGCATCTGCAAGACGATACGAACACGAAAGAACAACTTCTATGGCTGATACAGGCTGAATTAAACAAGAAGGAAGCTTACCAATTTGTTCTCGCTCCACACGTCCAAATGCCTGGTAAACTCTTGAGGGTGACGTTGATGACAGCGGCCGTTGAAACAGGCTCAAAATACCATCGCGTGCATGCTCATTTCACTCTTGAGGTGAAACACAATAGTGCATTTTTACTCACGGCGGCGGATGGAATCAATATCAACGCGCGCATGATGAAATGGTTTGAAGCGCACATGCCGTGGGCAACGTCTCCGTTTGTGTCCGTAAAACTCGGTGATGCCCGCGCCGAAAACTACGTTGCGAAAAATGAATGACAACGATTTTTGTCATCACACCGAGGGTTCATATAATATGCGAGGGTCGTCGTCGAATACATGCGAGTCCTTCGTTCCAGTCTT
>CALKUP010000017.1 GCA_937996685.1 uncultured bacterium | reverse complement strand
TTGACTTGGATGGGAATCTCTACGTAACAAATGTTGATTCGATCGTCAAAGTGAACATAACTGGCGCGGTTTCTACTTTTGCCACCGGTTGCAGCAATGCGTACGATGTTGTTGTCGATTGTGTTGGCAATGTTTATGTATCGAATAGCGGCACAAACTCTATCAGCAAAGTCACTGCGCAAGGCAATGTCTCGGCGTATGTCAATAATGGTCTGAACAGTCCGAGTGGACTTGCGCTGGATTCGAGCGGCAATCTGTACGTGACGAATTGGGGTTCGAACAACATCACAAAGATTGAACCTCAAGCAGGTATGCGGTGCGATTTTGTGAAGTTTACTGTTGTGATTTTCTTTGTTTGAAATGAAGGCGACGCACACGGACCGAATATTAGCGATGTCGGTTGCCCTACAGAACCATCGTCAAAGTCAGTAACTGCCACGACGGCATTCACACCGACGACGACAGTTACGACCCGAGCGTCCGCAACTCTGACGCTGAGCACAACGCACATGTCGTCAACGACAGCGAGTTTCGTTCCTACGTCGACGCGAACGTCGACTTTGTCACAAACAACTACGCCAGCGTCAACGATAACCACAACGACGACGACTCTGTTAACGACGGATGCGACTCGTTCGACAAACACAATGTCGTCGCCATCATCATATGTTGTTGATTCAACGCCTGTTTTGATGACATCTGCTGTTTCCGTGTCGCCGTCTTTGGTAACGAGCTGTATCTCAATTCGATCGTCGCTGTTCGTTCATTCTCACTGCCCTTTCCGCAGCTGCCGGCGATCATCAGTGGTGTGATTGGTGGACTTGTGCTTGTCGTTGTAGTTATCGCAGTGATTTGTTGCTTAATACGCCGCAATCGCACTCGTGAACAGGTCTGACTTGATACGTTTAGTGCGAGATGTGTTTGGAATGTGTTCTTTCTGCAAAAGAGCAATGAACAATCGACTGCTTTGAAATCTACGCGCGTTGATGGTTCGTGAGTTTGCCGCAATCAAATCGTTTTGTGTGCGTGTGTGTGTGCGCGTGTGTGTGTGTGTGTGTCGCTCACTTTGTTTTAGGCACAAAGACACAACCGTCGTCCGAATATGGAGTGATTCATGCTCCAGGTGTGTTGTTTTTGTGCTCTCGCAGTTTCCGTTGTTAATTACTCTCGCTCACTTGCGTAGTTGAGTCGAACGAATCGATGTACGGTGAAACCAGTCTCGTCCGGCGCGCCGACGACCGTCAAGTACGACTGCCGACCGGTGAAGTACTTCGGATACGTGCCGCGGAACGCGCTCGCGGCGACCGCCTCGAACGGCTCGTCTTCAAGGGCGACATGGTCAACCTCGACCCCCGGTTCGCGACCGATCGATTCCGCGACGACCTGGCGGCGCTCGGGTGCGACCGGCCGGTGCTGCCGGGCATCATGCCGATCAGCAACATCGCCCAGGTGACGCGCATGGCGCACATGAGCGGCGCCGAGGTGCCGTCCGGGCTGTTCTTCCAGCTGGCCACGTGGCACACCATCAACTTTGCCTACACCCGACAAGTGCAGGCCGAATTGCAGGCGGTGCGCCGCGAGGCCGGCGAGCGCCACAAGCTGGACCGGCTGCTGGCCTTGATTGACCAGCGCGCCGGCCACTGGCTGGCCATTCAAGTCGAAGCTGCCAAGATTGCCCTGTCCAGCACCGAGCAACACACCATGGACCTGGCCCAGCTGGAAGCCAGCCTGAGTTGCCTGGTGGCGCGTGAGGAATTTGACCAGGCCATCGACACCTTGCTGGCGCGCATCGAAACTACCCTGAGTCGCCTGCTGGCCGACGCACAACTGCGTGCTGCCCAGGTAGACACGGTGTTTTTTACCGGCGGCGCCAGCGGCGTGCCCTTGCTGCGCCAGCGCGTGGCGGCGATGTTCCCCGCTGCGCGCGTGGTGGAAGGCGACCGCGACGGCAGCATTGGCCGTGGCCTGGCGCGCGACATGCGCGTGCGCTGGGCGCTGGAGGAGGCCGGGCTGCCGTATCGCGTCGAGTCGACGCCCTTCAAGGATCGCGGGCCCGAGCACTACGCCAATCAGCCCTTCGCGCAGGTGCCGTGGCTCACCGACGGCGACCTAAGCATCTTCGAAAGCGGCGCTATCCTGCTGCACCTCGGCGAGATGAGCGACAAACTCATGATTTCAGTTGCCAATGAACTGATGTTCACACTAGCGAATGTGGTGGCTCATTTTCAACACAAAAGTTTTAATTTTCATAGCTTCCAATAACGCATCCGAAGTCCTTCGGATCAAAACAATCAGTTATGCGAACTCATCATCTTCAGCAAACTCCCAGCCCAATTCCTTGAGCGCCG
>CALKUP010000016.1 GCA_937996685.1 uncultured bacterium | reverse complement strand
TAATTATTGAGAGTTCAAATAAATTAGTCGCAGGGATTAAGCATAATTCTCTTCCAGTTATGGGATTACAGTTTCACCCGGAAGTAGAACATTCTCTTTATGGAAAACGCATGCTAGAGTTTTTTTATAAAGACATTGCTAAACTAGAGTGTGATTGGAATTCAGAAAGTATGCTGGAAGAAGCTTATGATCTGGTTAAATCAATTGGCAATAAAAAAGTTCTTTGTGCTGTAAGTGGTGGAGTTGATAGCTCTGTTGTTGCAACTCTTCTTTTTGAAGCAATTGGTCGAGATATTCATAATCTTCCGCCGACATTTTGACTTTATTATAACTAAAATAACCCAAATATTCCGGATGCAATAGATTAAAACCATCGCGACCTGATGTTTCATGATACATACCACCACATAATCTCAATATTAACATAACAGTAGAATGATCGCTGACCCCCATCTCAGCCAGCGTATCTTCATCATCCCATTTTTTGCCATTGTAACAAATCGTTTGTTGGTTAGATGGAATTTTCTCTTTTTCTTCTATTTTCTTTTTTAAAGATTGCGCTGATTCCAATTCTCCATGCGTGAGAAATATTTTTTTAGGATTATTTTGCAAATGCGCTAGCCATTGCAAAATTTCATCATAATCGGCATGTGCTGAAAATAAGTTTATTGTTTTTATTTCTGCGCGAACTTCATACATTTGGCCATAGAGATTGATCTCTTGTTGTCCCATTTCTAAATCGCGTCCTCGCGTGCCATATGCTTGAAAGCCTACAAACGCGAATGTTTTGACGGCGTTGACCTCCTTGGTGAAATGCACCGCTTTATTCCAGCTATTTTAAAATGGTCCGGTTTCCGCGTTGGCGAAGTTGAAGTATCACATCGTCCTCGCACCTTTGGTGTCACAAAATACAACTGGAAACGCGTTGTCAAAGGATTCATAGACATGGTTGCAATCTGGTTTTGGCGAAAATACGCTCGTCGTCCGCTTCATTTGTTTGGTGGCGTCGGTGTCATCGCTGGAGGTCTCGGAACACTCTTATTGATTGGCCTGCTTATTGCGCGTATCTTTTTTGCTTATAGCCTTTCAACCTCCATTCTTCCACTTATTGCAATGCTCTTAATGATCGTTGGTGTCCAACTCTTTGTCTCTGGACTGCTCGCTGACATTGCTGTTCGTCAATATTATCGCGGACCAGAACATCGTCCATACTCCATTAAAAAAGTAACGATCACATAAATATTTTCAGTGCTTCCAGGGAAGTGTCTCAGGAAAGGTTCGACTGTCGCTCACCAGTTTCCTGCAGACACATTCCCTTCCGCACAAAATAATTATGACTCACGTATCACCAAAAAAAAATCGAATCCTTGTTGTTGCGCCTACCCCTTTTTTTAGTGATCGCGGCACACCGATTCGTATCCTTGAAGAAGTCAAGCAACTCGTTGCCGCAGGTTTTGCTGTCGATATCTTAACCTATCCAATTGGTGAACGACCACTCGACCTTCCGGATTCTGTTCGGATTTTTCGCTGTTTGAATGTAACACCGTGGTACAACAAACGGGATGCCGGACCATCGATTGAAAAAATTGCTCTTGATGCGATGATGCAACTTTCTTTGACTCGCCTGCGCATCACCCAGCGCTATGACGCAATCCACGCGCACCTACATGAAGGCATTCAAATTACACACAAAAGCCAAATTGTTTCATGGCTACTGCGCAAACCGACACTGTTTGTTGGCGACCTTCACGGCAGTCTCACCGAAGAAGTAGCGGAAAGCGGTTTTATTCGATCAAAACTCTTGTTGAAGCTTGTGATGTTCTATGAGCATTTTTTAGAAAAGCGACCACATATTCTTGTCACCAGTTCTGAAAAAAATACTGAGCGCGTTGCAGCGTATCGCACAAAACACACGTTCACCATTGCCGATGGCGTGCCTGTAATCTCTGGAACAACATCGAAGTCAGACGCTCGAACAGCGCTCGGCATTCAAGATCGCGGGCAATTCATTGCTGCCTACACCGGCGGCTTTGGATCTGAAAAAGGGATCACGTTATTACTCGACACTGTGCGTGCGCGACTCCGCGACACACCGAACCTCGATTGGATTCTTGCCGGCAACATGAGCGCGCAGCAACACACTGCCTTCAGTGCAGAATTTTCCGAAACACAACGTGTAACACTTATTACACCACTCTCTTATCACGCACTGCCACACGTTCTCGCCGCAGCTGATTTTGGCGTTGATCCAAAGCCGCTGACCTCAACCCAAGCGAGTGGCAAATGGATGAATTACGCTGGAGCTGGTAGTATTCCAGTACATCTTGCTGCAGAGCCAGCACTTTTAACAGAACTTGTGCGAGACCCAGAATTACGACACCGCAAACAAGCGGAAACGAAAGCCTACGCCGCTGCACATTCCTGGGAAACAACCATGCACCCATTGATTGATATCTACGCACGCCTATGAAACCCGCTATTGCCGTCACAATTGCAAACTGGAATGGACACGACATGCTCACTGTCTGCTTGCAATCACTCCGCACACAAACTATTCAAGCAACTGAAATCATCATTGTCGACAACGGATCAACAGACAACTCTTTGCCACTTATTCAATCACAGTTTCCAGAAGTGACACTTATTGCACTCACAGACAATTCGGGTTTTGCCGCAGCCCACAATATTGCGATTGATCACGCATTTCAAAACAGCGCGATCACGCACGTGCTCACACTCAACAACGACACAGAGCTTGCCGCAAATTTTATTGAAGAGATGCTCCGTCCATTTGAGCACCAACCACTCCTTGGGAGTGTTCAAGGAAAAATTGTTCGGATGCACGAAACAGAAATCATCGATTGCACGGGCGTGCTTATTCATCGAGACATGAGTGGTTTTAACCGTGGTCAAAACCTTCCTGATGACAACCGCGCAACATTTGCGATCGCTCAAGAAATCATGGGACCGTCTGCCAGCGCTGCGGTGTACGCGAGACACGCCCTGGAAGCAGTTGCCTTGCCGGTGTCGCGCACAAGCACGCCATGGCGCACACGAGATGGAGCCGACATCACACAAACACACGACTATTTTGACTCGCTCTATTTTGCATATTACGAAGATGTCGATTTGCTGTGGCGCCTGCGTCTTGCGGGCTATAGCAGTTGGTACACCCCGAACGCTGTTGCCTTTCATGCCCACAGCGCAACCGGCGTTGTCGCTTCTCCATTCAAAGCGTTTCACATTCATCGAAACCACTTTTTTAATGTGATTAAAGACACGCCAATGCCATTTTTGTTATGGACCATCGCACTGATTCCAGCTCGCTACATCATGCTTGTTCTTGCTGTTCTCCGTGGACGCGGCGCTGCTTCCCGACTCTCCCAAAATGTGAAAAACGGAACCGAAGCGGCTGTTGCAAAAACAACACAATCAAATAGTGGTGGCGGCGCAAAACAAATGGTCGGTATTGTCTTCCGCGCCTGGAAAGACGTCCTGCTCCATCTTCCGGAGCTGTTGAAAAAACGACGACATATTCAAAAAAACCGCACAGCTTCGAATCGCGAAGTAAATCGCTGGTTTCGTGAATACGCAGTTTCTTGGAGCTCTATTTTCTTTGAGTAAAGACTTTTTTGTTGTTTATTTTTCAGACACCACCGCCGCAACCGTCTGAGTAATACCGTCATGCAAAACTACTTCCGGTTGCCAAGCAAGTACTGTCCGTAACCGTGTTGCATCAATACAACTATATCGCTGTTCATGTGGTTTTACTGGACCGTGCCCCGGAACAACAGAAGACTGCATGACGCTTGCGATCACTTGATATAAATCAGCGACCGTTGTTTCGATGCTAGAGCTGACATGAAACACACCTGACTCAGTACTCGTGCCAAGCAGCTGCAGCGCCCGCACAACATCACTCACGAACACAAAATCACGGGTTTGCAAACCATCTCCGTTAATCATTGGCGCTCGGCCATCTCGCAATGCTTCAATAAAAATCCCGATTACACCGGCTTCTGTTTTCGGATTTTGTCGTGGTCCATAGACATTACTCAAACGCGCCGTCACAACTGAAAATTCTGTCACCGCATTCACAATCGCTTCGGCGGCCATTTTATGTTCAACATACGGATTTGAAATAACCGGCACTGCTGTTTCCGGCGTTGGACGCGCTGCTTGGTCGCCATACAAAACACCCGCAGTCGAAATATTCACAAATCGCTTCACACTTCCTGTCGCCTGAGCCGCCTTCACGAGATGTTCTGTCCCCGTGACATTCACCTGAAAGTCATATTCTGGATCAACCAGCGAATGCGGGATGCTCGCCTGCGCTGCCGCGTGAATCACGAGCTCTGGCCGCGCCATCGCAAACACAGTATTGACCTGCTGCAGATCTCGAATATCAACATCATGAAATATCACTTGCCCATGCACATTCTTTCGAGATCCAGTCGCAAGATTATCAATCACGTGCACAGTGTCACCTTGTGCGATATACGCATCCGCAAGATGCGACCCAATAAAACCAGCACCACCTGTAATAAGAATAGTCATATAATACCCAGTATACCAGGAAACAAGGGCATTTACAAAATCACATTTTTTTAGTATGGTATAAACTGATTTTACACTATTTTTGCCACCTATGAATCAAGAACACGAAAATTACAAACAACTGATCTGGACGTTGGCAAAGACCGATTTTACACTGCGCTATCACGGATCAATTCTTGGATATGCCTGGGCAATCTTAAAGCCGCTCTTGATGTTTTCTGTCATGTATTTTGTATTTTCGTCTGTCTTTAATCCGCGCAACACAGGAACCGAGTACTACGCCATTCAACTGTTAATCGGCATCATGATGTTTACATTTTTCTCTGAAGGGACAATGGCCGGGATGACATCGCTACTCTCTAAATCACAACTGGTCACAAAAATTTATGTCCCACGCTGGTGCATTATCGTTGCATCAACAGTGAACGGCGCAATGATCTTTACGATGAACTTATTAATCATCGTATTATTCTGTATTATCTTCCAATTTTTACCAAGCTTTGGGTCTGTGTTGTTTTTCTTGGTTGCCGCAGTATGCATTTATATTCTTGTTGTTGCATTTTCCTTAATTACCGCTCCCCTCTTAATTAAATTTCGAGACCTTCAAATGATCTGGGAAGTGCTCACCTCTATTCTATTTTACGCATCCCCAATCATCTACCCACTTTCGATGCTACCAGCAAATGTCCGACAAATTATCCTACTCAATCCAATTGCATTTATTATCCATTTTACAAAAGAAGCGTTGATCAACAACCGTTTCATGGACCCAATTCAAGCTGTTGTATTTATCACCGCCCTCTTGGCTCTTGCCGGCATTTCCGTATTACTCTATCAACGATTCAATAAAAAAATTGCAGAATACATGTAAAACCGCTTATGAAAAAAGATGTAGAATCAAACAAAGCCATTGTCGTTGAAAATCTTTCAAAGACTTTTATTATCCCGCACGAAAAAATCTCCACTCTGCGCGGTGCGTTTATTCATGGTTGGAAGAAAAAATCGCATGAAGAATTCCACGCGCTCAACGATGTTTCTTTTTCTATTAAAAAAGGCGAATTTTTCGGCATCCTCGGACGTAATGGATCCGGCAAATCAACATTATTGAAAATTTTAGCCGGCATTTATTCTCCTGACACTGGTGACATTTCAATTAACGGCCGCATCTCACCATTTCTTGAACTCGGTATCGGCTTTAACCCTGAGTTATCCGGACGAGACAATATTTATCTTAACGCGACGGTTTTAGGTCTGACAAAAAAACAAATTGATGAAAAATTTCAAAGTATCGTTGACTTTTCTGAACTCGAACGATTCATTGATCAAAAAATTAAAAATTACAGCTCTGGAATGCAAGTCCGCCTTGCGTTTTCTGTAGCAATTCACGCAAACCGAGACATCTTGCTCATGGATGAAGTGCTTGCAGTTGGTGATACAAACTTCCAACAAAAATGTATTGAAGAATTTAATAAATATCGCGACCTCGGGAAAACCGTCATCTTAGTCACCCATGACATGGCAACTCTCGAGCGTTATTGTGACCGCGCTCTCCTACTGCGAAATGGTGCTGTGCAATATCTTGGCGATCCAGAAAAAGCAGTCGGCTTATATATGCAACAAAACATGAAGGATGAGGAAATCCGCATGCAAGAAGAGGAAGAGCAAATGACATACGCCAAAGAATACGAAACTGGCATTGCAATTACAGGAGTTGAATTTCTTGATGCCGACGGCGATCCAAAACAAGTCTTTTCTACCGGTTCTCCAATCACTGCACGAATTCATTACAACGCAAAAAAACGACTTGAAAAGCCGGTCTTTGGAATTGCAATTCACACACAAGACGGCATTCATTTAGCTGGCCCGAACACAAAAACATCGAAACTTGACATCCCATTTATTGACGGGGTTGGATATATCGACTTCACCATTGACCATAATCCGTTTTTTGCAGGGAAATATGATTTTACCGCTGCTATTTTTGATTGGGACTGCGTCATTCCATATGACTACCATGACCGCGCATACACGTTCAAAATCATTTCTATGGACCAAAACCAAAACGGCGTTTTGAAAATTGAACATCATTGGAATACACCATCATGAACACATCTCTTGAACAACAATTTGACTTTGATCAATACGGTCGCTACGCAACAGTCCGTCGTATCGTCGACGCAAATCGCAAAGACAACCAACGCTTTCGTATTCTTGATGTCGGTGGACGCGGGAATCATCTCCGAAAATTTCTCCCACACGATGACGTCTTTTATTTAGACCCACTTGTTGATCAAAACGAAGACGAAAACTATATTCCAGGCGATGGATGCGACATGCCACTCCCTGGCTCTGCCTTTGATTTTGTTGTTTCACTCGACACCTTTGAACACATTCCACAAGACAAGCGATCAGCATTTGTTTCAGAGCATATCCGTGTTGCGCGTATTGGCGGCATTCTCATTGCTCCATTTGCAGGACCTGGCGTTGAAGACGCTGAAAAACATGCAAACACATTTTTTGAAACCTTAACCGGAGAAGAGCATCCGTGGCTCACAGAACACATTTCTTATGGACTCCCGCGCATTGAACAAGTAACAAGCGTTGCCGAAGCACAAAATATTCCATACACAATGTACGGAAATAATGCCATGTCAGTCTGGTCACTCATTGCACCGTTGAATTTTTTTCTGACTACTATTGGCGAGCGCATTCGACCAGCCCTTGAAGACTGGAACAAGTGGTATAACACAACAATTTTTCCAATTGACAACGACCCGCACTCATATCGTAAAATTTTCTTTTTACAAAAATCACCAGATGCTATCGCAGAACCTGCGACCACCACGCCATTAACAACAGAGCATTTTGTCGCGATTGCGGAACAATATCTTGTTCTCGTTGGACTCTTCAACCAAGAAAAAAAAGCTATCGAAAAAAGCATCACTGACACAGCTGAAACAGTTGGCGTTGAGTATGCGAATGCACTCAGTGTTGTCGCGGACCTCGAAGCTGCACAAAAAAAACTCATTAATGACGCCTCGGGTCTCAAGACATATCTCGCAAACACTCTGGATCACGTACAAAAACTTGAAGATGTTATTCGAAGCAAAGACGAACGAATTCAATGGATGGAGCGGTCGCTTGCCTGGAAAACTCGCAATGCTGTTCTACGACTCAAAGCCTTTCGACCGCGCCACATAAAAAAATACGCGAAAAAAGCAAAGAGCCTCGCGGGACGTGCTGTTGGTATTTACAAAACAAAAGGCCTTCGCACAACACTGTCGTATACATTGAAATATCTGCGACACGGAAAAAATGCGTTTCGTCCGCAACAAATTACAGCAACCAGCTACAAAGAATGGATCGCGCACTACGAGCAATATGAGATAGCGACTGTCAAAAAAACCATCGCGGGATTCAATAAAAAACCACTCATATCCGTTATCGTTCCTGTATATAACGTTGATCCGCAATGGCTTGATGCCTGCATTCAAAGTGTTGTAGACCAGTGGTATGAAAACTGGGAACTCTGTTTATATGACGACGCTTCAACAAACCCAGAAACCGTCGCTGCATTACGTGCCTGGGAAAACAAGGACAGTCGTATTCGTATTGCGTTTGGTGCAGAAAATAAACACATCTGCGGTGCAAGCAACCAAGCAATTGCAATGGCAACAGGAGAATACATCACCCTTCTGGATTGCGATGACGCAATTGCGCCATTTGCTTTATACGAATTTGCACAATTACTCGCAGAACATCCCGACACTGAATTTGCCTATTCAGATGAAGATAAAATCACAACAAAGAACGAACGCTTATATCCATTTTTTAAACCTGGATATTCCGAGGAGTTGATACGGTCCCTCAACTTTATTACACACATGGCGTTTATTAAAAAAGAACTCGGGGACAGCGTTGGTTGGTTTCGAGAAAGCTACGAAGGCGCCCAGGATTACGACCTGTTTTTACGCTGCATCTCCGCGATAACGACACCCGTTCGTCACATAGAAAAGATTTTATATCACTGGCGCATGACAGAGACATCAACTGCATCTGACACAAGCGTCAAAACCTATGCACACGATGCTGGCGAAAATGCGTTACGCGACTATCTCACAACAAAAAAAGAACCGTTCGTTGCTGTTGAACAAGGAATCGGAATTACCAATTATCACGTTCGCTATCCCCTTCCTGCAGACGCACTCGTGAGCATTATCATTCCTTTTAAAGATAAGCCCGAACTCTTGAAACAATGTGTTGACAGTATTTTGAAAAAAACAACATACCAACACTACGAAATTATTCTCATTAGCAATAATAGCGTAGAGCCGGAAACAGCTGCGTATCTCAAGAAAATTTCAGCTGAAAAACGTATTCAGATACTAACACACGACGTTCCATTTAATTACTCAGAAATCAATAATTGGGGAGCAAAACATGCAAAGGGAGATTTCTTGCTGCTACTCAATAATGACACCGAAGTTATTACTCCGAACTGGATTCAAGAAATGCTCATGCATGCAGCGCGTCCAGAAATTGGCGCTGTTGGTGCAAAATTATATTATCCTGACGGATCAATTCAACATGCCGGCGTTGTTCTTGGAATGACAGGACTCGCAGGGCATATTTTTGCTCGCGAGCAATCTGAGCAAACATATTACCGTCTTGCTGAATTTACCAACAACTATCTTGCTGTGACTGCTGCGTGTCTTATGATTGAAGCGAAAAAATATTGGGAAATGGGCGGGCTCGATGAAAATTTCACAGTCTGCGGAAACGATGTTAATCTCGGACTCTCTTTATATGAAAAGGGGTATCGTAACGTCTACACGCCTTTTGCGGAACTCATTCATTACGAAAGTATGACTCGTGACAAAACACCACCTGCACATGATTTTGAAGTAAGCAAAAAACGATACGCGCCATACCTCAATTGGAACGACCCGTATTACAACAAAAACTTATCACTCCAAGACGAGTCTGTGCGCTTGCGCGGCAATAATGAATTAACTGGACCCGCGATATGAACATGTCAGACATTCAAGAAACACTCGCCTTCTTCAAAAAACATGGCGTGCAATCAACAGCTGCAAAAATAGTCGATAAATCCCTCGGAGACTACCTGCGAAAAAATGCAGCAGCTCAAGAAGTCGCGACCAAGCAAGGCATGATTGAAGCGCTTGATATTACAAGCGAAGAATGGGCAGCGCACTGGAACATTGTTGAAACAGCAAAAACACAAGACAGTGAAGTACGCACTATCAATTGGTTTATCCCGCGATTTGAGCATGTCTATTATGGTGGCGTGTATACGCTCTTTCGGTTTGCTGAATATTTTCAAAAACACGGGATTCACAATCGAATTGTGTTGTACGATTATCCATCAGCACCAATTGCTGACATTGCAAAAATGGTGACAGAATCATTTCCCGGTCTCGCAGACGCAGAGTTTATTCCTCAAACACCAGATCTTTCTTCCCTCCCTGAATCCGATGCAACAATCGCAACATTTTGGACATCTGCATTTATTTCTGCAAAATGTAATAAGACAAAAAAGAAGTTGTATTTTATTCAAGACTTTGAGCCTGGGTTTTATGCCGCAAATTCATATTACGCTCTTGCGGAAAGCACTTATCGCATGGGAATGACTGGCATCGTGAACACACCAGGACTTGCGGACTGGATTCACACACAATACAACATGACAACACATGCCTTCACACCAGCCGTTAATCATGCTGTATACCACATCACAAATGATTCCTTAGAAACAAAAACAGCAAAAACAGATAACATTCAAATCGTTGTCTATGCTCGCCCACACCACGACCGCAATGGCTTTGAACTCGCGCTTGTTACATGCAAAAAATTAAAAGCGCAATTTGGGAACCGCATTCGTATTGTTGCAGCTGGCGATGAATGGGACCCTGAAGAATACGGCGTATCTGGAATTATTGAAAACGTCGGACGACTATCATCTCTAGATGCAGTCGCTGATTTATATCGAGCCTCAGACATCGGCCTTGTATTTATGTTCACAAAACATCCTTCATACCAACCATTTGAATATATGGCATGCGGCGCTGTTGTCGCAACAAATGCAAATAGCGCAAATGACTGGTTTTTACAACACAACGACAATGCAATTGTCATGGAACCCATTCCGTCTATTATGGTTGATCACATCGCAACACTCATCACGCAGCCAGAAGAAAGAAACCGACTTGCAAAAAAAGGCGTAGAGACAGTAGCCAGCATGTCATGGGACGCAGAATGTGATCGCATTTTCAAAGCCATCTCATCAAACATGCATTCTTAAATGAAGAATTACCGTTTTTTAAACGTAATGATTTTTTGACCGAGATAATTGCTCACCATAACAATACACACTTGTATGAGCTTTGCGATAGACACAGGAACCAATAAACGATCAACCAGCAGATACAGCACACACATGCCAAGTACATACCCCCAAGCAAGGACCGCTGCAAACCGAATCATTTGCTGTAGATGATTTGAATGAAAATTTTTAAATGTCCAATATTTTTGCAAAAAATACCCTACAATACTCGCCGTAATAAAACCAGCTGTGTTGCTCACAAGATACTGCACGTGCCAATATTGCAATGTATAAAAAATAGACAACTCGCAAGAAACACACAAGAAACCAACCGTCAGGTAACGAATAAACTCATGTTGTGTAAAATATTGAATAACGCGAGAGACCATAATCTTGTGTATATTTAATAATGGATTAACTCTATAGAACGAATATCAACTGAAGCAGACTCAGTTGTCGATGATTGATCATTTTTTGGCACCACCTCAAAACCAGAAACCGGATTTGGGTCGAGCTGAAAAAAAACATCACGCAATTGAGAAGTGTTATTCCACCACTGATACGCCGTGCTCACACGAATCCAGTACTGTCGCTCCACTCCATCACCAAGCATGTCAAAATGAAATACCCCAGAGCCTTTTTTCTGATCCTTTGAAGAAAATGACACTTGAACAGGCACACGACTACCTCCTCTTGCAATACCACGCACAACCAGCATGCTCGTTGACTCAATCTGTTGAGCGACCGGCAACTGCATACCAACAAACTGAGACGGTGTTGTTAACAAATCTGCATTCGGAGCTGCCTGATACATCATAAAACGTGATCGAACAGGAGCGACTGTATCATGTCGCAACAGCAAAGGCAATAAACCAAGATTCATAGTGCTATTGATCCGGCTGTCATCGATTGGCTGAAAAACAATATCGTCCATTTTTTCAGGGTGTGGGACACTCCAGTCTTTGCGCACCCAGACTTCCCTGCCGTCAATCACTGCAAATGGGCGGTACGCACCGTAGATATACTCAGACACAATAGGATATCGATACTGAAATGGTATCGTATCTAAATTATATACACCCGGCTCACTCACACTGAATATAAGAACAGGAATATCTTGACCGTGTAACTCACGCACAAGTTCATTTTGCAAAAATACATCATGATACATCATTGTATGATTTGCATAATGCGGCGATTTTCGATGTGTGTATACATACAACATTGGATTTGTACTGAAATCAAAAAATGTTTGATCCGGGGTCAATTGAGCATCTAAAAACCGCTTTGTATTTCCAAAGGCTGCTTCACGTTTTTCTGGCTCTAAAGTAACCACTCGTTTTGGAAATGACTGCTGCGCCATCGTAAACCAATGACTCACACCATAATCAACCACCGATCCTGATGTTTCTAAGCGCTCATATAAATGCATTAAGTATTCAGTCCGCATAGACATTGTGAGCGTCAGAATAAAAATCACAAAAACAAACACATTCTGCAGAGATAGATTTTTACTGATATTCTTGATGACATCTTTTTTCTCTACTAAAAAAAATGCAAAAAGCCCGAAAGCAAGAATACTAAAGGACAAGACAACGTAACTATAGCCCAACAATAATGTGTGCCGCACCAAGCCGCGGGTATGCAGCGCGAGTGAAAAAAACGCACTATACACAATGACATCAAGCATTCGTCGATCGCGCAACTGTACTGCCCATGTCTTGTAGTGCAAGAAAATCCATACAAGCATTGCGGTGAGACCGAGCGGCATCAAGGCATAATCAAGCACAGCAATAGTGTTCACAGAACCAGATAATTTTGGGTAACCGAATGTTTGATTCGAATTAAATATATGCAAGACAAGCATGCATCGATCCACAAAAATGGAACCATGCTGACTCAGAAAAAAAACACCAATAGCTCCAGCCATCGCAGCACCGCACGCAATTACTACAAGTTCTTTTTTCCGAAAAAATAAAGCGGATACATCACTCATTTGAATAAAACACACTGTCGCAAGAACAGCGAGTACCGCACTGCTTCCGATGTCAATTTTCCACCAAAACAACACAAGTGACACAACGAACAACCATAAGAATCCAGTTGTTGTTTTGTGCCTATGGTATCGTGCAATCAACAACGACAATACCAATGCCGGAGTAAAGTAAAACGGAATAACGACATCGAGACTTGAATAAAATAAAACAAATACAGCTGCAAATTGATAACGCTTCGTGAGGCTCCCAAGAAAATAATAAAAGAACACAAGCTCAACAACGCGTTGTAAAAAGTCATACGCATTCCATTGTTCGGCAGAAAAACCAAATAACGCGGTATAGAAAAACCCCCACACTGCATCAGAAAAACCATGTGCATTAAATGTATCGACAAAAGGAATTTTACCAAAATCAAACCACTGCTGAATCAACAATCCAGGATTTGCTTGCTCGAATAATTCTAATGACTCATGAGTCGTAAGTTCATACCAAGAAAACACAGAAGCAACTACAATACACATTGGATACACCCAGTAATACAATAACCGAACATCTTTCGTAATCATTTCACGAAGAGACCGCGGTGATAAATGACGAGTCACAATAAGATACGCAACAACAAGGAAAGCATATAGAGCAAAAAAAGCCGCAACAATAGAGACTGGCTGTACGACAGCATCAAGCCGAACACGGAACAATACAATAGACTCATTCACCCAAATGGGTAACAATGTGAACAGAATCGCTGTTGCTTGCAGAAAAAACACTATCCGCACAATCAGTGCTAAAAAAGCAGGCAACGCAACTCTTTGCGCGCACGTATCTATAAACAATAACAGCCAACACCACGCCGCAGTCACAAGCACGCCGAACAATGTAGCCACAAGAAACGAAACTCCTTCCAGCATCAAAAAATACACAACAACACTCCACAATCCAAGCGTGCTAGAAACCCACAACCATATACGCTGCTCAATCATTCCTATGCTCTCAAACGGAAACAGGTACACCAAAGCAACTTCGGTGATACATAACCCAGCAATAACCCAAAGACTACTCGGCACAGCGAAAGAAACAGGATGGAGAGCCATTCCGCAAAATACCATCAATCCAATAAGTCCTGTATTAAAAAACAGTGAGCGAAATGAACTCAGCTTCTGCATAGAAGCAAATGACAATAGCGTCACAACAAAAACGGCATAAAATACAAGCACACTCACCACAAAACGGGTTACTCGAGCTGAAATATCTATACCAAAAGCCGTTGCTTGTGAAGCCTGATCAGTCACACCCGACTCAAGTGCAATACTCCATGAACCATAGACGAGATACGTAACCAGAAGACCAAAAAAAAGGCCAACAGGCCACCACTGCGCACAGGCGGCTCGGATGCGTGTTTTATCGAACAAATCTGCAATTATCAGACGACTCATATAGACAAAATACCCCTCTATTTAATTGACGAATATACCAAAATAATAGTAGCATACTAAAAAGAAATAAACACGTTACCGAACTCCCAAAGCACACTCTTGTTCAACTTACTACTTTTATGACAGAAACCGAATCAACTCACCCGAAAAAACCACTACAATCAGTGGTGACCGTTGCGCTGATATCAATGAATGACGCTGATATCATCACAGAAACCGTCACTGAAATTGCAGAAACCATTCAACATGAATATGAGTTTTTTGAGATTTTAATTATCGACAATGCGTCAACAGATGATTCAGTTGAAAAAATTCGAGCACTCCAGACAACGATTCCAAACATTCGACTCATTGTACTGTCTCGCAATAACGGAACTGAAATCGGCTTTACCGCAGCGCTTGAAAACAGCATTGGAGACTACGTTGTCCTCCTTGATATAGAGCATGATCCTCCATCTCTAATCCCAACACTTGTTGCCGCAGCTGTAGACGGCGTCGACATCGTCATTGCTGAACGCAAAGATCGATCGGATAATACCTTTTTGCGCAATATTTTCTCAGTCATGTTTTACAAGCTATACGCTCGCATTTCTGGATTTATTGTGATACCAAATGCAAGTAACTTCCGTGTCCTCACCCGCCGAGCAGTGAACTCTATTACTCGTATTAAAAGTAAAGGACGCTATCTGAAGCACTTTCACGCGTTAGTTGGATTCTCCCAACTCTACATCCCGTACGAACGCGTCTATCGACGTCAACCACCAAAGCCACAGGAACCGCTATTTCAGTTAGTATGGAGAGCAATCGACGTCATGATTTCTCATTCGCTTATTCCCCTTCGTCTTGCAACACTTCTTGGGGTCTTGGCGAGCTTCTTGAACCTCCTCTTCATCTTCTACGTGTTTATTGTCTCATTGATCAAAAAAACACACATTGCCGAAGGATGGATTAGCACATCTCTTGTTAACTCAACAATGTTCTTCATTTTATTTTTTATTCTCACTGTTATTTCTGAATACATTGCTCGGGTACTCATTGAATCAAAAGATCAGCCACTCTACTTTATTGCAGAAGAATACAACAGTACAATTATCAGCAATCAGCATAATAAAAAAGTAAACGTTGTGTAACAAATGAAACAACCGCCATTCTTTTTTATTCGATATTTTTGTGTATCCGCGCTACTTGTTGGCGTGACATTTTTTACCCTGCATCACATTCCATATCAACGTGAAGACACCTCTTTCAGTGAGCTTGAAAATACGATTTATAAAAAAAATATTGACGACTACACATCAATTCTTCAAACATACTACATCGACTCACCGCAATTACACGAATTGGTATTTTTTGTCGACAAAGAAACAACGTACGACAACATAACTGACACAAATACAAAAATCATTATCTACTCCGGAAACAAGATTATTCAATCATCTCTTGTTAAGAGCAATATGATTCACAGCGGTGAAATTCACTTACGAATCAACGGTCATTTGATCGAAAAAAACACACTCGTTATTGAATACACACGAGTAAACAAAGACCTCACTGCTCTCGTTACACCTCATGTATCAGTTGTGCCGATGAGATCACGAGCTATTGTGAATCGGGTAGCCGGTGTAGACAGCGAACCATCCAGCACACTCCTTGTGAAGGGTATCTATACTGAATCCTATTTTACAATGATCTCTCGATACCAGTTCTTGCGAGAACAACAAAAAGGCCTCTTGCTTTCCCCTGTTATTTTTTGGACATCTCTTACTGCGCTACTCGCAATGACATACACACTCATTCTTGTCGGTGTCATCCAAGGACTACAAAAAGTATACTCACTCCTCTTCCGGTAACCCTTGCGTTTTTTCTTTCAGAATAACGTCTTTTGGACGATACTCTTTTAAAAATAGATCTGTTGCTTCCGGTGTTAATGTCATGAGATGATAAGAGGCTCGATCAATAGAGACAGACAGTCCAGGCAATCGAAACGCTGTCTCAAGGGATAGTTCAACTAATCGATCTTTGTCCGTAATGACAAAAGGAATCTCCATTGTTGTTTGATATGGAATGAGAGCAGTTGGAATCACATGCTGATCTTGCGTTCCAGCAGTACTTGAATGAACAATATATCGTGGCACTTTACCAATGTACGGCACTGCGCTCCATGGATTATGGACAGTATACTGCAGTGTCATGATAAGAATCTGTGGCTTTGCCTCATCAATTTTTACTGGGTAAAAAGAAGCAAACGGCTCAATGCCAACATGCGGGATAATTTCAATGTCTGTCTCAGGGCCAGTTTTTTCAATACTTGATTTTTTATTTCGTTTAAACATCACAGCGTAATCGGAAGACGTAGTCGGTACATACTGCTCTAACAATGCCTTATAAAACGGCCAATTTTCACTCCGTAGCCATGGCTCATAGATGAAAAAATCATCACGCACCACTGAAACATAACGCGGCTTCATCTCCTTGAGGTCGCTGACATATTGTGCTCGTTTTTTTTCTCCTAAGGCATGAATAATATAATCATATGACGGATGAAAAACATTCAACTGAGACTCAATAACACCAGCGTATGTAGACCATAATAATGGGCGCTTTGATTTTGAAAAATCAACTGCCGCAGGGTATACATCTAATGCAACATCAACTGGTTTATCAAGCGCAACTTCTACAATATCACCTTCCCATGGTTGCACAGAAATCACAGTGTGCTTACCTGTCTGAGGCAATTGAATTGTTTGTCCAGCTTGCAATAAGCGCTGCCGCTTTACTGTTGAGCGCACCAAGATGTGCATTTTATTTTTACTCACACCATTCTTCCAGTCTTCATTTGTGACAGGTTCGATAAAAAAGAGATCATCACTCATTGCATTCACTGCAACCGCATACCGCTTCGCCCATTTATCAGACACCATTGCGCCATCTAATGTCACCGAAGATCGTTTACGTGGCAAACCAACAACTAAATGACGCAATTGCTGCATTGGCGACTGTATGTAATAGGCTGTTTGCTTTACTGTAAAAAATCCGTACACAAGAAACAATATGCACACAAACACAAATACACTCGGATATGTCATGCGTTGCGTTATGCGCTCCGCGACAGCGCCAATACGCGTTCGCTGGCTCCACAATAACACAATAGCCAAACCAACAAGCATACGTACAGCCGGCTCAGCATATGATCGGCCGTAGTATCCGAGTTGCGGGATAAATGTTCCAAGAGAGTACAATAACACCATCCATACACTGTAGTGGGCAAACGAACGTTTTTTATACGCAACAACGAACAACACAGCCGTTAAAGCAAGGACCGTAAAGAATAATATCGGGATAAACCAATCGCTATCAATGCCTTGAGTCAAATACCGATTTGGCGGAGCGCCAAAATACCAAAATTGATCTGACGGAACATCAACCAGCGCATAACGAATCGCATCAAGAGCATATCGACCCGATGCCATCGAAAAAAGAATCGTTACACCCAACAAAAATGATACACCGCTCACACACGCAACAACGAAACGGTGCGGTACAGAAGCCGGATAGACAAGCAGCGTTGCAACACCAAAACCAAGGACAAACGCAAGCCCATGCTCTGTGCTAATAAAAAAAACTGCAGCACACACAAGCCCGGCAACAGCACCAAATGCGCCATGCTGATTCCATGCAATTCGTCGAGCGAGTGACTGATCTTCTAGTGACCGACTTATTTTTTGGAAACCAAAACGCAAAGCAGCATACAACAAGACAAACCCAAAAATTGGCCCGATAGACCGAACACCGAGAATGGAGTTTCCTGGAGTGATTAAAATTGACTGACGCATCCAATAATATCCGACGACTATTGATGTCACAAAGATGCCCTTTCTCCATTCTTTTTCAAACACAACAAAACCAAACAAAATGCTACTCAACATAAATAGCAAGGGGGAAACAAAATAATGCGCCAATTGGGACGCGAAAATATTTTTACCGAACAATGCAAAAATTGGATAGTGAAGAAAGACCGCTCCAATCCCATGAAACACAAAAAAATCTTTGCCAACAATTTGACCATCAGCGACTCGTCGTAATGGATCCAGTAATTGAAAAGCTCCGTTGGTTGGATATCCATCAAAATAAAACGCGTGCTGCAAGGCCTCCATTGAAGCAAAATACAACACAATTCCGTATATCAAGACACCGATCCACAAGTACGCTGTATCTGTATTTTTTTCAAAAATATCTAAAAATCGTAACAAAAAATCTAAATACCTTCGGTGACTATTTTTTTTCATACTCTGCTTATTCTAACGGAATGTTCGACAAAAAACAACCCTGCAGCACATTATGAAATCACCGCCAAAATATCGTAGATATTATCAATTTTTCCTCCCATCACAACAGAAAAATTCTGTATTCCCCCATAGTTTGGGCGATACAAAATAGGACGACCATCATCATGTTCATTTTCCTGTAAAATAGTTTTTGTTGTCCAAATAGACTGCTTTACGACAATGTCTGAGCATATCGGTAAAAAACGCTTCACATCCGCAATCATCATTGGCGTATTTGAAACATGCTTTTCTTGGATATGTGACAAACGCTCTTTAACAACCGCCTGGTCATCATGTTCAGTCCATGTAAAATGCGGAGTATACCGAACATGACTCAATGAGTGTACTGCACCAGCTGCTGGAAATGGCATCATGGAAAAAAATGGTCCGTCCATGACAGTGATTCCAATCTTGCGGAGCGGCTCTGGCATTTCAACAAGCCCCATTTCTGTATATTCATATTTCATTCCCAGAAGCGGCAACTCTGACGCTCGCAATACCTCATTAATTCCAGCGTAGGCACAGTTAATCACCTTGCCAGCGAGATAGCCTCCGCCTTGCTCAGTTTCAACAAGCACCGTGCCTGCCTCAACCCCTTGCGACACCTTTGCAGCTGTTGTGTTATACAAAATATCAACCCCAGCCTTTTCAAGTGCTGTAAGGCAGAGATCTCGCAATATCATTGAATTAAAGGCGTACTCTTTCACTGTAAATACACTTTCCGTTGTGTCCTTATTAAACAAAGAAGCGATATCTGCATCAGCCGGGCGAAATTCGGCTCCGATATTTTGACAAAATAACGCAAATTGACGCGCGGTAACTTTTGAATGATTTTTTGCAATGGCGTAAATTTTTTCAAAATCAGAATCAATAACCTCAGGATAATCCGTAATAAAACGATTAAAATTAATCCGAGAACGCAACGCAGTGATAATACTCCGCGGATAATGATACCCATTATGGACACGCGCCTGATTGACATATGATGCGCCAGTAAACAACTGATCTGATTTCTCAAGAATGACGACACGCTTGCCTTGTTGCGCAAAAAACAATGCGAGCGTGGCTCCATAAAAACCACCCCCAATAATCACGACATCCCACGTTGTATCTGCTGTATTAATCATAAAAACAGCATAACACTCATTCGACATTTCGCCAAAAAATCGCTATACTACACAAAATTATTAGTCTATACATTCTTTATGAAGACAGCACTTATTGGATATACCGGATTTGTTGGTGGTAATATTTTGTCAAAATCAAACGGCGAAAACGGCACCCTCTCCCCTTTCTTAGACCTCTACAACACAAAAAATATCCACGACATCAACGGCAAAAACTATGATCTCGTTGTGAGCGCTGGCGCCCCAGCAGTTGTTTGGTACGCGAATCAACACCCAGAAGAAGACATGGAAGCGCTTAATGCCCTCATGGAGCACCTAAAAACGATCACTGCCGAAACACTTGTGCTCATTTCCAGTGTTGACGTCTACCCAGAACAACACCGCAGCGAGGTCACTGAAGACACGACTATCGATCCAACACAAAACAGTCCATATGGCGCGAATCGATATGTCTTAGAAGAATTTGTTAAAACTCATTTTCCAAAACACCTGATTGTTCGCCTCCCAGGACTCTATGGCGCAGGGA
Source organism: uncultured bacterium (assembly GCA_937996685.1). Lineage (GTDB taxonomy): Bacteria > Patescibacteriota > Patescibacteriia > UBA9570 > XYC2-FULL-38-9 > CALKUP01. Next base: position 135,114 of record CALKUP010000016.1, on the reverse strand, counting down.
TTAAGAAAAACTTCATTTACGATCTCATCTACACGAACGCTCTTGAGTTCACTCACGCAGACAGCATGTACCAATTTTACGACCTTGGAAACTTAAGCCGAGATATTCAGACTGCCTTGAGCGCAGGAATTTCACTCCTCAACATCGCTGTTGAGCCAATTCAAGCAGCGGAAATGGCCAAGCTTGTATTTGATGTTGATTTTACAAATCGTCCTGCTGATAAAATGCCATGGCATTACAATATCCAAACAAATCACGCGGAAGCGTTTGGTAAAACGGGCATGTACCTCTATTCAAAAGAAGAATCTGTTGCCGGCATTAGACAGTTTGTCGCCGAGGAACGCGAACGCATCGCACAAGGCCTTGGTAATCCACCAGTAAAACAATAACGCCATGAAACTCTCACTCTCAAATATCGCATGGTCACCTGACGAAAACGCAGCCGTCATCGACATCATGCATAACAATGGCATTACCGGCGTTGACTTCGCGCTCTCAAAAATTTTCGCAGAACCACTTACCGCAACAGACGCTGACATTCAAGCGGTAATTGATTATTGGACACAAAACAATATTGCCATTGCCGGCGCACAATCCATTCACTTTGGATTCCCACAGCACCAACTATTCGGATCACCCACTGTCCGCGCGGAGATGATTGCATTTACCAACGCAATGGTTGCCGTCGCCGGAAAACTTGGCGTCTCAGCAGTTGTATTTGGATCACCAAAAAATCGCGTCCGCGGAGACTTGCCTCTTGAGGAAGCAACCACTATTGCAATCGACGCATTTCGTCAAATGGGCGAATCTGCTGTTCAACACAATACCTGCATCGTCATCGAACCAAACGCTGCGGCATACGGTTGCGACTTTATTCGGACTGCCGAAGAAGGCATCGCATTTGTCACCGCAGTGAATCACCCTGGCGTGAAACTTCATCTCGATACTGGCTCAATGATCATGATGAACGACGATATTCCAGCGGTTATCCGAAAGAGCGGCGCGCTACTCAAGCATTTTCATGTTGCAGCACCCGAGCTATCTCAAGTTGGACTCCCAGAAACAACGGACATTCACATGAGTGCTGCTGAGGCGCTGCGTGATATCAACTACACTGGTTGGGTGACAGTAGAAATGAAAGACGGCCTAACAACACGAAACACCATCGCCGTAACGCAAGCTGCTGAATTTGTTTCTCATATCTATCAATAATTTTTTAGCCTTTCACTATGGAACAATCAACTCACACAACAATCGATTCATCACAGTGGCAAGTCCCGTCATATGACACACATGAATACAGCACAAAACAAAAAGACTACTGTGTTGTGATTCCAATCATCAACGAAGGTGAGCGCATTAAAATGCAACTGCAAAAAATTCTTGACGCCGGGATCCAAAACCACGCTGATATCATTATTGCAGACGGCGGCAGCTCAGACGGATCAACTGCCGAAGAAATCATGCGCTTTCTTGGTGTGCGGACACTACTTGTCAAAACAGGTCCCGGAAAACTTTCAGCACAACTACGCATGGCCTATTCATACGCATTACTACAAGGATACGAAGGTATTATCACCGTTGACGGGAACGGCAAAGATGGCGTTGAAGCGATTCCAAGTTTCATTGAAGAACTCAAAAAAGGTGGTGACTTTATTCAAGGATCTCGCTTTGTTCCAGGAGGTAAAGCAATTAACACCCCATTTGCTCGTTGGGCCGGAATTCGATTTGTCCACGCCCCTGTCCTCTCTCTTGCAGCGCATTTCTGGTACACCGACACAACAAACGGATTCCGTGGATACAGTAAAAAAATGTTACTTGATCCGCGCGTTGAACCATTTCGTGACATCTTCAGCACCTATGAACTTCTCGCCTATTTGAGTGTTCGCGCGCCACGCCTTGGGCTTGTCACAAAAGAAATTCCTGTTACCCGCGCATATCCAGACTCAGGAAAAATCCCAACAAAAATCAACCACCTCGGACATATTGATTTGTTGGTTATTATTTGGAAATGCCTCCTTGGATCATACAATCCACGATAAGATAACCATAATGCGAATAACCACATTTCATAAAAATACACTATTCACAGCACTGTTCATTGTTTTTAGTATTGGGATGTGGTTTTTTATTCCACACGTACCGATTTATAAAAGCACCTTGTCTATTGCGGATCTTACTGACAATAATTGGAGTCACGGCGTCTTAAAAGATAACACAAAGATACTGCTCGTAAAAAATAATCAGAGCAATCGCTTATTTCCAGGTGAAAAAATTGCCGTTGACACACAAACAGAACCTCTTGTTATTGAATCCGTTGATTTTTCAACTCCTGAATATGTAAGTGTTACATTGAAAAAACCAATTCTACTAGATAACACCCGTCAAATAACAACAGCCGTTGTTCCTTTTTCTTACTCAATAAACCAAAAAGACTGGGTGCTCACAGGACGATACATCATCGTCTTATTACTTTCTATTAGCATGAGCACACTGTGGGTATATAAAAAATATCCTCTGCTCCATTTAAGCATTGCAACATTCGGCATTGGTATTTTTATTGTACTACAACATCCGGTGTATTCTCCAATTGATGAGTCAGCTCATTTTGACTATATTAACCATATTTTTTTAGAGCACAAATTACCGAATGTATACTCTCCTATACGCACCGAGGAATTAATCGCTATTCCTAATTCAAGAATTGAAACAGTTTCAATTGGACAAAGCTATGAAGCGGTTCATCCGCCTTTGTACTATTCTATCGGTGCAGTGATTTCAGAAATGGTCTATATTTTTCACGGAAATACACCGACTCGTTTATATGTTCTGCGCTTATTCAATCTCTTGTTACTCATGGCGTCACAATATGTGATTTGGAAAATATATGAACGAATAACGAGCCGTACAGAATTAGTGAAAAATAATGCGCTATTTCTCTCGCTATTAGGCGCTTTCTCATTATCCCCACTCTTCCTTGGGATACTCATTCCTGTCAGCAATGAATCATTGACACTGCTCATTAGCTCTCTCGTTTTCTTGCAAACCGTAGATATTGTAACAAAAAAAACACCACTAACATATAAAGACGCAATTGTAAGCGGCTTACTATTAGGACTTGCCCTACTAACAAAGCTTACCGCACTGCCTATTTGCATACCTATTGGCCTTGCCTATATATATCGTAAATCATATAGATTATTACTACTAACAATATGTGTTCAAATATCCTTATTGCTTCCATGGCTTGTCCATAATTGGTATACATATCACGCACTCACCGGAACAGCTGCTCATATAGAATTTGTAAAACAAATTGTTAATCCATTTAATCTGCCATTTCGTTTCACTGACTTAGTATGGCGTAGTTATGATTTTTTTGGGGGCATGTGGTTTTCTTATGGATCAACTCCATTTGATGCGCGACTTCAAGGCGGGCTCTCATTGATCGTTCTATCTTTACTACTCAGTGCTGGTGGTCAATTACTTTTTGCGTATAAAAAAAATCGAACACTGAAAGAAATAATTTTTACAATTTTTATATCCACGCTTATATGTACTGTTGTATTACTTATTGTCTTGTCATTTACTACACCAATTGTCATGCTCGTTGGACGATACCTGTATTTTAATCTCGCTATTTTTGTCTGCCTTGTCTTTTGGCAAACACAGACAATCATGCTTCCGAAAGGACAACGCATGGCTATGTTTATTATCCTTGGAGCTACTACGTTGTATACAATGAAATACTTTGTATCATTAATACAATTAGTTTGAGCAGTCTATTTTTTGTTGTCCATAATAATAGATCTTCATGTTCGAGTTCTTCAATGACGCATCACAACTCGACAGATTCACCGCACGCGATTGAATTGCTTTCAGCACAGCTGGCTTCAAATGATGCTCTTTCCCTTGTTCCCACACAAACCACATTTCTGTTGTCGGATACGCCGCAAAAAATGCGTTTAATTGATCAATAGTGTACACGTCATTCTCAGGTAATGTTATCACTTGTAATGACGGGTCATTCTTCCAATACAAATCACGGAACGACATTGTCACAACAAAACTACCTGGTGTTTTCTGCGATCGAACGAAATCATACGCAACAGACACGTGATGATCAAGCACTGGATCTGTTTCTGTAACCTTATCTGCCTGCGCTTGCGTGAACCATGGCTGTAATACCGGAACACCCGCAATTGACAACGGCACAAACGCAACAAAAAACACAGCAACAGCAGCACGATTCGCCCATTGTCGCAGCGCTTGCCTGTCTTCAATCCATACACCAAGAACAGACCGTACAGCCCGATACCAGTAGAGCCAGACAGACATACCAACAAATGGCAATAAAAACTGAATATATCGATACGCTTTATAACGCAACACGAATACAAGCATCACAACAATCACCACAAGCGACACTGTAGCAACATATCGCTCAAATGGGTGTGACTTGCGATGAAAGACAGCGAAGACAACACTTGCTGCATACAACCCCGCAACAAATAACGGGAGCGCAAAATCCATAAAGGCCAAAAACTCATACTGCGTATTCAATGCCTTGCGAATACCAATGTGACCCGTCGTAAAAATTGCACTGTCCAATGATGCGTTAACAAACCACGCAACAATTGCTGCTGTAGACAACAACAGAAGAAACACCGTTCGATACTGCTGCGCTTTTGCGTGCTCGCCCTCTCCCTTTGCAGCATTTTTTTCTTTGTAGATAAAAAATCGCAACCACTCAACAAACACAAAACCAATGACTCCTGGAACAATAATTAAAATCAATTCTTGATGCTCCCAACCAAGCAGCAACAACCCAGCACTGATACTACTATATACAAATAAACGACCCCATGTACCTGCAATTCCCGCGGCATAGCTCTGCCACAGAGCAACAAGCAGGCCCATTGAAATCGTCAATAATGGACTATACATCCGCACCATCCGTGCATGCATCATCACGCCATCAAAAAATACCGGCGCTATAGCCATAAATGCTGCCACACCAATGGATCGCGACCAATAAAACGCTACCCCGTAGACAGCCCATAAAAACAAGACAAACCAGGCAACGGCAACGCCACGCGCAACAGCCTCACTTTCACCAAAAATGCGCATTGCCATGGCCATTTGCCAGGTTGAGACATGTGCTCGATCATACACAACAACTGCACCCGCGCTATCACGCTGTACATCGTTCTTTGTAAAATCCCAATCAACCCACTGACCAGTGTGGTTATATCCAACCGCAGCGCCGTACTGTAAATACTCATCATTTTGCAGGTTGTATGCCTCACCGCTGATATTTGGCAAAGCCTGAGACAATGCCGCTCCAGCCAGAACAAGACACACAAGCACATGCAATGCCCATTGTCGCAAACCCTGCACAGGAATCGCAATACTATCATCAACGTCATCTTCTGCACTCTCCTTTTCCTTCCACAAAAAAACAAAGCGTATAGTCACAGCAACGACAAAACCAGCTGCACATAATTGAGCAATTTGTGGATCTTTCATCCATGGCGTCCCAGAATAGGTTTCAGATGTCCAGACAAAGCGCGCAAATACAAGTGTCAGCAACACTGCAAACACAAAAAAGAACGACACTCCACGTCGAATGGCATGCGCCGACAGTGATAATGGAGCAACAACAGCGACGGTATATTCAAATAACACACAGATACCGAGCCACGCGAGCGCGGACACGGCAAGTGTCAGGACCGGGGACCCGAGAGTATATTCGTGATGCTCAAAAGCAAAAAACACCAACAATAATGAGCTGCAAACACAAAAACATAAAAATATCATGAACTGTAATGATGGCGCAGAAGGTGTTTTCATGAACCTCTTTATTGAATACGATATACTTGAATTGTGGCCCCTGTCTCACAGGTTGTGAAATTTTTCCGCCAACTCTGCCGACCTTGTAATAATAATGCGGAAAAAAATTGATCGTCTCGTTTTTTTTGTAAAATATTTGAACAGGTATCACGCGCCGTATACAATAATTCTCCCCTTGTTTCTAATGAATGGAAAAAGCGAATAATGTCAGGATACGCATCTGGCTTTTTTTGAGCGTTTGTCAACCGAGAAGGCTTTACAACAACATAATGAATATCTTGATCTAATAACTCTTCAAAAGAAAATGCATACAAGTCAATTCTTCTTTGGGAAACATAATACGGCTCTTGATGCACATAATATGTATCTGAAAAAAAACGATCTGTCACGGGATGATTTGAAGTAATGTATTCTAGCACCATTGCGTCAGTTGTCTTGGCTCGCCATTGATTATTTTCCATAATACCAATAACTAATTGCGGCAAAGTCATTAAAAACAATAATATACAAAATATACTTGTAATGCTTTTTTTATACGAAGGAAAACGCTGAAGAGCAAAATCCCAGATGACAGAAACACTGATCGCTGCAAATAATGGAAGCAGTGTCACAAGCGGCATCGACCAACGCGACCAATGCAATTGTAATAACGAGAGCGCGACAAGAAAAATAATATAGTACAAAGCGAAAATACGAAGTGGTGTATTTTTTTTTGTACGATACACACAAAGTGGCGCTATAATCGAGCCGTAGCCTAACAATGCGATCGTGGTTCCATTCCACAACAACGCCCCTGAAACATAAAACCAAAGATTTCTTAAAGAAACAAAACGCTCTCCAGTAAAGTCTACACCAAGCCGATCACCTCCTGCTTCATACTGAATTTGTTGCACAATACCAACGAAATCTACAAAAAAGAATGGGTTAAGTATCATGTGTACAACAATCGCAGCAAGCATTGTGACAATTGTAAGTTGTGCAATTTTTTTATATTTTCTTTTATCTCTATACAACAGAACTCCTGCGACTAAAAATAATGGCACAGCTGTCATAACTCCTGTATATTTTGTTGCAACAGCAAAACCGATAACAGCTCCCGCTGTAACACTCAGCAGCAATTGTTTTTTTTGGTCATTAAAATTCAAGTGAAGAAGCTGCAACGCACACCACAACACAGCCAGCATCGCCCAACTCATAGGCACATCCGGTGTTGCAAAATGTGAATGCAATACATGCAAAGAACTCACACTTAAAAATAATGCTGCAATAACACCTGTTTTTTGATCACGCAATAACACTCCAATTTGATACATTACAATAATACTGAATATCGCGAATATCGTTGTCACAACGTGCCCTATAACAAGGATATCAGAGAGCTTATGTTCATACCAATACTGTGCTGTTCTTGGCTTTTGACTATCATCCTGATAATTAAACCATGCAGCCGCAATGCGAACAGGCGCGGCATTTAAGCGCATTAATGATTGTGCAGGCCAATTATACCACCGTATATGCCATTGACCATCTGCAATTTGCACAGCACGTTTCATAACGTTTGGCTCGTCTACATTTGTTGCGTAATACGTATTAGTCAAGCGGAGCCAAGTTGCCAAAAAAAGGATAAAAAACAAAAGAACAAACCACCTAAATGATTTTGGTATTTTTATAGAGGAGAAAAATGGATGTGTTTTCATAAAAACATCTATAAAATGCTACGCCACAAAACATACCACAAAACACAGCAGGAGACAACATTGACGGCTGGTGATTTTCAAATGAAAATGCTATGCTTTTTTTGATGATCATACTCCTGACAAGAAAATTTAAACCGGAAACAGGCGGAATGGAGACGTTTTCAGTCACCCTTGATGAGCAACTTCCTCTCCCTCATACAACGATCCATTTCGGACACTCCCAACGGGACATCGTATGGGCACTTCCACGCTTGCTCTGGGGCGCGTTTACGCACCGAAAAACAGCCACAGCGTATCACCTTGGCGATGGCGTCCTTGCAATTCTCGCTCCATTGATTCGCCTTTTTTCACCTGCTCCGATTTTCATCACGATTCATGCCCTTGAATTAACGTACAATAGCGCGGTATTACGCTTTTTTATCAAAAAAGGTCTGCCTGCCTGCACGCACATTGTTGCTGTCAGTGATTACACACAAAAACTCCTTTTATCAGATCCGTGGAACACTCCTGCTGAACGAGTCACTGTTATTCCTCATGGAGCGCCGATGCAAAATCGCGAAAATGCTCCAGAATCAGCGAGAACAACAAGTCGTGAATCTGTCCAGAAAACTTGTCAACAGATTGAACACCAAAATAGTTCATCAGAGACTATATGGCTCTTAACAGTCGGCCGATTGGTTGAGCGCAAAGGCGTTGCCTGGTTTATTGAGCACTGTCTGCCAACAATTGTCGCACAACACCCACAAATACTCTATCTTGTGACTGGAACAGGTCCCGAACAAGCCACTATTGAGGCCACAATAAAAAAAGTGAGCATGGGGCACCACGTCGTCTTGCTGGGTCGCGTTTCTGACACACTACTCATCGACCTATATCGCGGTGCAGATATTTTTGTGATGCCAAATATTCCTATTGCAAACGATGCTGAAGGATTTGGCTTTGTTGGCATTGAAGCAGCAAGCTATGAACTTCCTGTGATCGCAACAACCTGTGAAGGCATTCCAACAGCGATTCATGACACCAAAAATGGCAGACTTGTCGAACCACGCGATGCCCATGCCATGACAACACAAATCATCGAATGGATACAACACCCAACAGAACGCCAGGCATTTGGCATTGCTGCGGCACAGTACACAAAGGAGCACTTTGACTGGCCTGTCATCATGCAGCGCTACGCAACTCTTTTTTCAGAAAAATAATTTGTATCTATGCACGACAGCTCAAGTATCAAAAAAAATGTCAGGACCATTGTGATTGCTCGGGCAGCGTTTCGTGGATTTACCAGCCTCGCCTTTTTACTCACCTATCGCTATTTCACAAAAGACCAACAAGGCATTCTCGATACCGCGCTCACTTGGACAAACGCCGTCATGACACTCTCCGACCTCGGGATGAGCACTTTGCTTGTAAAGCATACCTCCCAAAAACACGACGACGCAAACATCTATTTCGGCAATGCACTGGTTGTGCAAACAGTCATGTCGCTGCTGATTTGGATTGGACTCCTTGTGACAGCGAGTATTGTCGGATTCACTCCTCAGCGTATTCTGTTACTTGCACTCGTTGGCGCTGCAGGCCTGATCTTTGAATGGCGCAAGGTCATTCGAGCGATTTTACGCGCGCAAATGCGCATGAATGAAATCTCTATTGTTGAAACACTCAATGGACTGTTCTTTGTTATCGCTATTGCTAGCATCTTTTTGTTTATCTCCGACCGAAGCGTTGGACTCATTAGCTTTGGAGTCTCGCAACTGGCCGTTAATATATTTTCGATCGCCTTGCTGTTTTGGTATGCACGAAGGCGGCTCACCCCGCATGTTGATTTGAAAAAAATCACATCAATGCTTCGAGAGTCGGTTCATTTCACGCTGTACAACACTTTTGAAATGATCTATGTCCAAGTCGATTTGATTCTTTTATCAATCCTTCGCAGCACAGAAGTTGTCGCAACCTATGGTGGCGCTGCAAAAATCGTCAACCTGTTTTTGTTTATTCCAACAACAATCTATCAAGTCTTACTCCCTGCTCTCTATTCCGCAGCAAAACACGATGAACACCGTTTTCGACAACTCAGTCTTCGCACCATTGCCGGATTTGGCAGCATTGGCATTAGCTCTGCTATGGTCTTTGTACTATTTTCTGACCCGCTCGTTCCGTGGATTCTTGGAGACAAATACCACGATACGATTCCAGTCATGCAATGGCTTGCGATATTTCTTGGGCTACGGTTTTTTTCAATCCCACTCACAAATATCCTCCTCGCAAAAGACTACCAAAAAGTTGTCGCGTATTCACAAATAGGCACTGTTGCAGTGAACATCATTCTTGACCTCATTCTGATTCCTCGCTTTGGCGCCGTCGGACCCGCAATCGCCACTGCCATTGTTGAAACTGGCAATATATTCATCCTGTCACTCCTTGCGTGGAAATTGATTTTTCGTCAGAAGAATGGTAGCGTATAGACAGTCTCTATTGTGAGAATACTTCAATTTCCCTTATTTTTATTGATCATATGCGCGCAATTATCATGGCAGCTGGCACATCGCAACGCCTCCGGCCTCTCACTGAACACATCCCAAAAACACTCCTGTCACTGAACACAACCTCCATCCTGGATCATATTTTAGATAATGTTCGGACAAGTGGAATCACGCACGTTGATGTCATTACCGGACACGGACACGACGCTGTCGTTGATGCTGGAAATGCATACGCTGCCAAACATCCTGAAATGAACATCAATTATGTTTTTAACGATGTCTATCATTCAACCGGAAATATTGTATCAATGCGTCGCGCACTCGATGTTGTTGACGATGATTTTATTTTGATTAATTCAGACACTATTTTTCACGCAGACATTTTAAAGAAACTTGCAACTAGTCCACACGCAAACGCCATGATTATCGATGATGTCAAAACACTGGGCGACGAGGAAATGAAAGTCACGCTTGATTCTAATAATGAAACGATCACCGTCATTCACAAATCACTTGACCCAGAAACGAGCCATGGTGAATATATCGGCGTCATGAAGCTCAGTCGAGAAACAAAAAACAGCATCCTTCAAGCCCTTGACGATACAATTGAAAAAGACAATTCCCTCTATTATGAAGACGGGATTCAAACCGCAATTACTGACCACGGCCTGCAATTACATCCAATTTCTACAGACGGACTTCCTGCAATGGAAATTGACACACCAGAAGATCTCGCTGATGCAAAAAAAATGATTCTTGAAATGCCATAACGCTTATGTCTATTATCTTGCGCAACACACAAATTCCCCTATTTATTAAAATTGAAGCCGGTTGTTTATCGCAGATTGAAAAAATCATGCGTGAGCAACATTTGTATTTCACCAAGCCGCTCATTATTTCAGAGCCGCATATTTTGGAAGCTGGTGGTAATGATACCGTTCACGCTCTCGGAGACCCAGCCATTGTTTTACTATCAAAAAACTCCATTGCTGAAGGTGACCGAATCGCGGCGCATGTTCGTGAAAAAGGTAATGACCTTATTGTCAGTATTGGTGGCGGCCGCGTCCTTGATCTTGGAAAATACGTCGCAACAAAGGCACGTGTGAATTACATTTCTGTTCCGACATCCCCAAGCAATGACGGCCTTGCATCTCCAGTTGCCGTCCTCACAAACGACACCGGCGTCACAGAAAGCCTACCAGTGAATATGCCGGTTGGCATCTTGGTTGATCCTGGCATGCTAACTGGCGCTCCAAAAAACAACATCCTATCTGGTATTGGTGATATGATTAGTAATTTTTCCGCTATCAAAGACTGGAAGCTTGCCCACGCAAAAGGCACAGAAAGCTACGACGACTTTGCTGCGAGCATCGCGCTCTCTTCAGCCCAATTAGTTTACGAATCTCTCCGCGGCGTTACTGTTGATATTCAAAGTGAAGCCTTCTTGGAAAAACTGACACATGCACTGATTCTCAGTGGTGTTGCAATGAATATTTCTGGCAACTCACGCCCGTGCTCCGGGTCAGAGCACAAGATTTCTCACGCAATTGATGCACTGTTTCCAAATCGATCAATGCATGGACTGCAAGTGCTCTACGGCACGCTCCTTATGAACTTTTTGCGCGGAGAAGATATCCAAGAACTCGTCGCATTTGCTCGTTCATCAGAACTCCCTGTCACCCACGAAGAACTTGGACTCACACTTGAAGAAATGACCGAAGCTCTCTTATTTGCGCCAAGCACACGAGCAGATCGCTACACGATTCTTGAAGAAAAAAATCTCCAGAAACAACAAATCATGCAATTACTGCATGATTATGCTGCTGCTATTTCATAGCACGGTCTATTTATGCAATAGGACCTGAAAGAGTCACGACTTGTGGATTTTGTTGCATTGGCAAAATATTGCGCGCAATCACCTGGCCCCAATTCGCAACATCAAACACTGCGTATTCCGCTGCCTGAATAACAGCTTCAGCCTGCTCCATATCTTCAACGACTGCTGTTTCGATTTTTTCAATCACCTCTGGAATATCTGCAATGACTTCTTGAACAAACGGCACCTTTGGCACATCAGCTGCAGCCGCCTCGTTAACCGGCGTTACCGCTGGCGCAACTGGCGTTGCTTCTGGCTGCGCGACAGAAACTTCTTCTTGCACTGGAGCTGCATGCACAGCAGTCACAGATTCTGTTGTCATGTGAACAATCTGCTCTGCACGAGCCTCTTTCCATTGAGCGCTTAATACCGAAACCAATCTCCACTCTTTCACTAAAAAGAGATATGTAATACTCCCAAGCAATCCAACAACAAAGCCGGCAAATGTCACCATTGGAATATTCGGACGCACTGGCTTATCAGACGTTGATACTTTATCAATTTGCTTTAATTCAATCGCAGATTTTACCGCACCATGATAATCTGCTGCATTTGCAATCAATGTATCAGCAACTACCTGCGCGAGAATCGCCGCTGCCTGCGGATCAGTGTCATACACACTCACTTGAATAATCGATGAATTTGGCACTGTCGAAGCTGACACTGTTTCACTCCATGATTTCTTTTTTTCTTTTTCTGTCGCCCCAGTAATCAAGTTTGCAGGAACCACCGGATTTGCCAGCGCCTTATCCATAAAAGATGTTGTGTCAACGACTTTCACCAAATTACGACTAATATTCTCAGTCGAGCGCTGCATTTTTTCACCATCAACAGAGGCAGCATCAGAATACTGAATCACCATGACTTGCGCGTCAGAGCGATATTCAAAATCATTAAAGGCAACATTTAAGCCGTAAAATGACGCTGTTGTCAGTACTGTCATAATCAGTACAAACCAACGATATTGAGAAACTAAACGCACGACACTCAAGAGTCCGTTTGTTTGTTGGTGGGATTGTGTAGAATGTGTCATAAAATATGGCGTGTCGTTCAGCGATCAAATCAGTGGAATATTCTCCCACATTTCGCGAACAAAGAAACATACCATAAATAACCAAAAATGTCAATACCCCGCATAAGCGAGGTATTATATGGCTAAAAAATTCCTAATATTACTAAGAAATATTGTCTTTTTGTGGCGCTTCTTCTGGATGAATGAGCGCATTCCAGTCATTTGCGAATCGTTCAATACCAATAGTTGTTAAATCATGCGTAATGTCATAATCCGAAAAAGCAGCCTCAAGATCGACGTTTTTATACGGAATTTCTGTTAAATCTGCAAATAATTCAGCTGTATACAGCGCGCTACTGCCAGCTGCTTCCCACTCTTGCCAAGCAGCCAGCGGCGCAGTCACAATATCGGCTTTTACGGCCATTGCGCTTGCAATATGACTCGCATTGCGTGCACTAGCGGCAAGCACTTGGACGTGCCCGTCAGAACCCTCAAACATTCGCACAATGTTTGCAATGATATCAATTCCCCGCTCTCCGCGATCATCAAGGCGTCCAATAAACGGAGATACAAATACATCACCAGGTTTTGCGCCACGCGTTGCTGCGTAGACCGCTGCCGCTTGCTCTTGCGTGAAGCACAGCGTCATATTGAGTTTCATTCCAGCATCAATACACATTCGCGCCGTCTTCAATGCTTCGGCAGTAATTGGCAATTTAATGTGCGCATTTGGAATCCACGCATTCATTTGCTCTGCTTGCGTAAACATATCTTCTGCTGAAGTATATTCATCAGCATACACTTCAATTGAGATTGAACCATTTGGCAACAACTCGCTCATTTCTTGCACTGCTGTTTTATACAACCCAAGAAGCTCATCAGTTGCAAATAAATTTCCCGCAGCAAGACGTGCCGCAACTTCAGGATGCTTGGCCACTAAACTTGGGTTTGTGGTTTGACCATGCAATGCCCCAAGCAACGTGATGGCTTTTGTTGTCTCTTTTGGATCACCTGAATCAAGAAAAAATTGTGTTGTCATACAAAATACAGATAATAATTATGAAAGCAAAATAGCACGACATGGGCCGCCGTCCAAATCTCCAACAGCCAGAGGCAATAAAACCAATTGATATGAGCCTGGTCGTATCTCATACAAACGCAAACCTTCAACAATTGGAATGCCGTGCGTCAGCAGCGCCGTATGCGCCGTGTTATCCTCAGCTCCTCGTTTTTTAATTGACAGGTAGTCAACACCAACAAGCGCCACTTCTTTTTCTGCCAAAAACTCCGCAGCGTCTCCAGCGAGCGCCACAAAATCATCGTGAAAATCAACCGCTTCATTGATATCAACATCTGAATTTTTAGTTTTAAACAAGATGCGATCCCCTTTTTCAATCGTAACATCTTGTAGATCGGCAGCTGTAATGACACTTTCAATGTCAGTCATATCAATCACCCGACACTGTCCAATAAAATCAGACAATGGAAAAAAATCAATGCCTCGCGCACTTGGCAAAACATGATTTGGCGCATCAACGTGTGTGCCAGAATGAGTGCCCATTGAAATTTTGTGTAACAACGAACTACTGCCTCGGACTTTTGAAGCCCCAAATGAGGGATTATTTGGATAGACGACCATATCCTTTTTTAAGGCCATGGAAATGTCATGAATTGTTGAATACTCAATGCGTGCTTCCATAAAAACTATTGTGATGGCGGATCAATAAAGACAGGATGACCACCAAATTGCCCACGCTGTGCTGACACAGCTTTTCCAATATAACTTGGATTGCCTTGTGAACGCTCGCGAAAACGCAATGACTCTTCAATAACCGGAATCTCAAGCCCCATTTCCTTCGCAGTATCCACTGTCCATTCACCCTCTCCACTTGCCGCAACTTCACCGGAAATCGTCGCGAGATCAACTCCCCAATCTTCAAATGCTTGCCCCATCCAACCAACAAGACGCGATTCGATAACACTTCCATGTTGATAAATCCGAGCAACTTCTTTCAAGTCCAATGAATAATACGGCGTATCTTTCATCACTCCAAATCCTTCACCAATTGCTTGCATCATTCCATATTCAATGCCGTTATGAACCATCTTCACAAAATGTCCTGCGCCAATGCCAGTGAAGTGGGAAAAACCACCAGGCAACGAAATCGCTTCAAACACATCCTTGCAATACGCAAATGCCTCATCGCTACCACCAATCATGCAACACGCTCCATTGCGCGCCCCCTCGGGGCCCCCACTCACACCAACATCCATAAAACCAATTTCCGGATTGATTTCAGCGAGTTTTTTACCACGTTCAATTGTTTCTTTGAAGTTTGAATTTCCTCCATCAATAATCATATCTCCAGATTCCAAAATCTGCGCAAGTCCTGTTGTTCCAGATGCTTCATTGCCAAATAACTGTTCGTCGATCACGCCACCTTTTGCTGGCAACATCAACCACACAACGCGCGGTGTTGGGATCTGCGCAATATCTTCAAGAGAGTGCAATTTTTTCATTCCTTCGGAAGCGAGCTCTTCGACAATATCTTGTGAGCGATTCATGCCGTGAACTTCCCAGCCTTTTTCTAACAACTGACGAGCTAGTCCTTTGCCCATTTTTCCAAGCCCGATGATTGCAATGCGTTTATCCATAAAATCCGATTATTAATTCAATATAGTTATTATACGTTATTTTGTAGTGGCAATGAAGCTTGCATATACGAGAGCGCTGTCCCTGGCTCGTAGGAAGCAAGGTCTGGTTTTCCAGCCTCCCACGCGCTCACAATCGGCTCAACAAATCCCCACTGGGAAACCACTTCATCTGTTGAAACGAACAATGATTGATCGCCTTTAATAATATCCAAGAACACTAGTGCGTACGGATCAATGTATTGATTGTCCAGTGAGTTGTCATGGTAGTTCAATACAAATTCCTGGCTTTGCAATTCATATTTATGCCCCGGAACCTTCATCAGCAAATTAATTGTCATTTTTTCATCCGGCTGAATTGAATATCGCAACACATTTTGTTCATGTTTTTCCGGGCTACACAAACACGGCTCCTGATGTTTGAACGTAATCTCCACCTCAACCAATGCATCTTGTAATGCTTTGCCGGCTTCAATGCTCACTGGCACTCCAGCAAATGTTCCGCTTTCAATATAGGATTCAATACGAAAATACGTTTCGGTTTGTGAATAGTCATCAACACCGAATGTACGCGTGTAGCCTTTGTATTGCGCGCGCACTGTCTGATTCTGAATCTCTTCTTCGGTAAGTACATGAATCCGAGACAATGCCTTTGAACGTTCGCGACGAATGCTTTCAGCTTCAAAACTCCCGGGATTATCCATTGTAAATAAGGCCAACAACTGCAACAAATGATTTTGACCGACATCGCGCAATGCACCGACACGGTCATATAAATCGCCACGATTATCAGCTCGAATTTTTTCACTCATCCGCACTGCGATATGTTCAATGGACTGATTGGTAAAGGCTGGCAACAAAATTTGATTACTAAATCGCAAGGCAATGATATTCCGAACGGTCTCTTTTGCAAGATAGTGATCCACCCGATAGACCTGGGTTTCATCAAAGAGTTCAGACAATTGACGATCTAACGCCAGCGCTTCTTTCAAGTCGTTTCCAAATGGCTTTTCTAAAATAACCCGCGTCCACCCCTCTTCATCACTACAGCCTTCAGTGAGCTTTGATTGATCAAGATGTGTAATGACTGATTGATTTAAATGCGGTGGAATTGAGAGATAAAACAGTTTGTTTGCACACGCCTTCCATTCCCCATCAAATAACCCGAGGCGCTCACCAAGCGAGGTATATAATGCCGCATCATCAAAATCACCTGACTCATAATAAAAACGACGCAAAAAATCAGCAATTCGATCATCAGTGATCTGCTTCTCTGTAAAAACCGTCTGCAAATACTCCCGTAAATCTGCATCTGAAAAATCACGTCGACCAATACCAATCACACTCCATTGCACTGGAAGCAAATTGTCTGTGTACAATTGGAATAATCCAGTGAGAATTTTTTGACGAACGAGGTCACCTGTAATACCAAATAAAATAATGACCGTTGGGGTTTGTGGGATAGTTGGTAAAATTTTCTTACGCATACGGTTTAAAAAAATTGATCAATTTGTGGCAGTCTCAAAAACGGAAACACGAGATAAAATAGTCGCGCCCATTCATCTAACTGATTACACAATAACAGAATGCCAATCAGCAGCAAAATGACGCCGGAAAATAACTGAATCCAACGCAAGAGCGTTGAATATTTTTTTAAAAACTGCTGTAAAAATTCCACACCGACGGCACTCAACAAAAACGGAACCGCGAGTCCGGCAGAAAATACGGCGAGCAATGTAATTCCAGAAAGTACCGTCCCAGTTGTGCTTGCAAAAAACAATATTGTTGCAAGAATTGGACCAATACACGGAGTCCAACCAAATGCAAAAATGGCACCGAACACAACAGCTGCCAATGGTGTTCCAGGATGAAGCTGCCTCGGAAGCCTGAATCGATAGTCTTTTTGTAATACAGCAAGCCACTGTGGCTGCACATTACTCATCACCAAAAACAACCCAAGAAGCACGATGCACACACCACCAAGACGTGTCAGCAAGCCGCGATACATCACAATGTGCGAGCCGATAAAACCAAAGAAGGCGCCAAAAATAATAAACACAGTGGAAAAACCAAGAATATACCACAATGTTTGGACAATCAGTTGATAGCGTTTTTGTGATTGCCCTGTCGCTGTTGTTCCGCCAATCAAAAATGCCAAAAAACTCGGAACCAGCGGCAGTGTACATGGCGCAAAAAATGTCAGAAAACCAGCGATAAATGCGGGTAAAAGTAAATCAATGCCTGTCATATATGAAGTATACCAAACATCACCTACCCTGCATAGGAGATACGGATCAGCGCTAAAAAAGCCTACCAACTTCCTCCGCCGCCGCCACCAAATCCCCCGCCGGATCCGCCGCCGCTAGAACTTGGAGCCGAAGCTGACGCGCTCATTGCACTACTCAATGAACTCAGGTCGTTTGCAAGTGACCCAATCAAAAACCCATTGGTCATATTGCCGTGATACCAGCTTGGCGGCTGCGTAATCAACCCTTCAAATTGTGCACACCACTGCTGTTCAACACCAAGAATCATCGCATACGGAAGCACTTCCTCAAACACTCTTTGATATTCTTTTGGGTCATTAAAAAATGCAATGCGATCTTTTTCTGCAACCATGAGGTATTTTTTATACCCTTGTAAATACCGCAACATTTTTGTCCCCTTTACTGTTCGTTGACCCATCAATAACGCCATGACAAATCCAACAACACCAGCAGGAATGCCAAGAACGGCAAACAACAGTGAATCAAAGACCCCGACTCCTCCAATCGAAAATGCAATCCATGCAAACGCTAAAACAGCGCAGAGTCCAATCAACAATTTCGGTGAGCGGCTGATCAATTCTTTTTCCAAGATACTACGAGCAACAGCCTTATGAATAGCCGCAGTCTGTATATGGAAGGTTTTTTTGACATCTAAAAATGTGACATGCGGATATTCAACGCCGTTGACACCAAAAATACCAGTCAATATACTCCGCTCCGCATCAGTCAGTTTTGTTGTATTCCAGTCAGTTGTGATCTGCTCGACATTTGCTGTATAGGCATAATCATATTTCCCGGCCATCATGTATTTCATGACACCTTTCTGTTCCGTCTGCTCAATCACGAGATAGCCACGAATTGCGAGGTCGATAATTTGCGCGCTGATATGGATATTCTGCACCATGCTTTTTATCACAAAACCTGCCTCAATTGGCGTGAGATCTTTTGGAGGCGTAAATTCTGTCACAACAATGTGTGATAAACGAGGATCGCGACCATACCGTCGCCATAAAAACAGAACAAAGACCAGATATAAAACAGTTGCAATCAATGGTAGATATAGAGCAAGAAATACCCACAGCGGTGATTTTTTGAACTGCACATTCCAGACAAACCGTTGACCAGGATCAAGTGTGCGAGAAACGTCCTTTACTGACTCATAGCCATATTCTTTTGCTGTCAGGTGATACAAGCCAGCAGGCAAAGCGACAATGCTATCCCCGGTCGTTTGAACAATAATTGGATCCGGCGCACCTTTGCCAGATCCCGGCTGAATAGTTAATTCAGGCGCAAAATCACAATCCCACAAAAAACACGACGTTCTATCAATTCGTGTATCAAGCAGCGCGCCAGGCGCTATCACCCCGTCTTGCAAAGCGGCGCTCACTGTTAAACCACCTCCAACC
This sequence comes from uncultured bacterium, assembly GCA_937996685.1. Classification (GTDB taxonomy): domain Bacteria; phylum Patescibacteriota; class Patescibacteriia; order UBA9570; family XYC2-FULL-38-9; genus CALKUP01. The sequence goes on along the minus strand of CALKUP010000016.1, from coordinate 115,868 downwards.
GGAAATGGATTATTTGTCGTACTGAAAAAGCCTTTTTCAGTCTGCTGATTCACACAATCCATCTCTTTTGAGCCCTCAAGGCCGGTGTAGCACACTTGACTTGTGACCACCCCAGCCCGAGGCAGCGCCACATTTACAGAAGCTTTGTCAATTGGAACCTCCCAGTTATTTCCAGTGACATTCCATGCAAAAAATGGTGCTCCGGTCGCAGTATCTTGAACAACCGGGACAGCGAATGTATACGCAATCACATAGTCTTTCACTCCGGAAACTGTCACATCAGGGTCTCCAATTTTAATACGAACTGTCTCACTCGTGCTGTCATCTAATGAAAACGGTTGTTCAACGCCGTCTGTACTTTCGACAGACAGAATCCGTATGTCATGCAACACATCAACGCGGCACTCTTCTCCGTTAACGACTGCAGCATCATCACATAGACCAGTTGTGCTATACATCCGCGGAATGTCGCGATAAATACCATGCCGATCTGTCACACCTTCAAAATCATACTGAATATGCTCTCTGATAATCGCTTGGTTATTTTCTGTCAGAAGAATAGTAGTATCGAAATTTCGAATCACCTCTGCTTGAGCCGTAGTTGGTAATACAAAAATACTTACAGCACAGAGTGCAATAATGGCGCGGCGAATCAGAGCATTCATAGAATTATGCGTTATTCATTTTATCTTGTAGCAATTCCATTGCCATCTGTGGATTTACTTTTCCTTTTGTTTCTTTCATTACTTGACCAACCAAGAACTGCAGAGCGCGATCTTTGCCGGCTCGATAATCCTCAATAGATTGTGGATTATTCATTAAAATTGTATCCACAATGACTTCAATAGAAGCAGTGTCTGACACTTGCTCTAAATCATGCTCTTTCATAATAACGGTTGGGTCTCCTCCGTGCTCGAACATGTATGCCAACACTTTTTGTCCTGCCGATGAGTTCATTTTGTTCTCATACAACAACACCATGAGTTCAGCAAAATTTTCTGGGGTCCATGGAATATCCGCAAAATCTTTTTGGCGCGCATTCAATAATTTCATCACTTCTGAATGAATCCAATTAACTGTTTGTCGAGCAACTTTTTGCCCATGCACATGCCAACGATTTTCTACTGGAGTTGTCTCATCCATCGAATTCAACCAACCACGAATTTCGGATATCACATCTTCGAAAAATTCAGCAATCTGCGGATCACGGATCAACAGATCAGCATCATCGAATGACAATTCATATTCTGCACGCAAGCGATCACGGCGCGCTGCAGGTAATTCCGGCATATGCGCACGTAAGGCTTCAATTTCTTCACGCGTTCGAACAACTGGCGGTAAATCTGGCTCTGGAAAAAACCGATAATCTGCTTGCGTTTCTTTCACACGTTGCAATACGGTTTCGTTTGTCGCGTCATTCCATCCACGAGTGGTTGTGAATTCTGGAGCGGCGTTTTCGTTCCACAACGCTGTTTGGCGCTCGATTTCAAACCGAACGGCGCGCTCAATTGAGCGAAACGAATTAATATTTTTCACTTCTGTTTTTGGGTACAGCGCCGTATCTCCCACTGGACGAATAGACACATTGACATCACAGCGCATGTGACCTTTTTCAAGATCCGCACGTGACACGCCGATATATCGACACAACTGTTGCAACTCTTGAACAAATGATTTTGCCTCTTCTGGTGTTCGCATATCAGGACGACTCACCAATTCCAGCAACGGACTACCAGCACGATTAAAATCCGCCAAAGTCGTTCCATCAGAAAGATGTTTTAACTTTGCGGTGTCTTCTTCTAAATGCAGCCGTTCAATGCCAACTGCTTTCAACTCTCCTGTTTCACTTTGAATCATAATTCCACCACCAAATGCAAGCGGTTGTTCATGTTGTGAAATTTGATATCCCTTTGGAAGGTCTGGATAAAAATAATTCTTTCGATCAAACTTCATGTATTCTTTCACGTCCGCTCCAACTGCGAGTGCAAGAATGGTTCCAAGTCGCACTGCTTCTTCATTTAATTGCGGAAGCGTTCCTGGGTGCCCGACGCAAATCGGACAGGTGTATACATTTGGTTCTTCTGATTCTGCATTTTCCGTACCACAATACATCTTTGTCTTGGAGTCCAGACGAATGTGAATTTCTAAACCAATAATTGCTTCGTATTGTGTATTACTCATAACGTTATTCAGATAATTGCGTAAGTCCTGTACTGCCGAAACCACCTTCTCCGCGATGCGTTTCTTCTAAAGATTCTACGACAGTGATTGTTGGTGTCTCAATTTTTTGAATCAGGAGTTGGGCGATTTTTTCACCTGCTTGCACAGTAACAGAGTCATCCGAAACATTCAATAAAACCACTTGAAGTTCCCCTCGATACGCGGAATCAATCACTCCAGCGAGTGTTGTTAATCCTTCTTTGACTGCTCGCCCAGACTTATCCCAGACAAGACCAACGTAACCATCAGGAATCGCGAGTGCAATACCTGTCTTGATTGCGCGACGCTCGCCAGGAACCAGAACGACAGTTTCAATTGAAAACAAATCAGCGCCAGCATCTGTCGGGTGCGCACGCTCCGGAATAATTGCCCCAGGGTCTCGTTTTTGAACGCGAATAGTATCTATCATAAATCAAGCAACTTCTGTACACTCGCAAAAATTTTCTCTTCATTTTCAGCGCGCTCGCCTTCCGTTGAAATACACTGCCAATACGATTGTTCAGCTGACAATTTCAAAAAATAGTCTCGAACACGATTATGAAAATCAAACTTTTCATTATCAAGTCGGTTCACTTCAGCAGTCGTGTCGGACATGCGGCGTGCAATTCCTGTTTCAACCGAAACATCTAAATACAAGACAGCGTCTGGAATCAATCCACCTCGCGCATATGCATCCATTGCGATAATGGAATCCGGATCAGGCAACTCACGTCCACCAATTTGATAAGCAAAGGTCGAACCAGAAAACCGATCACAAATCACAATTTTTCCAGCTGCGAGCGCTGGCCGAATCACATGTTCAACATGATGCGCTCGATCTGCCAAAAATAGCAGCAACTCTGCGCGTGAACCGATTGGCTCTGGTTGTTCATCTAAAATCAAGCGACGGATTTTCATACACACTTCTGAACCGCCCGGCTCTGCGGTATGCAGCACATCATGCCCCGCTTCTCGCAATCGGGCAGCAACGGCTTTTGAGTGACTGGTCTTTCCGCTCCCTTCACCTCCTTCAAATACAATAAATACCCCTTTTTTCATAGCTATTGCTTCATTATTGAATCAATCTCTGCATGCAAATGCTCTAGTGAGTCAGCGTTAATCACCGCTGTTTTGCTCAAGGTCCGTAATGTTTCCATATGCGATTCTGTGACTGCTTGTTCCTCGGCCTGAAACTGCTCAAAGGTTTGATCGGACTCACCCACCTTTTCACCACGCGTTAACGCACGTTCATAACGCACGCGCTCTGGCGCATCAATAAATACTAAATGAAAATCTGGCAACTGCGAAAACACCTCCACTTCCATCGGCATCCGAATGCCATCAATCACAATCGGCGTGTCTGGATGTTTCGCAATAAATGCTTCAATATCTTTTTTCAAAACTTGCGCAAGAACGTCTTCACCAAACCGCGCGCGCAAATCAGTTACAATGGCAATTAAATTTTCGCGTGAATTTGGCACATACAAACGATTCACAATATCTGTTAAAATCCCAGACATCGAAAACGCCACCGCACCAAATTGTTTTTGCACATATTCAGAGGCTGTGCCTTTGCCAGATAATTTTGGACCAGTCAGACCGATAATCATACAATAAATTATTCTACGGATAATGTAATTTCAGGAGCATGCTTGGCTTCAACAGCGTCTTGAAACAGCGCAACCACTTCTTCATTCCACTGATCAGTTGGTTTGTATTCTTCTGTTTCAACGCCTGCTGCTTTGAAATACTCGAGCACTGTTGAGTTGCGATACACTTGCGCATACACCACACGTGTAATTCCAGCAGTTACAATATATTTCGCGCAATGAATGCATGGCGTGTAGAGCGTGTACATCGTTGAACCCTTGGTTGATGCACTGCCCATCACCGCAGCTTGAAGCAACGCGTTGTGCTCTCCATGTACTGTTCGCACGCAATGCCCTTCTTCCATTAAATGACCAACATCATCACAATGCGGCAAACCTTGGGGAGATCCGTTGTAGCCAGTTGAAATAATCCGACTATCTTTCACAAGAACAGCGCCGGTATGCAAGCGGTCACAGGTTGAACGAGTCGCAACAATACGACACATGGCCATAAAATAATCATCCCAAGAAGGACGAACGGGTTTTGAAGAAGGGGTTTCGGGTGTGCTCATATGCCAATATCATACACAAAAAAACCGGTCTTTACAACCGGTTTTAGAGCTTTTTTGGGAAGAGTCTTACTCTACTGAAACAGAAATTCCAGGTCCCATACTTGACGCAACTGAACCGCCAAGGAAATATTGTCCTTTTGAGTCAGATGGTTTCGCACGACGCACGACGTCAATAAACGCACGCATGTTTTCAACTAATTGCTCAGCAGAGAATGAAACACGTCCAACGAGCATGTGCACGTTTGCACCGTCGTCACTACGGAATGCTGTTTTACCGCCTTTCAATTCACCAATCATTTTTGTAACATCAGTTCCAACTGTTTCTGTTTTTGGGTTTGGCATCAATCCTTGTTGACCCAATGTTTTTGCAATTGGCCCTAATTTTTTCATCATATCCGGTGTTGCGATTGCAATGTCAAAATCACATTTTCCAGTCGCTTTAATTTCAGCAATCAAGTCATCTGAACCAATTACATCAGCACCAGCTGCTTTTGCTTCCGCTTCTTTGTCTGGACCAACAAACGCTGCAACGCGTTTTGTTTTTCCGGTTCCGTGTGGCAACACAACTGTTGAACGCACTAATTGATCTGATTTCTTTGGATCGATTCCAAGACGCAAATGCATTTCAACACCAGCATCAAATTTCACTGGAGCTTCTTTGATTAACGCAACCGCTTCTTCTAAAGAATAGACTTTTGTCGCTTCGATTTTATCTGCAAGCGCTTTGTATCGTTTTGAATGTTTTTTCATAGTGGTTTGGTTATTGGCGAGTGATAAGTATTCACTCTCCCACAATTTATTAATTCTCTTCTTATTTAACCTCTAGGCCCATTTGACGAGCAGTTCCTTCGATAGTGTTCATCGCTGCGTCAATATCATCTGTGTTCAAATCAACCATTTTCATTTCTGCGATTTCGCGGATTTGATCTTTTGTGATTGAACCGATTTTTTGAGCCAATGGACTACCAGAACCTTTTTGGATCTTTGCTGCTTTCTTTAATAATTCAGCAGCTGGTGGAGTTTTGATGATGAAATCGAATGAACGATCATCATAAATTGTTACAACAACTGGCAAAATTTCACCACGTTGTTCTTTTGTTCTGTCGTTAAATTGCTGACAGAAATCTTGAATTGCGATCCCTTGGGGACCAAGCACTGTACCAACTGGAGGAGCTGGATTTGCAGATCCACCTGGGATCTGAAGTTTGACTTGCGTTAGAATTGCTTTCGCCATACGAGTTTCTTGAAATTAAAGTTTATTGACTTGTAATGCGTCGAGTTCAATCGGCGTTTCACGACCAAACATCGATACCATGACTTTGAGTTTGCCGCGTTCCAGAAGTTCTGAAACTTTTCCTTCCATATCTTTGAATGGACCATCGATAATGCGAACTGTTTCGCCCAATTGAATATCAATTGTGTATGTTGGCTCATCAAGACCCATGCGACGTTGAAGATTTTTCACTTCTTTTTCATCGAGTGGAGTTGGAGTTGTTCCTGTTCCGACAAAACCTGTTACGTTTGGCGTGTTACGCACCACGTACCATGAGTCATCAGTCACGATCATGTTTACAATCACATAGCCAGGGAAAATCTTTTCCTCGACAACACGACGTTTGCCGTTACGGATTTTCATTTTCTTTTCTTTTGGAACGAGGACATCAAAAATTCTGTCTTCCATTCCAAGCGATTCGATACGCTGCTTCAAGTTGTGCGCAACGTTCTCCTCATAGCCAGAATATGTATGGATCACATACCAGCGTTTGCCGTGTTCAGCAGTTTGTTTTGCCATACGCGTTAAATGAGGGCTTGTACTAATTGATTAAATAGATAATCGAGTCCTCCTAAGAAGATTCCAAATACGAGGCTAAAAGCGACGACGATCCAGGCTTTTTGCCAGGCTTCGGCACGACTTGGCCAACGAACATTGGAAAGCTCTTGAAAAGCTCCACGAAAATACCGGATAATTGGATTTTTGGCTCGGGCCATAATTTTTGGATTTTAAAACAGCCTTTCGTGGCCGTTCAGTACGAACTATACGGTTTTTTTGAAAAACTGTCAAATATGGCAGCAGACCCCTTTTTACCAAGGAGTGTCCTTAATATGGAGCCAAAAACCGATGCGATTCACAACAACATGCAAGACAATTCCAGTGAAAAATGCCGCCGCAACAATCTGCCAAGTAAGCGGAAACACAAGAGCTGCAACCAGTGTCGAAAAGACAACAAGATCCACTTGATCAAACGGAAACCAGGTGTCTCCCGGCGCGATATCGACACGACGTTTAAAAAACGACTTCACAAGATCGCCAAAAATTGCCGCAAACCCGAATGCAAAACCGAACCATAGTGGGGCCTGCGAAATATCGAAAAATGACCACTGCGAGACAGACGGAAATTGTCGCGTGAGCCACACTTGGAGCGCGAACACGAGCCCGCCGGTAAGCGTTGCAACAACGATACCGCGCCAGGTTTTGTGATCACCAAACAATGCTTTGCCGTGAAACACACGGCCACCGTCAACGGGCACGGCTAAAAACTGCAGCTGGTTTTTACACAACACCGGCGCCATATTCGACACCGCAACCGGCAGATAGAGCCAGCACAGTTTCAGCATGAATTGTAACGCACCCATGACTTCCTCCATAGAATACTGTGATTACATATCAAGGTTCGCGTTTTTCGCATGCGTTTGAATGAAACGCTTACGAGACGGCACATCAGAACCCATCAAGATGTCAAAGATTTCATTGGCTTTTTCTGCGTCATCAACATTCACTTGTAACAATGTACGCTTTTCTGGATCCATTGTTGTTTCCCACAATTGTTGTGGATTCATTTCACCAAGACCCTTGTAGCGTTGCACACCAATGCCACCAACTGTTGTAACAACACCGTCGTCACTTTCGTCTGTCATTTCGCCTTCCACTGCTTCTTCTTCAGCATCTGTCGCCTCTTCTGCTTTTGCCGCAGCTTTTGCAGATTTTTTATCACTTGCATCTTTTGACCATTCAGCCATCACCGCTTCTTTTTCTGCATCTGAATAGACGTACTGAATTTTTGATCCTTTTTTCAATTGATAGAGTGGTGGTTGCGCGATATACAAGTAGCCACCACGAATCACTTCTGGGAAATGACGATAGAACAATGTGAGCAGCAAGGTTCGGATATGCGCTCCATCAACGTCCGCATCAGTCATGATCACAATTTTATGATAGCGAAGACGTGAGATATCAAAGAGATCACCAATATTTGTTCCAAACGCAATCACAAGTGATTTGACTTCATTGTTTGCGAGCATTTTATCAAGACGCGCTTTTTCAACGTTCAAAATTTTACCACGCAATGGCAAAATCGCTTGAAATTCACGGTTTCGACCTTGTTTTGCTGATCCTCCAGCGGAGTCTCCCTCAACAATAAATAATTCAGAGAGTTCAGCACTGCGAGATGAACAATCAGATAATTTTCCAGGAAGTGTCAATCCTTCAAGCGCACCTTTACGCAAAACGGTATCACGCGCGGCACGCGCTGCTTCACGCGCTTGTTTCGCGAGTAAACATTTTCCAATCATTTCTTTGGCATCACGCGGATGTTCTTCAAGGAAGGTTGCGAATGTTTCTGCAAAAATACTTTCAACCAATGGACGCACTTCAGCGTTACCAAGTTTTTCTTTGGTTTGTCCTTCAAATTGCGGCTCTGGTAGCTTCACGGAAATAATTGCCGTCAAACCTTCACGCGTATCTTCACCGGTCAAATTTGAATCTTTTTCTTTGAAAATATTATTACTACGCGCATAGGCATTCAACGTTCGAGTCAACGCCGTGCGGAAACCCACAACGTGTGAACCACCTTCAACGGTGTGAATATTATTTGCAAAAGCGTATACAGATTCATTGTAATCACGAGTATATTGCAACGCGATTTCGACGGTCATGTCATCAGCTTGTTTTTCAGTATAAAACACCTCTTCTTGCGCACGGTCTTTCGCGTGATTGATGTGGCGAACATATGACGCAATACCACCTTCAAAATAGAATGTGTAAGCTTGCGGGGTATCTGTTCGTTCATCGCGCAAATTAAAGCGCACACCTTTTGTCAGATATGCTTGTTGACGAACATGATCGACGATATATTTCCAATCAAAATCAGTGACAGTAAAAATTGTATCGTCTGGTAAAAAGGTAATTGTTGTTCCAGTATCTTTGCTTGTTCCGACAGATTTCACTGCAGATTTTGGTTTTCCAACGCTGTATTCTTGGCGCCATAATTTTCCATCACGACGAATTTCTGCAACCAATTCTTTCGACAATGCATTCACAACAGACACACCCACACCATGCAAACCACCAGATACTTTATATCCGCCGTCACCGAATTTTCCACCTGCATGCAAAACAGTCAATACTGTTTCAAGAGCCGACTTTTTGGTTTTTGCATGTTTTTCAACTGGAATACCGCGACCGTTATCCGACACTGACACCCAACCGTCTGGCAATAATGTCATGCTAATATCCGTACAATACCCTGCCATTGATTCATCAATCGAGTTATCGACGACTTCCCAAATCAAATGATGCAACCCTTTGTGCGCAGTGTTACCGATATACATTCCAGGGCGCTTTCGCACCGGCTCGAGGCCTTCTAAAACGGTAATTTGCTGTGCGCCGTAGTCTCCATCAACTGCCGTGCCTTTCGAGGCCTTGTTTTCACCTTTTTTTGCCATAGTTCACTAAAAATTTGCTAGTCAGATATGCTGAAATTATAGCATAAATGGCGCATATCGCAAAGAAAACGCATTTCTTATTCCTTCAGTCGCTTGCGGGGAAGTGTCTCGGGAAAGGTTCGACTGTCGCTTATTAAAAAATACAAATGTGTGTGTATTTATATACTATATTATTTTTTTAATATGAAGTAAGAAAAAACAGGAACTAACACATCAATAATAACAGAAGTCGCAGTACTAAAAAGAAACTTTCTGAATTCTTTTTTATTTTTGTTTTTAATTTCTTTTTGTTTACGCTTATCGCCTTGAGTAAGATTAAAAATAGCATGCTCACCATAATCATGGAGAGCATTATAGGAAATAATAGCGATTTGATGGCCTATTTTATAAAAAACAAAAATGCCAACTAAAGACAAAAAAAACCAAATAATAACATTGAAAAAAACATCATTATTTAATTCAACAGAAAGTTTATTTTTATAAATATCTAAGTACACATAAGCAGACAAAGCGAAGAGCAAAGGCAAGGTGTAGTGTATTGTTTTTGCAATTATTCGTTTATACTTTTTACAAAAAGTAATAAATTTTGTAACTTCCGGAGAAACCTCTCTTGTGGTAACCCATTTTTGTACAATATTTATTAACTCATCACTTAATAAGTGGTTTATAAAATTGACCTGACAGACAACCGGTGCCATCATCATTTCAGCTTCATCAATATCACTAAAATTACCAGATACTAAAGTAGGAAATAATGCTGCAAAATTTGTTTCCGATGTTATTTTTACTGCCATAGAATGTCTTTGGGGTTTTATAAAATTTGGTAATTTTACCAAAAAATCCCAAGTCATGGTAATTTCTTTGACTTTTTCAGAAAACCTATTTCCATCAAACTTTTGAAATTCATCCCACGTACCATATTGGATCAATTGATTTTTATCAATTAAAATATTAACCGCCACTATAGATGTTACAATATTATGATTACTTAATTTTTCATTTACACGCTTATCAAGCTCGATAAGATCTCCCGTTTCTATAATAATCTTTTCTTTAAAAGCTTTTATATTAGTGTCTAATTTTCCTGTGGTAATATAAAATAAAGACTTTAAATCTTCATGTTGTATTGATTCAGAAGAAATTATTTCTGATTTTTTTTCTAAAACATTCATAATATAATTTTTATTTATCCCTGAGCACAGCTCCAAACTCAGTATGCAAATCCCGCATCAAACTTTCACGCCACAACTCAATCGTTTTCATTTCAAGAGTTTCAGATTGAGACTGCAAGACAATGCGACAGGTCACTGATTTTTTATCACTATCGACCCGTTCACCACGATACACATCAACCACGGATAAACTTTTTAATTGATCACCAGCATGTGATCGAATCACCTGCTCAACATCACCCCAGGCAACATCATTTCCAAGCAACAACGACACATCAATATCAACTGCTGGATATGGTGAAATTGCGGCAAGTCCCTTTTGTTCCCGCGCGCCATATTTCAACATATTCGGCAGAGACAGCGTTGCAAATGCAACTGTTCCGGAAATACCCATTCGTTGCAAGACCTTTGGAGACACAGACCCAAGTGTTCCGAGTACTGCATCTGGAGCTACATCTCCATTATTTGGATTGTCGACAGCATATCGCAACGCTTGCTTTCCTTGATAGAGGTTCCAAAACGGACAGTCGACAGTTGCGGCAATTTTTTCAGTGACAAACGGAACAGACTCTTGTGCAAGTAGAGACTCAACGATTCCTCGGACAATCCGAACTGCGTCAACATCTCGAACAACAACACCGATTTGCCGCGCTTCATTGCTTGGTGTATACACATGCCCAACTTCAAAAATGTCCACACGCGGTGCTGAATCATTCCGCTTCACGACTTCGAGCATTCGTGGAATCAATGACACACGCAAATAGCGCAAATCTTCGGAAAGCGGATTCTGGATTTCAACATGCTCACCATTTTGTTCATATCCAACAGTTTTCATCAACTCGGTTCCATAAAAACTATAGGTCAACACTTCTTGTAGACCAAGCGCAGTGAGCTCGTCCTTTATTCGGCGGCCTGCAGTATATTCAGCTTCAGATTGTGGAATTGTGACCTCACCAATAATCGGTTGAACAGGGATATTTTGAATACCATATAAACGCACAATTTCTTCGATGATATCTTCCGGGATATTCAAATCACGACGGAACCACGGCGGTGTAATCCGCAGTTCAGTGCCGTAGACACGCGGTGTGACAACTTTGCATTGTAATCGTCCAAGCAATGCCTTCACCTCTTTTGCAGATAATTGCAAGCCTGTTGTTCGTGTAATCATTTCCAATGACATCACAATTTCTTTCTTATCATCGGTTGCGTGATTCACACTGGTCATCCCGATTAACTGCGCATCAGCAAAATCTTCAAGCAATTCAAATGCGCGCTGACTCCCGAGCGTCACCAACTCTTCTGGCAATCCTTTTTCGTACCGCAAACTACTATCTGTGCGCACACCAATCTGCTGCGCGCCTTTTCGCACGGTCACTGCATCAAATGTCGCGACTTCAAGCACAATACGTTTTGTGTTGGTTGTGATTCCACTGTGCTCACCACCCATCACACCAGCCACTGCGAGCACTTTTTCGTCATCTGCAATCACCAATGTCTCAGTACTTAATTGTTTTGTTTGTTTACCAAGTAATTCAATCGACTCGCCTGTTTTCGCCAAACGAACATGTAGTGTGTTGTTGTGAATTTTTTGTTCATCAAAGGCATGCATCGGTTGACCGTATTCGATCATGACGTAATTTCCAATATCAACAATCACGTTAATACTTTTGATTCCGCATTGTCGCAAACGCTCAACAATAAATGCTGGCGTTTCTTTTGTTGCATCAACAGCGAGCTCAAGGGCCATATATCGTAAACAGAGCGCTGGATCATCAATCGTCACTGTGATTGTTTCTGGCGCCTCCTTCATGCGTTTCAAGAGCGGAGACTTCAAACGCGTCACAACATTCGGCAAACACGCGGCAATTTCTTGCGCCATCCCGACATGAGAAAATAAATCAGACCGATGCGTCATTGACTTATTATCAATGTCGAGCACGTATTGATCAGATAATCCAAGGACATGCAACAACGGTTTTCCAAGCCATTCTTCAACCGACGGATTTTGAAATGCGTCTGTCAAATCCAACACCGCTCGCTCATCTGTCGCTGGATAGAGCGCACCTAAGCCGATTTCTTCTGCCGCACAAATCATTCCTTCTGATTCAACGCCACGAATTTTCGCCGGCGTGAGAACGATTGGATCACCTTCTCCGTGCCATTTCACTTCTGCGCCGACCATTGCAAACGCAATCAACATATCAGGCACAACATTACTGCCACCGCACACAACCTGGTATTCACGAAGACCATCAAAAACAGTGCAAATATTCAAACGATCTGCGTCTGGATGTTTTGACACAGCGGTGATGCGCGCAAGTACAATTTTTTCACCGGGCGCGCCAGCGAGCAACGGGAACGCGGACTCGAAACCTTCTAACTCAACAGACGCGGTTGTTAAATCACGCATCAAAGCTTCTGGGTCAAGAGAGCCAGTCTGTGTTTCTAAAAATTGATTGAGGAGCTGAGTGGAATACAACATAGATTAAAACTGATTCAAAAATTCAAAACTGTTTTCGTGCATCAAGCGAATATCGTTCATGCCATACTTCAACATAGCGATGCGAGACATTCCGAGGCCGAATGCAAATCCGGTGTATTCCCCTTCTTTGTAGCCCGCCGCTTTAAACACCTCAGGATGAATCATGCCGCTGCCGACCATTTCAATCCAGCCAGTGTGTTTGCAAATGCGACACCCTTTTTGATCACAAAAAACACACGACATATCAGCTTCGTATCCAGGCTCCACAAACGGGAAATACCCAGGACGGAGACGAACCGTCACATCTTTTTTGTAAAAAGCACGCAACACTTCTTGTAACATCCAGAGCAATTGCCCGACGTTCATGTTTTTATCAACCACAAAACCTTCTAATTGATAGAATGTGTGATCATGGGTTGCGTCGGTTGCTTCATTCCGAAACACGCGTCCTGGAACAATGCAGCGCAGTGGTGGTTCGTGCTCTTCCAAAATACGCACTTGCATGTTTGATGTGTGCGTTCGCATCACCCATTTTCCATCTGTTAGGTCGTGTTTTTCTGGGCGCGTAATTGGTGTGTTCACAAAAAACGTATCTTGAATATCACGTGCGGGATGTGTCTTTGGGATATTCAATGTTTCAAAATTATAATACTCACTATCGAGCTCCGGACCTTCGTGTACCATAAATCCAAACTCACGGAAAATATCCACCATTTCATTCATCACTTGCGTCATCGGATGCAGGGCGCCACGACTTGGTGTGATGCCAGGCAATGTTAAATCAAGACCTTCCGCTTCTGTCGCCTCTTCCAGTGCTGTTGTTTTTGTTTGCAGCGCCGCTTCAATACCATCACGTGTACTATTCAACAACGGACCAACCTCTCGCTTTACATCAGCGCTCAAATCTTTCAATTGTTTTAATAAATTACCAAGCGCGCTATCTTTTCGACCAAGCACTCGCACGCGAATATCTTGAAGATCAATCAGTGAGGTTGCAGCAGTAATTGCCGCGAGAGCTTCAGCTTCAATTTTTTGAACGATATCTTTCATAGAAATACGGGATAGGGAGAAAATACATTAATCAAGTGCCATTTGGCTGCGCGGGCGTCGTTTCGCGATTTTGCGCTGACGAGCGGTTTCATAGGTTTTTGCTAAAAAATACCCTTCAATACTCGCAAAAACGAGTGCCAGCGGGATCGCCATCCAGAGCTCAAACAGATTTTGACTGAGTAAGAATAGCGTTAAATCAACAAAAAGCGCAACCCAAATGGCCTGCCGCAAAGAAATGCCAATAAATTCAAAGACTGGGGTCGAACGAAAGAGCAGAAAACGACTCATAATTCCACACAGCGATACAAAGCCCCAAATTGCAAAAAACAACGCCAAATAAAACAATAATAAACCGGAAATTGGCGCAGCAGTCGGATCAACTCGAAATAACAACACCACCATCGCTGCAACAAAAATCAATGTCGTGGCAATCATTGTGCCAATGTATCGTCGAACTGTCATGGAAATAGTATAGCATAAAAATAGCCTTGGTGATGTTAAAAAGAGCTGCGGGTGATATTTGCGGAATCGCTTGGGCTTTAGCTCGGAGGCGCGAAGCGTCTCGCGATTCAAGCAAGTGATCACCAAGGCTCTTTTAGAGTATCCTATGCACGATATTCACAAATATCCTTGAAATCACAAAACTTACATTGAAAGCCTGGAGTTGGAGCGAAATTCCCGTCTTGAATTTTTGCAATCATCGATAATACCCATTCACGCGTACTATCCATTTTCTTTTGATCAAGCGGCAACACAAGCTCAACATTTTCTTCGATGAAATAATATGACAACTCTCGAACTTCAACGCCAAACACTTCTTGCAGTGCCATTGCATATAAATAGAGCTGCTTTGGATCTTTTTTCATATCCACTTTGCCGGTTTTGTAATCGAGCACTTTCACCGCTCGTTTTTCTGGATCATCTGCGCTCACACCAACCACATCAACCCGGTCAATTGCCCCCTTCATTTTGACATCCACCTCTGGCATCACCATTGTGAAGCGCTGTTCTAATTCTTCAATTTGCGGCCAGTTCCCTGCATGCAAATCATAAAATGCTTCGAGCGCTTGCTTCCCTTTTGTGTAATACTCCTCTTTTTGTCGCATGGACTCATACCACTCGTCAATCCAATATTCATCATAGAGTTGTAACAGCTCTGCTTTTGATGGGAACGTTGCAGCAGCCTTGCCTTCACCCGCCGCTACATCAAACAACTCTCCTTGTGGGTTTTCAGTTCGCTCTCGCCCTCGACGAAAAAATTCATATAACGCCGCATGCACGGACCGACCAAACGACGCGCTTGGTTTTCCTGGAATTGGCACACCGAGTAAAAATGCGAATCGATATTGCCACGGGCAGTTATCATACGCCTGCAACTGACTGAAACTAAAAGTATGCGGCAACAAACGCTGCAATTCAGACGGCTTCATGTCGTGACCTGTCACAGCTTCCACACCAAAAAGCACATCACCGGTTGGACGCGGCACTGTTTCTGCAAATCCGGATTCAATCAAAAAACGTGACGGTTTTTTCTTGCGTGCACCGCCGTAATTCTCACCACTCGTTAAATACAATCCTCGACGAGCGCGAGTCAATGCAACATAAAACAAGCGTCGCTCTTCTTCTAAATGATGATCACCAGACGGGATTACATCACGAATTAACGCCTCCGGAACTTGAATAGGATCACTTTTGCGGATCGACGGAAAGCGCTTATCAACCAAATTCATAATAAACACATGCTCAAATTCCAATCCCTTACTAGCATGCACGGTCATAATCTTCACCGCATCTGGACTCGCCTCACTCCCGCCTTGCAATCGACCAAAATCACCGGAATCAATAATCATCTGCAACTCAAATAAAAAGTTGTGAATTGATTTATCAAATGCCCCTTTTTCAAATTGGACAACATAATCATAGAATTGCTTCAAATAGAGCGTCTGCTCTTCTGCTTCTTGTTGATCATGTGCCGTGATGTGTTTTAAATATCCGGAACGTTCAAGGAACTGCAATAGCACTTGCCCGGCAGTTTGCGTTTTGGCATCAAGGACTAAACCATCAAGTAATTGCAAAGCTGCTTCAAGAGCCTTAACCACCCCTTCAGACACGCCATCGACTGCCGCGACATCACGCGCGGCTTGATACAACGACACCGTTTTTTTGCGAGTGTGTTCAAGCAGCAGCATAATATCTTGATGCGACACATTCCACACCGGCATATTCAAAAACCGATAAAACGCACGGGAATCGTGATAATTTTCAATCAGTTTCAAGCTTGCAATAATATCCAACACCAGTGGTTTCACAAACAGCCCTTGAAAGGCTAAAAATTGATACGGGATCTCTGCGCGATCAAGGTACGGAATGATCGTATCTGCGTGATCATTCGCACGCACTAAAATCGCAATCTCACTCCACGGCAAATCTGGTTCAGCCTTTTTAATCTCCAGAATTTTTTGCATCACCAAATGCGCCTCGCCTTCAAGTGATTCGCTATGCAAATGCTCAATTGCTGTCTCGCTTTCATTATGACCAATTAATTTTTTATTGATCGATAGCGTTGTTTCCAAACGATTTGGATTATTGTGTTGAATAAAGTTATATGCCAAATCCAAAATTGGCTGCGTGCTGCGATAATTTTCTGTTAACGACACTTCAACCGCTTCTGAAAATTCTTTTTTGAATAACAAAATATTACTCATCGCCGCTCCACGAAAACTATAAATTGATTGATCGTCATCAGCCACAACGGTGATTGAATTTTGCGGAGCTGCTAATAATTTCACTAAATCATATTGCGCAATATTGGTATCTTGAAATTCATCGACCACGACATACCGAAATTGCTCCTGATATTTTTTCAAAATGTGCGGACGCTCTTTAAATAAATGAATCACCTCAACAATTAAATCGCCAAAATCAAGCGCGCCGGCATCACGCAATAATTGCTGATAGAGCTGATATGCTCGAGCAACCTCACCCACCCTTGCCGCTTCTTGCGCGAGCTCGGCTCGCTCTTCTGGCGTTTTTGGCATTGCGAATGACAATTGGCTTTTTGGCGCAATACCTTCAGCTGCATCAGAAGTGAGTTGCACCTGCTGCGCGTAGGCAAGATATTGCTCAGGAGTAATGTCCTCATCTTTCAAACGACTAAAATGAGAGATAAGCGCTGACACAAATTTTGTCGGATTTCCTTTTGGGCGATAATACTCCAATTCCAACTCATCAATGTGACTACGAAGCAATACAATTTGTTCATTCTGTGACAACAACCGAAAATCATGCAGCAACCCGACATCGATGGCATGGTTGCGCAAAATCCGTTCACAAAATGCATGGAACGTTGACACCCACAAATCAACATATCCAATCGGTAACAATTGCTCAATCCGCTCTTGCATTTCGCCGGCTGCTTTATCAGTGAATGTTAACGCCAGCACTTCATCCGGCTTCACGATTTCTTCTAAAATAAGGTTCGCAATCCGCCGTGTAATCACGGTCGTTTTCCCTGTTCCAGCGCCAGCGATAATCAATAATGGCTCAGGACCTGCTGCAACAGCAGTGGTTTGCGCCTCATTTAATCCAACAAAAATACTGTCTGTGATATGACTCATGCAGACAGTATTTCATATTTTCGGTTATTGTGGAAGGCTAGTTTTTTCCAAAAATTCGAGCTGGGCGAATATCTTCTTTTAACACACCTTCAAACTCAACGAGTTTTTTGACTCGCTCTGCAAGCTCTTTTGCAATAGCTTTTTTCATCGCCGCAATATCAGCAGGACTAACAATCACACGATTTAATGTACGAGCATTATCAAGCACATACTCAGCTTGTCGAAGTTGTGCGTATTCATCAGCAAGGCGTCCAAACTTTCCAACAAACGGCGGATGACCCTGATTAAACAATTGCTCTTTCACTGAATTTTTCACCGAACCTGTAAAATCTTTAATTGATCGGAAGCTATCTGAAAACTGCACTCCAGCGGAGCCTGTTTTATCAAGAGGCAATAAATGATTTACCCTTAATTGTGAGGCAATATCCGACGATGGATCAGAAGCTCCAAAACTCCATGTCTCTTGAGTGCCAGCTTTTTGATGTATTTGACCAAAAATACTATCTTTATACCCTGCTTCTGACTTAAATCCAGCTTTGTCATACCACTGAACTTTATTGTTTGCGCCGGCAGCAAGATCACCAGACTGCGAACCACCACTTGATTTTCCATCAGCATCAAGTCCTGACGCTGATGCATGAGAAGCAGTCGATTCAGCATGCGCTGCAGCATGTGTACCTGTGCCTTCCGGATGTGCAGAAGTGCCTCCGGCATGTCCAGCTCCGTGACCACCATTAGCATTTTCCAAAGGCATCTCTTTCACATCAGCTCCGTCACCATCATATGAAATCCAACCTGCGCCTGTTTTTTGATAGACATCAACTGAGAATTTACCTTGAGCGTCCATATCTAAAATATACGCCTTTCCAACAGCCTCGTCAGTTGCCCATAATTGTTGCGCGTGATACACACTCTTGCCATCAATCTGCACTTCTTTCATAATCTCCATCAACCGACGCATCGCCCATGCCTCCTTACTTCCCTTGCCGTCAAATCCGTATTCCTCTGCATGATCCATTAATTGATGTTTAAAGATATACGAAAAGCCGTTGTTGACCTGATCTTTTGTTACACCTGCATCATTAATATCAACGCGACCAATCACATATTTATCAAAATCACCTTGTGGCGGAGTAAATCCACCGGCTGATGTATCCGGTGTCGCTGCTACCGCGGCTGCAACATCAGCTTTTGGCGCTTCAGGAACTGGAGCTTTTGGAGCCTCAGTAGTTGGTTGCGCGGCAGCTCCAGCATGAGCTGCATCAGGGGTTGCTTGGGTTGTTGCTGCCGGCTCTGGAGCCGGAGGCACGGTTGGTTTAAGCGCATCAGGAGACGCTGTTCCAGCTACGCGTCCAGAACGAATATCGTCATACTGCGCTTTTTCTGCGGGAGACATTCTCTCATACGGCGTTGTAAAACGACCGTCTTTCAAATCTTGTGCATGAGATTGCGCCGCAAGTGCTTCTTTCGCACCTGAAGTTACTGGAATTCCTTGTTGTGGTGCAGGAGCTGCGGCTTGAGGCGCTGCTGGAGCCGTTGTCGCAGCAGAGTTCACAGCCACAGAGGGCTCTGAGGCAGGGACACTTTCTGCAGTTGGGGTATTCCACCATTCAGAAACTGCACTTGCCGAACGGTTCATTAATTCAGATCCGCCAGCCAACGAACGCTGAATTCCTTCAATCGGGTTGATTCCATCTATAAACCACCATTTAACCGCCTTACCAAGACTCATTGACGCAATTGTCATTGCCAACGCTTTCCGTCTGTCGGTTTTTTCCATGCCCCGTAACTGGTCATTTACTCTTGCTAGTTCAGCAGAAACCTTTTGCAAAACAGCTTGCTTTCTCGCTTCAATCTGCTCTGAGTCAATAATACTTTCTGTTACAAGATTTTCCGAATCAGCTTCAATAATACCCCTGATCTCTTCTGGAGTTTTTCCTCCTAAAATGGCGCTATAGATTTTTTTTGCAAACATTTCAGCCGAATCAATCGGAACGGGAAATTCTTGAGGCTCTTCAATCTCTTTGTCTAATCCTTCTCGCACTTTGTCATGAGAAGCTCTCTTTCTTCCGAAATATCCAACACCAAAAGAAAACGCACCAGACACACCCGCTTTTAACAAGCTGGCAGCAGCTGGACCCGCAACTACACCACCAAACACACCAACACCACCAACAAGCGCGAGACGAGCGACGGTCCGTGCATTGAAGTGATTTCCAAATATTCGACTCAACTTATTGCTTTTATCTTTATCACGCCATGCGTCTGATGGGCGCCAGGTTTCCCCAAGCCAACGATCAATATCTTCTAGCCATTGAAACCGTCCTTTTTCAGCAACAATGCGTTCGGCAGCCTTCCCAATCAATGCCGTAGTCAACTCTCGCACTGCATTCGCTCGAGCCTCAATCAACGCTCTGTCAACCTCAGGAGTAGTAGAATATATTTCAGAATCAGGGGGCCATGAAAAATCATCAACATCCGCTAGACTGCGATCACTGCGAGGTACACCCCATTCAAAAGGAGGTCTAAGACGAGGATCTTCGGTTCCAATCTCTGGAGGAGGGAGGATTCTAGGCCCTTCAGGAGTAGAAGCAGGACCGGCAGATCCTGCCGATGTCGGAAGAGGTGGAGTAGCCGCAAAACGCCCGAATTTCACAGATGGAACCGTTCCAGCAGGATGGGTTACAACGGGTGGCGCAGAATCAGCAGCAGCAGCAGCAGCAGCAGGAGTGACTACCGCAGGGGCTTGAATTTCTTCAGCTTTTTGACGCATAAGGTCAAAAATAGATGGGCCACCCAGTCCATTCAATTTATTAGTAATAGCGTAAACAGCAGGGTATATAGAAGGATGTTTTTCCTGGGATAAATTCAAACCCTTGAGCTTATCTGTTAATTCACGAAAAGGTTGCAATGCAGTCATTAATCGATCCTTAATCGTATCAATTTCAGTTACTGTTTTTGCAGCTAAAATCAACTGCCTCATTTCTTCAATTTGGGCATTTACTTCAGTAATTTTTGGCTCTAAATCTCTCTCATACTCTTCGATAAATGTTTGCGCTGCTTTAATCGATTGCTCAATCTCTGCTTTAGCCTCAGCTTCTTTTGCCGCTTGATCTTCTGGACTTTCTGCACTTTTCAAAACCACCCCAGCAACTGGATCAGCAACTGTAACTTTTGGATCTACTGCAGTGTTTACTGGATCAACTCGGACAGCGGCAGGATCTAAGGCTTCTGCTCTTTTCTTTTTTATTGCCATAAAAATGATATTAAATCTGTTCTAATAATTTTTTAATAGACGCGATTTTTTCTTGATCAGCATGCTTCTGCAAAGTCTGTAATAATTCCGCATTTTGCAATTGCACAGTTGAAAGCGTCGTGTCCAACTCTTCTAAAAGACGAATCACCGCTCGCACCTCTTCTGGCAACTGCGCGAACTGCTCTGGGGTTAATGGTGTAGTATTCGTCGTCATATAAATAATTCGGGTTACGCAGTTTGAACACCGGCGCGTAATTCCGCTTTCACTTTTTCAACTTCCTCTTCTAATAAATCACCAAAATATGGAACATGTTTCATCATTTCCTCAATCGCTTGTTCTGGCGTCTCAAAATTCTTCGCTGCCATTTCTTGTTGCACAGATTCTGGAACCACTTCCAAGATTCGTAATAATAAACGTTTCTGCACTAATTCATTTAATTGTTCGAGCATTTGCTCTTTTTCTTCAACGGACAAATCGTTTAAACCAAGTTGCACAAAAATATTTTCGTTGTTGAGTTTGTCTTGGATTGGGTTCATAGAAATTGTGTTTAGCTACTCTTTTTCATAATACCATATATTTTGCTTTTTGTCAAGCTACTCTATAATTGGCGTTACTTCAATAGTATGTCTTATTTTTATAATTGATCTTTCTGGAATCATATCACGAATAAATGCAAGTGGGTAGACAATCGAGCCCTTTCCAATCGCAACGCCAGGCGCGACAACAACATTTGCCCCAAGCTGTGCACCATCTCCAACAAATGCGCCGCATTTTAATAAGCCAGTTGCATATTCCCCGCCTTCATCATCACGAATGACAACATCTTTGCCAAACATGGTTGTATTTGACAGCGCTGCCCCACCGCTTAAGTGCGCGTCATTGCCTACAACTGAATCTCCGACGTAATTAAAATGTGGAATCTGCGCGCCGTTCATCACAATGCTATTTTTCACTTCGCAACTATTTCCAATCACAGACCCTGCGCCGATAATCACGTTTTCACGGATGTACGCATTGGCACGCAATGTTACATTATCGCCGATAATTGCTGGACCCTTAATGACAACACCATGTTCGATAGTCACATTTTTTCCGATCACCACATTCGGACCGATGTGTGCTGCAGCGGACACATCTGAAGCAACATCACTCGCCACATTTGCTGCGTGAGACAAAATATATTGCTCAATGAGTGATAGCACTTCCCACGGAAAAACCATTCCATCAAAAATGGTACGGTGTTCAAATTGTGAAAGGTCGTATAAATTCTCGATTGTTGGTTTCATAATACTCTATAATTATAACTCTTCGGATTCCATGCCGTCGCTGATTTGAATGTCATCGACGCGTTCGATTTTATCAGCCAGCTTCCCAAACTGCGTTTTTGCACGCGTCATCGCACCAGCTGCATTCACTACATGTTTTTCAACAACATTGATTTCATCGGAAAATTTCAAGACATCTTTTTGAATCGCTTTCACTGCTTGCAAAATCTCTTGAGCGGCTTGCGCAACTTCCTTTTCTCGCAGTGCTGTCAAAATCACTTGCAAAAAATAATAGAATGAGTTTGGCGACACAAACATCACGTGCTTTTCAAAGGCGTGTGTTTGGACAGCAAGATTCATCCGCACAATTTCATAATACACAGACTCGGACGGAACATACATAATAGCAAAATCAACTGTTCCTTCTTGCGGCAAAATGTATTTTTTTGAAATATCATTCACATGCTTCTTCACGTCTTTCGCAAACTCATTACTGAACAATGCGCGATCTTCTTCCGTTTCTGCCGCTGCAAGACGTTGATAATTCTCAAGCGGGAATTTTGAATCAATCGGAATAATACCGTTATCGGTTTGCAACATTGCATCAACAATCGAACCATCTTTGAAACGATATTGCATTTGAAACAGATGTTGTGGAAAATACTGTGCGAGCATTTCTTCCAATACTTTTTCACCGATATTTCCCCGGAGTTTCGGCGAACGGAGAAATTCTTGCAGACCTTGCATGTTGCGGCCAATCTCCTGCATGCTGCCTAATTCTTTTTTCACATCTTGAATCACATACGCCGCTTTATCAAGACGCTCGTTCATTCCCGTTGCGACGGTATCAAGCCGACTAGACAGGCCATTCGTTACATTATCAAGACGTTGTTGCACACCCTGCATATTTTGATTCAACATTTGCAGGCCCGCAGAATCCTCTGGAGCAGACTGTTGTTGTTTTTTTTGATTTACCAAGATAACCAGCAGCAAACCAATAACCGCGATCAGCCCAATCGCAATAATAATCAATAGTGTATTCATATACAGTCAGTATACTACATTCGGCTTATTTTTGGTATAAAAATACAGACTTCCATGATGGAGGGCGTGTATCAACTCAAAGCCGATAAAGCGGCTCTGCCGCCAGCGAACGTGAGTGAGCGGGGCTTTTGAGTGATACACACCCGCAAGCCATCAATCGTAAAATTAAAATTGTGTGCCGAAGAGAGTGTTAGCATTCGCGGTTGTTTGGGCCGCAAATTCTTCAATCGACACGCCTTTCAGTTCAGCCAAAAATTCTGCAACATAGCGAACATGCGCCGGTTCATTTCGCTGACCACGCACTGCTTGCGGCGCAAGATATGGCGCATCTGTTTCCAGCAGCATCCGATCAAGTGGCACCATCCGCGCGACATCTCGCAAGGTTTCTGCGTTCGGGAATGTCACAATACCCGTAAAGCCAATATAGAGCCCAAGTTCCAAAATCTTTTCCGCTTGCGCAACTGTGCCGGTGAAACAATGGACTGTACCGCGGACTTCGCCTCCAGGACCGCTCCCACCATCAGAGTTGTCATTAAACTGTCGCACCATATCAATGAAGTCGTCATAAGCATCACGACAATGGAAAATATGCGGCTTGCCAATTTCGCGCGCAAACCCAAGAATTTCATAGAGCGTTTCTTTTTGCAGCTCAACATATTCTTTGACGGTCATGTCCGGCGCTTTGAAATCATCCAAGTGAAAATAATCAAGACCACTCTCTCCAACTGCGACCACTTTTTCCGATTGTGCAAGCTGAAAATAGAGGCGTTTATCAAACTGCTCAGACTTGGTTGTGAACTCATATGTTTCACCATTGAAATTTGCTGTCTCTGTAATATTTTTTGCAAGATGAATTGGATGCACACCAATAGCTGCGACCATGCCGTCTCCAATCTGCTCTGCGATATGGACAGCTTTTTTTGAGGTTTTGTAATTTGTTCCAACATTAATCATTCGCACGCCAGAGTTCAAGGCGCGGTCAATCACCGTACGGTCGTCATCAGTGTACGCTTCAAAATTCACATGGCAATGTGTATCGACGAGGGTTGGAAATGTTTTATCAGTCATGCTATGAGCTTACCGTTTTGATTGAACAAATGCAACAATATTCGCAAACGGTTCTTGCAGATACGGCAAGACAAATTGCGTTGCACTTTGGAGATATGGAACAACCACAGATCGGGCAAGCAATTCATTTAATGGTTGGTAAAATGTGAAGACATTTGATAGCGCGATACCAGCACTAATAATCAGAATCGTAATCAATACACCAAGCGCCGCGCCAAGAAGTCGATTAAACGTTTTGGTGAATGGAATGATGTAGACAATATGAAATACTTTGTCGATGAAGAATGCGATAATGCCAAACAGCTTTGACAGCAGAGACAATAAAATAAGGAATACAGTAATTGTCGCGAAGACGCCCCAATGAAAATATTCAATCACTCCCGGCGTCCATTTTACTGCAAGATACACACTAATCACCAAGCCGATAAACGAGCCGAGCTTATAGATAAAACCCATTTTGTAGCCACCAAGCGCAGAGCTTGCGAGCCAGAGAAGGAAGAGGATGTCGAGCCAAAACATAATTTATTTGTTTAATTCAATACGCGGAAATAGTGGAGCAGCTTTACGAATATGATGAATCCGTTCAACGTTTACCGTTTTACTTATTTTTTGTGCTGTTTCCGGGATAAATGACTGCAACAAACGAGCGATGGAGCGCAAGCCAATAAGTGAATAAGATAGAGACGCGAGTGCTTCTCCATACCGAGCGGTAAATTCTTCTTCTTTTAATTTAAACACTTCCCATGGCTTTTCTTGCTCTAATTTTTCATCACACAAGCTCACAATTTTTTGAATCTGTTGAATGGCGATATGAAAGTCCATACCACGCATTGCCACAGCAAATGCAGATTCATGTGGAGCAAATTCATTCTTCCACTCCTCTGCTTTTGAGGCATCAAAACCAGACTCCTGACACACACATTCATCAGCTTGTGCGCAAAACTTTTCAACCATGGTTGTGGTTCGCGATAACAAATTTCCAATACCATTGCTCAAGTCTGCTGTGTAGCGATCATGCAACTTTTCCATTGAAATATCGCCATCAGATTGAAATGGAATTTCCGCCATCAGTAAATACCGTGTCGGCTCTGCGCCAAATTTCTCAATTAAATCTATCGGGTCAATGACATTTCCGATAGATTTACTCATTTTTTGTCCGTTCACAGAAATAAAACCATGCACACCAAGTTGCTTTGGCAGCGGTAGATCTGCCGCAATGAGCATCGCTGCAAACAAAATAGCATGAAAACGGTTAATATCTTTTCCAAGGTTAATGAGATCAACTGGCCAACGAGAGCCAGACACATCGCCGCTCGCAATCATCTCCGGAGTCACGCCAGCGCCTGTCAGATAATTCGGCAACGCATCAAACCAGACATACATCACCTGCGAGTCGTCATCTGGAACTGGGATGCCCCATGACATTTTTGAGACATCACGACTAATGGAAATATCTTCGAGTCCACGCTCAATAAACGCCCGCATTTCATTCATCTTTGATTGTGGCACAATCCACTGCGGATGCGCATCGTACCACTCAAGAAGCGCCTGCTGAAGTTTTGACAACTGAAAAAAGTAATTCTTCTCCCGAATCATTTCTGGCTCTTTCAAATGATCAGGACACTTTCCATCCACGAGCTCTGCTTCAGTTTTAAACGCTTCACAGCCAACACAATACAAACCTTCGTATTCACGCTCATCAATAAACCCTGCTGCCTGCACTTTTTTCCAGAGCGCCTGTGCAATACGCGCGTGATCCGCGTCAGTTGTTCGGATAAATCTGTCATATGAAACACCAAGCGCAGTATGCAACTCAAGAAATTTTGGAACAAGCGCATCAACATACGCCTGCGGAGTCACGCCAGAGTCTTGCGCACTACGAGCAATTTTTTGCCCATGCTCATCTGCGCCCATGATCGCAACAACGTCTTCACCCTGCTGCTTGTGGTATCGTGCAATGACATCTGAAAATACATATTCTAACGCATGACCAATGTGCGCTTTCGCATTCAAATATGGGATCGCAGTTGCAATCGTGAATTGTTTTTTTTCTTGTTCCATCTGTTTATTCTTCGAGTGAATTATCCATCTCCATTTTTTGAATCACAATATCTTCAACAAAGATCCATAAAATAGTCACCGCTGGCACACCAAGCAACACACCTGGAAGACCAGCAATTGTTCCACCAATCAACACTGCTGTTAAAATGACAATTGGTGACAACCCAAGTGCTTTTTGCATGATCTTTGGCACCAAAATTTGATTCTCTGTTTGTTGCAAAATAAGATAGAACGCGACAACTGCCAGTGCTTTCCATGGCGCATCAATGAAGCCAAAGAAGACTGCTGGCACCGCTGAAATAAGAGGGCCAACAAACGGAATGAATTCAAATAACCCGGCAAGCAACGCAAGAACCAACGCATACGGCACTCCAATAATCGACAAACCGATGTAGGTCAGTGTTCCAATCACAAACATCAACGCGACTTGCCCAGACAACCAAGAGCCGAGGCGATCTTGAATCCGATTGGTTTTTTGCACGAGATATGGTTGAAATTGAATTGGCGCAACGGAGCGAATAAATTTTTTCAAGCCGTCTTCTTCAACAGTGATGTAAAATGTAATCACAAAGACGAAAATAATACTCGCGAGCACAGTAAAAAAATTCGAGACCGTTGCAATTGCTCCCGTCGTAATTGTTGATAACGATGAATTCACCGCGGACACATTACTGCTAATTGCATCAACAAGCGATGCGTTGTCATTTTGAGTAATGTACTGATAAAAACTATCAACTTCGGGTCCGTATGTTGAAATTGTTCCACCGAGTTGCGTGAGCTGCAATAACAATGGCGGAATAAGCAATGCCAATACCGCAAACACCCCACTAATAATCAAGGCATACAAGACCAAGATGCTGACACCTCGTGGGATATGGTAACGCTGTAATCGGTCGATCAGCGGATCAAGCGCGGATGCAATCACCAGCGCGATAAACAACAAGCCAAATACCTGACGCAAATAAAACACCAAAAATACAAGCGCTCCAATTCCGAGGACTTTTAAAATACCAAGAGTAGAAAATGTAATACGGTATTCAATTGTTTCGTTTGGTCTTTGTCTTTTTGGTTGCATAATTTATATCTGTTTAATCAAGCGTTCGAATGCGTTGCGTTGTTTTTCGGAATACTCACCAACGATAACAAGATTTGCCAATGACTGCTGGAAAGTTTTTTTTGCGAAGCGCACGACTTGGGCGCTTGTCACCTTTGATAATGCATCCAAATATTCATCAGCTGACAACAATGATTTTTTATGGAAAAATTGCTTGCCCCAAAAGCCCGCAACATATTCAGAGTCTTCTAAACGAATAGCGAGTTTGCCACGAATATATTCCTTCGCTTGCGCAAGCTCTTGCTCGGTGACGCCGTTGTCACGAACATCAACAATCTCTTGTACAATTGCTGCAATCGCATCATTAATTCGGGTTTTATCAAAACCAGCTTGAATGGTAAAAGCCCCAACATCTTGATATGGAGACACTCCAGATCCAATGTAATAACACAAACCTTGTCGTTCACGCACATTAATGAATAACCGAGAACTCATACTGCCACCAAGAATTGTTGAAAGCAATGTCGCGGCGAGCGCATCTTTGTCAGTATATGAAGGACCTGGAAATGTCAGCGCCATATGGGCTTGCGCAGTTTTCTTTTTTTCAATATGCAAGCGCGGTGCTTTTTGTTTCACCGTAAACTTTTTGGGTGCTGGAGATTGCGTTTTGCGGCGTGGCGCGCTACCAAATAATTTTTCTAATACCTGCACTGCATTTTTTGGGACATTCCCAGACAAAATAATTACCATATTATCTGGATGATAATATGTCTCACGATATTTCAAGATTTGGTTGCGAGAAATTGTTTGAATATTCTTAATTGGTCCCGCAATGCGATACCCGAGCGGATGCTCTTTACCGTACAACATTTCTTCCGCAACTTCCTCCGCAGTTGCCATCGGATTATCTTCATACATATTAATCTCTTCGATAATCACTCCCCGTTCGCGATTCACTTCTTCCGGATCAAACAACGGATGAAATAACAAATCTTCTAAAATATCGAGCGCGAGCATACTGTGCCTGCTATCAACTTTCACATAATAGCCTGTGTAATCCTTGCCAGTGAACGCGTTGAAATCCGCACCAACACCATCAAGCTCTCGACTCAATACTAATGTTGTTGGTCGTTTTTCTGTCCCTTTAAAAAACAGATGTTCCAAAAAATGCGACACACCGTTGATTGACTTTGTTTCATTACGTGAACCAACATTAAACAATACGTACGACGTTAATACCTTTGTTCCTTCCATGCGATCAATCACCACTGGAATGCCGTTTTTTAATGTATATTTTTTCATCATAGGATAGATATTATGAGACCAATTTTCCAGCGAGCCAAACTTTTAATTCATCAATTGCAACGAGTTGTTGTTCCATTGTGTCACGGTCACGCACAGTCACCTTTCCGGTTTCTAATGTATCAAAGTCAATAGTAATACAATACGGAGTTCCGATTTCATCTTGACGACGATAGCGCTTACCAACGTTTCCATTGTCATCAAACTCGGTCATGAAATCGCCTTTGATCATGTCGAATACTTCTCGCGCTTTTGCAACCAGCTCTGGCTTGTTTCGCAGCAATGGAAAGACCGCCGCTTTCACTGGAGCGAGTCGTTTGTTCAATTTTAATACAGTCCGCTCGCCACCCTCTGTTTGTTCAACAGTATATGCATCAGACAGCACCATCAGCATTGTTCGACCAACACCAACTGAGCTTTCTACAATGTGTGGCAAATAGCGTTCGTTTGTTTGCGGATCCAAATAGGTGAGATCTTCTCCGGAATGTGTACTGTGCTGGGTGAGATCATAATTCCCACGCGCATGAACACCTTCAAGTTCTTTCCAACCAAACGGAAATTCATATTCAATGTCATACGCCTCTTTCGCATAAAACACTAAATTTTCATGTTGATGCCATTTGATTTTTGACGGTGTAATTCCAAGATCCAAATAATACTGCCATCGCGCTGCTCGCAACGCTTCATAGGCTTCCATTTCTTTGTCAGGCTCTACAAAATATTGCATTTCCATCTGTTCAAATTCACGTGTCCGGAAAATAAATTGTCGCGCAGTAATTTCATTACGGAACGCTTTACCAATTTGAGCGATACCAAATGGAATTTTGACACGAGTAGAGTTCAAGACATTTTTATAATTCACATAAATCCCTTGGCAGGTTTCACCACGCAAATAGACCGGGTCTTTTCCTTCTCCAGAAAAATCTCCAAGATTACTTTCAACAAGCAAATTGAATTTTTTGACATCCGTAAAATTCTGTTTGCCACATTTTGGGCATTTGATTTTTTTGGCATTCGCTTTCACCAGCTCCGTAATTTCTTCGGCTGACATTTTTTCATCTGCAACGACGCCAATATCTTCCAATAGATGGTCAACCCGAGAACGTGTTTGGCACTCGCGACATTCAATCATTGGGTCAGAAAAACCACTCACATGTCCGCTGGCTTCCCAAATTTTCGGTGACATAAAAATAGACGAATCAAGCCCGACAATATCATCACGCAGCTGCACCATTGCTTTCCACCACGCTGCTTTAATGTTGTTTGCAAGCTCAACACCATATGGACCGTAGTCATACACAGCAGCAAATCCACCGTAAATTTCAGAAGATGGATAGACAAAACCACGACGTTTACTCAATGAAATAATATCATCAATATCAAAAGATGCGCTCATACTCAAAAATACTCAATAAATATAGGGGTACTATACCGTAGGGTCGCCGATTTGTAAACCGCGAACAGAGTCATAAATCCCCGTAATGAGCCAATTTTCACTATTTGGAAAGCGGCGGAAACGCAACCGCATCACACCTGGCATTCCAATTAATGGCGGGTAGTAATGCGGCTGCAGAGACGCTTGCCCAAGCTGCTCAGCTGTCAGCGGCACTGAATGCTGAATTGTTCCATAATTTGCCGTACAATCAAACGCGCCTTCACATTCAGCAATAAACTCATCTTCCGATAATTCCTGGACTACCCGAATCGCATGCGGCTCAGTTGCACGGAACGAGAAACTTGTTGTCCACCCTGATTGTAAAAATTGCTGCGTCGCGTGCGTCAGCGCAGATAACTGCGTGTACACATTTGTGTGATACACCAAGGCTTCATGAATAAGTCCTGCCGAAATATCCTGACAGACTGCCTGCACACTCCCTCGAACAAGTCGCTCCAGTGCTGATTCAGGAGCCTGGACGCGCTCAACATCCTGGGCAGAATACTGCGATTTGCTCATGATAAATTGCTGGTCTTGCTTTTTCTCTTTTGAAAACACTTCATTATCAGACGGAAAATCTGGCAGCGGAACATAAAAATAGGATTTCGAATGAAGCGCCATCAGCACCGCACCAATCAAAGACATCATCACCGGAATAACCACTAAAATACCAAGGAGCCATTGCACTGATGTTTCTGTAATTGCCACTGGCGTGAAATGGTAAAAAAACAAACCAGCCGGAACAGCAATCCCTGCAAGAAACACAAGAAAAATGGACATTGGCATCATAAGGCGTGAGATTCTTTCAAAATTTGCTTTAATTCTCGGATGTGTGTTTTTCGCTCTGCGTGGTGTCGATTTTCCAACACTTCCGCAACTGCATCAACTGCAATCAATGTCGGATAAATCACAAAATGCGCACCAGCTTCATAATAATCAAGCGCATCACGTACATGAAACGCCGTCACCACAACTGTTGCTGTGATATCATTATCTTGAATATATCGCAAGAGCGCGAGATTACTTCGTTTATCTGGGACAGTTGAGACAATTGAATCAGCGTTGTGTAAATGACAATGTTGCAATAACTCATGATCACTCACTGTTCCGTATAAATAATTATACGATGTATCAACCAGTGAATGGATGACATCTGGATTATGATCAACAACAAGTAGTGGGCGTTTAGTCACCTCTTCGACATTGCGTGCAATACGTTGACCCATTGTATGAAAACCAAAAATAACTGTCTGCCCTTTTAGTTCTTCATCGATTTTTTCAAGTCGTGATGCATATTTTTTTCGTTCCAATTTTTTCAAGATCGGTCGAAAGATGTCATAAAAATCATCAGCATATTCCATCGCATAACTTGAAGCTGTCATTGTAATCAAGCCCACTAACGCAACCAGCGCCACAATATCTTTTGAAATCGCTCCATTTGCCACACCCACTGCCATCAGCACAAATGAAAATTCACTGATCTGACCAAGTGCCATGCCAGACATAAAGCTCGTTCGTGTCCGATACCCAAAAAGCAATAACATACCTGTCACAATCATCGGCGTCACACACAAGACAATGAAGACCATAACCGCAAGTGGTGCGATATATTGCCCGAATGAATGAAAAATTAATTGACCACCGAGCGTTGCAAAAAATAATGGGAGAAAAAAATCACGTAATGAACTAATACGATTTCCAATTTCAATACTATATGGAATAAATGACAAACTCACGCCAGCGATGAGCGCTCCAACCTCAATGGAAAAACCAAGCAGCAATGCGATCATGCTAATAAACAAACACCAACAAATAGCACCGAGAAATAATAATTCAGAGGTGTGCGCAAAAAAACGAAATAGATGGCGCAAAATAAATTGCGAACATGCAACCGCAAACAACGTCAACAGCACAGCCTTGCCAGCCAACGCTGCAACGATTTCTAAAATATTTCCCTGGAAGTCTCCGTTCAGTACAATCGGTACAAAAATCAATGTCAGCATCGCAACAATATCTTGCGTTAATAGCATTGCGATAACAATTTGACCATAGAGTGTTTCAAGCTCTTGGCGCTCTGCCATCATTTTGACTCCAATAATGGTACTACTAAATCCCAGTGCAAATGAAATAAACATTGCAGTCACTGGATCAAAATGGAACAACCGAATCAACGCATAACCAATGCCGATTGCGGACACCATTTGTACAATTCCAACAACAACAGCAACTCGACCAACTTTCGCAAATACACGAACATCTAATTCCATGCCGACCAAAAATAACAAAAACGCGATACCGAATGTCGAGAGTGTATGCAACAGCTCATCGTCATGAAATAAACCAAGCACTGGCGGACCGATCACGACTCCTGCAATGATGTACGCCGGGATCATTGGTTGCCGAAAAAACTTCGCGATTGTTGCTGCAATCGTTCCGGCAATAAGCATTGTACTGATGTCAAAAAAAATTCCGTTCATAATTTATTGAAAATATACTTTTCCTGCATCCCACATACTTGAATCATTGTGCTTCGTTTTTAGCCAATACCACCACTCCGGGCCCCAGAGATATATTTCATTGATGCCCGTTCGTTGTGCGTAATCAATGTTATGCGCCAATCGTTTTGGGTTCATTGATTTGTATTGTGCTGGCAGCGGCGTATCAATAATTGATGTTCCTGGCGGCCATGGCTCAGTTTGCAATTCACTAATCATAATACGATCCACTTGTGGTCGAATCGCACGCGCTTTCCATGTGTAATATTCTGGCGGCAATGTGTAATAAAAATACCCAAAGAGCTTGTTCCATGTCATGCGATACATACTGACTCCCAGCACATCTGTAATATCAGTCAGTCCAATCCAGGTTGATAGCTCGCCACTGTCAGTCATCATGATTTTGTGTGTATTATCGATATCACGCACAAGTTGCACGGTTTGCGCAATGTATTGTTTTGACACCAACGGACAATTTCCAAACGTCGAAAACAGTGGCTCATTTTGCACTTGCCACATATCAAGAGCGGCGTTGTCCTTAAATCGCGCAACCACTTGTTCAAGCATTTTCAACTCAGCCGCTTGACGATCCGCTGGCCACTGCTCTTTTGCCCAGGCAGGCGGGTGGCATTCTGGCCAACGCGGCACACGCTCCCCAACTGCTAAAATCACTTTCGCATCATGTTCATGCGCGCGATCGAGCATCCACTGCACATCATCGAGTTGCAATGGTCCATTTTCTTCTGGCTGAATTTCATCCCAATACACCGGGACACGGATATGCTTCACCTGTACATCGTCCAACAGCGCGAGATACGCAGCTCGCCAATCAATCCCCAACTCTTTACTGTATTTTGTACTAAAACTAATGCCATATGTGATCTGCGAATCATCACGATGTTCACGATTCACAACAAGCATGTATCCACCAATAAGAATCAATACAACGTACGCAACGAGCAATTCTGTACGCAACACATGACGACGTCCGGCTTTCCAATATTTTTTGAACAATGCTGCTGCTTTTTTTTGTTTTGTTGTTTTTTTCTTCATATTTATTGATTGAGTGAAACCAAGGCAATTCCAATACAAATGACCACGACGCCAACTGATCGGAGGGCAAGCGATTTTTTACTCATGACTTCTTGTACCATTTTTGGCGCGACAACATGACCAACAAGCACAAGAACGATCAACAATGCATACTGAATTCCTTGCATCGCATTCACCAGTGACACCGAGGCTTTTGAAATCGCATAGTTAATAAAGATAAATGACACTGCGCCCACTGCTTGTGAACCCAGATAGACGCCGCCGGCTTTTGAAGTAAAAATCTTCCGCACTCCCCAGACATCTTTCGCAATTCCTGGAACAAATAAAAATCCGAGAACCGTCACAAACGCAACAATTCGCATCCACGCAAAGCCATTCCAAAATGGGACAGCATCATACACTAATTTACTTGCAACAAATGAGACACCAAACGATGCCGCAGCGATGGTTCCGTACACCCACGCTTGAATGTTGACCTTATTTTTCTTCGAGTGATTTTTTTCTGCATCAATATCAATTGTGACAATAATCGTCCCAATAATAAGAACAACAAATGCGATCAATAAATCGCGAGACAATGTATTTCCAATCCAGAAATATTCAAAAATAAATGTAAAAATTGGAACCAGCGCGCCAATAAACGGCGCAACACGCGATGTATCAGACCCAGACAGCGCGACCAAAAAACTGTAGAGCGCGACCATGAAAAATCCACCACCCAAAATCAGCTGCGGCCAAATATCTGCCGGCGGCATTCCTGGCGCCAAAAATAAAAAGAATGCAGAGACACTTCCGAGTAAACCGATATAAAATGTAAACGTTTTTGGGTTTTTAATCGACACCGTGAGCGCGGCTTTGTTGAGCACAAAACCAAGCGCGTTTAATAAGTGTCCGATAATAACTGCGACAAGCCAATTCATAAAAATAGTATACCACAAAATCAAGTAAATAGCGCTTCATTGATGCCCTGGAAACCACCACTCACTGCTAATTTATTCAATGCGAGAAAATTCTTCACAAGAATTGTTACTTTTAATGGAACGTAGACCTCAAGTTCTTTCGCAATACTAATATATTCAGCCACTCGATCTGCTTCAGGCGTCTTGCCTCCAACACGGTCAAATGCCTCCGTTAATGTTCTACGCTGAACACTGTTATTTTCAGAAAGGCTTAATAGATAGTCAATAAATACTTGCTTACGAGCCACATCATCACTTGCTATAATACTTACTATCACCTCTTGTTCTGCTGCATTTAACTCAATATAAAAATTTCTATCTAATAAAGCAACTTCATTATTTTGGGTAATGCGGATATTTCCTGGATGTATATCAGAATGCACTTGCCCAAGTGTTATCTGATGAAACGTACTTGCAATTAACAAACGTATAATTTTTTTTACATCGTGCCTTGATGCTTGCAATTCTTCTGTTTTTGTTAAATTTTTTCCTTCAATCCATTCTTCGCGCTTATAGTGACGAGATTCTGCTCCGTATGTTTTTGGAACACGAATAACATACCCTGAATCATCAATTGAAAAATTATTATGGTCCCGAAAAAATACAGCATCACGTTCTAGAAAATGATCGTACTGAATATCTGCGTGTAACCATGCACGAATATCACGAATTGCAAGTTCCGCAAGTTTTGCCTTTCTTCCATATTTCCCTTCCATTGAAGAAAATGCTTTTTCTAAAATATCGCAAATAGAATCAACAAAAAAATCGACATTTGGATTTAATACTTTCAATGCTTCTGCACCATTACTTGTCTTTGCTTTCCACACAGTCGCAAGCGAACCTCCACCAACAGATGCCTCCCATTCTTCAAGCTCAGACGCAACCGAAGACCACTCACGTTTCACTGTGTGAAATGCTGATAACTTTGTCTGACCTGGAACCGAGTCGTATACATCAGAAAATGCTCGCTCTAATTCTGGAGTCATTTGCACATATTGCCCAATAACTTGCATCAACCGGACCCCCGGAGCCCCTAATTGCCCAATAATAGTTTTAGTAAATTCAATAATCCCTAATTTTTCAGGAGTTGGCTGTTTTTCTGGTAATGGCGCATATTCATCCACAAAAGCCATTAAACGTAATCGTCCTTCATCTATCTCTGAGTAATCCGCCTCTTGTCCATTAATCTTCTTACCACTAACAGCAAGCGCCATTTCTTTTTTCAGGTCAGGGGTAATATCACCAAAATGATATCTATCATGCGACCCAATAACATCGTCAATAATATCACTCCATGCGGCTTGTTGAGCCGGGACTTTGAACATATGTTCAAATAAAAATGGGGCAAGCATAAAATATATCGTTGACGGATCAGCGTTTTTGACAACAGCAATAAGAGCATCTTTTACACCTGAAAGCAAAGCGGCCTCAGAATCATCTCGAGGCTCAATGATGTGCTCACTGCACATCGTTGTAATAAATTTTTGCAACTCCTTTGAATCGTTTAATAAGCCGTGCTCGCCAACAAACAACTTTCGAATAACAGCATGTTTTGTCGATTTATCCATTTCATATAAACGACGTATGATTAAATCTAGATTCTGCAACCGGTCAAGATCGGACGAGTCATTAATTGTTTCAGAATGAGTAGATGCATAAAGACTTGCGGTAAGTAATTCTTTTTTTAAATTGTAATCTGAAGACTGTGTGCTCAATCCAATTTCTATAAACATTCTCGGATTACGCAATAATCGACTCAAGGATTCCTCTGCAAGAATCGCGTCACTCACCCGCTCTTGTAATACTTGATCTTCAATCAGGCGATCACGACGCACCATATCAAGCGTACGATCTAAAGCCGCTGGTGTATTTAATCGTTCGTCAATAAATTGATGCCGTGCATTTGCTAAAAGCAAATATCGAGTTCGCTCATCTCGAAATAATACTTCTTCTAATTCAGCTGTATCTGAATATTGAAATAATGCCGCCATAACACCTTCCTGTAAACGATTTGACAATTCAAAGTCAGGGACATACACGCTCAACGTTAATAATTCATCCAATGATGATTTGTCTGTTAATGAAAATGAATATGCATCAAACACCTCGTTCACAAAAATCAATGCTTGAGAAATATTACCTTCTTTCGGTTTTATAGAAGCTCGTTCACGTAATTTTTGAAAAAATTCCGCGCGTGATAAATGACGTAGTTCGTGCGTCGCTACGGTAAAAAAATAACTCCTGTATAATGCGTCAAAGCTAGATACACTCGTATCGTAATGCGTACCAATAGCTGAATCTGGATCTTCCGCAAACATTGCAGCGTGTACTTGCTCAACGGTAAGATCATGCTCTGTAATGCCCCATTCTAATAAACTTGGGTCAAAAAGACGGTTGTTATACGCTCCTGTCATAATATCGACAAGGCAGACTGCGCCTTCACCAGGATTCATATATGGGTTATTTTGCAGCTCTAGCACATGCTTTAACATTCTAGCAGTAGACACACCAGTGAAACGCTCTGGACTAAGAAGTACAGATGGGTACGTAGAAACAACCTCAAGAAATACTTCTTGCTCAGCAGACAATTCGCCCTCAACAAGACGGGAAAATCCATCCACACACTCTTGCATTGTATTCCAAGGCAATTGAGAACACATATCTTCTAATTCATTGAATAGTTCTCGGCGAGATTTCGTTTTTTCAAGAGAAGCACGCACTACTGGAGCCTTAGAAGGTGCTGAGTCCATGTACTTGATTTCACGACACACAGCATAGATGCGATTCCAAAAAATAGACTCCTCTGTTTCAGGCACACTTACATCTGCATTGGGCAAAACCTTCAGAGAAATATGCAAATACTTCTCTGCATATAAAATAACATCCTCTACTTTTATCGATAAATTTTTTGCAGCAACTACCACAAAATCACTTTGCTCATCCGACGAAAGATCGAGTAAAGCTTCTGCGATAAAGGCAGCGATCAGTGTTGTTTTTTTGTAGTCTGACTTATATTGGTACAATCGATCAACTGCAGCAACAACATCACGGCAATAGTCAGTAAATTTTTGCTCACTAAATAGATCGTCCTCATCAACAAATACAGAGGCAGCCCCTGCTTCTCGTATAATTGAACGGAGTAGTATTTCTGGTGCTTGATTTGGATACACACCCCTCTCTGCAATACTGTCGAGCAATGCCGGTAATTGTAAAAAATCTTCTACATCTTCAAAGAAGTCGAACATGCCGTTAAATATATTTGTATCCTCTACTGAATCAGGCGAGATCCCGTACACAAGCCCCGCATACAAACCTCGCAATGCTGGACGATTTGCAGCTGGCACGGTTTTTAATTCTTCTTGCAAAACAGTTGCCATGCGCTCTATTGCAACCTGCAGCAATTCAGTGCGCACATCTAAATCATATGTCCTTGAGGTAGAACTACGTCCACTACGAGCACCAACCTCAAGCTCTGAAATATAGTTATATAATTCAGGGATAATAATTTGCAGCTGGTCAGGTGTCGCAACCCGCAGTGCTGCTTTTGCTGTTTCTGCAATAGACTCAGGAGTTATATGACCCTTCCCTAATGGCCGCTCAAAAACAATGGACTTCAAAGAGCGCTTCGATTCAAGTTCTGCAATAATTTCAGGAGAAATTTTAGTAAGGTCACGATTGAGCGCTGCGCTATCAACCATGCGAGTTACAAAATGGAGGTTTAATAATCGATCCATTGTATCACCGTGCACAATGCCACTTGCTTGCTTTGTTGCTCGCTCTGTTTCTACTAAACGCTCCAAAAAACGAATACCCCCATATAGATTATATGGCAAATCTTTA
This sequence comes from uncultured bacterium, assembly GCA_937996685.1. Taxonomy (GTDB): domain Bacteria; phylum Patescibacteriota; class Patescibacteriia; order UBA9570; family XYC2-FULL-38-9; genus CALKUP01. Next base: position 77,629 of record CALKUP010000016.1, on the reverse strand, counting down.
TCATCGACTCCTGCACGCAAATCTGCCTCATACTCATGCAATCGCATTTGACCCATATCTTGATACAAGGCATCAATGACACTACCTCCATCAACTCTTTTATGCTTCCGATAAGAAAGCGCATGATGCTGTCGCGCAATATGCATATATTCATGCCGCAACACAAACTGCAGCTCTTCTTCATACTGACAATAGGTCAACATTCTATCAGATATCAAAATCGTACCATTTGGCAACGCACCTGCATTGAATTCTTCCCACCCTTGCGTTACTTTTATTGTATAATGACCTCGCTCATCTTCAGGAATCGATCGATCGAGCAAGTCTTGCAAATAATGCGTAACCGAGTGACTTTCTGGATAAAATCCATAATCTGCTGCATATCGCTGTTCAGCAATATCAGCAGTTGCATTCAAATATGATTGCTCAGAAGCATCAAGAACTCTTTCAGTTGGGTCTGATTTTTTTTCGCGGGGAAATCTATCAAAAGATGTCATATATATACAATATATCAAAAAATACCTAATTGCACACGTGATACAACATCACGCCACCAGCAATACTGACATTGAGCGATTCTTTTTGACCGTGCATTGGAATATGCACCGCCAGGTCCGCTACCTCGGACTCTTCTTTTGGTACACCAGTTCGCTCGTTCCCAAAAATGAGCAACACTTTTTCGGCATAGTCGGCTTCTCGATAATCAACACTGTTTGCTGTTTGCTCTACTGCTACAATCTGAAAACCTTCAGAGCGATAGTGCGCAATCGCATCCAGCGGATCCTCCATGTATTCCCACGGGACAACTTCTTCTGCTCCAAGGGCTACTTTCCCGATTTTATCATTTTGGTCTGGCCGCGCAGTAAAACCCGACAAGACAATTTTCGACACACCTGCTCCATCGGCTGTCCGAAAAAATGACCCGACATTATGGGTTGAATGGATATTTGGCAGTAGAACGACGACTTGTTTCATTATTTTGGAAAATTGTAATTCGCAAACGACCAATTCGCAAGACGCTCTGCTTCATCAAATATTGTTCCGTACTGAGGATTTCCAAGCAATGTCACGATTACTTGTTTCTTTGTTGATTTTTGCTGAATTTGCGCAACCAATGTACGATTCGCGGTTCCTGGCAAATAACCGGTCTTAAATGCAATGAGCTCAAGCGTCCCGTGGCCATTAAATTTGTTTGTCGAATATAAATTCATCACCCGACCGGAATTTTTTGTTTTGTATGAATAAACACGATGCATTTCAGCTTCTCGAAAATATTTGCGGTGCGCTTGAAACGCATATCGTCCGAGTTTTGAAATCTCATTTGCCGTCGACATATTTTGCGCACTCAAACCCGTCGGTTCAACGAACTGGGTTTTTTTCAAACCAAGCTCTTTTGCGCGTGTATTCATTTGCGCAATAAACTGCTTTTCAGACAACCGAGTTGATTTTGATAACGTCACTGCCATGTTATTCGCAGACGGAATCAGCGTTCCCATCAGCACCTGCTTTAATGTAATAAGCTCACCAGAACGCAACGGCACTGTCGCACCAATCCGGTCGCTGCTATTTGTGTAAAATATTTGGTTATAGAGCTTTGGTTTTGTCTCCAAAAAGACTGTCGCTGTCATCACCTTTGAAATTGATGCGATTGGTCGTTGTGTATTTGCATCTTTTTGATATAAAAATGCACCACTTTTGACATCTTGCACTGCTGCAGACGGTGAATAGAGCGCTTGAGTAAACGCTGCATATGAATCCTTCTTTATCGGCTTCGCAACTGTCGCTGCCTGCGTGACGATCGGAACGATAAGTAACAGGAGAGCGAAAAATACACTGATGCCGCGGCGAGAAATGCATCTACTCAAAAACAATAAGAAGCTCATAGCTTCCCGTAAGCGAGCTTTGCGAGCGTCGGGTTTTTGTGAGATGCTTTCTCGCAAGCGGCTCAAGATTGTTTTACTCATATCGAAGTGCTTCAATTGGATGGAGTCTACTCGCTTTATACGCTGGGTAAATTCCGAAAATCAAGCCAACAATCGCTGCTGTCCCACACGCTAGTAGAATTGCACTTGGCACAACGACAAACTGCACTCCCCAATCTGGCTGCAAAATATTTGCCGTAAGCACCGCAAGACCAGACAATGACAACCCAAGTGCTACACCAATCAATCCACCGATTGTTGTCAGCACAACACTTTCCACTAAAAACTGAATGAGGATTGACGCATTTTTCGCGCCAATGGCTTTCCGCAATCCAATTTCTTTGGTGCGCTCTTTCACTGTCACGAGCATGATATTCATAATCCCAATACCGCCCACCATCAAAGAAATCGCAGCAACTGCGGAAATAAACGCTTGAATACCAACAAGAATGGCTGTGAAAATACTGAGCGCCTGCTCACGCGACACAACTGTTAATTGATCTGGGTTTTCTTTGAAATAGGCATGATTTTCTGTGATCACATAACTCAAGCGGTTTTTGAATGAATCAACGTTTGTGCCTTGTTCAAATTGCACTAACATGAACGTCACATCTTTTTGCTTGTCTTGATCGATAAATAATTGTCGGATTGTCGACAGTGGTGCATAGACCAATTCAGACCCAAAACTATTCGGCCCAAGACTGGAATCTTCAGAAATACCAATCACTGTGAATAATGAATCTCCCAATTTTACTTCTTTGCCAATCGCATTGTCTGTTGTATCAAACAAATCTTTTGCGAGCCCCTCTCCAATAACGATAACACGCGCATTGTTTTGCATGTCTGAGTTATTAAAAAATCGACCGCCTTTATTTTTATAATTGTTGACCGAGAAGACTTCTGGACGATCTGCAAAAATGGATACTTGAACAGTTTGATCTTGATACGCCAATGTCCGACTCACACTTGAATCACCAGCTGAGATACCTGTAATTTCTGGAAGCAGCGAAGATTCTTGAACCGCTTTCACATCCGCTTCAGTGAGCTGCGCTTCATCAGAACCACCAAATGGTCCGAAACTTCCAGCCGGCGCTACTTCAATCACATTTGTACCAAATTTTGTAATTTGTCCGAGCAAAAATCCTTTCGCAGCTTGTCCGATTGTCAAAATAAAAATGACGGAACCAATACCGATAATAATTCCAAGCATGGTCAACACTGAGCGACCTTTATTTTTCAGCAACTGCTTGAGCGCTGTTTGAATGTATACGAAAATCATTGTCATACCATTACCCCGTCTTTCATGCGAATTATTTTTTGCGCGTATGCCGCAACATCATCTTCATGCGTCACCATAATAATCGTCTTGCCTTCATCATGCAGCGCTGTCAGCATCTCCATGATTTCATGCGACGTTGTTGAATCTAAATTGCCCGTTGGTTCATCACAAAAAATCAGCATCGGATTGTTCACCAACGCGCGCGCAATAGACACGCGTTGTTGTTGCCCACCAGACAATTCATTCGGCTTGTGATCCATTCGGTCAGCGAGACCTACAACCTTCAACGCTTCGACTGCGCGCTCAATTTGCTCTTGCTTTGACACGCCGGCGTATTGCAATGGTAAACGAACGTTGTCGAGTGCAGAGGTGCGAGGCAATAAATGAAATTGTTGGAAGACAAATCCAATCGTTGCATTTCGCAAATCAGCTAAATAATCGTCATCAAAATTTTCAATACTCTCGCCGCCGAATTTATACGTCCCAGACGTTGGCACATCTAAAAACGCAAGAAGATTCATGAGCGTGGATTTTCCAGAACCGGAATGACCCATGATTGCAAGAAAGTCTCCTTTTTCCACTGTTAAATCAACACTCCGAACAGCCGGGATTTCTACATTGCCGTTCCAATAGGTTTTTTTTAAATTTCGCACCTCAATAATTGGCACTGAGGCTTCAGAAACGCGCTCTTTGTGCGCTTTTCCGCGATGCATTATTTTTTTTGCCATGGTCGTCTAGTTGCCAAATGGTGAACTGCTTTTTACTTGCGGGACATACAACAACGCACTGTCACCGATATCTAATCCATCAGTAATTTCGACATAGCTATCTCCACGGAAACCAACAGTCACTGTTTGTTTTTTCAACAGAGTTGTGATGTCTGACGCGGCTTTCGCTGACGCTGCAAATGCATCATCAATTGTTGGCGCAAGATAGACAAACGCTTTATTGTCTTCTGTGTATTGAATCGCACCAGCTTCCACTGCCGCAACGTTATCAACACTTCCAACTTTAATTGTCATATCAACTGTCAATCCAACAACTTTGCGCAACGCTTCCGGCAGCTCATTCATTGAAACCTTCACCAAATATCCTGTTTCCGCTGAACCACCAACACTTGCTGCTGCGGCTTCTTGTTTTTTGATATCAACAAATGATACCGCGCCTTCAAATTCATCTTTCCCGTTATTATATGAAGGGATTGTGAATGTGACTTTTTGATCTTTTTTCAAATCAATCACTTCGTTTTCTGAAGCGAAAAATTCAATGTGATTCGCACGATAAGAAAATTCCATCGCTGGAGCAACCGCTGAGACTGTTGCACCTTCTGCTGTATTAATCGCAGTCACACGACCATCAAACGGTGCCTTCACTGTCTGTGCGTTTGTTTCGAGCAATGTGTCATCTGTGTTCACATCGTCACCAACACTCACTGGAAGATCTTCCACTGTTCCGGTTGCGAGGATTTTTTCAGAATAATCTGGAACAATTGTGCCGCTGGTTGTGATGGTTTTACTCACGGTTCGTTTTTCAACCTTCACTGTTTCTTTGAGATAGTCGTATTGTGCGAGAGACGGCTTGAACGCACCAGAAGCGTACAATCCTCCGCCACCAAGAACGACGACAAGTAAAAGGATCAGCATGATGACGCTTGGTCGTTTGTACCAGCGTTTTTTATGTTGCATTGGAATTGATGACATAGGGCATTTGTTATTTATTCTATTATCTGTATGATAGCATTATTCTCAATACTTATGAAGTCACCCTCTCACACTGATCGTCAATTATTTCAACGGCAACTTATTCGCTGGTTTCAATCAGCCTCGCGTGATTTGCCGTGGCGACAAACGCGTGATCCATACGCGATTCTCGTTTCAGAAATGATGCTGCAGCAAACGCAAGTTGATCGAGTCATTCCAAAATATCATGCATTTTTGAAACGCTTTCCGACAGCTGCTGATTTGGCGACAGCAAAACAAGCCGACGTTGTTGCACTCTGGCAAGGCTTGGGATATAACCGTCGCGCGCTGTATCTGCAAAAAGCCTGCCAGGTCGTGACGAATGAACTTGGCGGTGAATTTCCACACACAATTGAAGGCTTGCAACAACTTCCAGGAATCGGGCCATACACTGCGGGCGCGATTGCGAGTTTTGCGTTTGAACTGAAAACGCCGCTGGTCGACACAAATGTTGAGCGCGTGATTGGTCGCATTTTTTTAGGGTTTCGCGAATTGCCGGACACGACCCAAAAAGAATTCTGGGATTTAATGACAGCGTTATTGCCGCGCAAAGATCGGATCTGGATTTTTAATCAAGCGATTATGGAATTTGGCGCGCTGATGTGCACCGCCAGTAAACCGAAATGCGGAACCTGCCCGATGCAAAAAATTTGCACATCATTTCCAGATATTCAAACAGCCCCAAAAGAAGCGCTGCGTTATAAAAAAGCAGCCGTTGAAACACAGTACTTTGGACAGCCACGTCGGATTTGGCGTGGCAAGATTTTGAAATTTTTGCATACCCAGCCGAATGGCGCGACACTGAACCAAGTCGGAAAAGCTATTCAAGAAGATTTTGATTCCACTCGCCTACCTTGGCTCCGTAATGTGATTACGACACTCGAAAAAGACGGTTTTGTTATTATAAAAAAAGGCCGTATTTCATTAGTATAAAAAAAGAAACCCCCGACACAATTACTCGTCCGGGGGTGCGGTCGGCGCGGTGCCGACGGGGGGGTGTCAGCTGTACAAGGCTGGTACAGCTCCCAAGATGATGGCGATGATTCCTATCAAGACGTAGGGACCATGGCCCCTCTCAAAGAAAATCTCAATATCGGCAAGGATCATACGAAACACGACTTCCTCCTTGGCACATATTGTGCCAGTGTTGTTTGCAAGACAGGTATACAGGATCTATATTTTTTGTACATACAAAAAAACAGCGGCTGTGGACAACTTACACCGCTGCTTTCTTCGTTAAGTATTACGCTGCGCCGTGGCACTTTTTATATTTCTTGCCTGACCCACAAAAACACGGATCGTTGCGACCAATTTTATCACCATCATCATTTGTTGGTTCGTGTGATACGACTGTTTTCCCTTTTGGCGCTTCTGCTTCACGCTCACCACTTGATTGCATTTCTTTGTCTGGCGCAGAATATTGCGCATTTTCTGGCAACTCGGTTTCTTCATGCATATGTGCATCAACAAAATGCTGCGCTTGTGCTGCTACTGGGAAACATTGACTGACAACTTGTCGTTGAATGCTCGCCAATAAATTTTGAAATAACTCGAATGATTCTCGTTTATATTCAACCAATGGATCACGTTGACCATAGCCGCGCAAATTAATGGAATCACGCAAAAATTCAATTTCATCTAAATGCTGAATCCACAACACATCAATGACACGAACATACATTTGTTTGAGCGCGTCTCCAAGCACTGACGGATCAACAACACCAGCCGCTGAATCAAGTGCGCTATGCACTGCTGTTTCAAGATATTCAATAAACGCTGTTCGTAATTTTGCATCACCAAGCTTATCACCAGATTGCTCACGGAGCGCTTGCAACTCTGCAGTAAATGTCGCGCTATCAACTTGAATCACACTCGCTGCATCTGCCGCCATTTGATCAATGTCCCAACCACTACTGTCGACATCTTCTCGATTCGTATGCACCGAAACAACATGCTCCATTTCTGAACTCAAAAGCTCACGTACCATTGTAATCACATCTGCTGGCTTCGCATCTAATAAATCATTCCGACGACGATAAATCGTTGTACGCTGTTTATTCACCACATCATCATATTCCACCAAATGTTTACGAATATCAAAGTTCCGAGACTCGACTTTTTTCTGTGCTGTTTCAATTGATCGAGAAACCATCTTGTTTTCAATCGGCATATCATCCGGAACACCCATGCGCTCCATTAAACCTTGCATGCGTTCACTGCCAAAAATACGCATCAAACTATCGTCCATACTGACGTAAAATTGACTAGAGCCTGGATCTCCTTGACGCCCAGCTCGACCACGCAACTGATTATCAATACGTCGTGACTCATGTCGCTCTGTCCCAATCACCGCGAGACCGCCAAGCTCTCGAACCTTGCGCTGTTCATCAATATCAACAGGATTCCCACCAAGCAAAATATCGACACCACGACCCGCCATATTCGTTGCGACAGTCACTGCTCCAAGTTTTCCGGCCTGCGCAATAATTTCCGCTTCGCGTTCATGATTTTTTGCATTCAAGGTTTCATGCGGAACGCCAGCTTTTGTCAGCAACTCATCAAGCAATTCATTTTGATCAATTGATGCTGTTCCCAACAACACTGGTCGACCTGCTTCATGCAAGTCTTTGACGCGCTCAATAACAGCTGTGTATTTTGCATTCAAGTCTTTATATACTCGATCCGCAACATCGATACGAATATTCTCACGATTTGTTGGAACACCAACGACATCTAACCCGTAAATTTTGAAAAATTCTTCCTTTTCCGTCATGGCTGTTCCGGTCATCCCAGACAATTTGCCATATAAACGGAAATAATTTTGTAATGTAATTGTCGCGAGGGTTTGTGATTCTTGTTGAATTGCAAGACCTTCTTTCGCTTCAATCGCTTGGTGAAGTCCTTCAGAATATCTACGGCCATGCATCATCCGACCGGTAAATTCGTCAACGATAATCACTTGACCATCTTGAATCACGTATTCCTTATCTTTAATAAACAGCGCTCGAGCTTTCAAAGCTTGTTCAATATGATGCACTGTGCGAATCCCGGCCTGGACATACAAATTTTCAACACCAAGCATTTTTTCAACTTTTGTCACACCTTCTTCAGTCAATGTTGCAGCACGTTCTTTTTCATTGACTGTAAAATCTACTTCTGGTGTCAATCCAGCAACGAGCTGTGCAAATTCATAATATTGCTGTGTTGCGTCAGCGGCTGGTGCTGAAATAATGAGAGGTGTTCGTGCTTCATCAATTAAAATCGAATCAACTTCATCGATAATGGCAAAGCCAAGTGTACCTTGCACACGATCTTCTGACTTCAACACCATGTTATCGCGCAAATAATCAAAACCAAATTCGTTGTTCGTTCCAAAAATAATATCTGCCTGATAGGCTTCACGACGAGACACGACACGCAAATGATCCATATCCGCAACAATCAACGCTTCGTACCCCGCTCCTTCAGTACTGTTTTCTGCGGCCGCATCAGCTGCTTGCTCGCGTTCTTCTTTGTGACGACGCACCGCTTCAATATCAGCGTCATACAAAAAGGCATTATTATTTGCTTGGATACAAGATACTGTCAGCCCTAAAAATCCGTATATTTGACCCATCCAATCTGCATCACGGCGCGCCAAGTAATCATTAGTCGTGACCAAATGCACAGAATTTCCCGTAAGTGTATTGAGATACGCAGCCGTTGTTGCGGTCAAGGTTTTTCCTTCACCAGTTCCCTGCTGTGATACAGCGCCAGAATGCAACACAAGACCACCAATTAATTGAACGTCATAATGCCGCTGTCCGAGTGTGCGACGAGCTGCTTCACGCACAACAGCAAACGCCTCGACTTTTACATCTTCAAGTGTTTCGCCAGCTGCTAATCGACTACGAAACGAGGCTGTTTTTGCTTGCAATTCAGCATCAGACAATGCCTGTATCGACTCTTCGAGCGCATTGATTTCATTAATAACAGATTGATATCGTTTTGTTGTTCGTTTGTTTGAGTCACCAAAAAGGGTTTCGAGAAATGATGTCATAGTCCGTACACTGTATGTTTTTACACGAAAAGCGTCAAATTGGTATGAGGGTGTAATTTTTGTACCTCAACAACGGCGTGATTGACACGAATTCGTGCAATTGGATCAATGGTTGCATGCTCTCCAAGATATTCCGGATGCAGTCGCACATCTCCGTGAGCCCCAATCACCGCACCAACAGCCGAACCATTGCTTGCAATAGATTCTAATACTGCCGGACTCAGAAAAAACTGCAGCGGCTGGGTATGAAACGTGAGATGCAAACCGATGCCAGAACCATGTATCGTGTTTTGTGGGATAGAGACACGACTGCGCATTTCATGACGATCAACCGGGTGCGGATCTGAATATGTAATCGTGTACGCGTCAGTAAGCGGATCTTCAACGCTGAGCGCCAGCGGGATGCGCAGTGCCTGCAATGCATTGTTGTGATGCACGTGCGCGTGGATCGGTTCAATCAACTGCCCTGTTGATTCATTCAATGTCGGCGCATATCGCATGCGAGCATCATGGCGTTGCAGTGTATCAAGCGCTTGCCGTACATGATCGGTCGTTCGTGTATGCGCATCATGATGCGAGTGAAATGCGCGTGTATTGTAATGGACGTATTCATGAGTCAATACAGAAAAAACAGCCGCGGCAAATTGCCGCAACAGCACTTCATTATATAACGCCGCAATAGACACACATTCAATATACGTTTCTGCAACATCATGGCGCGTGATATCACCATCAATAAACAGATACTCATGACTGTGTTCGTACACTTCAACAACTGGAGAAACAATCGATCGCAACGTCGCAGGAAATGCATCGCCATATCCAAGTTGTTCTGCCACAAGACGCAAACGCTTTGCATCGCCTTGCAAATACCGCTGCAGCCGACCAACAGTTGCATAGACGTCTGGATGTACGTTTGTTCGAATCAGTTGGTTTGCCGCCGGCAATACTGCAGCATCTGGATACAAATCAACACCAGTTAATGCAGAAACCAATTCAACTTTCACGCGATCACAATCTGCAGCCGAAAGCGTCACTTTTTGTGCATGAGACATCGCAATAACACATTACTATTTTATATAGATAGTATACCACATCTCATAGAGAAAAATATTTAAAACCCGAGGTATTCAATTTCTTCGTGTAACTGTATTCCAAGTTGATCGCGCACTTGTTGCTTCACATAAGAAATAAGTTGCACCACATCATCCGCTGTTGCGTCCCCTGTATTAATAATGAAGTTTGCATGAATTGTTGAAATAGTCGCGCCACCAATTGTTTTTCCCTTCAATCCTAAATCATCAATCAATTTTGCCGCTGGAACATCTGTTTGATCTTTTGGATTTTGAAATACACATCCTGCACACTGCGCGCCAACATCTTGCGTTTCTTTGCGCATATCAGCCAGCTCTTTCATTTTGGCAAATGTCGTCACCTTATCTTGAACGCGCAATTGAAACGTCGCGTCGATAATGCTGTATTTTTTATGTTTAAAAATACTGTCGCGATACGCAAAGGCGCAATCTTGTGCTGACAGCGTTTGCATAACACCATCTTCTGATACCACTGTCGCACTCTGCAACCACTCTGCAATGTCAGATCCACGTGCACCAAGGTTTGCCCAAATCGCGCCGCCGACTGTTGCTGGAACACCGATTGCGTATTCAAGCCCAGCCAAGCCTGCTTGCATGGTTTTTGGAATAAGCATTGATAGCAAAACGCCACTGCCGACGGTCACAACGCCAGTTTCTGTATTCATCTCAATATCACGCAACTCCGATTTTATGACAAGTCCAGCAAAGCCACTATCCGCAACCAGTAAATCAGATCCACCACCTAACACAAACCACGGCAATTGTTTCTCTGTCGCAAATGACAAGGCTTCTTGCATTTCTTCAGCGTTTTTTACAACAACAAAATATCGTGCTGGTCCGCCGATTTTAAACGTCGTGTATGGCGCGAGTGTCACATGTTCTTGAATGGTAATCATATGGATATTATTTTACGAGCGTTGTTGCGAGTGTATAAATATCACCAGCTCCCATTACTAACACAATATCATTCGAATCAACAATGTTTTCAAGCTCCTGCTTTGTGTCTGCGGCTGTTTTTGTAAACAATGCAACCTGCCCTTCTGCGTCTTTTAATGCGTCAATCATATGCTGCGATGAGATATCCGCGTATTGCGACTCTTCGCGTCCTGCAACATCATAGACCTCTTGAATAATCACAACGTCCGCCTCAATAAAAGACTGCGTGAATTCAGTGAACAACTCTTTTGTTCGAGCTCGTTGGTGTGGCTGAAACACCGCCACAATACGTTTGCCTGGGAAAAATTCTTTTGCCGCTCGAATTGTTGCCCGTACTGCGGTTGGATGATGAGCGTAATCCGAAATAACTACAGCATCATGAAACTCACCAACTCGCTCAAACCGCCGCCAGGTTCCGTGAAATGCTGACAAGCTCCGTTCCATAACCTCATATGCAATCCCAAGCTCTGTGCCAAGGGCAATTGCAGCGAGACTATTACTAACATTAAACGCGCCCGGCACATGCAATGTATAGGCATGATTTGCAACCGTGAAAAACTGCCGACCAGCTTCGTTTCCAACATCAAGCGCCTGAATATCCGCCACTTGTTCAATGCCGTATGTCACCCGCCGAGCATGGGTTGTCAAAGATCGCGCTCGTGAATCATCAGCATTCACAATCAAACGCGCTGCATCGTTTTCAGGCAACGCATTCACAAATGTCTGAAAGGTTTCCACAATGTGATCAAGGTCACGATAATAATCTAAATGATCTGCTTCAATATTCGTAATCACCGCCATTGTCGGACGCAACAATAAGAAATGCGCTTCATGCTCACAGGCTTCCACAACAAAATATTTTTTATCAGCGCTTCCATGACGACTATTTTGATTGCCAAATTCTTTCACAATACTGCCAACCACCGCTGTTGGATTCAGACCGGCATCAACAAGGAGATTTGCAATCAAGGCTGTCGTTGTTGTTTTTCCGTGTGTTCCGGACACTGCAATCACATGTTCAAACTGACGTGCGTACTGCCCAAGAGCTTCAAAGTAAGTATACTCCGGAATCCCATTTTCACGCGCAAATGCCCGAGACGGATGATCATGCGGCACTGCGCTGCTGTGTATCAAAACATCAACCTCGGCAATAGCTAATGGATTTGTTTCAAACCACACATCAATGCCGTGCGATGTTAACATCTCTGTGACAGGACTCTGAGCAATATCTTCGCCGACCACACGCGCACCGTCAGCAGCAAGCAATTGCGCCAAAGCAGATGTTCCAATACCACCAATCCCAACAATATAGATTTTTTTTGCGCTACTGATTGTTGTCATATGATTCAATACTATCAATAAAGGCAGCATTTGCATTCGTCGGTAATAAACGACGCATTGCATCTGATAACGCTTGCCGAGCAGCCTCATCCGCGATGAGATTCTGTAGTGTGCCGGCAAAACTGTCTGGAGTCAAATCAGCTTGCTTCAACACAAGAGCTGCCTTGTGGCGCGCTACCAACGCGGCATTTTGCTCTTGGTGTGAATGCGGCATCGGAACAAGGACAGTCGCTTTACCACACGCAGCCAGCTCAGTGATACTTCCGATGCCTGCACGAGACACAACAACGTCCGCCAACGCAAGACATTCCATATATTCATCAACCAAAAATTCAAACGCATGATATCGCGCATGCTGCATTGCTGGACCTGTTTTATTTTTTCCGGTCATGTGAATCACGTTTGCGATATCACACAAACGCTCTGAGACCAATGCATTTAAGCCAGTAGCTCCCGTTCCGCCTCCGACGATAAAGACTGTCGGAATCTGTGGATCAAGCAATGGACGGATTGTGTCTGTTGTTACAGACAAATCACGAACCGGATTTCCAATCCAAGTAACAGAGCGCTCAGCAGATTGATATCGCGCAAAGTCTTTCACAGATTCTTCAAAAACCGTCGTGATCTGACGCGCCCCACGAGCACACAACACATTACTCAAGGTTGGCACAACATCTTGTTGATGCAGCAATACCGGAATACCACGCAAACGCGCCACCCAGATCAATGGGACTGCCACAAAACTTCCTGCACTCACAATCACATCTGGTTTCTCCGCTCGCAACACCTGCAATGATTTCGACAGCGCAAACGCAAACTCAAATGGAACTAATAGATGCCGCCATGTCATATACCGACGGAGCTTTGTTGATGGAATTGCAATAAATGACAAGCCTGCCTTTTCAATCACGGCTTGTTCTGGACCAAACGTTGTTCCGACAAACAGAATATTGTGACCGCGCTGTTGCAACTCAGGCGTCACAGCCAGGAGCGGCGTCACTGAACCCATTGTTCCTCCGGCAGCAAAAAGTATCTTCATAATTATTTCGTTTGTCTTGAAATATTGACTAACACACCAACCGCAGCAAGTAATGTAATCATCGCAGAACTACCATAACTAATAAATGGAAGCGGGATGCCGGTCAATGGCAAGAGCGACAACATTGCGCCGATATTCACCACTGCTTGAAATCCAATCCATGTTGCAATCCCGACAGCAAGCAGTTTCCCAAATTCGTCTGGAGCGTTTTTTGCAATCTTAAGCGCCCGAACTGTAAACAATGTAAAGAGCACGACAATCCCAAACGCAAAAAAGAAACCAAGCTCTTCGCTAATAATTGCGAAAATAGAATCCGTATGCACTTCTGGCAAGTAGTTGTATTTTTGCAACGAGTGACCATATCCTAAGCCAAAAAAGCCACCAGAACCGATTGCGATCAAGGCTTGGTGAACGTGTAAACCAGTTCCAAGCTTATCAACAGAGTCATGATTAAAAAATACCAAGATACGATCAAGGCGATATCGAAATGCTGGAATGAGCACTAAAAACAAAAAGCCAACAATAGAGCCGCCGCCGATCATCAATAAATCTTTCACTGGAGCACCACCAACAAAATACACGACGACTGCAATCACACCGATGACAATCATGGTTCCTAAATCTTTTTGTCCAACCGCAATCAACAGCACAAGAGAGAGCATCATCACGACAAAAGACATTAATCCATAGGCTGGATCATGAATCCGTTTGCCGTGTTTCTCAAGCCACGCGGCCAAATAAATCAAAAAGGTCATCTTTACGATTTCTGATGGCTGAAAATCAAATCCACCAATCGCAATCCATCGCTTCGCACCAAGTCGCGCTTCTCCCAGACCTGGAATAAATACCGCGAACAACAAAATCAATGTAAATACCGCGATTGGAAACGCATATTTTCTCCAATAGTGGTAATCAATGTGACTCATGATATAAAACGCCACACCGCCGATCAGTAATCCATTCAATACTTGATGCTTAATCAAATAGTACGGATCATCAAAATCATTGTATGACTTCACAGACCCGGCAGACGCTAAGACCACCAAACCAAACAATATCAAGAAAATCAAAATTGCGAGCAGCGTTGAATCTGCATGTCCAGGCTCTGAATCCCCCTTCATTAAATCAAACACCCGACCAGAAAAACGACTCCATAAAGAATCTGTTGTTGCAGACAATTTTGGATTTTTAAGTACACTACCACGACGTACCGGCTCTGCATCAGAAAAACCTTTTCGTAGTACACGATTTTTGCCTTTCATTGGCAATTCGTTGTCTTGATCTTTTGGGGTTCGCATAGCGTTTATTATAACACAAAAAGGCAACCTCGAGATGGAATGCTGAGGAGGAGTCGCAAACCATCGAGATTGCCTTTCTGTCTTCAAGAATTTCGCTAATATTCGAAAATCGCTCTTGAAAGCGGTGACAGAGTACTCTTATTCATTTTTCCCGTCAAGGTCAGGTGTGGATAGCTGTATTTATCGCTTTAAAATAGCCAAAAATGCATCTTGTGGGATATCCACTTTTCCAATTGACTTCATTCGTTTTTTACCTTTTTTCTGTTTTTCCAACAACTTCCGCTTTCGGGAAACATCACCACCATATAATTTTGCGGTCACATCTTTTCGCATTGCAGGAATTTTTTCACTCGCGATGACTTTTACACCAATTGCCGCTTGAATTTTGACGTCGAACATTTGGCGAGGCAAGACATCCTTCAGCGATTTCACAACTAATCGACCAACCCGCTGTGCATCATCTTGATAAACCATTGATGCAAGTGGTCCAACCGGCTCTTCTGCAACCAAAATATCCATTCGGACAATCTGCGCTGCTTCATAATGATGGAACTCGTAATTGAGCGTCGCATATCCAGAACTGACTGTTTTTAATTTATCGTAAAAGTCCACAACAATACCAGCAAGTGGGATGTAGTAATGCAGCATCACACGCTCTTGATCAAGATATTCAAGTTCTTGTGCTGTTGGTTTTCCGCGTTTTTCCATCACCAATTGCATAATGGCACCAATATATTCTGAAGGAGTGATGATGTCCACCGCCATGACAGGTTCTTCAATATGTTCAATATGTGTTGGATCCGGTAAATCAAGCGGTGAGCTGACAATAATTTCTTCGTTTTGGGTTGTGAAAACCTTGTACGCAACTGACGGCGTTGTCACAATTAAGTCCAAATCAAATTCACGATGCAAGCGTTCGCTAATAATATCCAAATGCAACATACCCAAAAAACCGCAACGGAAACCAAACCCAAGAGCGACGGAATTTTCTGGCTCATACACCAGTGCAGCATCATTTAATTTCAGCTTGCCCATAGCTTCACGAAGCAGCGGATATTTACTGGAATCTTTCGCATACACACCTGCGTACACCATCGGGCGCACTTCTTTGTATCCTGGCAATGCTTCTGCGGCTTTTGTTTTTTTCAGCGTGATAGTATCACCAACCCGCGCATCTTCAACCCCCTTAAAACCTGTGACAATATATCCAATCTCACCAGCATTCAGCTGCGGCGCTTCTTCGAATTTTGGACGAAAATACCCAACTTCAAGTGCAAGTGATTCGGTTTTCTTTCCCATTAAATGAATTTCATCCCCTTTTTTGATTGAACCATCAATAACGCGGATATAGGTAATCACACCACGATAATCATCAAACACGGAATCAAAAATCAGCGCGCGTGGATTTGCAGAAGCATCACCACTTGGAGCTGGGACGTGATCAACAATCGCATCTAAAATCGCAAGTACGTTGTGCCCTGTTTTTGCGGATACCGGAATAATGTCTTCTGGTGTACAACCAATTAAATTTACAATTTCTTGCGTTACGCGCGGAACATCAGCAGCTGGTAAATCAATTTTATTAATCACCGGAATAATCTCTAAATCTTGCTCCATCGCCAAATACAAATTTGCGAGCGTTTGCGCTTGAATGCCTTGTGATGCGTCAACCACCAAAATCGCACCTTCACACGCCTGCAACGAACGCGATACTTCATAGGTAAAATCAACGTGCCCCGGAGTATCAATCAAGTTAATCACGTAGTCTGTGCCATCTTTTGTGTAGTTCATCCGAACCGGTTGCAACTTGATGGTGATTCCCCGTTCACGCTCAAGATCCATCGAATCTAATAGCTGGGCTTGCATATCACGTTGCTGGACAGCATGCGTCAATTCCAAAATACGATCAGCGAGGGTTGATTTACCGTGGTCAATATGTGCAATAATGCAGAAATTTCGAATTTTTTCTTGTGGTGTCATGTTCAGCTATCCTACAGAAAGTTTGTGCTTCACGCAAGAAGCACTATTTTCCAACAACAATCCGCTTCACGGCTTTATGTGTTTCTCGCATTTTTCGATGAATATGCATTGCTTCATCAAAGGCGAACCATCGAGCAATTTGGAGATAGACAAACGCGCCGCCAAGTGAGGCCGCAGCTGTTTGCGTAAATACCCCAACAAATGTTTGCATATCAACATATGGAAATACCGCATATTTTAAACCTTGCACAACCAGCCCCATTCCGAGTGACGCAACAATAATCTTTCCAGTTGAAACAGCAATATGTCGGTCATCCAAATCACCAAAGCGCATCCGCAACCCGAGGAACAACAGAGCCATCTGAACAATCGCGGAAAATGAATACGCGATACCGATACCGTAAATTCCCCAGAGAGGCGCCAAAAACCACGCCGTTGCCGCATTCAACCCGACGCAAAACACAGTAATCACCACAGGTGTGCGAGTATCTTGTTTTGCAAAATAACTGCGTGCCAAAATCGGAATGAGCGCTTGAGCAGTCAGTGACAACGCAAAAATTCCAAGCAGCTGCGCGACTGCAATTGTTGCTACCCAATCAAACGCGCCGGAACCATAGACAATGCGAACGATTTGCGCACGCAATAAAATTGTCGCGATTGAAATTGGAATTAAGAAAAAAATAATGCGCCGAACACTATTAGAAAACGCTTCTTTGAATTTCTTCACATTCCCAGACGCAAATGCTTCCGAAAAAACTGGGAAGGCCGCAAGTGCGAGTGACACCCCGAAAATATTAATTGGAAAATGTTGGATATTGTCAGCAAACTGAAATGTTGAACGTGCATCATGGCCTGCGCGCGCTGCAATACTAAATAGAATTAAAATATTTAACTGTGTCATGCCGAGCGCAAAAGCGCGAGACGGAGCTTGCGCAAAAATAGAACGGACAAATGGATTTGATAACCCAAGTTGTAAGCGATAGCGAAACCCATACCGTAAGGCTGTTGGGATTTGCACAAGCGCGTGCAACGACGCTCCAAGCAACACGCCGTATCCTAAACCAACATTTCCAAATATCGGCACAAGCCACACAATGCCAACGATAATACCAATATTATACAACAACGGCGCGAGCGCATACACAACGAAATGTTTTTGCGCGTGCAATAACCCTGCCATCACATTACTCACAGAAAAAAAGATAACAGCCAACAACATCGGCCGCATGAACGATACCATTAACTGCGTATTTTCAACTGTATCCCCACTTGCAATCAACCGCGCAATCTGCGGCGCAAAAACAATACATAGAGCCGCGAGCGCGGACAACACGATGAGCAAAATAGTCAAAACACTACTTGCGACCCTGTTCACTTCTGCTTGGCCTTTTTTTTCACGTGCTTCAATAATAACCGGAACAAATGCCGCTGACATTACTCCAAGCACAAGAATGTTAAACAAAAAATCTGGTATTTTAAACGCATGAAAATAGGCATCTAAAATTGGACTGACACCATATTTTGCGGACAACAGACGATCACGCAACAAACCCAAGACACGACTCACGAACGAAGCCGCGCCGAGGATAACCGCACCACCGGCAACCGTGCGCTCAAACTGCGCAATCCAATTTCGAATCCGAATATTCATACTTATTTTTTATGGAGAACAAGATCTCGCGAGAAGTCAGTTGATAACACGACGGTTGATTTTTCACCAGAACCACCAATGCTGTCATGCAGCGAGTCCACTTGAAATGCATCAGACGCCCGCACTGTACTCACAAAATATGGATCACGCAACCCTGGTTGTTTTTGCACAAGCAATTGATACTGATCCGTTGGATGGAGCCAGGTTCCACCAGAAATTTTGAACGGCAAACGATATTGCAACGTCACCGTTGAACTCTCGCCAACTCCGGTAATCATCCAACCGCCAATCACTAACTTGTCATATTCTTCATTCGTTGAAATACGCAATTGTTCGTTCAACAACGTCTCTCCTGAAATCCGCTCGAGATCTTCGTCAGGTTTTGCGTCTTGCGCTGGCGTTAAAAAGCTACTTGCAATTGGCGCATCAAATCCGACTGCTGATAGAATTGTACTACCCTTTGGCACAGAAATACGTGTGTAACTATTGTTTTTTACTGACGTCAAAGGACTGGCAGGATCACCAGAATGAAATCGAGTAATTTTTACTGTATCAATAATACTGCCATCTGATTGAATATCTGCTGTGTGCTCAATTGTCTCATCAATGACTTGATCGGTTTTTCCCCCAGCGACATTTGCATGATTGACATACATGTAATCTTTTGGCGCAGACAAGACTTCACCGGTCCATTTCTGTGCTGACAAAATGCGCTGCACCTGCTCATCATTTACAGACAAAAGGATATCTTTTTGCTTTAACGCATTTTGTAAAATTTGCAACAACTTTCCAGCATCAGACGGATTTTGCACTGCTGCAATCATCCGATTCATAATGAGTGGAGTAATTTCTCCAATAATTTTTTTCGGCTTCGCACCTTCTTTTGTATCACTGTCGTCACGAGCCTGTAACACAGAATAAATATTGTCCGCATCAACCGTGACTGTTTTATCATCATCAACAACTGACAGTTCGCCAACGACAGTCATAACACTTTCAAGAAGATCTGGTGTAATTGCAATCACGCCATCCACTGTCGCGCCGTTACTGCGTTCATAAAACCATTGTACTTTTTTCGCACTATCCGGAAATGATTGAAACCAATTCGCATCTTGCAGATTCCATGATGCGTTCACCAAATGTAAAGGTGTCGGTGAAATAACTGATTCTGATAATTGACCAGCAATGTCATACACTCCACCGCCAGGGGCTGTGAATTCTGTAATAACCCCGTCTTGCACTTTTACAATCGCGAGACTGCCGATGAAACCACCCGTTGGTCTCAGTTCACGATTATTTTGAAAGACGATAATATATCGCCGCTCACCGCTCGCTCCTAATAAATTCAATACGGCATCTGTCACTTGAATTCCTTGTGTGAACACATCGTCTGCGACTGGCAACAGTTGTTGAATCGTTGCAAATTGATCACGCTTTTCTTCTGGAACATCTTTTGGATCAATCGAGTCAATGATTTCTCGAGCCGCATGCACATCGACAGCCGCTGGTTGTAAATCAGCCGCAGCTGTTTTAATTGTCGGCAATAACTCATCAGGACTTTGTTGTTGAATCGTTTGAATTAACTGTGCTTGCGCAGATACTTGCTCAGCGGAACCTGCAAGTAACTCACCCGCGCGCACCAAGCGACTCGCTGCATAGGCCTGCTGCCCTTTTCCTGGGATCCACTGCCCAATCCACAGCAACACACGATTCACTCCAGAGAGCTCCGCATCAACAGATCCGAGAACAGCTTTCCCGCGACCAAACTCTTTAGATGCACTTTCAAAATCAAGAGACTGCATTGTTTTTTGACCAGCGATAATATGAGAAAATGCCTCTTCAGACTGCGCTGTCAATTGCCCTTGCTTGGCATTCACTTGTCCCCACACCAATGCCAGGGTCAACGGAATCATCACCAGACACAACACTCCAAGAAATGAACCAATTGATTTTGCCGTTGCGTATTGCTCTTCAGTGAGCGACGCAAGATGATTTTTCAGTGCACGAGACACTGGTTGCGTTAGGTTTTTTACAAACAATAATAATCGATCATATGTTGCGGCTCGGAAACGACGCACAATAGCAAGCACTGCGAGGACACGCTGCTTTTTTTGTCGTGGCGACTGCGGTTGCGTTGTATCAGCAGGCTCGACAGCAGACACTTCTAATTCCTCCGCTTCTTTTGACATGTTCTTTGGTGTGCGTTTTGGCACTCGAGCACGCAACTTTTGCGCACGAACGCTCAATCGCGCACGTGCATCACGCATTGCGGATCGTGTGTTCACAAACAAGCGACTCGATGAATCAATAATATTCGGCTCTTGCGTCACATCTCGAACAATCCGCTCTGTTGTTGTTTCTTTAGAAATTTTTGCTTCCTCCCAATCACGTTGTTCTTGTTTTTTCTGCGCTTCTTTTTTCGCGAGAATACTCCGCAAATCAACAACACGAGATGATTGTTGCTCAGAAACAGACTCGATGCGCTGTTGATACGAACCGCGTTTTTTTATTGGAATGTAATCAATTTTTTTTGGTTTTTGGTCCATACTGATTGTAAATATCAAGCGTTTGTATTGCCATCCGTTTCCATGAAAATTGCTTCAAACGCGCGTAGCCTTTCGCAATCAACTGATCACGCACATCTTCGCGATGACACACCTCCTCAATCGCTTGTAGTATACCAGATGGAGAGCTCGGATCAATAGGATACGCCGCATCTCCGACAATTTCCGGCAAGCATGAACTCGTTGAACAAATCACCGGCGTTCCATATTGCATTGCTTCCAATGGAGGTAAACCAAACCCTTCATACAGCGACGGAAAAATATACGCGGCCGCACACCGATACAACGCGCCCAAGTCTTCATCCGGCACATATCCAACCATATGAACAGAATCTTCAACGCCATATTCTTGAATCATTTTTTCAATCCGCTCATAAAAATAATCCTTCTTTCCAACCAGCACAAATTGCACATCGTCTCTTGCCTGTTCTTTTGCAATATGCGCAACGGTAATCAACTGCTCGACATTTTTATGTGGGTAGGCGTTTCCGACATACAACACATATGATCCGGAAATCCCATATCGTTGCGCCACTGCAATATCTTGCGCGCGCTGCTCTTCTTCTGTTTCAACAACATCAACACCTGCAAAAGAATACTCATGCGCTGATTCATATGTCACAGAGACGCGAGATTCCGGGATATGAAAATACTGACAAATATCTTTTTTCGAAAACTCAGACACAGTAATCACATGCTCCGCGTTTTTTGCTGCATGCGATAATACTCGTTTGGCCATAAACTGCTTCACGGCATACACCAATGGACCGAGCGTTGAAGCGCGCTTTGTTGGGAAATGCAAAATAATCAAATCATGAATCGTGACAACAAAAGGACGTCGATAGAATAATGGAACATTAAAATGCGGGAAATGCATCAAATCAACGGCATGTTTTCGAAACAACTTTGGCATTTCGATTTGTTCTTTCAGTGTGTACCAGCGATACGGAGCAAGGACAATCTCAACACGCTGCGCAACATCTGGACGCTGCGCAATTTTCGTATTCCACAATGCAACGCCTTCTGGTTGCATGAAAAAGACATAGCGATTCGTTGTATCAGCATCGAGCAAGTGATCAATCAACTCTTCTGTGTAACGCCCCAAGCCTTTTGCGAGTGCGCCGCCGTAAAATCGAGCGTCAATTCCAATAATCATACAGCATCAATAGTGTTGCGAATATCTCGCATTAATTCTAAATAAAATGTCACGTTATGCTCTGTCAGTAGCTGTGCTGCAAGCGGCTCATCATTTTTGAACAGGTGACGAATATACGAGCGCGTATACCCTGGCATATCTCCGCTGCCGGCGCATGCTCGACAACAACATCGTGGGTCAATCACTGTATCGTCATTCACGTACGCCGCTCCACTGATTTGCATTTTATGATAATGCACTGCGGACAAGTCAGGCGCGACCAGTGACTCTGCTTCCGGATTCCGCACAAACACTTGACCATGACGCGCGTTGCGAGTCGGCAACACACAATCAAACATATCAACTCCGCGTTTGACGGCTTCTAAAATTTGCTCTGGCATTCCAACGCCCATAAGATATCGCGGCTTGTCCTCTGGTAAAAATGGTGTTGTCGCGGCGATCATGTCATACATCACCTCCGCTGGCTCACCAACCGCAAGACCGCCAATCGCAAACCCGTTCACATCAAGCTCAGTCAGCTCACGCGCGCTCCGTTCTCGCAAGTCTGGAAAACTACTGCCTTGAACAATTGCAAATAATTGATTTGAAAAATCAGACTGCTCGGCTCGCATCTGCGCCACTCGCGCAACACACCGCTTTGCCCAATCTGTTGTCACTTGCACTGAATGCTCTGCTTGCGTGCGGGTTGCTGGATACCCAGGAAACAAATCAAACATCATCCAAATATCAGCACCAATCGCCTGCTGCATTTCCATCGAAGACTCTGGAGTCATAGTATAACTTGATCCATCAATATGCGATTGGAATGTCACACCACTATCAGACACGGTGCGTAAATTCGCCAATGAAAATACTTGAAATCCACCAGAATCTGTCAGCATCGCTCCTTTCCATCGCATCCAATCTCGCAAGCCACCGACTCGCTCCAGCGCTTCTTTTCCAGGACGCAATAATAAATGATAGGTATTACTCAACACAATTGGCGTTGTTGCCGCATCAACCCGTTGTTGCAGCTCCCATAAATCAAACGAACTCAACGCTTTCACTGTCCCTTTCGTTGCAATCGGCATAAAAAACGGTGTTTGCAATACACCGTGCGCTGTTTTGAGTTCTCCACGTCGCGCGCTCGTTGATCCGTTGATTGATTTTTTGAGTACAAACATATCTTCTATAAATAATAACGCGCGTATCCACTATTCAACAATACCTTTGCCTTTTGCGCCATCATCAGCAACAAGATCAGTTGTAATACGATCAAGATTTTGCGACAACGACTCATTTGTAAACGCATCCGTTGCTGTAAACACGGGCTCGCCTAACAATACCAACAGACTCGCCTTTTGATCAACAACTGGCGTCACGCTCACGAAAAACCGACCAGTCACTGTAGAACTCGCTGCAACCTCAGTTGCTGTGAATGTCACAGTCCGTTTTTTTGTATCATACACAACCGGATATCCGCCGCTTGTCTCAACTGCCTTCACCCACGTCACTGTCTCAGGCAAAGTTGCTGTAATCGTTGCTTTTTGCAATGGATTTTGCCCCGCTTTCATTGTCAGATCAATTGCGTACACGGTTGTTTTTCCAACCGCTGGCGGCAGTGGGCCTTCACCAATTTTTTTCAGACTCGCGTCAAAATACCGCCCCACCGCACTGACTGTTGCACGACTTTGTACTTTTTGTTTTTTTTCAACCGACTTATCAATCTTCACTTCTGTGCCAGAAATTGTCACCGCAGGGATCACAAGCTTTGCCCCAAGTTCAACAGACTCTGCTTTTTCTGATTTTTTTACTGTCGTTTTATACTCAAACGTTTTTTCTTCTCCGTTTTCCCATGAAGCAACTGTATCAAACGCATGTGTTTTTTCAGCCCACAGAGACCCTGATAATTCCAATGTTGGCGTGACATTTTTAACAGTACTTCCAGTTGTATTTTTAATCGTTGCAGTCAACGTCACAGCATCTCCTGGATACAGTTTTTCTGGAAAGCCGACTGACATGTCAAAATTTGGATCAAGCAATAAGATCGTCTTCGTATTTTCTGTTTGCACATTAAATGAATTGTCGAGCTCAGCGAGTCCAATCTCCGCTTTCAAATCAGCAGTATCTCCTGACTTTCCATCAAGCTTTGCCTTGATCGTCACCTTTTTTTCCTCACCTGCCGGAAACTCATCAAACATCCAGGTGTCTTGCTCGCTAAATGTCTTCGGGTCGGAAGATACAAATGTGTAGCCATCAGGCGTTGTCATCACTAATTGCACACGTTGCAAATCAGTCTTACCATTATTTTTCACAACAACAGTATATTCAAATTCTGTATTCGTTTGCACTTGCTCTGGCACAGTTAAGAGCGCGGAAATTGTTGAAGATGTAATTGTTGTTGTTGTTTTTCCGGACACCTGAAAATCTTGTGAAAAATTTTCTGGTCGATATGTCAATTGCGCCGAAAATTCTTTTTCATCTTTTGGACTCCCAACAAGTTGCCCGATAATGCGAATTTTTCCGCTCCCACCAGCTGCTACATTTGCAATAGTAAATCGCTTATTATCTGAATCTGCATCCGGTTCTATTGATGTTGACTGCGGGGTAAAGCCAGACGGATAAAATAATTCAACTGTGCCGGTTGAAATTGGCACATTTTTATTGTTTCGATATTGCACCTCAATTGTCACAGCGTCACCACTCGCAACTTTTGAATCAGTCGTCATTGTTAATGTCACATCGCCGCTACTTGGAACCGGCCGAAACCACATCACATACACCAATGCCGCAATCGCAAGCACACCAAAAAATGCGAGCCCGACAAATAAACGCCAACGTCGCTTATTTTCTTCTTGGTCCATTTTTGTCATATCAATATCATCATCTTCTTCAAGATGATAAATACCTGACAGATCAGCAACTGCCTTTGCTTGTTTGCGATGTTCCGGCGTGTCAGTAAATGCCTCAGTTTCTTCAACTTGATCTGACACAACTGCTACATCTTCAGTATCAACAATAGAGGCTGCTTTTTTTGTGCTCGAGCGTGCTGTTTTTTTCGCAACTTTATGACGTTGGTGCTTTTTTGGATGCTTTTCCATAATAGACAGTGTACCACAAGAAAAGTCCAGCGACAATCATAAAAAGACTGACATATTGCGCAATTGTGAGACCTGCATAACGAGGGTCACTGCCGGGAATATCCGTTGCTCGTAAAAAATCCAAGAAAAAACGCGGCGCGCCATAGAGCACGGCAAATAACGCGATATATGTGCCAGCGGGTCGATGTGGATTCCGGCGATACAAGAACCAAAAAAGCACTGCAATGAGACCAGCGTGCAATGATAAATACAGTCCATGATTATGCCGCACAACACCATCGCTATACTCCTGACCCCACGGCAACGTCGTCGCAGAACCTGGATGATCGTAAATACAAAAACAGCCGACACGACCGATACACATCCCAATCGGACACACGAGCGCAACGAGCTCCAAGTATTGCAATCCAGCGAGTCGATTATTTCGATAAGACCACACCAAATAGAATACACCACCAAGAATACCACCGGTAATCGACATCCCTCCATTCCACAACGCAAATACCTGAAACGGATGTGCGGCAAAAAACGCGAACTCAGACACACAATATAATACACGCGCGCCGATCAGCCCCCAC
The DNA here is from genome assembly GCA_937996685.1 of uncultured bacterium. GTDB lineage: Bacteria > Patescibacteriota > Patescibacteriia > UBA9570 > XYC2-FULL-38-9 > CALKUP01. The sequence continues at coordinate 51,933 of CALKUP010000016.1, read as the reverse complement.
AAGACAACCCACACGGCTTGGTCAAAAACATATTCAGCAGAATGACCTTGTTGTTCTGCAATCCGCATCGCGCACCACGTCGCAACAATAATACCAATTGCCACAAATGTTCCCCAGACATAGAGATGCACCGGACCAATCGTAACAGCTGTCCATTGAAAATACGGAATCATATTATTCAACAATAATTGGTTGTGTCACCGCGCTGTTTGCATTGCTATTTGTATTCGTCACACTATTCGTATTGCTTTGCGTTGACTCCTCATTGATTTGCGTGTCTGCGGCAGGAGCGTCGGCAACTGACCGAATCCAATCAGTTATTGTTGTGCGCGCACGTAAAAATTCTGGGCTTGTCGCATTCACAAAAATTGCACCGGTCACATCAGCAGTTTCAATGCGTGATTCTGTGAGAGACTCTTTCGGGATCAGTGTTGCAAAATCAGCATTCATCGCATCTGTAGTCGCTTGAAAATTAGTCGTACGCAATGACAAGACTGGAATATCTTGTGATACTTTTTTATCTTGTTCAAACTCGATTAAACAACGATCAATGACTTGACGCCCTTCTTCAGAGACCGCCGTATCAGCGCCTCCGATAGGTGATCCGCAATCAAAATATTGAGAAAAGAAGCGCGATTCTGCTTCGTTTGTTGCTTGTAATTGTGTAAATGCCTTTGCCGGAGATCGGTATCCATTCACAAATACAATACCTGAAATTGATGGAGCGATAGACTCGTCAGTTGCAGCAGCAAGCACAGCCACACTCCCCGCTCCAGCACTCACAATAAAAATGGGTTGATCAATCGTTTCTCGAAACTGGTCACGAAACTGAATTGCCGCTGCGATATCTGGCGTTAAATCACTCGGCGATCGAACATCGCGATAATCAAGACTCACAACAACGCTTTGTGCTGTATTTGCTAAATCTTCACCAAGATTTTCACTCACGGTTGTCGCCATCTTTGTTGAAGACGGCATGTCGTGTAACAAAATAATAAACGGAAATGGACCAGCACCTTCTGGCTTACTGACATATCCATTCAAGACGGTTGAATCTGCTGTTAACAAACGCTTTGATACACTCTGCAGACTATCCGTCCCAAGGGATTGTAAAAAAATCTTTTTCAGTTGATCGTCACTGGGAATCACTTGCTTCATCAACTCATCAACTGTTACTTGTTTTTTTGGTGTATTCGCCTCCCCTGTTACCAATAAACGAATACGCAATACGACTACAACAATTGCCATGAGCGCAAGCAAGGCAACTGCAACAGTGATTTTTTTTGGGAAGTGAATCTGGAATTTCATAGAAAGCGACTAAGCACTATGTTGTTATTTTTTCCGAGCAAGAACACAATGAATCGCTTTGATGATATCTTTTTGTGTAATGTGAAAATGTTCAAGCAATTCTTTTGCTGTTCCGGATTCACCAAATGCATCATGAACACCGATGAATTCCATTGGAGCTGGCAAATGCAGTGCGAGCTGCTCTGCGACCGCACCGCCAAGACCGCCAGCAATTTGATGATCTTCCACTGTCACAACTGCGCCGGTTTTTTTGACTGACTTCAATACTGTTTCAAGATCAAATGGTTTAATGGTGTGCATGTTAATCACCTCAACCGCAACTGTGCCTTTCAACGCGACTGCGACCATTAACGCGTCGTACACCTGCGGGCCGGCCGCGATAATCGTCACATCTGAACCACGATAATAGACGTCCGCTTTTCCAATTTCAAACGGTGTACTTTTTGTTGTGAACGTCGGAAACTTTTCACGACCTAAACGCAAATAGGTCGGCTTTGGATTTTTTGCCATTGCCAATGTCGCTTTTCGCGCCTGCTCAGCATCTGCTGGAACAATGACACGCATATTTGGCAACATCCGCATCAATCCAATATCTTCTAACACTTGATGTGTTGCGCCGTCTTCACCAACAGTAATACCAGTGTGAGTCCCGACAACTTGCACTGGCTGATTGTTGTAACAAATCGTTGTTCGAATTTGCTCCCAATTGCGACCTGGCGTAAACGCGCCAAAGCCACTGGCAAATGGAATTTTTCCACCTGCTGCGAGACCACTTGCGACAGTCACAAGATTTTGTTCGGCAACACCAACTTGAATAAAGCGATTTGGAAACGCTTCTGCAAATAAATGCATCCGTGTCGACTCACCAAGGTCTGCTGTCAGGCCCACGATATCTGCGTGCTTTTTCGCCGCTTCAACCAAACCTTTCCCAAAGCCGTCGCGTGTCCCAAGCTTTTCCAACGCGTCTGGTGTATTCCAATGTTTTGATAATTTTACAAGAGGATTAATAGGCATATACATCAATTAATATTCATAGGTACCACTTTCGATCTGCGCGCGAATGTCTTGCAGCTCAGCAAGAGCCTGTTCTAATTCCGCGTCACTCGGCGCTTTTCCGTGCCAGCCATATTGATCTTCCATATATGACACACCTTTTCCAGGAACCGTATACGCAACAATCAACGCTGGTTTATGTTTCACATTTTTCGCTTGATCAATCGCATTCATCACTTGTTTGTAATTATGCGCATCAACTTCTGTGACCCACCAGCCAAACGCTTCATATTTTTCACGCACTGGATCGAGCGGCATCACATCTTCCGTGTTCCCGTCAATTTGAATATAGTTGCGATCCATAATCTGCACGAGATTATCGAGTTGATATTTTCCAGCCAGCATCACACCTTCCCAAGTATTCCCTTCTTGATGCTCACCGTCTGATGTTAATGCAAATACTGTATGGCCCGCGTCATCCATCTTTGCGGCAATTGCCATTCCAGCAGCTTGTGACAAACCAGAGCCCAATGGGCCGGAGCTGGTTTCCAATCCTGCAATTTCTTCACGATGCGGATGTCCTTGAACGCGACTCCCCATTTTGCGTAATGTCATCACCTCATCAATCGACAAATATCCAGCATGCGCCATTGTCGCATATAACACCGGGCAAATATGTCCGTTGCTGAGCACCAAACGATCGCGTTTTGTCCATAACGGTTTTTTTGGATCGTGCTGCAGCGCATGAAAATACAAGATTGTAAAAATATCTGCCATCCCAAGTGATCCACCTGGATGACCAGAACCCGCGGCATGAATCGCCTTCAATAAATCTTGACGAATTGTATTCGCCATCAATGCCAAGTCTTTTGTGTCCTCAATTGGAAATGTCGGTTTCATAAAAAATAATTATTCAGCTTGGGGCGCTGTAACGCCAGTGACTAATGCTGTATATGCCGCCGCAGGATCTTTTTGACTCCAAATAGCGCTCGCAGCATCGAGCACTGTTGCACCTGCGTCGATAATTCGAGCTCGGTTATACATATTCACGCCTCCATCAACCGCAACCACAAGATCTGATCGCATGCCTTTGAGTTCTTTGATTTTTTCAATCGCGTCATGTTGAAATTTTTGCCCAGAAAAACCTGGATCAACACCCATGACCAGCACCATGTCTAATTGATCAATCACATCAGATAACACGTGACTTGGCGTTCCTGGATTGAGCGCAATCCCAACTTCCTTTTCCATTTTTTTCAACTGATCGATCATGTGTTGCACATTACTCACTGCTTCATAATGCACAATAATCCGTTTCACATTCGGGATATTCCACATTGCAGCATAGAGCTCCGGTTTTGTGATCATGAGATGCACTTCGAATTGATAGTCAATCGCTGCAATGGCTTGCGGATCAGCGAAGGTGGTATTTGGAACAAATACGCCATCCATCACATCAAGTTGCGCGATATCTGAAAAGGTTTTTGCAACAGCTACTTTCGCCTGGATAGCGTCGAGCGACTTTTCTAAAATCGCAGGAATAACCGTAATAGATGGATGTAATTCTGACATGATGTTCAATATTATATAATTACTCTAGACAGACTGTTCATAGTCTACCACTTTTTTGAAGCGGCGGACATATTTTTCTTCATTCAAAAATGATGCGTTCAAAAATGCATCAACCATTGCATGCATATCCGGCTCAGAGCTCACGCGCGCTGCCAAAACCAACACATTTGCATTGTCGTGCTCCACACCTTGCGCTGCCATGTAGACATCCGTTGCAAGCGCTGCGTAAATACCTGGAATTTTATTTGCCGCGATGCTCATGCCAATACCTGAACCACACAATAAAATTCCGCGACTACCCGGATCAGTCGCAATCGCTTTTTGCAAAGCTGCTCCTGCAGTAAATGCAACATCCGGATAATCACAACTCTCGACAGAGTGTGTCCCAACATCTTCAACGGTATGTCCTTTGGCTTGTAGTTGCTCAATAATTGAAGCTTTCACTTCAAATGCGGCGTGGTCTGATCCGATGATAATATGCATATTATTGATTTGTGGATTGATTCGTTGATTGCAATAGCAACGACATTACTTGATCAAAGCCACTTTGCGTAATCGCGCCTTTGACTGGATTGCCGTTGAAAAAGAGTGTCGGAGTTCCAGAAACACCAGCTCGAACACCATCTTCAAAATCTTGTTGCACTTCATCTGCGTATTCCCCAGAATCTAAACAGGTGTTGAATTTCTCTGTATCCAATCCCGTTGTTTGAGCATATTTTTTTAAGTCCGGAACAGTCAGCTTATCTTGATTTCGAAATAACAGATCATGATATGTCCAAAACGCTCCTTGGGCATTCGCACAATTTCCGGCCTCCGCTGCTTTCTGCGCATTTGGGTGAATATCCGTCAGTGGAAAATCGCGGTACACAAAGCGAATATCATTCGCATATTGCTTACGCGCTGCAACGATCACTGGAAATAATTGCTCGCAATACGGGCACTCAAAATCTTCAAACATCACAAGCGTGACTGCTGCATTTTCTGGGCCAATGCTCGGATCATCCGCAAAATTATTCACCGCTTCATTATTCACTGTTTCAATTTTTTGAATACCCGTATCCGACAACTGTGATGCACTTGTGTTATTACTGAACGCACTGACATCAATCACTTCGCCGCGTTGAATTTTCCCCACATAGACTGTGGTTCGATAAATCAACAACCCAAACAAGCCGATTGCGCACATCGCAGCGATTAACAGAATAATCCCTTTCCAACGAGACCAAAATGACTCCTCCGGAATTGGGGGAGGTGTTGGAGCAACAAGCGGCTCTGCAGGGACAGGGTTTTGTGACACGATTTCTTCATCCATGCCCTGTATTCTACACTATTTTTCTGTTGAGAGAAAATTTCTATAAGAAAAAACCGCCGAAATTCCCCGTTGACCTGCGTCGACGGGAACTGGCGGTTGTCATTCGCTAAAGAGCTAGTGTCTCCAGCGAATCGCCCCGCTGTCTACGCAGGGACTTCTGCGCCTTCGCCGCCTGAGGAACACCGAGGGCTATTTGTCGAGCACCTCGACATCGACGATGCCAATGAAGGTCGCGGACCCATTGAGCGCTTCCTGATTCAGCTCAGTGTCTCGATTGAACCGGCTCACCACCTTGTTCGGAACGCTCGGATCCCAGATATAGGCCTTGTCTCGCAACAAGACCATAAAGTTCATTCGTTTCACATGAAGAAGAAGGGCCTTCACCACCGCCACGTCAACGGGGGCATCAAGTCCTCTTGCACGGAGATGATTTGCAACATCGGACGTAGTAGCTCCAAATCCGTAAGGCAGTTCTACCCAACGAACACGCACCTTCTTAGGGAAGTACTGAAAGGGAAAGAGGTGGTCGTAATGACCTTCTTCGGAACCATCAGCCCGGTAGTAGACCGTAATGATCGTGTTGCTGATGACCAGGTCCTCCACCCGAGGGAGGGATTTCTGACGCTGCAGGTGCGTACACACCAAGTCCTGCGCCAACCTACTGGCTATTGCAGGATCACAGAGCAGATGCAACAACCGCTCCTCCTTAAGCACTTCACCTCCGGCATTGCGGAGGGCGGTGAGCAAGGTATCCAATGCCTGGGAATTTCTATTAGAGCGAGCCATGAGTACTTCCACATGCGGACAAACCGCAGTGATGCTGAGCAAGCTCGAGTGTGTCGTACCTGAAGTGATTTTCGGGTTAGACTCACGCGATCGTTCACAGCACACAATAGAGAATCAACAACCTTCTTGATAACGAAGATGTTTGATTCCTTGACTGTGTACTGCAAACGATACTAAAACGCTCACTATTTGGTTCAAAGACCAGCTATTTTCTATAGAGAAAATAGACTCAATACCATACGTATATAAACCTCATTTGTCAAGATGTATCCCTCCTTCTTTTCTATAAGAAAAAACCGCCGAAATTCTCCGTTGACCTGCGTCGACGGGAACTGGCGGTTGTCATTCGCTGAAGAACTGGTATCTCCAGCGAATCGCCCTGCGTATCTATGCGGGGACTTCTGCGCCTTCGCCGCTTGGAGCACCTTCCGCGACGCCGCGGAGGAAGATACTCGAAAGCGCTTGCTCGAGGCTATTGGTTGCGGTAACGCGAAAGCGCAGCCAATCGGCGTGCTCGGCACCGAGAATGTTCTCGGTGACCTTTGCCAGCTCGGGGAGGAACTTACGCTCCGCTTCCTTCCAGGCAGTAAACGCTTCCTCTGAGCCAGGGAAACGCTCTGCAACAAACGCTTCAGCAATCTTACGCGTCAACTGAGGCAGGCCGACGAATCCCTCAAGGGTCCCGTGAATATACAGAGCCTTGTCAGCATCGCCTTCTGCAAGTTTCTCACACAGCGCTTCCGCACAGTGCATGAGAAACTCTTGGTAGGCAGTCAGCGGCGTGGCCATCTGTTCGATGACCTCAGTGTAGCCGGCAATGGTCTTCTCGACCGCCAGCCACTCATAGCGCTGATCCTCAATCAAACTCAGGCGACCAATGAGTGCACTAACCGCTTCGCCAATAAATGGCAGCCACCGGACACTCGCCTGCCAGAGCTGAATCTGGCGCAAACGGGCGATGTGCACCTCACGCAGCTTCGCGAGCTTGCCTTTTAGCCTTCCGTCCATCCAGACTTTCTGGCCTTCAGTCCGGAGCTGGACGTAATGATCCAGCTCCAATTTCGAAAACCCATCGTCACCATCCTCGAAGAGGTATCGGTCTTGCTCGCTTTGCCAACGAGCGAAGAGCTCCTCGTCGGTAGGTGGGGATGCCGCCCAAACCTGTAGGCACACTTGCCGCAAAACCATGCTCAGTCTTCGTGCATCAATCACTCCGGCTCGGTACAGAAAAATCGCTTTGCGCAGCGCCTCCCGCGCGGCGCAATAGTTGCGCCACTGCTCTCCGAGCTCTGGCGCACCCAAAGCCTTCGCCCGGTGCTCCGCACGGTGCCAGAGCAGCGCCGAGAGCGCTGCGCCGCAAGCGCTCGGCGCGAGAAACGAAAACGCTGACTCCAAACCTTCCGCCTGAAGGTGAATACCAAGCCCGCCAGCACCCGCAGACATGAGTGTGCTGACCACCGTTACGGCGACCAGCACCCAGACCGCTCGGATCTGGATTTTGCCGACCTCAGCACCGGCGGCCGTAAATCGCGCCTGCGAGGTGATGCTTTGGAGACTCAGCTCATTCATGACAGCAACCGACCGCGCCAAAGCGGGCGAGCAACCCTCGGGAATCACCCGGGGAGCAGCCTCGGTCGACTCGTGGGGCACGAAAACGAATTTGCTCATGGCAAACCTCTCTTTATTCAAGGGTTGGATTTTTTTTGCTTCTCTGAACGGGCTTTTGATGCCCATTTTTTGACAAAGATCAACTATTTTTTCAATAAAAAATAGCCTCGCATTATAACATACAGAGGCTATTTTATCAATACTTACGGGGGTAAATCTTACTTACGCGCCGCGGCGGTTCAGATATTCAATCGCAGACAAAGACGCGATCACGCCTTGCCCTGTCGCAATGGCGATTTGTTTATATGGAACAGTTGTCACATCTCCAGCCGCAAACAAGCCTTCGATATTCGTTTCACATTTTTGATTGACTTCAATTTCTTTCATTGGGTTTTTCACAACATCCTCACCAACCATTCCACTATTTGGAATTAAGCCAATGTGAATAAACACTCCTTGTGCGTCAATGTGCTGCGCGCTGCCTTCACTATCAATATAATCTACTCCGTTCACTACTAACTCACCAGTAATTTTTTCTGTCTTTGCATTGTAGATAATGTCGATATTGTCGTGCGCTGTCGCTTTATCAATCAACACTTGCTCACCCTTAAACGTCGCATTTTTGTTAATCAATGTCACGTGCGTCGCAATTTCCGCAAGCATCAATGCGGACTCAAGTGCGCTGTTGCCGCCGCCAATTGTCACCACCTTTTTATTACGGAATAATGGACCGTCACACGTTGTGCACCATGTCACGCCTTTGCCAGTAAATTCTTCTTCTCCTGGTACTCCCAAATATCGCGGATGCACACCGGTTGCCACAATCACTGCATACGCACGATAGGTTATTTCTTCACCATTTTTGGTTGCTGTAATCACAAATTCATCTCCGTCTTTTTTCATTGACGTCACACGCACATTCAATTCTGGCGCAACACCATTCGCTTCAACGTGTTTTTTGAACTCTTCCGCTAAATCAATCCCTTGAATATTCACAAAACCCGGATAGTTCGCCACTTCACCAGACCGCGCGACTTCCCCGCCAAAATCTTCAGAAATAAGAAGCAAGTTGAGTTTGCGACGAGCCCCATAAATTGCCGCTGATGCTCCTGCTGCTGAACCGCCGATAATAATCAAATCGTATGTCATATAGAAAAAGTAATGTATGTAAAATATTATTCTTCGTCTTCTGTTGCTGTGATTTCTAGCACATCTTCGTCACTTCCAGCAACCCACGCATCAAGCCGAAGTGCAGAACGACTCTTTGCAAATAAGAACCACAGCATCGACGCAAGCATGATCAGGTCGCGGGTCAGCACTTGCGCTGGTGTTGTTCCAAGCTCGATGTATCCGCCGGAACACCCACAATTTTCAAGCGGAATACCACGCAAAACAGCCTGAGAAATAATCACCATATAAAACACCAGAAGCCCTGAAACTACCCACGCAGAAAAGCGCGTAAACAAACCAAGGAATAAAAATATCCCGATAATCACATCAACATAAATCAACGTGCTGCCAACGGGTGGAATAAATTGCTGCGGCAAAATATCATAAACCTTCATCACTTCATAAAACTGCTGATGCGGCTGCACGGCTTTTCCAAGACCGAACAAGAAAAAGATGCCGCCGTTGAGTACGCGAATCAGGAACAATGTCCATGGATTATCAAACAATAAGCGCGCGAAATGTGTCATGAATTTATTGCGCGGCTTTTAACGCTGCGTCAATTTCATTTTTCAATGAAGCGGAGAATGGCGTTTCGGTAACTTTTTTATCTCCGACGAAAAATGATGGTGTCGAATTCACACCAAGCGTCCGACCTTCTTCCAAGTCTTCTGTCACACGGTCAGCTGTTGCGGAATCTGCCACACATTCATTAAATTTATTCACATCAACTCCGAGATCTTGTGCATAGCCACGTAATTTATCTTGGGCTTTTTCTGTTGACAACAACTCCCATTCTGCCTGTTTTGAAAACAACACGCCAGCATATTCAACGTATTTTCCTTGATCAAACACACATTGCGCTGCAACAGCTGCGGTCGTTGCATTTTTGTGTTGCGGCAATGGGAAATCATTAAAGATAAATTTCACACGATCGCCATATTCTTTAATCAAATCTTCAACCACTGGTTGCACGCCAGCACATGCTGGACATTGAAAATCTTCATATACACGAACAACAACTGCCGCATCAGCCTTGCCAGCTGTTGGGTCTGGTGTTTTATCAGAAATAGAACCGGCGGTTTCTCGTGTCATCACAATGGCAGCAATTAAACCAACTACTGCCAATACCACGACAACGGCGATTCCATATTTTTTAAGCGCGGCGCTGCGTTGTGCGTTGCCTGCGTTTGCTTTGCGTTGTTCTTTTGCTGTTTTTTGACTCATACAATCTATTATTTTTTATTACCTATGTATCATAGTTGATTTTTGGTTTTCTGCCAAATGGTCTTTATGACTGAGAAATCTTTGATGCATGTCCTGCCGCACCAAATGCAATCATCCGCGCTTTCACAACTTCTGTCAGCGCATCGCGAGCAGGTCCAAGATATTTTCGCGGATCGAACTCTTCTGGCTTTTCTGCAAATATTTTTCGAATTGCAGCTGTCACAGCAATGCGACCATCTGTATCAACATTGATTTTCGAAACACCAAATTGTGTTGTTTGCTGCAACTGTTCAATGTCGACACCTTTCGCATTCGGCATGTGTCCGCCGTATTTGTTTACTTGCGCAACTAACTCTTCTGGCACTGACGAGCTACCATGCATCACAAGCGGTGTATTCGGCAATCGTTTGTGAATTTCTTGCAATAAATCATGGCGCAAAATACATTCACCTTCAAACTTCACTGCCCCGTGCGCAGTTCCAATCGCAACCGCCAATGAATCCACTGGCGCTTCTTTCATAAATAATTCAGCTTGGGCGGGATCGGTGTAATGAATCGCGTTAACCCCAGCTTCATCTTCAACGCCGCCAATCGTTCCAAGCTCTGCTTCAACCGTCACTCCCAGCGGACGTGCATACTCCAATACGGATTGTGTCACTGCAAGGTTTTCTTCAAACGACAAAGCACGCTTGCCTGTCGGATCAAGCGACCCGTCAATCATCACTGATGTAAACCCAAGTTCAATCGCGCGTTTCACAATTTCAAGATCGCTGCCGTGATCAAGATGCATCGCAACAGGAATTTCCGGATGTTCTTCAACCGCCGCAAGAATAATATTTCGCAAATACGTCATCCGAGAATATTCGAGCGCACCACGTGACACCTGAATAAAGACTGGCGAGTTCGTGGCAGCTGCCGCGTCAATAATCGCTTGCACTTGCTCCATGTTGTTTGCGTTGAACGCTCCAACAGCATACTGATTTGCAAACGCGTGATCGAGTAATAATTTTCCTGGGACGAGCATAATAAAATCAATCAATAATAACTCTTTCGAGTATACCAAAAAAGACCACGAAACTCTAGTAAGTTCTTTATTTTTCATTGTAATCGTCTCTCAACACATCTACATGAGACGTACTCAGAGACGATGAGCAGGCACTGACGGTTTTGAGGGTGCGTTGCGCAAGTCCTCAAAGTTCGTCAATCGTTCATTCGTCCGAAGGAACGCTACCAGGGGTGCTTAGGGTACGCGCCGTAGCGGATCCGCTTCCCGCAGATCTTGAGCTTGGGCATGGGCTTGCCCCGAGCGAGCTGCGGCCACAGCTCGATGAAGGCGCGCACGATCGCGCGGCGCTTCTCAGGATCGTCTTTGAAAGTCCAATCTTCATCGTCAGGCGAATGGCCGTAGAAGTCTTCAACGTCGACCTCAAGCGCAGGACCACCGATCTCCGTGAAATCCGCGCAAACCCCGACAATAAACTCAGGAGTGAACTCAGCGCCATCCTTAGCCCCTTGCCGGTCGTCAGAACCAACAAGCTCGAAAAAGCCTCCTGCGCTCTCCTCACAACTGAAGAACAAACCTCCTGCGCCATCGTTGATGGTGAACTCTGCCCAGGTTCGAGCCTGATGCTCACTCACCACGTAGATGCCGTCTACGACGCTCGACCGCTGCTTACGAGTCAGCTTCCAATCCAATCGATCAACAGGAAGATGAAGACCGTACGGGTCTCCACCATGCGGACTGCGGTATCGACGACACAATTGAGCCCAAGTGATGGCGTGACCGATGTAAACAAACATCGCATCTCTCCTTTGCACGACGAACGTGCTCTGTGAGTGAAATCCAGCATCAATATAATACACATCAATGCAAAATCTCACCCACAAAGCGTGTCTGCTCTAAATTAAAAATGAACAGATCGAATATAATTCAATCTTTTCTCAAAAAATCTGCGTGAGATTTACTGAGAAAAAATGAGCAGGTGCTGCGGTAGTTCTGGTGCGGGCTATGTTTTAAGTAGCCCGCACAATAAAAACTACCGCGTGACGAGTTCCCAATTCACGTCCTCGCCGTCGATGGCAAGCAGAGGAAGACGGCGATCACTTGACCAGAGCCGGATAAAGGCGTCGATCACCTCTTTCCTTTCTTTGGAGCTGATTCGCGACTGGTCCTTGCTCGACTCGACCTGAAGAATCAATTCATCCACTCCATCAATGTACCAACGTGCGGCAATTCGCGCGATCTGATCCGGCAGGAGCGGCTGATCCTCACTCGTGCTCAAATCAAAATAACCAAGACCCACCTCATGAGAGAGGAGGCTCAGGGTCATTCCGACCCCTTCTTCGCAGAAGGTGAAGGGCCGCCCATCCCTGAGCTGTCGCTCATTGAGCCTGACGACGGCACCGGAGGGATCAGTGAGCGACAGCGTGTATGGATCGTCTCTCTCGGCGAGACGGACGCACAGGTCCGTAAAAGAGAGTCCGAAGGGGTTCTCGCAATTCCAAAGCCGAAGATACATGCATACCTCCTTGCATGTCACCACACGGTTATTCGTGCTTCTGTGAGTGCGCTCTATTGCTGAATCACTTCATAATCAGCCACACAGCGCGCCCACAGAAATACACCTGCTCTATAAATAAAACGAACAATTTGCTTGATTGCAAATCAAAAGAACCTAACACTTTTTCACCTGTTTTGTCAATGGATATACCGCCAAAAAAGAGATTCATGAAAATAAACAGAAAATCGTTGATTTTTCGCACTCTCTCGCGTATACTGCCACAATGGAACGGATTATTAATAAAGACGCACGTCACAATTACGAATTTCTCGAAGCTTTTGAAGCTGGTATTGTGCTATCTGGCGCTGAAGTGAAATCCGTCAAAAATGGCCGCATGAACCTCAAAGGAACCTATGTCAGTCTGCGTGATAACGAGATTTGGCTAGTCAATTCACACATTGCTGCCTACCAAATCAAGAACCAAGTCGGCTACACTCCAGAGCACGACCGCAAGCTCTTGCTTCGCAAATCTGAAATCAAGCGAATTATTGGGAAATTACAAGAAAAAGGGTTGACAATTGTCCCTGAAATTGTGTATAGTAAGTCCGGTTTGATTAAGGTTCGGTTGCAGCTCGCAAAGGGTCTTAAAAAACACGACAAACGTGAAAAAATCAAACAAAGAGACGTTAAACGAGATCTTGCTCGCTTAATGAAACAATCATAAACCGTTGCATTTAGCCTTGTATCCTGATTTTTCGGTATACAAGGTTATATGGGGATGTTTATCGTTGACCGTTCATTGACAACATATATCTGCATGTCGAGTTGAGGTTCTCGTAAAACATCTCACTATTCGAAGTGCAAACTTCACTAGCCGTTTGAAGACTGCCGCTGCAAAGCTTGCGTCTTTTGAATTGGCTCCTGTTGCAGCCTAAATTCTGCAACTATCGCCGCAGTCTGACGTCGCTACGACTGCCTGCGGTATCACTTTAACCGCGACTTACATTCCGTGATTCTTTGGCGCGTAATGGACATTTCTCAAAGATAGATACTGAACCATTTGTTCGTTTTTGTTTTCATTATCGAAATTACCAAACGATCTGAGCATGGAGATGATATATGTTTCACGAGCGAGACACGGGTGTGAGTCCCGTCATTTCCACCAATTAAGAATTAAGTTTTACTACTATTTCACGACATTTTCGGCCACGTCGCCGCCAAGACTTCAAAAAGCCGGACCTTGGAAAGGCTTTTCGTAAAAATCAAGAAATCAACGTTCCAGAAGTATTTCTGATCGGTGTTGATGGAGAACAAATTGGACCGACTCCAACTGCTGACGCGATCGCAAAAGCACAAGAAAGCGGCCTTGATTTAGTCGAAGTTGGCCCAAAAGGCACTCCTCCAGTTGCGAAAATCGTTGATTTTGGCAAATTGCAGTATCAAAAGGAAAAACAAGAACGAAAAAACCGTTCAAGTGCGAAAAAGACCACTGGCGAAACAAAAGGCATTCGTTTATCCGTCAAAATTGGCGAACATGATATGCTCGTTCGCGTCAACGCTGGTCAAAAATTCCTTGATAAGGGTGACAAAGTCCGAATTGAGCTTTTGCTCCGTGGTCGTGAAAAAGCCCACCCAGAACTTGCCAAAAAAGTGATTGACCGCTATATTGAGCTTCTTGAGAGAGAGGTTGTTGTGGAACAGCCAATTGGTCGCATGGGCGGCAAGTTCTCAACAACGATTGCAATGAAGAAAAAATAAGCTATACCTATGCCTAAACTCAAAACTCGAAAAGTCATCAGCAAGCGCGTGACTGTCACCAAAGGTGGCAACGCCAAAAAAGGAGGAAAACTCATGACCCGAAAAGCTGGTCAAGATCATTTCAACAGCCGAGAAAGCGGAAAGACAAAGCGCAATAAACGCAGTGATACTCCGGTTTCAAAGACTATTACACGAAACGTTAAACGAGCCCTGGGGCAAGCGTAAGATCCTAAACACTGTAACATCATTATTGTATGGCACGAGTCAAACGAGGTGCAGTCCGCACCAAAAAACGAAAAGCGATTTTAAAGAAAGCCAAAGGGTTTTCACAAGGTCGTAAAAATTTAACACGTGAAGCAAAGACTGCTATTAAAAAAGCTGGTCAACGCGCATTTGATCATCGCAAACAGAAAAAGCGCACACGTCGCGCTGGTTGGCAGATCAAAATTTCTGCAGCTGCAAAGCTCAATGGAACTTCTTATAGTAAATTCATTGGTGCGCTGAAGAAAAACGATATCGAAGTTGATCGCAAAATCCTCGGATTGATTGCAGAAGACTATCCAGAATTGTTTGTAAAAATCTTAGACTCTGTCAAAAAAGATTTGGAACTCAAACCAGTTGCTGAAAAAGTCGTGAAAGAAAAAAAGACTCCAGCAAAAAAAGCCGCGGCTAAGGAATAACTTTCCGCTGATTAAAAAAACCGCTCAAATCGAGCGGTTTTTTGTTTACTCGTTTTACTTCATGGTGCGGGTAATAGCATCGTATGATTCTACTATTTTCTTTGCCTTACCCTTCAATACAGGCAACTTTTTATCAATAAAATTGTTAACCGTATCTGCACTTGCTGCAATTCCACGAATTCCTTGATCTGAAAAAAGCTGTGACAACTCTTGAACAAATTGTAATTCAGCCGTATGAGCTGTAATAATCTCAGGATCTGAATCCGTTCTTTTTCGTTTATCACGAATTGCTTTTTTTGCCACCGTCACTCGATCAAGTAATTCAGTTAATTCTGGAACAAGCGCTTGTAATTCACCTGTTCGTCCAGCTAATCTGATCATTTGCCACATGCCAAGAGTATCTGTAATCATTTTCTTTATTTCAGCAGCACGCGGTCGCAGCTCAGCGACATACCGATCAATTGTCTTTCCAGCCGGCAAAATAGATTCAAGCGATGGAACCGCTGCTACTGCGTCCGGCTTTTTCGGTGCTTCGGTTTTTACTGGTGCCGCTACTTCCGCAGGCGCAGCACTATCTGACTCAACAAAGCGAAAACCCCACCTTTCTAGAGATTCTGAAATATTTCCATTAGTAATCAAATCTTCTAATTCAGAAAGACGAAATTCCCACGATGACTGATCTGAATCCAGCTGCATCTCACAGTCAGCAACATCTTCCCCAGACCCTAGAAACAAGCTATTAATAGTCAGCACACCTTCAAAGCGGTGGGCAGCAGATGCATCTGCTTGTCGCTCAATAGCCCTCGGAAGGCTAATTTGTAAATTTTGATTACCCAGAGAATGTAAATAGATATATCCACCTGAATACACACCACTTGTCCTAAAAATTGCGTTTTCTAATAGAGACTGTACATCACCAACAACAACGCCAAGGGCCTTAAGTCTTTGAAAGACCTCTTCCATTTTAGCTCGCAGTTCAGCTTTTTTGTCTTCTGAAACTTCTGACTCATTAACATCAACAGGCGCTTCTGCAGCATCAGCTGCTGTTGACCAACCTGATTCTGAAGAATCATCATCACCCCAAAAATTTTTAGCATTCCGATCAGCTTCAGATGCGGTTGCAATTCTGCTAGTTGAATCAACAAGCCGCAATCCACTTGCATCATATTCTGCCGGCAACTGTTTAGCGTTGATTAATTTTTCTAATTCAACAATTGACACACTCATTACACGCTGTTCACCATTTGCATCTGACAACCCAATAATCCATGCATCAATACTTTTTACGTTATCTATATTATACATCACCAAGGAATTGATAAATACCGGACCCTCATAAATGTCACTATTAGATTCGTCTTTAACTTTAAGCGCTTCAGGTAATGGGATATTGCGTGGCGAATCAAAGGTTATTCGACATGAAACATGATCACCGCCTTCGAGAGAAGGAGATCTCCGCAGTATCGCACTTTGCAGCAATATATCCTCAGTTACCGAAACACCGAGACGTGATAATCGTGCGGCAAGCTCTTTAATTTGATCTTGTAACCGCTCTTTTACTTCTGGAGCAACGAAAGATGCATCACTCTCAAAGGAATCTACCGAAGGAGCTTCCACAGCAACTGGAGCTGGCGCTGCCTCAGGCTCAGGCACGACTGTTTTCACAGTCAGCACTTCTGCTTCTGTTACAGCGCGAATCTGACTAAACGCTTCTAGACTACTATACGTAAATGCGATTGGCCGATCTGCTGGCACTCCGTTGAAATACGGCGTTGCTTGCATTTGTCCTGAAGCGTCGTCAAAATAAGTAATCACCAAATAATCTGGACGAACCATTTGTCCGTCAAGCTCATATCCAAAGCCTGGAATCTGGACCAAAATGGTTGTTCCATCTTCAAAGCCGTTATCAATTGCCGGGTCAAAATCTTTTTCAGTAAACAACGCTTGTGCTGTAGGTGTTGCTGGAGTCTCTACTTTTTCAACGGTAGGCGGCGACACTGCTTCCGCTGCTTCTACTGCACTTCCTGCGAGAGCAGGTCCTGGGGCTGGAGCAGTAACCTCGACCTTCGGTGCCTCAACAACGCCTGCTGAATTGTCAGCCTCAGCTTTTGACACGGCAGCAGCTACTGGTTTCTCAGCTTCAGCATCAACACTTGCAGGTTGAGCATCAAACATTCTTGGAAAACGCTCAGCATATGCTTTTGCCCAAGCAAGCAAGCCTCGAATCCGTCCATGTCGCCCCATGTCACTTTCATGATTACGTTGCGCAATTTCAGCTTGTAATGCTTGATACGCAAGACGCGTTCCAGGCTTCCGTTGAACTTCATTATCAATTAATTGTTTGTACAAATCCAAACGACGCTGATGCATCACTTCAATAGACGGACTTGGGTGACGACGTTCATACGCGCCCAACTCAAATAAAAACAGATCATCTTCATGGTGCTCAGCTTGTTCTACCGTGTTGATTTTCGAGCCAAATTGTTGCTCGGCAGTACTCAAAGCAATATTCAACTCCACACTGTTAGAGCGAAAATCGTCTAAAAACTCTCGCAATACTCTTGAACCGCGCATCCCTTTGCCCATTTCAGACACAATACGCATCATGTTTGATCGCTTTTTTTGAATAGAGCGTATGAGCGTTTTTTGAGCATCGCCAGGCACTTCATCAAGTGTCAGTGTATCAATGTAACGCAAGATACCTTCATGACTTCGAAGTATCTCTTCATAAGACCTGACATATCCAATGAATTCAACATCGTGCTGAAATACTCCTTCAAAAACAGGCCGACCTTCTCTTTTCTTCCCTAACTCACCAAGCACAGCGACTTCTGCTGATGGAAAAAATTCCAACCGTTGCCCAGATTGAGAGTCCAAAAGATTCAACAAAGATCGCACTGCGAGAAATTTGTTATTTCCTTCATGGATAAAGTACCCATTCAATTCATCGTCTTTTGAGCCTATATTGACAGTAAAATAAATGTTATTATCAGCGATAATTCTATCTGGTGCGGGGAAATCACTTTTTTTACGTGGCAATTTTCTAATCTGATCTACACGATCGGCATCTTTTTTAGTGTGCAATTCTCGCTTCAGAGTCTCAGCGTCATATTTAGTCTCAATGCTTGTCGGGTCAGTTTTTTCAACAATCATTGCTTGATACAGCGTAACAGGAACACCGTCTTGTTCAATTTTTGTACCAGCACAAGACAAAACCTCAATATCATATTGACCGCTCAGAGCTGTAGGATCGGCAGGATCCGGAATACTTGACGCTCCAGCTTGAATATACAATCGCTCTTTTTTGTCATTGCGTTCACGCTCAACAAAAAACCGACTTGGCGCTCTTCTTGAAGGATTCAGAACCAGCGACACATTGTGAATACGATCACCTGGAAGATATTGATCATTTTCTTCTTCTACACGCGCTTGCTCTGCAACAAAATTCTCTCGCCACTTCTCTAAAATAGCCCGATAATGCACTTTTCCATCTTTTGATTCTGCCGCTTCTGTAACACCAACAATACGAATCTTCTGCTGACCAAGATATGGTGCATCAGCATGATTTTTAACATCAAACTTATCAAACTCTGGATAAATAATTTGTACTTCAATCACTTCCGCTCCCTCTACCGCAACTGGAACAAGCACTGTATTAGTGGGTTCATCAAGAATGACCGTGGAAAAAGATAACACCCGACCAAGATTATTTTTTGGCTTTGAATAATCAACGGCTTCAGATCGCTCTGACTTTCGCAAATTTCGATCACGAGGATCATCATCTCGCCTTCCTTTACCTGAACCTGTTTTAGAATCAGTCTTTTCAGGAGGCTCGACTGGCGCTACTGGTTGTGGGTCTGCTGGAGTAGGCCCTAAAGGAGTAGCAGCAGGACTCGTTATCAGCTCAGTAGCTTCAGGGACCTCGGCAGAAATAACAAGGTCTGAAGTCGGAGTCTCAGCCACTGTCCCTGTATTTGATTCTAAGGACGCTGCTTTAGCAGCTTTCTCTTTCTCACGCCTTGCTTTGTCTACTACACGCCGTCTTTCCAAGCGAGCCAGTCTTTGATCTTCTGGTTCTGACACCTTTTCTCTACGCCCTTCTTTTGTTGTTCTTCCCATAGTGATGATAAAAATAATCAAACGTATTACGAGCAAATCTCGCACATGTTTGCGGAAATAGTATTATTTATACTATAGCAAATTCAGCAAAAAGACGGAAGAAGTGAATCTATACTTCGTTTTCTCGAGCGCGTTGCTCCGCTTGATAATCCGCATCAGTCAATGCCATTGTTGCAAACAATTCGCGCAACACAATCGCTTTTGTTTTGTGCTGCTTTTCTGATAACCATTGAATATATCGGTCTGTTTGTGGCGTCATTCGCAAGGTGTATTTAATAGACGGAACAACATCTCGCTCTTCTGGATCCACATGATGTTGTGATACAAACCGTCGAATTCCTTCAGCAAGTGACTGACTACTATATGAAAACGTTTTAATCGAGCGTGGTGCTGGCTGTTTTTTGATATACGCAATCACATCGCGCGGTGGATAATTTTTTGCATAGACGCATAATGTCGGTTTTTGCAGCAACAGCGCGTGCGCCAAAATAAATTGCACATCCTGAGACGGGCGTGTGATGTCCAAAATTAATGCATCCACTTGATCGAGAAACGACAACCCAAGGCTCGGGTGTTTGCGGCGCTTCATCGCATCGTGATGCGTTAATACGGTCACGCGATTTGCAGTGCAAATATCCACAATCGCTCCCTCAGTTCGTTCATCAAAAATGTACACGTTCATACAGCTGATTTCACAAACGGAAAGACGATTTTTTGCATTGCCCGTTCAATAGCCAGTGGATTTTTTAACTGTTTTTGTGTGAGCGTTGAAAGCACGGCGGTGAATTGCGCCGCAACAGCACTCGCATGTCTACTACTCACTGTTCGATGCTCGCCGTTCCACGATATCTGCGCTCCTGACGCAGACACGATACACACTGGAAGCGTCTGAGGAATCGCAGACAACAAAGACAACGGAGCAACTCCAGATACTTGCGCAATCAAGCCGCGTGTTTTTCTCTCCGTTCGTAATAATTGACGCGGAACATTGAGCGCTTGCTTTTCATCAAGCACAATCCGCCGTACATCGACGTGTTTCCAACGCGCCAGTTTCAACGGCTTGGTATTTGCGCGCCGCACAGCTTTTCGACCAAGGTGTAATCCAAAGTCAATAAAGCCGAGCGTCCCAGCGACTGTACTGGTGATATATGGACGCTGCTCAGTGTATTCAATCCGTGCGTGCGCTGGAGCGACGACGTCAATTCCTGCCATTGCAACAACACCAGAAATATTTTCATACGCAATATGCGACGCGGACATCATCTCTGACTTGAACGCTGCGGAATAATAATCTCGAAAACGCGTTTGCAACCCTGTTGCAAAATCACTGGTGCAGACAATTGGCTTTCCTGTTTGAGCAATGCGCAAAGATAAGTTGCTCGCTTGAAACAAGATGTCTTGGCGTGGCAACAAAACAACGAACCCATCAAAATCATCGTATCGCTTTTCCAACGTTTCACAAATGCGATCAAGCACAGCAACCGGCGTATCACGATGACTCGCCGCAATAAATAATGATTCAGCGTCACAAATCATGTGTAATTCAGAAAAAGCAGACATCCACGCAGCGAGTTGCTGAGAATTCCCAAATACTGGCTTATCGTCCGGAACGTATAAAAAGCCGATATTTGGGCGCTGCAGCGGCGCATGTTCAACGATTTCAGTGTCTAAATTGATTGTAGATGTGTTTTTTTGCATAAAAAAATCCCGTAACGAATAAGTCGCTTATCGGGAATAAAGACAGTATAAAACAAGAGAAAAAAAGACGCAATATTGACAAAATACTAATTGTCTGGCATAATTGGCGCATATGAACACACAAATCGCAAAAGCCGTAAAATACGGTGTTCGGGCCAATTTCGGTCGCGTTCTTGAAGCAATGACTGATCAATATACGATCACTCGCCTACCTGAGGTCTTGCAAATTACCTCGCTCCACACTGACATGAATGCTGCCAGCGTCTGTTTTTTGTTCAAAAACGGAACTGTCGTCAGCTGGAACGCAGAAGCAGTATTGGAGCTCATTGAACAACGAAAAGAAGAAATCTTTGAACCCCTCTCAAAAAAACCAGTCAGCGAAACATTCAGCTACCAACTTGATCATGGTGATTTTGACATTGTAGAAGATATTTTTGTTGTACCGCATGATGACATGCGAGCATTGATGAGTATTTCATACGCCGTTGCGAAGTCTCTTCAAATGGAAGACAGTGAACAGCAAGTAACAGATGTTTCAAAACGCGTGATGAATCTTCCAACAGAAATGGCAGAAACCGGTCACACAAAATTACGCGCTAAACAGATTAAAAAATTAATTGGCTCTATCGTTCAATTGCAATTCACTGTTAGTACTGCAGGTCTTGCTGAAGATCGCCCAGATATGTTTTGGGATGAGCCGCGTCTTGCGCAATATTACACAAAAACAGCTGTCTACTTAGAATTAGATGATCGCTGGAATGTACTGTCAGAAAAACTAGACTCACTCCATAAAATGACAGAGCTACTGCGCGACGAAGTAAACACCCGACAATCACATGCGCTTGAATGGGTTGTGATCATATTAATTGCTTTTGAAATCGTGTGGGCATTTTTTGACAAACTGACCTCATAAATACTTCTCATAAAAAAGAGCCTCGATAGACGGGGCTCTTTTTGTATATACATGAGAATGGATCGCTATTGCACAACTGATGTTGTTGCAGCCGCAGCTGGTTCAACTGTTTTGTAATAATCCGGATCGATTGTTCGAGTGAAACAATACTCACCTTTCGTATGCAGCCAAGTTTGGTATGGATCATACGGCGCGACAGACAGGCTCGCCGCTTTTGTTTCATCGGCTGTTCCGCGTGAATCAATCACATTGCCCGCGGCCTTTTCTGTTTCGTAATTATACGACTGTGTGCCGAACGTTGCGCATAATTCGAATTGCAATTCCCCTGTTTTTTTATAGGTATACGCTTTTGATGTCTCCGGATCTTTTGGAATGATGTATCCTTGCAGCGTGTTATTCATTTCATCCACCGTATTTGGCAATGTCTTTTTTGCTTGCCAAAAACCAATCACTTGCGATTGCAGGCTACTCAAATGATCCATCCGTTGTTGATCAAATTTTTCTGCGCGTTGATTTTGTGGAGACGCGCCAATGAAAAAGGCTGTTGCTAACACAATCAGAACACAGACACTTGATGTCACCGCTGTAATCAGCGGAGTCTGAGAGCGCTTTCCACTCCGCACTAATTCCCAACGATAATATCCAAGCGTTGCAGCCGCGACAGTGAGTGTTGCCAGCACTTTCAATCCAAAACGGATTGTAAGGCCACCATTATAAAAATTATAGACCAGCGCCATTAAACTAATAACAATCGTGAGCGCTGTAATAAATTGCGTGAGATACAACAGCCATTTTCGCTCTGGTGTGTGTCGCTTTGTATCGTCTTTTAAAAATTCTTTTTCCAAAACAGTCGAGACTGCAACAAGTGCCGGAAACGCAATCACCAGCACGGCACTGCCCCAATTCAACAATCCAAAAATATTGGTCCGTGAATAATATCCGCCAGTGAGCGTGTCTGGATACGCGAGATTCACGTATTGAAATAACACTGTCAGGATTGCGATGACTGATGCATACAGCATTGCAATCAGAAAGAGATGCAAAAATGCACTTTTTGGGGTGATGTGAATTTTCATATTTGTTCTATTATGACTTACCTTTAATACGATAAGGATACAACAAAACAGTGATGGTAGCGAGCGTTTTGATGTAGTGAGTTTTCACAATGCAGAATGCTTTGATTCTGCGCTCTGAAAACGTGCGGACCAAGGAAAGCAGCGTCGCGAGTTGCGAGTTGTTGCTGTTTCTGGTCCGCGGTTGTGGTGGTTGTCTGCTGTTTCGCTCGGAAACGCGAGTCAGCAGGAGACGTCATGGCATCACCTATTGTTAGAACCGAAGCTCCAACAACTCAGCGTGCCATACGCCGTTGCTATAGACGCAGCTCACGTCGAACGCGGGATTCGGGTTGCTCTCAACCCGCGCGACCGCGACCCTGAGCACCTTACCCGGAAGCCACTCAAGGGAGTGGATGATGTGCGAGTTGGGGGTGGTCATCTCCAGACCTCCCAACTGGTAGGTGCTGAAGTTGGTTCCGAGCTGATGCCGGATCCACCGCTCAAGGTCCCAGACAGTCAACTCGCCCGGTTTGATGACCGCGGCCATCAGCCCCGTTCGAGCGTCAAAGGCATTCAGCCTTGCACTAAATGCCGCATGCGTCGTCTGCTGAAACTCATGCGAAGTCCGGTCGTCCAGCACCAGCGGCTTAACCGCTTCTGGAAGCGCGGATGTTTTATACGACAGGCCCTTGTAGAAAAGGTACTGCTGACACCGGTGTCCGCACGATCCTGTGCAGTCCACATGAATCTCGCTTTCACCGATCCACTTGACCCCATGTACAGTGACGCTTCGTTCCGTCGTAGACAGCGGAACTTCAAAAGTCGCGCCGGTATTTCGGTCAAAGACCAACAAGGTCATGCCCACACTCCAAGCGACGTATCGCCCGGAGTGACTGAACGTGACATGGGCGGCATCAAGCCCAACACGGGCCTCGGGTCCAGACAGCCCGATGATCGGGACGGTATGCCGATTCCCGTCCAAGTGAACCTCCTCACCGATACGAAGCAACGCCCCGTCCATGAGCCCGAGCCACTGCGGCTGACGGGTAACCCGAGCACCCTCGATGACAACGAAGGGAGCAGACATTAAATCCTCAGAACACCCACGGAAACAACAAGCAATCATTGCCTGTGCATGGTGTGAGCTATCGCTTCTGTAGCTGATTTTTGACAAAATGTCAAGTCATAGTACACTCTATTTCTATGAAAGCTGACATCCAAACACCCGACCGACCATACACCATTCTGTTGTTTTATAAATACACCGATATTGCCGATCCTGAAGCGCTGCGTGACTCCCAAAAGACACTCATGGCGCAACTCAATTTGAAGGGCCGAACCCTGATTAGTGCAGAAGGAATCAACGGAACCCTGGCTGGACTGGATGCAGACACAGAAGAATATATCCGCACCATGCATGCTGACCCACGCTTTTCTGATATTTTTTTCAAAAAAGAGTATTATCACAAAAATCCGTTCCCTGGCATTCGCGTCAAAGTCCGTTCAGAAATTGTCGCATCTGGAAAAGCCAAAGAATATGACGAAACAATCGTCCCACAAAAACTGAGCCCGAAAGAATTTCACGACATGATGCAAGAAGATAACGTCGTTATTCTCGATGCCCGAAACAACTTTGAAGCGCGCATTGGTCGATTCAAAAATGCGATCACACCAGATATTGACCACTTCCGTGATTTTCCAGAATGGATGGATCAGCACAAAGACGTGGTCCGCGGCAAAAAAGTCTTGATGTATTGCAATGGAAATATTCGTTGTGAAAAATCATCGATCTACGTTGACTCACTCAAAGAAGCGGAAGAGGTCTATTCACTCCAAGACGGCATTGTGAATTACACTGCGGAAATTCCAGATGGTTTATGGGAAGGCAGTTTGTATGTATTTGATGATCGCACCCAAGTCCAACTCAATGATGACGAACATCACACAATTATTTCCACTTGTGACTTTTGTGACACTGCCTGTGACACCTATTACAACTGCTCAAACGCAGAATGTAACAAAATGGTGATTTTATGTGATACGTGCGCTGAAGATAGCAACGGTGCATGCAGCGAAGAATGCTCAACAAAACATCGTGCGGGCGTTGTAAAAAAATGGAATATTAAAACTCGGCAAGCGGAATAATACACACTTGCTGTTACAAACAAAACGCAAAGCGGGTCTTAGTTCCGCTTTTTTTGCACAAACACAACCAGCGACACGAGCGTGAGCAAGGCTGCTGCAAAATACGCCACTTGCGCAAGCTCCGGCACATCTGCAAATTTCATACCAATGCCAACAAACGCCCAGACAAGAACTAATGTATAGGCAATATCTTTTTCTCGAACCAACATTAACAAGCCAAGCACTGTCGCAACCGCGATCATAATTGCAGACCACCACATCGGCTCAATTCCAAAACCATTCCAATTGGCGAGCGTCAATACCACAGATGCATTCGCAATCGTCGCAACACTAATCCAACCGAGGTACACCGAAAACGGCAAACGCGCATACCGTGCAAATTGTGCATTCTGTTTCTTTTTCTGCCCGTGCGCTAATTGCGTGTAAATCATGAGCAACGAAATAAGCAGCACAGCCATCACGACAATCGTCGTATAAAAATATTGATAATGCCACAGCAAAATCCACGCACCGTTTGCGATACTCGACAGCACAACCCACCAACTCACTCCATTGAGCGCTCGGTTTGTGTAGGTTTTTGGCATCAGTTGATACACCGCATAGACGCCAAGTAAGAGATAAATCAGGCCCCAAATTGAAAATACATATCCAGCCGGAACAAAATAAATCGCAAATGAATCAGAGATTTCGCCTGTTAGTTTTCCATTATATGGAATGATATTTGCCAATACATTGACCACAATCATTGCAACAATAGAAATTGCAACGACAATGCGTTGAAAAAGGGGATTGTTCATATTTTTTATTTAATCACTAATACAAAAAGTATAGCGGAAATAGATTTTTACACAACGTCGCTGCAGCGCGCTTGACGTTTTTCTAGTGTGTGATACTCTGTACCGTGTAATACCAAGTACTGAATATGACAACATCATCACCCACTCCACAAGAAGAATATATTGAGAATATTCAATCGCAAATGCGTAAAGGATTTTTGGAATTTTGCATTATGCTGATTTTGCATGACGGTGCAATGTACACGACTGACATCATGCGTTCTCTGAAATCTGCCAATTTAATTGTCGTCGAAGGAACGCTCTACCCTCTTTTGAATCGGATGCGTCGCTCGGGACTCTTAGAGTATGAATGGCAAGAATCATCTTCCGGTCCGCCGCGCAAATATTACCGACTCACCGCTGACGGTCGCGCAATGTCACACCAGCTGACTGACACATGGCAAAACCTCAACGACACAATTCATCTCTTAGAACAATAATTCGGCGATAACAATCAACCTGTATGACTATCAAAAAAAGTATCACTATCAATATCGCACAAACGTTGATTCGCATCGACGAAGATGCGTATGAAAAACTGCACACCTATTTAGAGTCTGTTGAAACATATTTTGCGGACACAGAAGATGCTGCTGAAGTTGTCAGTGACATCGAACATCGCATCGCGGAATTGCTCACAGAAAAAACCACTACTGCTCACCCGTCTATTTCGGTTGATGATGTTGCGCAAGTGATTGCTGCAATGGGCACGCCAGCTGATTTTGCCGGAACGACTGACAACGAAGCACCGTCATCTCATTCATCGGCTGGATCACACGAAAAATCAGACAACAACACTCCTCGGCGCTTATTTCGTGATGCGGACAACGCAGTGCTTGCTGGCGTCTGTTCTGGTATCGGGAATTATTTTGGAACTGACCCCGTCTTTATTCGCATCATCTTTATTGTATTGTTTTTTGCTTCTGGCGGCACTGCATTATTTTTTTACATCTTACTATGGATCGCGATTCCACCTGCAACAACTGTGAGTGAAAAAATGGAAATGCGTGGCGAGAAAGTAACGCTAGAGAATTTAAAAAGTCGTGCGCAGCAATTTGCCACGCAAGAACAGATCGCGCAAACGCAAAAAAATATTGAGCGCGGAGCCAAAGAATTTGCAACAGAAGCGCAACGCATCGGACGACGTCTTGGTTCAAAAATTGAATATTGGGCAACCCATGGCGGTCGTGTCATTTTGCGTATCCTTGGCATTGTTATGAGTATTCTCGGCATCGTCTTTCTCAGCTGCCTAATTTGGCTTGTGTTCATTGCAATTCGACCAGATATCACCCACGTGCGATTGAGTGATATTGAAACCAGAATTGAGCTTGAATAAAAAAATGACACTGCCCAATCTATCATTGTACGCAGTGCCGTTATCGACCTGTTGAGCTTTATTGCTCTCCAGGAAAAACATGGAATGGTGACTGACACAGTCGCTCAACTCCATTGAAACGATCATCTGTACGAGTGGCTTCAGTTGCTGAAAGCCACGCGCTTGCTTCAATCTCACCGAGCACACTCAGCGCGATAAGCACCTCACGTTGATGAAGACCTCCCCACAACCGTGCGAGGAGATCAACCTCTGGATTTGTCGATTCCAGTGTGATGGTAAAGCACTCTTCCGGGCCGACGCTACCCGTGTCGTCAGGCTGAAACTTCGTCGGTTGCCACTCAGCCTGGCCAGTCAGTTTTTTCGACTGTTTTGTGCCGAGCCACAAGCCGACTATGCTGATGCCATGAGGACCTGGTGTCAGCTTCATTGAAGACTCAGGCTCTATCACCTCTCCATTGCGAACTTCTAATTGCAGCTCTAGCTCTTCTATAAAGCCGGTGATGTGCCCATCATCTCCCATATCGATATTTCGAGCCATAAACCCTTGGGTGAATGTCAGGCCAGTCACAGTCGGCACAAGGGGCTGTGAAGAAGGACCATGAAAGCACCCTGGCATAGCCAGCAATACAATAGACATATAACGCATGAGAATCTCCAGATGGAATGTACACATTACGAGATGTAACGTTATCAGAATACACAACGCTGTATTGTTTTGTACTCTGATAACGAGGCGTAGTAATGTTGTATAAACGCTTACTACGCCGAGAGCAGTGCTGTGTAGCGTAATGCCGTTGTACAGCTACTGCTCTCTTCTTGCCGCCTCCTAGAGAGGCGAATGCAAGGTTTCCACTTGGTACACGTTCCCGCCGTCACCGGAGGGCGCGCGTCCCTGGTTCCGATCACCCAGATCCTGACACATCGTCAGGATATGAGAACCGTTTTCTTCGCCGTACACGACCGTGCCACAGCCAACCTCCAAGAGGATGGTCGCCTGAACGGCTCCATTTTGGAAGATGAGCCCTTGCCCAGACTCAACCTCGGTAACAGCCAGCGCCATGCCCGATTCGCACCTGAACCAGTCCATGCCAACGTCGTATGGAATCAAGGTTGAGAACCCAAGGTCATGTTCCTCAACCGTCCAGGAGGCGCCGTCGTACAGGTACTCCCGGAAGCCGGTGCCGGTCGTAACGTAATACACGGACCCGAATTCGAGGGTAGCGACACGAAAACCAAGAACATGACCCGGCCGAGCGCGATCGATCTCAACCGGCTGAGAAGCGGGGGTGAGCGGAAGGTCCATAGCGTAGAGCACGCCCTGGCCGGTTGGCGCCGTCTCCTGCTGGTAATCGGAGAAGACCATGGTCGGCGCATTCGCGGGAAAAGCAAACGCAGCCTCCTCGCCCACGAAGATGGTGCAGCCTCCCTGCGGGCAGATGTCTACCGAGAAGACCGCGTCGTCGAGCGTGAGACCCCCAGAAAGGGACATCAGGTCTGCGAAGACCCAGTAGCGGGCGCCGCCGCTGACGACGAGGTCGATGCGGTTGTCTCCGGTGACGTCCGCCCACCAGTGGCGGTCAACATAATCCCCGGGATTCACACCGGAGATGGTGAAGACCGCGTCGTCGAAGGTGTAGTCACCCGGAACATCCAGGATTCCAAGACCCCAGCAACCCATGACACCCCTCTCGGCGTTGAATTCACTTCCACCGAGACAGAAGTACTGATCCGAGAAGACGGAGCCTCCGGTTCCAAGCGTCATGTCGACATCACCGGTGAAGGTGACCGCCGCATCGCTCGGATCCAACACGTTGGCGCTGTCTTCAAGCGGCAAGCACCGCACGACGCCGCCGACGCCCGCCGTGACATTGGCGAAGCAGCTAAAGGCGGTACCAGCCGCGGACTCGACCAGCCAGCCGTTGTACCCGCCGTACGTGGTCGGATCAGAGTAGCTCAGGCGCAAGTCAGCACCATCACAATCGTTGTCGATGCCGTCGCCCCGCACCTCATCAGAAGCGGGGTTGATGGCCGCGTTGCTGTCATCGCAGTCGCCTTGATCAGGTGACCACTGATCAGCATCATCGTCCACGTAAGGCGTGTCGGTGTCGACCGACGTGTCGAAAGCGCTGTCCTTCGTGCTCCCGCCATTGCAGGCGAGCGCGAAGGCCAGAGCGGCGACCACCGCGAACAATTTGAGAATGCTTCGCATTGGCGAACCTCTATCATGTTAATGAGCCTGTTGATGCCACGCGCTTTTTTACAAATGCACAGCAACCCGAGGAATGGCCTATCCACGAGCACTCTTTTTACAAATTGCAACGGTCATCTTGTAAAAACAGTGCTTGCAGCTATCTATCCCAACATCCCTATTTTTTAGGGCGTTTGCGGGCGGCAACGTACAGGAAAAACAGTAAAATGTCAAGGGGTACATCCCCTTCTTTCCTTGAATAATTACTGATTCGTGCGTATCATACGAACAAGAGCCAATTGATTGATTTTTATTGTTTTTTTATGAATATACGAAACGAATTTCGCACCGTGCAAACCGTCAGCTTTTTTATTGTCCTAGCAGCTGTCGGCTGGGCGCTCTACACCATGACCGCGCCGTATATCATGAGCCTCTTCTGGGCTGGTGTTGTTGCTGCACTGTTTCACCCACTGTACACACGGATTCTGCATGTCACAAAACGGCAAGCAGTCAGTAGCCTCCTCACAATGTTGATTATTTTTATCGGCGTTCTTCTCCCAACTGCCGGCATTATTACATTGGTTGTTCGGCAATCAATCAGCACATACGAATATGCCACAAACCCTGCAACCATCGAAGTTGCGCAAAATGAAATCGACACTATTCTTCACCAACCGCTCGTTGAAAAATACGGATCACAAATCAACGTCAAAGAACGCACTGCCAGCATTGTGAACAGCGTTGCAAAAAACAGCCTCTCTATTGCACGACAAGGTTCGATGAGCGCCCTACAAGGCATCGTCACATTTGCCATCATGCTCTATTGTCTCTTTTTCTTTTTGAAAGACGGGGAAGAATGGCTCAAGCGATTTATGGAACTCCTCCCATTTGGAGACGACAACGAACGCATTCTCTATAAAAAATTTGTCTCCACAGCGCGCGCAACCCTCAAGGGCACATTTTTAATCGGCGTGATTCAAGGCAGTCTCGGCGGTATCTTTTTATTGATCTGCGGTGTGCCATCAAGCGCCTTCTGGGGACTCATTATGATTTTACTCTGCATTATCCCAGCAGTTGGCCCTGCGCTTGTACTAATTCCTGTTGCAATTTTTTTCGCAATCAATGCCATCTGGTGGAAAGTCGGTGTGATTCTCCTCGGCATGATTATTATTGGGCTTATCGATAACGTTCTGCGTGGACCACTCGTTGGCAAAGATTTGCAAATGCATCCAGTGATGATTTTGTTTGCAACGATTGGTGGTATCGGCATGTTCGGCATTTCTGGCGTTGTTATCGGCCCTATGATCGCGGCCTTCTTCTTCGCGCTCATTCAAATGTACGAAGTTAAATACAAAAGCGATCTACAACAAGAAGGATAATAAAACCTTCAGTCGCGGAGGTGAATGTGTCTACGGGAAACTGACGAGCGACAGTTGAGTCTTTCCCGAGACACTTCACCGCAAGCGGCTAGCGGAATATTTATTGATTCACCGGAAAAGCTTTTCGAGCTTGCGCAATAATTGCGTAAGCCGTATTCAAGGATTCAACACTATTTGATCGTGTCACATCATATGTATACGCACCTGATTTTGAATAGGTTTTCTTCAAGTACGTAAATCCACTTTGAGAATTTTTCATCACACTCCCCGCTTCCAAACCTTGCGCAGAGAACGCCATTGTTGCCCATGCAGTTGACGATGTGTTTGACACAGCTCCTAACTCATACCCAAATCCACCGTCAAGATTTTGCGCACTTCGCAAGAAACGAGTTGCTTTTTTATATTTTTCGTTGATCAGTGTTTTATAATATTTGTTCTCTGTTCGTACCTGTGCCGCCAGCATAATCCATGATGCTGTTGTGTCGACCTCTGAATCACTATCAACGGCATACCCAAATCCACCGTCGGCATTTTGACACGCAAGGGATGCATTCACTGCATCTTTCACGTCATCATCTGTCGCCTTCACATCAGCTGATAGCAGCGCAAGTCCGGCAAAAATATCATCATTACAATATTGAGACTCTCCATATTGATTGTTCTTTTTTGTTGCAACTAAACGATCAATAAAATTAATTGAGCCAGACTTCTTGCTATTGTCACCAATTGCTTCAAGCGCTAAGATGTGACGCGCAATTTCAGAAGTGCCATCAGACGTTTTTGGTTTATACGCACGCACTGCTTTGATAAGTGTGTCATTTTTTTGCCCAATCGTTGCAAGTGCCATTGCGGACCATTCTGTTTCTGACTGACTATTATTCACAATTCCTTGTGCGTTCATTTGTTTTTTGATATACGCCACACCGTCACGTGACTGTTTTTGACGTTGTTCAAAATTTACTGATTGACGTTTTTTCACAGCTGTATGTACAACAACTTTTTTGACTGGTGTTTTTGTATATCCTACAGCAGTTGCATACACTGATACCGTTCCTGCTTTTGTTGGAGTAAACACGGCCTTTCCTTTTGCATTTGTTGTTACAGCTGTTTTTCCAAAATGCACAACTGCATTTTCCATCGGCACATATGTTGATCCAGATTTATATTCAACCGTTGCTTCAATCGCCTTTTTTGTCAGCTGTTGTGTCGCGCTGACACGCACACGCAACGGCGCGGTCGCACCATAATCACCATACACAAATAACAATTGGTCATTCTCTTGCAAGTCATAATCCGCAAGTCCAACTGCACCTTCAACATCATTCACATAATACGTCCAATATTGACTACTGCCTTGATAGGTTTCAATGGAGTCTAAATACAAACCGTACGCAGAATCTTTCACAACAAATTTCATCCCTTCATTCAAACTCAATGTCTTTAATGCACACAGCGCATTATCACCAGTAAGCGCATGATCAACACCGTCGCTATCCGTCACTATACAACCTGCGTCAGATACATAGACCGTTGTATCCATAATTGTTTTGTCTGGCGCTTCAACACGCACAGGAACTGTTGTGTAATTCGCAGCTTGCGCGGGAGCGGCTACGCACATCACCGCAGTGATGACGAGCATTGCCGTTGTTGTGAGATATGTCATTCGATTATTCATAGATATAGATGTAATATTTTTTAAAAACTTTTTTCATACGACCACTGAATCGTGTCACCTTTTTTAAGCTTCACTGTACTAATTCCGGCTGTCGCTTTTTTGTTATTGACGGAGAAAATCCAACGCATGTTGTTTTTTGAGTCTTCCGCCTGACCGTTGATCGTCGTCACGTACGTTCCGAGACCTCCAAACTGTTTTGTTTTATAGGAAAACCCTGTCGCGGTGGCTTTTTTCATCGCCTGTTCAACCGTCGATCCGACATCGACATCAAACTGATACGTGCCTCCACCTCCCGCTCCGCGCACAGTGATCGTTGCTCGATACTGCTCTGGCGCAACGACAGCGGCTTTTTCTGGCGTGGCAGCCTTTTGCGCTTCGATCGTCGTTTCCGCTTGTTTCGCTGCATCACTTGCAGGAGTCGCAGTGGTTGTATTCACGACTGGCACGGATGCTGTTTCTGTCGTTTTTTGGTCCGGTGCTGGTGTCTCACTGTCTGTATTTTTCGTATTTTCTGTCGTTTCTACTACAGATTCATTGGAAACAACCGCAGCATCAACATCTTCATCTACTTGTTCAGAAACAATAGTATTTGTCGTATTGATGAATCCAGCCACGGGAGCATTCGTGTTGCTTGTCACAACTGTTGAATCAGTCTGTAATTGGGCAAAAACAACATACCCAAAGCCCGCGGCCGCAGCAAAAAGCATGCACACGACGCTCAAAAACACAGCGAAGTGACGAGAAGAAAAGCGTTGAAAAAATTGTTTCATAGAACGAAAAAATAAAAAACGCCCGCGAGCACGGACGATGAAACAACACAAAAAAATATTGAAACACCGGCGTCTTGCTCGAAACGCGAAACGGTAATCAAGAGATCTGGCTTACTATGATAGTCATAGCTTACAGTTGCGGCACAGCTCCGGATTCACACCGGTATTCCCTTGTTAGTTTGTAAAAAAACAGTAGTTGCACTGTATGGCAATCTGCAATTACTGTCAAATTGACGCTTGTCCACAGTGTGATACCATTGTTTTCATGAAACAAACCCTCTCATCTCTCCCATCAAAAGCAGCATTTTTCTTCGGCTTCATGCTCGCCACTGGCATTATTCTGATTATTGGATGTATTGGTTTGCTGAGCATTTTACTCTCTGGAAAACTTCCAACAGAAATTGGCAACCCATCTTCAAACACAAATAGCGGGCCAGTAAATGTTACCGAAAAAACAAGCGTCGATTTGTCTTCACTCCGAAATGTAAAAGGGCGCGGCGACATCACTGTCATTGAATACACCGATCTTGAATGCCCATTTTGTAAAAAGTTTCACCCACTGCTAGAAAGCGTCATGAAAGATTACGACACAAAAGTGCGATTTGCCGTCAAACATTTTCCGCTCAATATTCACCCGAAGGCCCGCAAAGAAGCTCTTGCTGCTGAATGCGCTGGACAACAAAAACAATTTTTTGAATTTGTTGATGCAATTTTTACAACCACCACCAGCAACAACACTCTTGAAGAATCAGTCTTATTTGAAACAGCCCGACAACTTGGACTCAACGAAGATCAATTTAAAACCTGCGTTGAAAAGGAATCATTCGCACAAGAAGTGTCTGACGACGCGCTTGAAGCCCAAGCCACAGGAGCTACTGGCACACCGCACACACTGATTGTTGGTAAAGACGGCAAAATTATTACTGGCATTCGT
The DNA here is from genome assembly GCA_937996685.1 of uncultured bacterium. Lineage (GTDB taxonomy): Bacteria > Patescibacteriota > Patescibacteriia > UBA9570 > XYC2-FULL-38-9 > CALKUP01. The sequence goes on along the minus strand of CALKUP010000016.1, from coordinate 17,973 downwards.
GGCTCAGTATCTGAATCACAACTCCGCAAAGCCATCGACGACGCGCTCGCGCAATAACATGGAAGTCCCTGAATCTGGCATTGTTTTAGTCAATAAACCATCCGGCATGAGCTCGCATGATGTTGTCGGTTTTTTGCGTCGCAAAACTGGAATCAAAAAAATTGGCCACGCTGGCACATTAGACCCGCTCGCTGACGGACTGGTTATTGCCTTAATTGGTCGGGACGCAACCAAACAACAAGACACCTTTATGGGCCTTCCAAAAGTCTATGAAGGAACGATTGTTTTTGGCATCACATCAGCGTCAGAAGACGCGGAAGGTCCGCTGACACTGCATGCAACACTGCCGGAATTAGCCGCGCTGAACGCAGATACTGTGACTGACAGCTTTGCTGCATACATCGGAACAACGGAGCAAGTCCCACCACTCTATTCCGCTATTCAAGTGGACGGCAAACGATTGTATAAAGCAGCGCGCGCCGGCACAGCTGACGCCATTGAAATTCCAACCCGAACGATTACTATTAATGCCATTGAATTGCTCGCATTTTCACCACTACCCGAAACCACAAACGACACACTTCTTCAAGAAGCGCTCGCAGACGTTCCACCGCAAGATATCAGGCGTCAAGAACTGTACGCATGGTATGCTGCGCGCAGTACACAATTACAACAACTCTTGCCGACCGCGCGCATTCGCGTGCACTGCCAAAAAGGCGTCTACATCCGATCACTCGCACGCGACATTGGAACACAGGTTGGCACTGGCGCGTTTCTTGGCAACCTCACGCGCACACACATTGGTGAATACGCTCTCACAGATGCAGTCTCTGTTGAGCAATAAATACCCTCTTTATTTTTTCCACGGCGTTTCAACGACGCCTGAAACATGATTTGCGAACCGCGCGAGTACAAACAAATAATCTGATAAACGATTCATATATTGAATCATTTCTGGCAACACGGATTCTTCGTGATTTAATTGAATCATTGCACGTTCTGCTCGACGCGCGATTGTCCGTGCCACATGAATTTGCGATGCCGCAATCGTTCCAGATGGCAAAATAAATTGTGTCAGCTCCGGCAGCTCTGCATCCATTGCGTCAATCCATTCCTCAAGATCAGTAATAGAGCGCGTCTCCACTGGCGGCAAATGTTTTGCAACATGATCTGCATCATACGGAGTTGATAAATGCGATCCAATCACAAACAAGGTTTGTTGAATGATTTCACATTGCTCAATTTCTCGAGCAAGAACTTCCGCGTGATGCGCAGTTAATAACGCTGAAGCAAGTCCAAGCGCGGCATTTAATTCATCAATTGTTCCATAACTTTCAATGCGGCCATGTGACTTACTGATACGTTGACCACCGAATAAACTCGTCTCTCCAGTATCACCAGTTTTTGTATAGACTTTCATATTTTTTAATCTAAATCAATTGCACGAATCGAATCGTTCATTTTATCTGCAACGTATAATGTATTTCCAACAACCAGTGTATCAAGTGGATAATCAAATTGTGCATTTTGTGCATTACCGTTTTTATATCCTCGCTTCAACGTTCCGCCGGCAATCAATTCTGTTCGACCAGTCTTAATATTGAATCGTCGAACAGCCATGTTAATCGCATCAGTGAAATAAATATTCCCAGTAGCGTCAGTAGACAAGAATGTTGGCCATGCGAGGCGCGCTTCTGAACGCGCAACTCCTTCAGCATACCCAGGAACTTCTTTGCGTCCAACGAGTGTCGAGACACGTTTTGAACGTAAGTCTAATTGTCGAATAACGCGATTATTACGATCAGAAATATACAGCATCACGCCGGATGGACTAAGCGCAAGATCAATTGGCGCGTCAAACGCCGCTTGCTTGCCCACGCCATCACGATATCCAGCACTTCCTGTTCCAGCGATAGTGACCACCTTCCCTTTTTGTTTTCCGCCAACCGTCACTTGTCGAATCAAATTATTTCCACTATCCGCAACATAGAGATATTTTCCATCTTTCGACAACACACCACCAATTGGACGCGTGAAATAGGCACAGCCTTTTGCATTTGCGCCATACTGATCTTTACACGCACCACCATCTTGCTTACCGTTTGTGACACTACTGCCATCATTAATACGGCCAGCCCCTGTGAGGTACCCTGTCTCACCCGTCGCGACATCAATTTCACGGATGCGGTTGTTGTTGCGGTCAATTACAAACATTTTTTTGCCGTCCTTTGAAACCACAAATGATTGCGGGTCAGAAAAACGTGCGTTTTCTCCAGCTTTTACTTGATCATCTTTGCCTTTTGGATAATTATCAACAACATTTCCGGCAATCAATTCTGTTTTTTTATCAGACAATCGCACTTTACGAATCCGATTATTCTCTGAAAAATAGATCCATTTTTTATCTTTTGATAATGCAAGTCCTTTTGGCTGTCCCGTTAATACAGGATTGCTATCTTTGACATTAAACCGAATTGCACCAGCAAATTTTTCGTTCACATTAAAATTCTCCAACGAATATTTTTGAACAATTCCAATGCCGGTTGCCGCGACATACAAATTACCTTTATACGATGTTAAGCCATTTGGATAATTCACAGACAACATATTTGAATCAGACGCTGCGGTCGTCACAGTACATCCTGGTAAATCAATTTTTCGGACAACGTCATTTGTTCCATTCCCATCAGATACATATAAATCAGCACCAACGCGATGCACTCCCGTCACATTATTAAATTGAGCAACACCACATGAACCATTTTTGACATTCGCAGCTCCTGTCCCTGCAAGCGTTGTTGTTTTTCCATTTTGCAATTCAACTTTCATCACCTTGTGCAATCCACGGTCGGCAATATAGGCAATTTTTCCATCAGCAGACAGTGTAAATTTTTGCGGCGCTGACAACCCACTTGTAATTGTGTTCACGCGACCACCGTTGATATTCACTGATTTTAATGCGTGGTTTAATGTGTCAGTAAAATACACCGTTGATCCGTAGATCTCAACGCCTTCTGGCCATTTCAAGCCCGCAGCAATTGTACTCACTCGGCCGTTCTGAATTTTTTTGATTTTATTGTTTTGTGTATCTGCAACGACAACAACCCCGTTCCGTTCAGCAACACCGGACGGCGCCGCAAACTTTGCAACACCGACAGTTCCTGTTTCATCACCAAATGACCCGCCGCCAGCAACTCGATGCACAATACCTTTTGTGTCAATTTTTCGAATCGTATTATTCCCTGTATCCGCAATAATAAACTCACCCTTTTTGTTTGTTGTAATATCTTCCGGAAAATCAAAGATAGCAGTTGTCCGAAATTTTCCATTGCCAAATACTGGCATTCCTAAAAATGTGGTTGTATCTCCTTTTGCCGCAAAGGCCGTCATCGGCAAAGCTGTCCCAACGACGAGCAATGCAAAAATCGCTTTATATTTCATACAGAATGTATACAGATTATACAATCAGTATATCACTCTTTTCGATCTGGAGGAATTTCAAGATAATTCACTAAATATTTTGCCACTTTTCCAAATACTGGACTCACCGCACCTTCTGCCCATTGGGTTTGCGGTTCATCTAATTTCACCAAAATCACAAATTGCGGATCACGCAACGGGCCAAAGCCAACGAATGAACTTTTGTGGCGATTTTCGTCATACCCACCATTTTTGTTTGGAATTTGCGCTGTTCCAGTTTTGCCACTCATGTAATACCCATCAACATATGCCGTGCGAGTCGCGGACTTATCAATCACGCCAACCATCATCGCAGCAACGGTATTTGCTGCTTCCTTGGAAATTGGCTGACCAACCATTTCTGGCTCAATGACATCAACATGACCATTTGAATGCACCACTTTATCAATCAAATGTGGTTTCATCATTTTGCCATCATTCGCAATCGCGCCAACCGCTTGAATCATTTGAATCGGCGTCACAGTGAGCCCTTGTCCATAAGACGTTGTCGCGCCATAAATATCTTTCTTCTTATGCACCGCTGTGATATCCCCAACATTTTCAGCTGACAATTCAATGCCTGTCTTTTTACCAAAACCAAACGCAGTCACGTACTGCTCCCACAAATCATGCCCTAACTGCTGCTCAATAAACGTCGTTCCAACATTGAGGGACTTTTCCAACACTGTGCGCATATCTGTTGTCCCGTGCGCTTTACGGTCAGAATTTCGAATCGAGTATTTTCCAATCTTCACCTCTCCATTATCTTGATACGTTGTGTATGGTGTGACTTTTTTTGCATCAACACCTGCAGACATTGTCACAGTTTTAAAAATCGAACCCGGCTCGTATTGATCAGTCACAACATCATTTTCAAACACCGCAATATCTTCTACTTCATTATATTTATTTGGATCATAATTTGGCACATTACATAACGCCAAAATCGCACCAGTCTTTGGATCCATGACAATAATACTCCCCTTTTTTGCATGATGCTTGTCTGCCGCTTCTTGCAACGCTGTGCAGGCGTTATATTGGATATTTTTATCAATCGTCAAAATGAGCGTGTCACCATCCTTTGGATCTTGCAGCGCCGTGCTCAATGAATCACGTTCAACAACTTGTCCGGTCAGGCGTTCATTGAAAAATCCTTCCATGCCATATTGACCAACCCGCTTCTCATTCGCAAAGCCCATGAATCCTGTAATAGAACTCGCGATATTTCCTTCCGGATAAAATCGTGATTGCTCTGGCTTCCAATACATGCCTTTAATTTTTTGTTCGTCACGAATTTTTTTCAGCGCATCAACTGCCTGTTCAGAGATATTATGACCAAGCAATTCATAAATATCGTCTTTTTTTGATAACCGCTCTTTCACGGTATCTTCTGACAAATTTAACAGCGGTGCAATTTGTCTCGCAGTATCATCAATATTCCCCTTAAAACGACTCGGTTCTGCAAACACATGATACATATCCCGATTAATCGCGAGCGGTGTCACACCGTCACTCGTTGTTTTGTCATGCGCATAGATTTCACCGCGCTTTGGCAGCAGTGTTGTTTGTGAGGTTTGTTGTGTTTCTGCCAGCGCTGCATATGCACGATGCTGAATAATTTGCACATAAAATAACCGTGCGGACAATATTGCTGCCGCAAGAACAAAAAGAGCCGACAATGCGGAAACACGTCGGCTTTCAGAGCGGTCATGCGCGGAATCAGATTGTGTCGCTGCCCCACGACGGGCGCGGCTCCATGTTTTCTGATTCTCGGTCATAGCATACAAATTTATTCAGACAATAACGCAACAGCAGAATCAGAGCCAACGTACTGAGACACACCAGCAGTTGTCAGCTTCAATTCATTTGTCGCATCTTGTGTATGTGACAATGAACGGAGCGCTGTTTGTTTTAATTCCATTTTTTGATATCCATCTTCCAATGCAACAGATTGTTTCCGTAAATCAGAGAGAGCAAAATTACTACTTGCAGAACTATTCACCAACCAAATATAGAGCACTCCAAGAACAACAATCGCACCAACCAATGACACACGAATCAATGTTGTATCGAGTAAATCAATGAGGTATGCGAAACGACTATTTTGATTAACAGCAGTTTGCATGTTGAAGTGAAGTAATCGGCCGATGCGTGACATATGTGTATTGGTTTTATGTTTTATGCGTTTTTTGTAGGGGTGATTTTTTCAATGATTCGGAGTTTTGCGCTCCGGGCTCGTGGATTCATTTCAATTTCTGCATCCGTCGGAATAATTGGTTTGCGTGTGACCAACTTCCCAGTCGCCATCTTATCGCAGCGACATTCGAGAAACTCTGGTGGACAGACGCAATCAATCGTCATGTCTCGAAAGGCGTACTTCACAATTCGATCTTCTAACGAATGAAATGTGATGATTGCCAACCGACCACCGACAGCAAGTTGCTCCATCGCCTCTGGAATAAATCGTGTGATATGGCCAAATTCGTCATTCACAGCGATTCGCAAGGCTTGAAACACCGTTGTTGCTGGATGCGTACGAGATGTTCGACGTATTTTTGCAGGTGTGGTTGAAAGAACGAGTTCGGAGAGATCCGAGACAGTGGCGAATGGCATTTCTTGACGCTGCTCGACAATGTTTTGCGCGAGCGTTCGTGCTTGCTTGTATTCCCCATACTCAGAGAAGATACGTTGCAATGCAGGAGCGTCTGCGGTATTGAGCAAGTCCGCGGCAGTATTGCCTGTGGTTTGATCAAATCGCATATCAAGTGGGCCATTACCCTGAAACGAAAAGCCCCGTGAAGGATCGTCAATCTGAAATGACGAGTATCCAAGGTCTGCGAGAATCCCAGTAATAGGCCTCTGCTGGTCAAGCATTTCAGCATAGGCTCCGAGACTCGCGTAGGAATCATGGATCCCGATGAAACGGTCAGGAAACTCTGTTTGCAAACGACGCGTTGTCGTTTCCAGTGTTTCCGCGTCTCGATCAAATCCGATGACGATACCTCGCGGTGCAATTCGTTTGAGAATTTCTGCTGCGTGCCCTCCTCCGCCAAGTGTTCCATCGATAATGGTGACATTTGATGTGAGAGCGAGCCCAGAAAGGGTCTCTTGTAAAAGAACGGGAATGTGTTGTGATTGCTGATTACTCATCTTCGCCTTCTTCAAAAAAATCGTACATAGAAATAAAATGAGATATTAGACACCGAGCTCGCCGAGTGTTTCAGCAATTTCGTTACTTTCTTTTTCAGTTGCTGTTTTGTATTTTTTCCAAGATTTTTCATCCCAGATTTCTAAACGATCAAACAAGCCAGCAACAACGACTTGTTTTTTCGCGCTTGCATACTCACGCAGATATTCCGGCAACATAATGCGACCTTGTTTATCAACGGCAACGTCCATTGCACCAGCAAGCATCAAACGAGCAAACGCCCGAGACTTACTTTGTGAAATTGGCAAGTTGCTAAGTTTTTGCGCAAGCGTATTCCATACATCCATTGGGTACAACACCAAGCAATGATCGAGTCCTCGAGTCACCACTGCCCCATTTTTGAGGTCATCACGAAATTTTGTCGGAATCATCATCCGACCTTTTTCGTCAATTGTGTGTTGATATTCACCGATAAACATATGTATATGAGGGAAAATGTGGCCTTTTAGCTATTTACCACTTTCTACCACTAAGAACCATTATACACCACTTTATTAATCAGTGCAACCACTTTTATCCATTCAAAAACACCGAGCTGTGCATAACGCTCAACAATAAAATCCAAAAATGCGCTACAATAAGAGCCAATGAATACAATCACTCGCTATATCCCAAATAGCCTTACAATCACTCGCCTGTGCATCGGTGTTGTGATTATTATCATTTCTCTTGTCCCTGCAATGAACGTGCTATTACTCGTTCAAGTTCTTGCTGTGATTGGAGTCGCGTCTGATAAACTCGATGGCACACTCGCCCGCTTCTGGAAAACGGAAAGCGACCTCGGCAAACGCCTTGAATCAATCGCTGATCCATTATTTGGCGCAAGTCTTGTGATCTATATCACGCGATATATTGGATTTCCCCACTATTTTTTTCTCTGCGCTGCTGTCTTGCTTCTGACCGGAACATTTGGTCGCCTGCTCGTCAAATATCTAACCGGCAAATTCTTTTATGAAAAATCACAAATCACCCGAATTGGTGTCGGGCTGATTTTTGTCTTGGTACTCTGGTATCTATTTAATGGTCCACAAAAAGAAACCTTCGCTTGGAGCGTGATGGCCTATAGCGTATTTTTGACCGTAAACTATGTGCGGATGATGGTGCAGTTTGTCTTACGCAACCGAGCGTAAATACGCGATCAATGTCCGAACAGAAAACCCGGAACCACCAGCTGGCACATATGGCAGCATTTGTTTTTCAACCATTGCAGGACCTGCGATGTCGAGATGTGCCCATGGAGTCTGTTTTGCAAAATGTTCTAAGAACAATGCGCCCATTGCACTGCCTGCCCAAATTGTTTTTGGCGCGTTATCGAGATCAGCGACCGAACTTTTTAACAGTGGTCGATATTCCTCTGTAAGCGGCATTCTCCACAGCTGCTCGCCTGCTTGCTCACCGGAAGCCTTCAACTGCTCGTGCAATTCTTCGTTGTTTGTAAAATACGGCGCCACTTCTTGACCAAGCGCATAAATCGCAGCACCTGTCAGTGTCGCAATATCAACCACGACATCTGGTTTGACCACATCAACAGCCCATGCGATGGCGTCTGCCAAAACCAAGCGACCTTCTGCGTCTGTGTTGGTGATTTCAATCGTTGTGCCGTCATAGGCTGTCGCAATATCTCCAGGTCGTGTCGCTTTTCCGGAAATCATATTTTCCGTTGCTGCAATCACACCATGCGCTTCAACATCGATGTTCAATTGTGTAATCACAGAAAACAAGCCGAGGATACTCGCAGCACCTGCCATATCCATATGCATGCCATGCATATAATTTCCTGGTTTTAATGAGAGTCCGCCGGAATCAAATGTAATCCCTTTACCGCACAGCGCAATCCGTTTTGTCTTGTTGGTTTTTTTCTTTGGAACATATTTCAAATGAATAAACTGCGCTTCTTGGTCAGACCCTGCTGACACAGCGAGCAGCGCTCCCATCCCAAGACGTTTCATATCGCGCTCACCGAGTATCTTCACTGTCACGCCGGATTGTTTTCCAATTTCACGAGCCACATCAGACAACGCTTTTGGCGTCACATGCACTGCCGGTTCATTGATTAAATCACGCGCTGTAATTGTCGCCGCTGCATGCAACTCCGCTGTTGCAATCACACGTCGCATTGCTGCTTGCTGTGTATCACTGACAATAAAGTTGACTGTTTCCGGCAAGCCTTTTTTCCATTCTTCTGCGTCGGTTTTTTTGTATTTCAAAAACCGATATGACGCGAGGCGCATTCCTTCAACACATGCATTCATCGCCTCGGCCTCTTCCAGAGAAGCCGGCACAAAACCATTGAATGCAACGGCAATTGTTTTCGGACGAAACAACGCAACAGCACCAAGAGCCGCGCCTGCCGCACGACGAATCACTTCATGTGTCACCGTATCTTCAGTCCCAAGTCCAACCAATACAACGCGCTGCGCCACAACACCACTTCCTTCAATCACCGCGACCGCTGATGGAGTTGCTGCAAATGAGGTTGTCTTTAAGCGATTCTGAATCAAATCCACGATCTGTTTTGGCAATCGTCCCGTTGTCTCAGACAGCTGTGGCACGGCCTTCGTCTTTTTTGCTGGTGTCTTTTTTTGCGCTGGTTTCAGCATCACTGGGACAAGCAAGATGTCAGCACTTGCGCGTGAAACGTCGGCAGCAGATTGAGAGGTACTATTGAATTTCATAAAAATAGAAAATACTAAAGGAAAATACAACCAATAGCGTATCACAAGCACTGTTTTTTCAGCAACTTTTAGCGCACAAAACGGATTGACAGAGCGGCGTATTTTGTGGCATACTCGGTATTCATTATTGAATCTGACAACATGAAACTTTCGATTATCGATCTCCACGCAACTGCCGGCGACAAAGAAATTTTACAGGGCATTCACCTTGAAGTTGCGCAAGGCGAAGTCCACGCGATTATGGGCCCAAACGGCTCTGGAAAATCCACGCTCTCACAAGTGTTATTTGGACATCCGTCGTATACCGTCACATCTGGCGACATCAAATTAGACGGTGCAAGCATCACTGACCTTTCTCCAGAAAAACGCAGCCACGCTGGTCTCTTTTTAGCATTCCAAAGTCCAGGCGCAATTCCAGGAGTGACAATCCAAACGTTTTTGAAGCAAGCGATTAATGCCCAACGTCGCGCGGCTGATCCAACCTATAAAGGCATGCGGATTCGTGAGTATCGTGAACTCCTCCACGAAACAATGGACTCACTATCGATCGACCGTTCATTTGCAGAGCGTTACTTAAACGACGGCTTTTCTGGTGGCGAACGCAAAAAAACAGAAATTTTACAGATGGCGTTGTTGCAACCAAAAATTATCGTCCTGGATGAAATCGATTCAGGACTTGATGTTGATGCGCTGCGAACCGTCGCTCGTCACATCAAACAACTCAAAGAAGAACTCAATCTCGGAATTATTATCATCACCCACTATCCACGCATCTTGAACGAACTTGTTCCAGACCGCGTCCATGTATTACTAAATGGCAAAATCGTTTCAAGCGGTGATGCGGCGTTATCTCATCAAATTGAAAAAGACGGGTATGACTGGTTACGTATTTGAAAACCTCGACCGCGAAACGTTCAATCATAAAAATGACTCCGGCTACACCGATGGGGTTGAACGCGGCGTGAGTGAAGCGCTGGTGCGTCGCATTTCTGCTGAAAAACAAGAACCAGACTGGATGCTTGATATTCGTCTTGAAGGACTGCGCTTGTGGAACGAAAAACCACTGCCAACGTGGGGACCAGATCTCACGCAAATTTCATTTGATGACATTATTTATTACGCGAGCCCGAAAGACACTGTTGCGAGCAATCAATCATGGGACGACGTGCCCGATGATATTAAAAATACCTTTGATCGACTCGGTATTCCTGAGGCTGAGAAAAAAATGCTTGCAGGTGTTGGCGCGCAATATGAAAGTGAGACAGTCTATCACCGATTGAAAAAAGAATGGGAATCACAAGGCGTGATTTTTGAAGACATGGATGAAGCCGTCAAAAAATACCCGGAACTCGTTCAACAATATTTCATGAAATGCGTTCCACCAAACGACCATAAATTTGCGGCGCTGCATGCAGCAGTCTGGAGCGGCGGAACATTTTTGTATGTTCCAAAAGGCGTTCGTGTTTCTCAACCACTGCAAGCCTATTTCCGGATGAATGCGAAAAACATGGGGCAATTTGAACACACCTTGATTATTATTGAAGATGATGCGCAAGCTCATTATATCGAAGGGTGTAGCGCGCCAAAATACGGCAGTAATTCTTTGCACGCTGGCTGCGTTGAAGTGTATGTCGGTGAAAATGCGCAAATGCGATACAGCTCTGTCGAAAACTGGAGCTCTGACACCTATAATCTCAACACCAAACGAGCTCGTGTAAAGGCGCGCGGTCGCATGGAATGGGTCGGCGGCAATCTCGGATCTGGCGTCACCATGCTCTATCCATGCTCAATCTTGCTCGGTGAAGGTGCACACGCGGAACACCTCGGCATCGCGTTTGCCGGCAAAGGTCAATGGCAAGACACTGGCGCAAAGGTGTATCACTCTGCCAGCAACACAACCAGCACAATTGTCATGAAAAGTATCAGCAAAGACGGTGGCACATCTGTCTATCGTGGACTGATTCAAGTTGCGCCACATGCGCGTGAGGTTGTATCGAATGTGAAATGCGATGCGTTGATTTTAGATGAACTGTCACGATCCGACACGATTCCACAAATGAACATCCACAACAACACCGCAACCATTACACACGAAGCAACGGCCGGAAAGGTGTCGGAAGAAGCGATTTTTTATCTACAAACCCGCGGCCTCACAGAAGATGAAGCCATGGCAATGGTGATTAACGGATTCATTGAACCAATCGTCAAAGAGCTGCCGCTGGAATACGCGGTTGAAATGAATCGTCTGATTGAAATGGAGATGGAAGGATCTGTTGGTTAATTTTATTGTATGCAAACACTCACAACACACAACTGGACAATTCGCATACTCGACAGCGCGAGCGATTCGTTGCAGGAAGAAGTTACTGTGACCGACGCCCCGAAACGACTCTGCACTATTATTCTCAATGACGGCTCTGTTGAATCTGTTATGCGTTTAGATGCGGATCACGCGATCGCAGAACATGTGATTATCTATATCGCGACTGGAAACAGCACGCCACAGATTACACTCAAAAGCGAACACGCGGCCGTTGATACAAAAGCGCGACTCATTATTCATGGCGTTGCTCTTGATACTGCCCGCGTGAACATTGTTGGAAACATCGATATTCTTACCGGCGCCAAACAAACAGACGGCGAACTGCGACACGAAGGAATTTTATTAAGTGAGCGCGCACAAATTTCTGCACTCCCCGGCTTTGAAATTCACAGCAATGACGTCAAAGCGGCGCACAGTTCGGCTGTCTATTACATTCGACCAGATCAATTATTTTATTTACAAACCCGCGGCCTCAGCCCCGAGGTAAGTCGACAAATGATTGTTGAAGGATTTTTACTTGATGCCTTGAAGGATCTGGATGACGCTGATATAACACAATCAGTTGAAGCTGCAATTCTTGAAACAATTCGCGCACGTCTCACTTCTGTATAAATTATGAAATCATCTCTTTCATCCGACTTCCCGATGCTTGATTCAGGTCTGACCTATCTTGATTCTGCTGCCAGCAGTCTCACGCCAGTGCCAGTCATCTCTGCAATGGATCAGTACTACAGCACCTACCGCAGTAATGTGCATCGCGGATTATACACAACATCTGAAACCGCCACCCACCGCTTTGAACAGGCTCGTGAAACCGTTGCTCGATTTATCGACGCCTCCCCTGCTGAAATTATTTGGACATCTGGCGCAACCTTGTCGCTCAACATGGCAGCCTATCTTGCAGCACAACTATTACACGCTGGTGATGAAATCTTGATAACGCGGTTTGAACATCATTCCAATTATTTACCGTGGCAACGACTTGCCGCAGAACGCGGACTCACACTGACGTTGATTGATCCGGATCCAGAAACATTTCTCATCAATGCAGAAATGGTGGCGGCCGCAATCACCTCAAAGACTCGACTCATTGCAATGACGCATGTTTCCAATGTCACAGGCGCTGTGTTGCCAATTGCTGAGATTGCCAAACTTGCTCAAGAGCGCAATATCATGACCATTGTCGACGCCTGCCAAAGTGTCGCGCACCTGCCAGTCTCTTTCCGTGAGCTCGGTGTCGACTTTTTCGCTTTTTCTGGCCACAAAATGTATGGCCCGACCGGCGTTGGTGTCCTTGCAATACGCGAGGGATTGCATGACCAGTTAGAACCATGGATTCTTGGCGGTGGCATGGTCGATGTTGTGAGCAGCACAACCTCAACCTGGCATGATGCACCATCAAAATTTGAGGCTGGCACACCTCCTATCGCGGAAGCAATCGGGCTTGGCGCGGCTGTTGAATGGATCAATCAACATGGTGGGATCACGAAATTTGCAGCGCACGAATCAACGCTCTACGCAGAACTCATTGAAACCCTTCAATCATTTCCTGAAATTTCGCTCGTTGGATTTTCTGGCGACACTCGCAACCATTGCGGCGCTGTATCATTTATCTTTGCTGGTGTACACGGACACGATGTTGCTGCAATTCTCGCGGAACACAACGTTGCTGCTCGTGCCGGACACCACTGTTGCCAACCGCTCATGCAGTTTTTTCATGTAGCGAGTACAACACGTGTCAGTCTTGGAGCATATTCAACCAGCGCTGATATTGCACAACTCGCTAAAGCGCTTGCCAACGTTCGACAATTACAAAAATAACTATGAGCACACACGATTCACAATCGCTCTCATTGTACCAAGAAGAGATCATGGAGCATTACCGAGATCCACTGCATCATGGCGCACTTGATCACGCGACCATTGTGCAAACTGAACGTAATAGTTCATGTGGTGATGAGCTGACATTTTATTTACAGATAGAGAACGGGGTTGTAACCGACGTTTCTTTTGAAGGCGAAGGATGTGCGATTTCACAAGCTACAGCGAGTATGCTCACGGAAGACCTGATTGGAAAATCTGTCGACACGATACAAGCGATGACTCCTGACGATATTACCGAACTCATTCAAATACCGCTCGGGCCTACTCGATTAAAATGCGCCCTGCTTTCACTCCAGGCAGTGACACACGGAACTGCTGAGTATACAAAAAAACAAAAAGAGTCGTAATCAAACGACTCTTTTTTATACGTTGTGAAACATCGATTATTGATGTTTCTTTTGTTGTGCCATCATGAGTGCATATGCTCCGAAACCAAATGGAATGACGAGCATTCCAAGAATCCAGCCAATATATGGAGTGACTGACACTGCGAGAATCAAAGCGCTACCAGCGAGATATTGAATCGCAAGTCCACGGAATGTTTTATCAGATTGTGATGGCAACATTTTATGACCAAGCCATAATGATGTTGGAATTAGCGCAAGTCCAATACCCGCAGCCCAAATACCGACGCTAAATACTGCCAACGGAATTCCGATGAATGTGAACAATAACACAAGTGAAACAACTGGAACACAGATCAAAAGCGCAACACCAAGCAACACTGCATTTCCTGCTTTTTGTTCCAACACTTCAACTGCTCCAGTGAGTTTTTTTGGTGACACATAGAGCAACACAAGCGCAATCAAACCAATGGAGAGGAACTTATAGAGCGCACTGAAAAATCGAGCACCTAACAATTCTTGCCATGTTGGTTTCACTGGTTCTTCTGTATTGACTGCACGATAGGTATATTTCACCTTATCTTTCAAAGCATCATTTTCAACTGTTGGTTGATTTACACCTGTTACAGAGAGTGTTTTTCCAAGTACCGCATCTTTTGTCACTGTTACCGCATCTGCTTCAGCAACAACATCTCCATTCATTGTTCCGTTGACATTTAATTCAGATGCAGCAACATGTGCATTTTTTTCAACAACGCCATCAACAATGACAGATGCTCCATAGGCATTGAAGAAACCAGCAATTTTTGCATCTTTTGTGATTTTAATTGTACCGGCAGCCACCACAACATTGCCATTCACTGTCCCGTTGATTGTGACTGTACTACCCGCGACCCGAAGATCACCATTGACTGTTCCATCGATAGTAATGTCTTGCCCTGCCGCAAACACATCACCTTCTAATACATTACTCACTTGCAAGGTTGACCCGGCAATAAATAAATCTTGTTCCATTGTCTCGTCAACACGCATGATATCTCCGGCCATAAATCGCATACCACCGAATGTGTAATCCGCAGTATCAGATTGTGATTGAGCGTGTGCGCCCTGTGGTGTGATTGTCAGTAAAACACCAAGCGCCATGCTGGCAACCATATATAAAATAGATCGTTTCTTCATATACATGAATATGTTACTCATAAGTTGCTATGAGTATAGCATACTTTGATCTTTACGGTGTAATTATTTATTTTGACTCTTCGCCTTGTATCACTATCCATCTATGCAATAGATATAAAAATATCATTCCTAACGGCAAATTCCAAACAACAGCCGGCACACCAATTTTTAATGGCTCATCAATAAATAATGCGTAATTTAACGGTAACGCAAAACACCATATCATCAAAACAAGAACCGCAATCCAAAATCCTATCAATGCTTTGTCTTGAGCGAAAAATCCAACCAGAGTAAGCGTTGATGGTAATAAAAAAATTACCGTCAACGCTAGCCAGCTAAAAGAATTCTCGCCGGGACCATTTAAATCAAAAATATAATTATTAACAGTGATCATGATAATAAATACAACAATGGTCAAGCTAAGGAAAAGTATTTTTTTATTCATAAAAAAGAAAACAATTAATTAAAATGAGTGTAGAGAGACGAAAAGCTTTACGCAAGCCCATCGCCCCTCTTTCGCAGCGTGTGTACTCAGTACTTTTTCATGTAGAGAGTACCCAAGTAATTCGCGAAGTAGTCGTCGATGCAGATGTAGACTTGATAGTTATCACGGTCCCCAGATGGAACCTGCTCGTACAGCCTACCATCCAGCGTGCCTCCGAGGGTGAGCTGAACCCACCAATTACTGGAAGACCAGCGCAGCTTGCTCCGCAGCGTGCCAATATTTTCAGCATGATTTCCGAAGTAGAAGCTGAGCATGTAATCATCGTGATCCGGACCACAGTCATCTCCAAGCGCCCACATCTGGCAGTTGGGTCCGACCTGATACGAATAACCACCACCGTCACGCTGCTCGATGTACTCATGCTCCCAACGAGCACCCCAATAACCACCGCACCACGGCAGCGGCGGAGGCTTCTGGCCGTTCGCGTGCATGGTCCCGTCACCAGGATCATCATGTGGAATCTCAAAGTACTCGATGGCCTCAATGAAGCCCTGCTTCTCG
Organism: uncultured bacterium; assembly: GCA_937996685.1. Lineage (GTDB taxonomy): Bacteria > Patescibacteriota > Patescibacteriia > UBA9570 > XYC2-FULL-38-9 > CALKUP01. The sequence continues at coordinate 1,895 of CALKUP010000016.1, read as the reverse complement.
TCATCGCTCATGTCATCGATGACGGCAAAGTTGTCGAGCTTGAGCTGCTGAACGACACCCATGACCTCTTCATAGGTCCAGCCGTTGAAATCTTCCGGCTGCAACACCGGATCATGCACCTCCGCGCACCCGCCGGTGAAGACGGTGAGCACGAAGCTGAGGATCAGGCACAAGGTGTGCCACGACTTGATGTAACGCGACATGGCGCGCTCCGTGTTGTGTTGCTCGTGACGTTGTTGTTTTGTGCTGCCTGGTTACGGCAGAAACAAAGCATCCCGAGTCTGACGAACTCCTGTCGTCAGAAAACAGTGTGCGAGGGTGGACACCGTCTGCTTTCTGTAGAAAGGAGATCCTGTTTTATATATATCTCAATGCACGATAGATGTTATGTAGTTATCTATCTTTAATAATAAAAGAGACGGGATTATTTTGTATATGGCAGATTTGCGCCGTCTGGGGACAACTGATGAATGTGTGTAATGTTAGGCAAGAAAAAATCCAAAAATGACATTATTTTGCCTTTTTGCGCGTGGTTTTTTTACGAGCAACAACTGGGCGATCTTTTTTTCGAATACGCGTTGGAGTATCTGTTGTTGCGGGAGCAAGTTTTGTCCCAAGTGTTGAGCCAGTAAAATGGGGACCTCCTTGTTTCACAGGAATCTCAAATTGAAAGACAGACCCCTTCCCTTCTCCGTCTGATTCTGCCCAAATTTTTCCAGAATGCGCTTCAATGATTTTTTTTGCAATAAATAAACCGAGCCCAGAACCATTCGGCTCAACACGCGCAATGCCTGAACCTCGAACAAATTTATCAAATAATCCAGCCGCTTCTCCATTCGGAATGCCGACGCCAGTATCTCGCGAAATAAATCGTACTGTGCCATTTTTCATATCACGCCCCTCAACCGTGATTGTTCCGCCGGGTGAATATTTAATCGCATTATCAACCAAGTTAAGCACCACATCTTTGATTTTATCAACATCAACATCCACTGAAGGTAATTTTTTTGGCTTGTATATCAGCGTCACCTGTTTTTTGGTCGCGGTCGGCATCAACTCTGTTACAACAGATTGAATTACATCGTTAAATGAATTTTTGGTGTAATTAATCGTGAGGCGGCCCGCTTCAATACGCGTGGCATTCAAAAATGAATTGACCAATCGAGTCAGGCGCTGTCCAGCACCAAGCACCTCGGTCAACACTTCTTTTTGCCCATTTGTCACTCGCCCGTAATCCCCTGAAAGGATCATCGACAAATACCCCATCATTCCAGCGAGCGGGGTTCGAAGTTGATGTGACGCAATCGACATAAATTCAGATTTTGCAACGTCGAGATCTTTGAGATGTAAATTCGCTTCAACCAACTGATCATAAATCAATGATTTATCAAGCGCGATCGTAATGACCTTCGCAATAGTCTCAAGCGCCTCTTTTTCATGTGTATCTAACTTTTCATACGAACGACTCATCACAACATAAAAGACGCCAATAGACTTTCCTTCGGATTCTAATGGGTACACAATAGCAGATTGCAACGGTGCATTTTTCGGGAATTGCTTAAGCAATGCAGTTGGTAATGCACCTGTAAATAGTTCAGAAAATGAATGGACAAATTCAGACCGATGGGTTTTCAACACTCGAGAAAAAATTGTTTTAGCAGATTTTTTTGGTAAATGAATCTGTGAATACACATCTTCCATTGGCTTGAAGTAGGCTCGTGTTGCATCGCTACTACTCACCGCAACTGGAACAATTTTCTTTTTTGTTGAGTCAAGTAAAAAAATACCCACCTGATCAGCGCTTAAGTGCGGACGCAGATTTGCTACAAGTTTTCGTGCCAAATCAGAACTATGTAATGTGAGATTTGAAATCTCATATAACTCACTGAGCAACG
>CALKUP010000015.1 GCA_937996685.1 uncultured bacterium | reverse complement strand
TATGACGACAATTCAAATTCGGATTGATTCAAAAACTAAAAAAGCCGCGCAAAAGATTTTTGATGATCTTGGTTTAGATTTAAGTTCGGGCATCAAAGCCTTTTTGCGTCAGGCCGTGATTAAAAAAGGGTTGCCGCTGGATCAGATGGTGACAGAAAATGGGTTGACCGTTGCGCAGGAACGAGAAATTTTAGAAGCGACGCGCAAGGGCGATACCATTGGACCAATGACTGGCGAGGAAGCGCTTGCGTATCTTGATCGTATTATCAAAAAAAATGGAGATTCAATTCGATAAAAAATTTATCAAACGTTTTGATCGACTTTCTGTAAAAGATCAAAAACGAGTGCGTGATAGTATTGATGTATTTCGCAAAAAACCGCAGGATCCAGCATTGCGTAATCACGCATTAAAAGGGGTTATGGAAAGGTATCGAGCGATTTCCGTGCGCGCTGATTTGCGAATTATATTTATTGAATATGAAAATTATACACTCGTAGTTTTTATTGATGTTGGATCACATAATCAGGTATATCGCTAGTTTGCTTTTTGGCTTGATTCCTATACCATGGCAATATGAACTATTGGCTTATCAAAACCGAACCGCACGTGTATTCATTTGAAGACTTGGTGCGTGAAAAACGCACCGCGTGGACAGGTGTGCGAAATTACGCTGCGCGCAATAATATGCAAGCGATGAAAAAAGGGGATTTAGTATTTGTCTATTATTCAATGACAAAAGAAAAGGCGGTTGTCGCAATTGCGAAGGTTGTAAAAGAGTCGTATCAAGATCCAACAACTACCGAGGCAGCGTGGGTTTGTGTTGATGTTGCGCCGGTAAAAATGCTCACACAGCCAGTCGCGCTTGCGGATATTAAGGCGACAAAAACGTTGCAAGAGATGGCGCTCGTGCGTTTGGGTCGTTTGTCTGTGCAACCAGTAACGCCTGCGGAATGGGAGACTGTATTACAAATGAGTAAAACAACAGTATAACTATGCAATCTCGTCGCGCGCATTACGCCGTTCCAAGAGAAGACTTTGATGAAGCGGCCAAAGCGCATCGGGCGAGTTTGAGTCAAAATTTTTTGGTGAACATTGATGCGATTGATGAGTTTTTGCACGCGTGTGGTGATTTGTCGGATACAACAGTTGTTGAAGTGGGTCCTGGCAGCGGAGCGTTAACACATTTGCTGGCTGCGAAAGCCGCTCGAGTGATCGCGATTGAAAAAGATCCTGAGCTTGCGGTCGCGCTGACAAAAAAAATGCACATGTTCAACAATCTTGAAATTACGACAGCTGATTTTTTGGAGTACGCGCTTCCAGATACAGTGGGCGAATATGCGCTGATTGCAAACCCGCCGTTTTCGATTATGACAGCGTTGTTGAAAAAAGCGTTACTTGCACAGAATCCACCAGAAAGCGTTGTGTTGGTGTCGCAGCGTGAAGCGGCAGAGCGCTTTATCATGCGTCATCGGTCGTATGAATTTGGCTTGCACATCGCACCGTGGTTTGAGTCGGAGATTGTATTTGATTTTCAGCCAACGGATTTTGCGCCACAACCTGGAGTTCCGACCGTCCTGTTGCGAATGCGTCGACGGCAATATCGTTTTGCTGAAGCGGTGTATGAACATCCGGATGCATATCGCGCGTTTGTTTCATTTGTGTTTCACGCGCAAAAAGAAGATATGTATCACGCATTAAAAAGCGTTGTTACATTCGAACAATGGAAACGGATGACAAAAGATTTGCGCGTTCCTCGCGACACCACAGCAACAGATCTATTGCCAGAACAATGGGCAGAATTATTTGATCGTGTGATGCGATTTGTCCCACCTGAAAAACGCGCTATTTTTCTTTAGTGTTTATTGATGTATTCCTGTAGTGATCCAGCTGAATTGTATTCAGCGTAGTCAGCGCGTTGTGGGAGATCAAACGCCATTCGCTCTTCTGCGTTTTTAATCGGGCACCACATTTTTTCTGTTTCATGCGCAATCGCGACCGCCCAGGCAAAGACGCCGTTCACGTAGCTGCAATACCAGCAATTGATTTTTTCACTGAAATCCAAATACGCTAAAAACCGACGCACATCTTTAATGTATTTTTTCGCCGGAATGATGTCGAGTCCGTAGAGTCGAAAAGCGGTTTGTTGATAGAGAAATAAAGAAGCATGCAAAATCAGCGTTGGGAAAATCATTGCGTAAATAAATGGCATTGAAACCCAGAGTTGCAATCGACCGCGTTTTTGCGCGTTATGTGTATTGATAATAGTGCTCATAAAAGAGAGAATAGAGTATATATATCGCTAGAATAACACGATTTTTTCGATTTTCCCAGACTGGAGTGCGGAGCCTTTATTGAATACGAAATGACTCGATGATCGCACGCTCGATTACGTCTTTTTCATCGTCACTGTGGTTCTCGTTGGTAAAGACAAAGATTCCTTTTTCTGTGTCTACAACAACTTTTTCATCAGCCGCATCTATGCTATTTGAAAAATAACTATATGTGGTGTATGTTCCAACTTTTTGGATTGTTGATGTTGCTCGTTGATCTTGTTCGACTTGCGCTTTTTCAGCACTTACCCATTCCGCAAGCGTTGTGCTTTTTCCGTTTGTTGGCAGGTCTTGTGCGGTTGCGTACCATTGAACACTCAGTGCGTTTGGACTGCTGTCGTAGCACGGCGCAAATTCACGTTTTCCTTGCTCATGATCGGTTTTTTCTTTTTCTAACGTTGCTTGGCTTACACTAGAGCGAAAACCGACGGTGTTTGTTTTGGCAAAATCTAAGCCACAAATAGATCCGGTTTCATCAACAACCCAGTCATTCGGAATTTCAACAGTAAAGCCGTGTGCTGCATTTGTGTATTGCTTTTTTCCGTTTCCTGCATCAGCCAATACTGGTTTTTTCGCGGTATTTATTGTGGTTTCCGTTGCTGTTGTTTTTGTATTAACAACAGCACTTGTTTGTGTGTTTTTTGTATCTTGCGGTTTGTTGAAATACATCCATCCGCCATATGCAAGTGCGCCGATAACAACCACGCTGAATAAAACTGTTAGACCATATTTTTGTGCGTTCATCGTAAAGAAGTGAATAATTATGTTCTCAAATAGTATAGAGAGATCACTCTTGTTTGGCAATCAATAACGCGCTTTATTTTTATTACGGACATTTCTTCCAAGGCTTGCAATAGTAGTATGATGAGGTATGATAAAAAATACAGCAGTCGCTTTTATGGCTGCGAGGAGGGAACATCAACGAGCAAGAAGGTGTTGAGAGCAATACGGAGCTGCCAGAAGCAGCGGCTTCTCAGGCAGAGCGTGTCCCTGCTGAGCGGGATGAGCTCTTTGCTGGGCAGGGGCCAGATCATCACGGAGATTGGTCCGGTGATATGGGTTGTCCGCTCTGGGCGTGGCTGACCCTTTAATTCTCCGGATTCGGGGACTTTTCAGAATATGCCACAGGAGTGCGACGACGCAAGCACTCCCCACAAGCGCGTATCTGAGGGTCCCTATTTTTCTTGCATTTTTTACTGTATTAGTGCTAATTTTTGTTCACGAGACAGCCGTTTAATTTCGGCTTCACGCTTCAGCGCGGCAGATTTTGATTCAGCTGTTTCTGTGTAGACAATCGCGACGGCTTTTTTGGCCGCGGTGTAATGACTGGCAGTGCCGGCAACGTGTTGCTGAAAGCGCCGCTGCACATCGGTGGTGATTCCAGTGTAGAGGCTGTTGTCCGCGCAACGCAAGATATAAACGTAGTACATGTGTGTAGTATATACCAAAAATTCTCTTGACTGTGGTCTTTCCGCTCAGGATTTTAATAGTACGTTACTCCATCTTCACTAGCGACTTGCTGTACTTGTGCAACTCGACAGTGAAAAGGTGACGGTTCGAGCAAGTTGATCTTGTTCGCTATGGACCGTCGGCCATTTAGTCTACTCCTGAGGGCTCCCGGCGTTGAAGAGTTGTTTGGCGTGCTCAAGTGCTCCCTTGTCCTGAATGAGGGCTTCAAGGTACTTCTCGCCCTTGAAGGCGAGAGTGAAGAAGATCCCATCCAGTCCAGACAGGCGCGACCGTGCATCTGCTGCTGCTAGGTGCAGCTCTAGCACGATGCCTTCGATCTCCACTTCTGCGCCCGCCATCCGCGCCAGCGCGGGGTTGATGTGCTTGCCGACGTGCGGGGTGTCATCGACGGCCGCGAGCAGTTGTTTAAGCTCCTCGACCCCAGGCATCTTGATTGTTCTGTGCACGGAAGTCTCCGAAGGTTTCTGCGGCGATATTGCCACAGGTGTCGTCATTTCTGATGAAGTGCGACTCCGTAATCTACAGCACAATGGCAGTGAGGTCAAGGGCAATTCGTTTAGTATTAAAAATAAAAAAAAGCCGCCATGTGAGGCGGTTTTATTCTTGGAGCGGGTAGAGAGAATCGAACTCTCATTTTCAGGTTGGAAACCTGACATAATAGCCATTATACTATACCCGCATCTGTTTCTTGAGCTCTCGTAGTGTACCGAAAAGTTTGTTTTTTGACAAGAGAGCAGTGGATAAATGCAACTGAGTTGCATTGACAAATACCACTTCATGTTGTTGAATAGAGGCATTCTATGTCATTACATTCACAAGATAATTCCACAAAAAAACCCCCGTTGATCAACGTGCGTCATTTGTCGTATGCCGTCGGGCATCAGACAGTGTTGGAAGATTTGTCATTCACGATTCAGGAAGGCGATTACGTTGGATTGCTCGGCCCAAATGGCAGCGGAAAAACAACGTTGTTGCGTTTATTGCTTGGTTTGTTGTCGCCAGACAGTGGGAGTATTGAAATTCTTGGGCAGTCTCCAAAACAGGGCGCGCACAAGCAAGCAATCGGGTATGTGCCGCAACGCGCGAGTCGCACAGACTGGGGGTTTCCCGCAACGGCCGCAGAAGTGGTGCGCTCTGGCCGAACGCCGCTGAAGAAGTGGTGGCAATTATTGAATGCGGATGACCACGAGGCAATTCAACGGGCAATGGATATTGTCGGGGTGAACGCGTTTGCGGATACGCCGATTAGTGAGTTGTCTGGCGGGCAGCGGCAACGTGTCTTTATTGCTCGGGCGCTGGCAGCAGAACCACGGTTGTTGATTCTCGATGAGCCAACGACAGGAGTTGATATTGCAGTGCAACACGACTTCTATGCATTTTTGAAAAAACTCAACACAGAATTTGGAATGACAATTGTATTGGTGTCGCATGATATCGACGCGATTACACATGAAACTTCAAGTGTGTTGTGCATTAATCAGACGCTGGTGTGTCATTTGCCGACTGAGGAATTTTTAGATTCGTCGCATCTCACGGAGATGTTCGGACACCACGCAACGCATGTCTATCACGATCATTCATCTGAGCACGCAAAACAGACATTACTATGAACGAACTGCTTTCTCTTTTTACCTACGATTTTATGCAACGCGCGTTCGTTGTTGGGCTTGTCATTGGTGTGATCGCGCCGCTTATTGGGCTATATGTTGTGACGCGCGGATATTCGTTGATGGCTGATACGCTGTCGCATGTGGCGCTGGCTGGAATCGCAATCGGCACATTATTCGGTGCCGCCCCAATTCCATTTGCGATTGCCGCGACTGTTATTGCCGCGATTGGCATTGAACGATTGGGGAGTCGGGCACATATTTTTGGAGAATCAATCCTTGCTATTTTTTTGAGTGGGAGTCTCGCGCTCGCGATTGTGCTAATGAGTGTGCAGTCTGGTTTTTCCGGCGACTTGCTGAGTTATTTATTCGGGAGTATCACAACGGTGACAACGAGTGATGTCCAAATTATTTCGGTGTTGGGAGGAGTGATTGTTGTCGGAGTGTTGGTGTTGTATCGCCAGTTGTTTTTGGTGTCGTTTGATCCGGATATCGCACAGAGCCAAGGGATGCGCGCTCAGCGTTATGAGCTCGCGTTGTTGATTATGACCGCAGTGACTGTTGCAATGGCGATGCGCATTGTCGGAGTGTTGTTGATTGGCGCGCTCATGGTGATGCCGACGTTGTCTGGAATGTTGCTCGGTAAATCATTTGTCCGCAGTCATGTCATTGCTGTTGTGTGTTCATTGTTATCAGTTATTTTCGGAATTGCTATTTCGTATATTGCAGAAACAGCCACTGGTGGAACCATTGTCTTGTGCGCGCTGACGCTGTTTATTTTGAGTGTGATTTGGCGGCGATAAAATAAGAAAAGAGTATAGCGGCGAGGTTCTCCGAAGTCGTTCTTCGAAGTTCCTCGCCACCGGCCGCGACGTCAGGCCGCGACTTCTTGAGCCTTCTTGGCCTTTTGGATTCGCCCGGCCCGGCACGAGACCGTGTCAACGGTCTTCAGCGTGGTACGCTGGTTGCGCTGACCCGGCACAAGCGGCGGATTGAACTCGACGATCTGGTTTTTGCAAACAAAAGCAGCTTTTTCGCCTCCTTCTGCGTCAAGTACGCGGAGGTTGTTATTCAACCACGACGGGCACTGGCTCCTGCCGAAGTCAATCGTCCCAGAGCGCCCGTCATCGTTCAGACTTACAAAAACCAGCCAGGTATCGTCCATTAGCTCCTCCTGATACGGGCCTCGGAGTATTCCGAATTTCCGCGTTTGAGCGCGGACAGTGTACTAAAATCAGCGAAATAGTCAAGAAAAAACCGGCCAATTGAGCCGGTTTGTGTGTATTGCTTCCAGGTTTGTTATTTCACTGCTTTGATAATGACATAACGAGACAAAGAGGTGATTCCGGGGATTGTGCGAGTCAAGAGGCCATCAATATGCTGAATGTTGCGAACTAGTGATTTGCGGGCGGTTTCAATATCACGACCTTGCAAGCGAGCGAGTGCGCTGGTCGTTTGATTAAAAAATGGGACCTTCATAACAGCGGAAGAGAAGCTACGAACCGGTTGCATTTGGACATTGCTGTTTCCAAACACAGCGCGAATTTCCGCCTCATCGCGTCGGTCGAGCATGCGTTCTGTCGGTGTTTCGCGACGCTCCGGAAAGAGTTTTTGCGCAAGACGAGAATGTCGCATTGCTTGCAAACGGTCAGAAAAGATAAACGGTTCAACGCAGACAAGTGCGCCGCCGGGTTTTAAGACGCGTTTAATTTCTCGTAACGCTTTCGGCACGTCCATGTGGTGCAAGGCAACGTTGATTGTCACGAGATCAAATGTTTCGTCAGCGTACGGAATGTGCTCGCCAGTTCCAACCGTAAAGTCGACAGCTGTTTTGTTTTCTGCGTTGCGCTTGTGAGCATAGTTGATGCTTTCATCGCTGACATCGCTCGCAGAGACGACAGCGCCGTTCAAGGCCATCCAGGTGGCAATTTCCCCGCTACCACACCCGAGCTCTAAAACTCGTTTTCCATTCATTGTTCCGGCGTAGTGCGTGAAGACATTCCAGAGGTCTTGGTTGTAGTCCGCAAACGAGGGTGCGGCGACAGGAACGCGCAGTGATTTATTTTTCCATTTTTCAGCAACAATGTTGTTGAAACAGGATCGTTCAATTTCGTTCTTTTGTTCTTCGGTTAAATTGTCGAGATCGAGATGATCAAAGGTGAGGTCGTTGGGGATTTCGGTGCCGTGCATAGTAATTGTATTTGACTCACTATATCAAGATTGAGCTCCTAAAGCAACGTGAAAACAGGGAAGTGACTCTGTTTAGTATACAAAAACACCGTGGTATTCACGGTGTTTTATTGGTCGGGGCGGTGAGACTCGAACTCACGATCTTCTGGTCCCAAACCAGACGCCTTAGCCACTAGGCCACGCCCCGAATCAATGTCATGTGCCAAAGCAGTGTAGCAATAAAATTCGGCTCTGGTCAAGTCCCAAGGCTCTGTATCGCCTGGATTGACTGCCAGGGCAACATTTGGTATTATATTCAGGCTTTCCACAAAATAGTGAGCATTGAAATATCCTGCCGGGGTAGCTCAGTGGTAGAGCAGAAGACTGAGTTTTCGGTCCCCCGTATCGTAAGGTACGCGGTGTAACTGGGTGAATTCGGGGAAACCCCTTGCGGGCAATCCCGAGCCGAGCTTCGATGGGCTTTGATGTCGAAGAAGGTGTAGAGACTATGCAGTGAGTCCCAACAATACTCTGCAACTAGCGCCCAGCTCCTCTAATAGTAAGAGGATGAAGAGATAGTCCGACACTCGCGGCAACGTGAGCAAACAAAAAAGGAAAATCTTCGTGTCGGCAGTTCGATCCTGCCCCCCGGCACCAAAAAACCACCCTAGCGGTGGTTTTTATTTATAAAAAAAATTATGAAAGACAATCAAAAACAAGAGGCAATTATATTGAGACAGCAAGGATATTCGTATGGAGAGATTTCTAAAAAAATACACATAGCAAAAAGCACCTTGTCTTTTTGGTTAAAAGATATAAAACTCTCGCCAGCTGCGAAAAATCGGTTAGAAAAAAATAGAGCAACGAAGAATGCTGAATTATTGCATATGTACAGCGCTCAAAGGTCAGAAGAGGCCAGGCTGCGGGCAGAGAAAATAAAAGATGAGGCGATGAAGATGATTCGGCCTTTGAAAAAGAATGAATTATTCTATCTTGGAATCGGTTTGTATTGGGGTGAAGGATATAAAGTTTTTAATAATCACAGAGCATGGCAAGCTATTGATTTTGTAAACTCTGATCCATTCAGTGTTGTGTGTTTTTCAGAATTTTTGAAACACTGCTGCGGGATTTTACCTGAAGCATGTAAGCTGCAAATCCACCTTCATGGTGACAGTGATATAGAGGCAGTTGTTGAGTATTGGTCGGCATTACTGTCTGTTCCGCGAAAAAATATCATGAAACCAATAGTAACACACAAAGAAAAGCGATTATCAAAAAGGTTACTGCCGTACGGCACAGTACATTTACGGGTTTATTCAAGAGTAGAGTTTCAAAAATTAATGGGTTGGGTAATAGGCGTGCAAAATCTTTATAAGAAGAGAAGTTAACTAGAGCTCTATTGCTCTCAGGGTAGATACTCCGATACAATAGAGGAAATTAAAAAAACTCAAACTTTATGAAAAATTTCTTTGCGACGCTTTGTGTTCTCGTTGTCGTCGTTCTGTTTCCGTTTGTTCTTTTAGGAACAGTGATTCAGACGCGTGTTTTGACTACACCGGCGTTAAAAGCGCTTGTCCGCACGAGTGATATCGGAGGGCAATTGCCAGATCTGATTGTTGCAAAAATGCAGGAGTCGATGGAGCGTGAGCAGCAGTCTTCGAATGGGGAAGAAAATAATGGAAGTGGCCCTTCAGCTGAAGAAGTTGCGCAAAAGAAAGAAGAGATTGCAAAGGCGCTTCCACCTGAAACAGTGAACGGGTTATTTGATCAGGTGATTGACGCTGGAGCGATTTGGTGGAAAAATGATGCAGCGCTTGAAGTGTTTCCGCTTGTGCTGAATATTGCGCCGTATAAAGACGCGGTGAAGCCGTTGTTACAAGATACTGAGCTGGTTACAAACGATGATGGAACATTGCCAGATACGATTGATTTGCAGTCTATTTTGACAACTGAGGCTCAAAATAAACCGGATGATTTTACGAAGTATAACGAACAAATCACGCAGGCTCGGAATACTTCCCGGCAAGTACGACTCTTTATTATCATTGGTTGGGTTGTTATCGTGTTAAGTCTTCTTGGAATTGTGTTGTTGGTGCGTGAACCCAAAGAGCGTGTAGCAAAATGGTTTGGCTGGACTGGAGTTGTCTTGCTTCTTGAGTCTGCTGTGTTGCTCGTTGCCGCATATCTCTTGCCTGGTGTGATTGAGTCGATTGCGTTATCAAACGGCGTTCCGGCTGAAGCGAAGGTTGCGTTGTCTGTTTTCACGAGCGTGGGCGTAGTGCTGTGGCATGCTCTGGCAATTGTAACTGCCGGTGTGTCTCTTTTGGTCATCGCAGCGTTTGGAGTTGAAATGAAATTGCGCCGTCGATAACTCCCCCCGCATTCTTGTAAACAAAAACACCTCGTTATGAGGTGTTTTTTTGGGTGGGCATGCCTGGACTCGAACCAGGGGCCTCTACATTATCAGTGTAGTGCTCTAACCAGCTGAGCTACATGCCCAAGCTCTTTTAAAATAGCTTGATTATCCTATCAAATCATGGTTTCTTTGTAAAGACCGGGCACATGTCCCACATAAATTGAAACCAGGTACGGTAACTATCCGCCAGCTGTTTGTTGATCATGACATAGACAACCCCATCTTCACCAAAATTACCAACTGATTCACTTGTAAAGGTCACAACATAGTCGCCAAAAATATCACACACACCGGTGGTTTCATATCCTTTCGGCAGTACCTTGTATTCACCGCCAATGCTTTTGAGCGCTTGTGGCAGTTGCTCTGGCACTCGCGGATCATAGATTGTTTGATATTTCATCTTTTTCTTCTTCGCCATTTGCTGAAAGTCTTTTAAAAAACTCTCGTCAATCCCGGGTGAGTACCATAGGCCTTTGGCGCCAAGAAACAAGGTGTCCTGCCCGACGCGCACTAAATCACGCATGTAGTTTTTGTAGCCTTCAATACCTTTGTAAATAAAGGCCGCTTCTTCTGCTGGCTCATCGTCATACAGTGCGTGTAAATTTGGCAGCATTGTTTCGAGCGAACGTTCTTTTTCTTTGAGTAGTTCCATGAGCTTGTCTGGGTTGACGGCCGAGTAGCGATTTTCACCTTTTTGAAAAACGACAAAGACAAGTCCTTTGTGCGTGAGGCGTTGCAGCGCGTCATAGACATTCCGTCTGTGAATGTTGGCTTTGGTTGAAATTTCCGCAACCCCAGATTCACCACGATAGAGCAAGGCCTCGTAGATTTTCGCTTCATTCGGAGATAGTCCGATTTCTTGGAGGAGTTCGATATACATGGCAATAGTGTAGCAGGATTATATATGGTGTCAAGTAGCACCACATGGTGTTATTGGCCACTCTTATGAAATCTAATATGGTTTTGCCAGTCAGGTAACCTAAAATCTCCCGTGTGGGAGGAGGTGATTCATGTTGTTCCTTCGAAATAACCCGTGGTACATCGTGTTTTTCGGGATCGGACTCATCTGCTCAGTCCCGTACAACGTGGAAGAGGTGCACGCTGCGCTCGAGGTCGTCAGCGTCCTGATGATCGCAGCGTTGTTTGCTTCGTTGCTGGTGCCGTTCGCTGCCTTCAGTGCGGAGGAGTATTGGAACAAGTGGTGGTTGCAGAATGCGCCCTTGGCCGCCTTTGGAGCGTACGCCTATGAGGTCACAATGGCGCCGACGGCCATTAAGGTAGTACTTGTCATCGCCGCCATGGGCATGCACATCGGTTACTGGGCGAGTGGAATCCATTCCCGTGCCTACCGCTTCGAGCAACTGCGTTATAGCGGCCTCGCGACGCAGGCACAGATCGCGCAGATATGCCGACTGAATGCGAACGGTCGTTCGGGTGATGCCGACGAGATCGTTCGCACGCTCCTCAAGCTGGACGGTGCAGCATGATCATGCAAGTGCTGGTACTCGAGGATGACATTAAGCCCAAGAAAGCTCAAGGGGTCGCCTCGCGATTCCTAGTGTGGCGACCGCTGCCTCTGAGTGATTTGGAGGAATATCAGGTGGTCTACGTCACTGCTGCAGATGATTTTCGCTGGAAGCTCGCTTCCAGTTATCAGCACAAGTACGCCACTCTCCAGTACGCACTGTAGATGGCGGGCTGTTGGAGCATCAGCCAGGTAGAGGTTTATGGAGTTCGCGATGACGGATTCCAACATCTCTACACCGTTACTGTGCATCCAATAAGCTGACGTCGCAACAGCGATGGGCAGCTCACTCGGTGAGATTGTTTGCAGGCGACATTCGATCTCACTATTTTTTCTTTATTTTGCTAAAGGATCAGCTACGCCTGCATTTTTTCTGATTTCAATTAACTTATCAATAAGTTGGTTAATGCGCATGATTTGATCGTCAAAATTTAAAGAATCCAAGGTGTCTAAAATTGGCTGGCATTCTTTATCCATAAATACAAATAAAGCTTTTTTTACTGGATGATCAGGAGGTAGGGCAAGGGTTTGTTCTAATAGCAAGTGCAATACCTTATAACGTTCCTCTGCTTGTTTTTGCAGTTCCATTGTTTCTGAATGCATTCTGGTTGCATCAAGATCTCTGTCTGGTGTTTCAAAAATATCATCAATTCCTAAATGGTTCCTTGCTGCCTCTGCGATGATATCTCGCACTTCTTCTGGTAATTTGATTTCTTACACTCCTTGTTCAGTAGGGGGTGGCGTTGGTCTTCGATTTTCCATTTTCAAGTAACAAAAAACCGGCCATGAAGCCGGTTGCGCTTTAAATACTGAATACACGATTGAAACCTTCTCGTCAAAAATTGTGTTCTACCGTCCGGTAGCATCTATAAATAGATGTCGACCACGTTTGCAGTCGTACGTCAACGCGTACTGCACTGCGATACTCCCTAGAAAGGAGGTGATCCACCCACAGCTTCCGCTACGGGTGCCTTGTTACGACTTCACCCTTGTTACCAGTCCTACCTTCGTCCTTCCTAACTGGAAGACCTTCGGGTATTACCGGCTCCCCTGGTGTGACGGGCGGTGTGTACAAGACCCGAGAACGTATTCACCGTATCATGGCTGATATACGGTTACTAGTGATTCCAACTTCATGAGGGCGAGTTGCAGCCCTCAATCCGAACTGGGGGGTGGTTTGATGGGATTGGCTCCACCTTGCGGTTTGGCGTCCCTTTGTTACACCCCATTGTAGCACATGTGTCGCCCCAGACGTAAGGGACATGCTGATTTGACGTCATCCCCACCTTCCTCCAGGTTATCCCTGGCAGTCAGCTTTGAATATTTAACAAAGCCTAGGGGTTGCGCTCGTTGTCCCACTTAAGGGTACACCTCACGGCACGAGCTGACGGCAACCATGCATCACCTGTCTTAGCGTTCCCGAAGGCACGGCTCTGTTTCTAGAGCTTTCGCTAGATGTCAAGTCTGGGTAAGGTTCCTCGCGTATCGTCGAATTAAACCATATGCTCCACCACTTGTGCGGGTCCCCGTCAATTCCTTTGAGTTTTAACCTTGCGGTCGTACTTCCCAGGCGGGATGCTTAACGCGTTAGCTAAGCGATACTGAAGGGGTCGAATCCTCCAATACCTAGCATCCATCGTTTACAGCGTAGACTACTGGGGTATCTAATCCCATTCGCTACCTACGCTTTCGTTATTTAGCGTCAGAAACGTCCTAGCAAGCTGCCTACGCTATCGGTGTTCCTGCTGATATAAACGCATTTTACTGCTACACCAGCAATTCCGCTTGCTTCTTCCGTCCTCTAGCACATCAGTTTCGGATGCAGGTCCAGGGTTGAGCCCTGGGATTTAACACCCGACTTAATGCACCGCCTTTTAACGCTTTACGCCCAGTAAATCCGGATAAAGCTTGGGGCCTTCGTATTACCGCTGCTGCTGGCACGAAGTTAGCAGCCCCTTATTCGTAAAGTACCATCGCTAATTTTTCCTTTACAAAAGCCATTTACACTCCGAAGAGCTTCTTCTGGCACGCGGCGTCGCTCCCTCACACTTTCGTGCATTGGGGAAGATTCTTGACTGCAGCCGCCCGTAGGCGTCTGGGCAGTGTCTCAGTCCCAGTGAGGCGGGTCGTGCTCTCACACCCGCTATCCGTCGTAGCCTTGGTACGCCGTTACCGTACCAACTAGCTGATAGATCAAAGGCATCTCCCAAACCGATAAATCTTTACTCTCTCTGACATATGCCAGTGAGAGACTATTCGGTATTAGCCATCATTTCTAATGGTTGTCCCGAAGTTCGGGGTAATTTGCCACTGTCGTACTCTCCCGTTTGCCACTGTATCGTTCGACTTGCATGCCTTAGACACGCCGCCAGCTTTCATCCTGAGCCAGGATCAAACTCTCAATAAAAATGGATATATTTGTGATGCGTCCATTTAATGCGCATACATTTCAAAGGTTATTGACGATAATGATTATCAATCGTGTATTCAGTTTTCAAAGTTCGCGATTTTCTAGTAGTACTGTGATCCGCCGATTTTTTTAGAGCGCAGAAATCAATGGATAGACTTCAAGAAGAAGCTGTCCTGTTCTGGGCGCAAAAAAACGGCTAGCGATAGGGAATATAGTTCGACCTATTCCGTAATGCTAGACGCTTTTTGGTGAGCGATTTATTTGTTGCGATGATTTTTATAGAGCTCATGGAGTGTACAAGAAGGAGTGAATAGTGTCAAGAACTGCTTTCTGCACCAAGGAAGTGGATAAGTCCCTACTTTTGAACAAGTTATACACAGTAATGGTGGACAAGGTTGGTGTTGGTGCGCTTATCGTTGACTTTTTCTGTTTGATGCGTTATGTTTCTTCGTCAATTCATTGCGGCAATCGTGCTGCGGATTGATAAGGGAGGTTGCGATGGTTTCTCGGTGTATCGGCTGGTTCTGTATCTCGAGCCTCTTCTTTTGCTCCTTGGCTCTGTGGTTTTTTGCAATCAAGGAGTCGTCTGCAGTTCAGAAGGTCGACCCCAGTTCTATCGGGCTCCTCGCCTTCTTGACCGTGATGGCATGGTCGAGCATTTGGGTCGTTTGGCAGATATTTGGTTTGTCAGGAGTCAAAAAACGCGCAGAAGATTGAGCGCACACACAGCCGCTCTCTTCTGCTGTTTCGTTTTTCTTATTTTATTTCGTTTTCTTTCCAAGTGTATCTGATTGTTCTTTGCGCCACTCAGCGATTTTTTTGTGATTGCCGGACAGTAATACTTCTGGAACGTCTTTTCCGTCAAATGTTTGGGGTTTGGTGTATTGCGGATATTCAAAATACCCTGGAGTGCTGTGTGATTCGTCGTGACTGCTCGCGTCGTCGCCGAGAACGCCTGGAAGCAAACGCGCAACCGCATCAATCACCACTGCCGCGCCAAGCTCACCACCGGTTAAGACATAATCACCAATCCGAATTTCTTCATCAATATAATCGAGGACGCGCTCATCAACGCCTTCATATCGACCGCACACAAAAATCAAATGATCGTAATCGGTCGCGAGTCGTCGCGCGTCAGCTTGTTCAAATCGCTTGCCCTTCGCAGACAATAAAATTACGCGATTGCGCTTTTTCTTGCGAATTGACTTGATTGTGCGGGCAATTGGTTCGACTTTCATCACCATTCCGGGGCCGCCGCCATAGGGTGTGTCATCAACCATCTTGTGTTTGTCTGTTGCTTTATCGCGCGGATTGAGAGCACGGATCTCAATGTGCTTGCCTTTTTGAGCACGTCCAAGAATGCTCGCGTCAGTGTAGGACTGCAATGCTTCAGGGATAACGGTAATAACATCGAAACGATAGGTTTTTTTCATGCAGTCATTCAATCAAAAAAGCGGCCGTTTGTCGACCGCTGTTATTTTGTTGTGTGATTATTGTTCAATCAGGCCTGGATCTTCTTGATCTCCGCTGACATTAACTGTTGTGCCGTCACTGGCTGCGTCTGTATTGGTAGTATTTGCATCATCGGCAGTGTTCGTGTCGGCACTGTCATCCACTTGGACTGTCGCGTCATCTGTTTCGATCGTTGCATCATCCGCTGTAACCTCTTCACCGATTGGTTGGTATTCGATGGTTGCGATCTTCCAGCCACGGAAAATGTTTGAAAATAAGCCGTTTCCGCCTGATTTTCGAGTGATTGTGAACATGACTGGGTCGTCAAATTCTTCAAAAGAGACAGTGACAAAAACGCGTGCGTTATGTGCCCAATATTTTGGAGTCGGTTTTAAAGTGGTTTTATCGCCATCAACCGTTGTGTTGTAGGCATCGGTTTTCTCGATTTCGATTTTTGGTTTACCAGCTGCCATCCAATCATCGAGGAAAAATTGAATGTCATCTTTTGCGCTTGCGTCAGCGTTGTCGACAACATAGGCAAGGGCTTTGTCTTTTTGTTGCTGTTCGACTTCAGACAAAAAGCCGCGGACAGGACGCAGGGGGCTGCTCATCCAAAGGAGGAGACCAGTGAGTAGGAGTAAGACGACAATGACGCTGCCGCCAATAACGAGTAGACGTGATGTATATGTATTCATAAAAAGCTCATTCATTCAATGGTCTCAAGTATAGCAAAAAAAGAAACAAAAAAACACCCCGGAAGGAATCACGAGGTGTTTTTGTTGTCGATTATAAATCGAGGTTATCAATTGCACTACTTGTGTGCATTGGAGCGGCTGCTGGAGCTTCCATTGATGGAGTTGGTGTATCAACAGACATTTCTGTACTGTTGCGTTCGAATGAACGTTGTGGGCGTGAGCCTTCTGGTTCATTGATTTTCAAGTTCACACGAGCTTGGTTTTTCGCGCCAACAACACGAAGGAGGGTACGAACAGCTTTTGCTGTTTGACCTTGACGACCGATTACTTGACCGAGGTCATTTGAATCGACGGATAGGGTAATTAAAACGCCCATTTCATCGACAGTGCGGACAGTGGACACAGCTTCTGGGTTGTCAACGATTGATTTGACAACGAATTCTACAAATTCTTGATCTTTCTCCATATAAGGATTGATACGTAAGTTGTTAAATAGACGGGTACACGGTTGTGTACGAGTATGGTCAATGATAGCACAAAAAAGCAGAGTCCGTCAATCAAAATAGGGGCACATATTGACATATGGATATTCTCGGAATAGTGTGCAGTATTCGAATACGTTTTGCCATTTGGCAAGGAGGGGCCATGTTTCGAAAATTGTTCACGTTGTTTTCCCGGGAAGGGGTCGACTGGGATGTTGGGCTCCAGTCCGCAGACAGGGTCCTGACTTCAGGGGCCATCGTCAAAGATATTGACTCAACCCTTGGCTTCTTTATGTCCGCGACAGGGCATTTGATGTGGAATGGAGAGAAGCGGGACGTTCATTCGCTGACTCCTGCACAGCTCGCGGCTCTGCTGCTTGCAGTTCCGGATGAAGACTTCAAGGTGTTTACGCCGTCACGCCGCGGCGGCACCTGGGACAATCGCTGGCTCTGTGTCCAGCTCCCTGATTCATCACTTCTGCTGATCTCTTGGCGGGGAGATCTCGATCCAGGAGGCGTCTGGCGCCCGAGGCTGCTTCCTGAGGAGTAGATGTCTCGGCGAGGCGCGACACGTGAGGAGGGGTTGTTCGGGGTCGGACAGGCAATGGCTCGGCTGACAGATGTTGGTCGGGCTCTTTTTTTATACAATACTCATTATTCAAGACTATACAGAAAAACAAAAAACCCCGCGGAATAGCGAGGTTTTTTTGAGAATATTGGACTATTCTGCTTTTTGTTCTTCAGCTGGAGTTTCCGCAGCTTCAGTTGCTGGAGCTTCTTCTTTCACTTCTTCAACAACTTCCGGTTCTGCCTTTTTTGTGAAGACTGAACGACGTTTGTCGCCTTTAATAACATCGAATTCAACGAGGATGTTATGAACAGTGTTTGACGCTTGAGCGCCTTGTGACAACCAATATTGGATGCGGTCAGCTTTCAATACAATTTGTTTTGCACGATCTTGCATGTGCGGATCGTATGAACCAAGGATTTCTTGAGCTTTCGCTTTTGGAGCTTGGGTTTTTTCTTGAAGTACTAGACGAAACTTCTTTTGGTTTTTACGGCCAGATGGCTGTAGGCGAATCATTAACATAAGGATATTGTTTCCCGCATAATTTGCTCTCTCTTTATTGAGAGCAGAGACTATGCACTGATATTAAATAGGCAACGAGGGTGCAATTCAGCACTCCTGCGATGTTCTAGGGCAGACAGTATCAAAAACCAGCTCTTTTGTCAATATTATGGAGCCTGCTTCTTTTCGTCCGTTGGTCTATATTTGTCGACTTCTCGCCGTAATGTATCAATCCCATTTTGAAGCAATGGAATTTGCATGAGTGGGTCGGCTTGCTGTCTGACTTCAGGCGTATTTTTATTGACGTATTTGTACGTACTGTATATATTGCCTTCAATATATACTACTGTATGAATCGAATCGAAAGACAACTACAGAGGCCTGTTGAATCAAAAACTGAGCCGTTGCCAGATCGTGCATCGATTGATTCTGTTTTGTCTGATCCGGCTCACACACCAGAACAATTACTGGCAGCGTTCCAGTCGTCGCATGGAAAAATATTTGAACAACCGGCAGGTGTTCGTGAGGGGTACACTCTTCAAGAGCATGTTGCGATGGTGCTTGGGCAATTTCAAAAGTATTTTCGTGGTGTGCCGTTCCCAAAAAATTGTGACCAGAATGTTTTTGAGTTGATGTTGGTGTTTCATGATATTGGAAAGCCTCAGGCTGTTGCAGAAGGGGATTCTCAGAGACAGCACGCATATTCTGTGCAAGAAATTCAGCGCGTATTTACGGAACTGCAATATCCGCAAAAAACGATTAATATTGTGAAAGCGCTAGTACAAGACGATCCGATTGGGATGTATCTACGAGATTGGGATGGTGGAGATCTTATGAGAGATACAGCTGAAAAAATTATTGCGATGTCTGAAGCGGCTGACATGCCGTTAAAAGATTTTTGGAGATTATTACAAATGTATTATCAAGTTGATGCTGGTAGTTACACGGCCGATGCAGGCGGTGCTGATTCTTTGGGTCATGTATTTGCATTTCAGCCCGAGACTGGACACATGACATACGCTCCGTCAGTCCAAGATCGAATAAATCAGCTTGAGCGCTTTTTGATGACTACTGGGAGAAATGCAGATGTTATTCTGACGGATAATGAAACTATAAGTCATACAACGGATACGTATTTTCCTGAAGAGGTTATTGAGGGGCGCTATACACATGTACCAGAGGTACGAAGTCGATTTCCATTTCCAAAGCTGACGACGGAAGAGTTTATGGGTTACTCGTCTGTTATTCCTGAGATTCAATATGCGGTGCCAGATGATGCAGATGAATATCGTCAGTGGCGAGTTGATCAATATCAAGCGGCGCTGCGGGGAGAGGAAAGTATGTACGTATTAACTCAACAGCAGGCACAAGACATAGAGCGTGCTGTTGTCCAATTCGGCCATGAAAATTCTCCATTACTATTGACTGCGTTGTACATGATGGGCAAAGAGCTTGATATAGAATACATTCATCAATTAGAGTCTCAATACAAGATTCCATTGGAGCAAGCGCAAATTGCTGTCCATGTGTTTCGGTTAACAGACTATAGAAGTCAGCTTTTTGACATAATGAAATACTCGGATCTATCCTCGTTGGATTCCATTCATCAGATTGAAGTGCTTGCTGAAAATATTCGAAAGGCTGCTGAGGCGTTGGCTGAGTATTCCGTTGTTGCGACGCACATGACTCGTCCTGGAGCGATTGCGAGCATTGAAGAGACGGGACAGTTGATTAAATCAAGTGCTGCTACAGATTATGAAGGCGATGGCGTGTACTGCGGTGTTCTTGGTAGTTATCAGTGGTGGGCAGATGGCCAGGCAACATATACGTTGCAAGTTCCGTTGGCGTATACACACCCAGCAATTATTATTTCATCAAATGGATATCCGCAAGCAATGGTGAACATTTTAACCGACAGTGTTATTGTTCGTGAGGCGGATCAGCCTATTCGAATGCGTGGTATGACACAATGGCGAATGTTAGCGAGTGCGGACAATGAAATTCCAGAATGGAAAAAGGATGTGTTTAAAAAAGTTCTAGATATTAATGATCTAGAAGTGCGCTTGGATGAGTATGGATATGAATGTTTAACTGCGTCTACAGATCTTCCTCCGATTGTTTGGGCAGAGCTGTGTCGAAGTTTGGGAATCGCTCGCTTTGTTCCAAAACAAGAATTAGATCGTTTTGGTATTCATCCGCATGATCCTATCCCGGCAGATAGTCGATTGCAAAAACGTGATATTTTAACTTCACGTATTGCTCCTGAAATCGACTTGAGGGATCCAAATTCAAGCTATCAAGTACGTAAACAAGACTCAGAAATGCCTCGCCCGGTTCGTATAAAAGGGCTTTCAAGAGAAGATTTATTTGAATAAACAAGGCGTATTTTAGGCCTGTTTTATTTTACTGGAGTATCAGCTTCAACCAGTTGTTCAGCGTCTTTTAATTCAACACTTAAAATATGTGATTTGCCTTCTTGTCCGATAGTGACGCCATAGAGCATGTCCGCTTGGCGCATTGTCACGCGGTTATGCGTGATGATGATGATCTGCGTTTTCTTCGACAGCTCTTTCAAAATGGCTGCCAGTTTTTCTGAGTTTTCTTCATCGAGCGCTGCTTCAACTTCATCTAATACAACAAACGGAGATGGGTTGTTGTCGATAATCGCGCAGAGCAAGGCAACTGCCACCAGCGATTTTTCACCACCAGATAGAGCGGCGATATTGGTAATTTTTTTGCGTGGAGGATTCACGACGACATCAATGCCGCTGACCAGTTTTTGTTTTTTCTTTTTGCGACCTAAAAATTCGCGTTTTGCTTCCGCTGTTTCGGCGTCGGTTCCTGCTTCAGTTGCTTCAACTTCTGATTCTGCGATGTCTTCTTGTGTGAGCAGTGACAATTGCGCTGTTCCGCCATCAAACAATACTTTGAAAAAATCATGAAAGCTGTCGTTGATTTTTTTGAAGTTGCGTTGAAATTGTGTATGAATAGTTTTGTCGAGTTCGTCAATCACCACTTCTAATTCAGTAATTGTTTTATCGAGGTCTGTGATTTGATCTTTCAAGAATGTGTAGCGCTCTTGTGTCGCGTTGTATTCATTGACGGTTTCTGCGTCCACTGTTCCAATCGCTTCCAGTTTGCGGGTAAGTGCAATCATTTGTTTTTCTAGCTCGCCGCGGTTGTCATGCGACTCGGCTTTGTACTCAAAAATCGCTGCGTGCAATTCTTGTGGCACTTCTCGATTCAACGCCGCGACAATATCTTCTTTGCGGGTTTCAATTTTTGCTAATCGAATTTCCAATGTGTTGCGCTCGCTTGTCAGATTGTTGGCTGATCGATTTGCACTGCGCATATCAGATTGAATAGCAAGTAGCGCAGTTTTTTTCGCTTCTTCTTCTTGGTTGAATGAATCAATGTGCGCCCGAATTGCGTTCATTTCTTTATCGGTCTTTGTGATTTCTGTATCAAATGTTTGCAATTGAGAGTTCCATGCTGCAACGTCTTCGCTACGGGAATTTGTGTTTTGCGCGCTTTCTGTTGCGCGTTGTTTTTCAACATCTGACAAGTTTGCTTCAGCGCTGGTTTGTTGTTCGCGGGCAATGGTTGTGCGACTGTCGATTTGTGCAAGTGTGATTTTTGTTGTTTGCACTTGTGATTCAATTGCTCGTTTTTCAGCAACTAATTTTTCCAAGATGGATTCTTTTTGTTTTAATTCAACGCGCAATTCCTCAACGATTTCACGATTATCGCTATTAAGCGTGTCCATAAATGCAGCGAATCGTTTTGCAATTCGCTTCGCTGTTTGTTGCATTTTTTGAAATTCGCCCATGGTTGACGTTGCAAGGAGCGCGCTTAAAAAGGCTTCTTGCTCTGCAAATAAACTGTCTAATTCCACTTTGACTTCATCCATTGAAAGGGCGTGTTGATTGACGGTGATTTTTTCACGCAAGGCTTTCGTTGCACTTTCTTCTTCTTGAATGTCGCGCTCTAATGCTTTTTGTTGTTTACTCAAACGCTGTTCAACGGCGGTTTGTTGTGTGAGTTCGGCTTGCAATTGTCGGAGTGTTTCTTGGGCATTGCGGACTTGCGCTCGCAGTTCGTCTTCCTTGCGCTCGAGCCAGACGAGGCTGAGTTGTCCTTGGCGCTCATGTTCCACTTCCACTTTTGCTTTTAAGACCGCTTGGTTTTTGACAATCTGCCCCTTTTTTTCGAGCAACACATTGTATTGTTGTTGCAGTTCACTGTATCGCTCTGAACGAGAGCTTTCTTGTGCGAGCGCGTCACTTTTTTGTTGCAGCTCTTCAATGGTTTTTTCAGCAGCGCTGATTTCTTTCGCGAGCATACCTTCACGTTTTTTGAGATCCGCGTGTTCTGCAGAAAGGGCTGCCCATTGCATTCCGTAAAACCGTGTCCAGACACCACGCAAATCGGCTTCAACGCGTTCTCGTTGTTCAAGGCGTTTTACAAGTCGCTCTAATGATTGAAGATGTGGTTCAATTTCCGCGAGCACTGTTTCACTTTGCACCAAATGATCTTCACTGCGAATGAGTTTGTTGATTGATTGGTCGCGTTTGATTTGATATTCACGTACGCCAGTTGCTTCGTCGAAAAAGATTTTTCGCTCTTGCGGAGTGGAATTCAAAAAACCAGTAATCATCCCTTGTCCGATAACGGCGTATGATTTTTGACCAAACTTTGCTTGCGCAATCATCATGACGATATCTTGCAAACGTACTTTTGATCCGTTCACTCTGTATTCATTTTCACCGTCACGAAACAATTTGCGGGAAATAACAATTTGTTCGAAATCCAATGGAAACATTTTGTCGCTGTTGTCGAGTGTAAGTTCAACATGCGCAACGCCGAGTTTCCCAAGCTTTTCAGAGCCGCCAAAAATCAAGTCACTGCTTGATTTTGCGCGCAATAATTTGAGGCTTTGTTCGCCGAGTACCCAACGGATACCGTCAGCAACGTTTGATTTGCCGGAACCATTCGGGCCGACAACGGCCGTAAATTGTTTTGTAAAGTCAAAAGAGGTTGTGTCTGCGAAGGATTTGAAGCCTGTCAGCTTGAGGGATTCGATTTTCATACCAGCTCAGTGTATCAAAAAAGGCTGGTTCTATCTAGTTCCAGCCTTTTGCGACGAGGGCTTGTTCGGCAGCTTGCATTTGAGCGTCTTGCTTGCTGCGTCCGGAGCCTTCTGCGAGCTTCCCTTTGCCGAGAAAGACGCCAACAACGAAGGTTTTGTCGTGGTCTGGGCCACTTTCGCTCAGCATTTGATAATGTGGAGTAATGCCGAGTTTTTCTTGGGCAGTTTCTTGGAGGCGACTTTTTGCATCCATGTAGAGCTTGTGTTCCAGGATATACGGTAATTTTACAATCAAAATGCGTTCAATCAGCTCTTTTGCGGCGTCGTAGCCTTGGTCGAGATAGAGTGCTCCAATAATTGCTTCCATTGCGTTGGCGAGAATGGAATGTTTCGACTTTGTGTGCGGTTCTTTTTGTTCACCGCGAGACAAATACAGGCATTTATCAACGCCAAGATCAATTGCGAGACTATTGAGCATGACAGCGTTGACTAGACTTGCGCGCCAGTTTGTCAGGTCGCCTTCTGGGTCAGTGTAGTTTTGATAGAGATGTTCTGTGATAACAAGTTCAAGTACTGCATCACCAAGAAACTCTAAACGTTCGTTTTGCTCAAGGTCAAATTCACGGTTTTCATTCAAAAAAGACCGATGCACTAAGGCTTGGTGGAGCAAATCTTCGTTTTGAAATGTAACGCCGAGCGCTGCAACAAGCGCTGAAATATCATGCCGCATGTGTTTTAAGGTTACCTGCTTCGATGTCTCGGAAAATGGAGCCGAGTACTCCGTTCACAAATCGACCTGATGAGTCGCCGCCGAATGATTTTGCGAGCTCAATGGCTTCATTAATCGCAACTTTCGGTGGAACGTCAGGACTTTGATAGATTAATTCATGGATCCCAATGCGCAACACATTACGATCAACAGTTGTGATTTGATCAAGCGGCCAATCTGGAGCGTATGTTTCAATAATCGTATTCAGTTCTAAAATGCGCTCAACAACGCCGTTAATCAAGGTTTTTGCAAAGTCATTATCATCAAAACCTTTTTCTAGTTGAGAGATGTGTTGTTCTGCAGCTTCCCAAGCATCGTGCTCGGTTTTGCTAAAATCCCATTCAAACAGTGCTTGAAGGGCGATCATGCGGGCGAAGTGACGGTTTGACATATAAAAAAAGTATAGCAAAAACAAAGAGAGGCGTATACCGCCCCTCCTTTTGTTGTTTATTTTCCTTTTTGAAGGAGGGCTTTCAGCTCTTTCCAGGTGTACAGCTTTCCGTTAAAGGTGTGACTGTAATGTGGTTTCAAGACGCTTGTGTCGCCAGTAATAGGAGAGACAAGTGTTTGATTTCCAGTGATTCCGTGATGTGAACGACGAGTGCGGACGCGTGTTCGGCTCAATTTTTTCTTCGGTACTGACATAAATAAATATAAAACAGTTTTTAACTTGGGCAACTGTAACAGAAGACTGATGATTTTGCAAGTCTTACGACAGAGTGTTACAATTCCTCTATATTATAACAGAAAAATTCATATGAAGCAACTATTGGCGATCGGAAACTGGAAGATGTATCAAAATGCTGCGGCTGTTGGCGCTTTTTTAGCAGAAAGTACTGATTTTATTGGGAAAAATGAGAATATTCAAGTCATTCTTGCGCCGTCAATGGTCCATATTCCGGGCGTTATTGCATGGAAACAGGCTCACGACCTCCCTATTGAGATTGCTGCCCAAAATGTTGCAGTAGAAGCAGACGGTGCATTGACGGGTGAATCAAGCGCCAGGCAATTACAAGAGGCGGGCGCAGGATATGCGCTGGTCGGACATTCTGAACGACGTCAGTTATTTGGTGAAAATAATGCTGAAATAAGCAAAAAAATGACACAATGCGCGCGCGCTGGATTGGTGCCAATTGTGTGTGTCGGGGAAACACAAGAGCAAAAAGCGGCCGGAAATTCGCTGTTTGTTATTTTGGAGCAATTAGCGGCAGCATTTGCTTCGGATGTTGCTGGATGGAAAGAGCAGCTTGCTGAGAAGCGGTGTATTATTGCGTATGAGCCTGTGTGGGCCATCGGTTCAGGAGTTGTGCCAACTGCTGCAGAAGTGAAAGAAGTGGTTGCTGCGATTAAAGCGGAGTGGGGTAGTGAAGCGCAGGTGGTCTATGGTGGTTCTGTGTCTGCTGAAAATGTTCAGGAATTTACCACACGAGCCGGTAGTGATGGTGTGTTGGTCGGTAAAGCGAGTACAACGTTCGATACATTCCAAGATATCTGCAAACAGATGATCGGTTAATTCTTTTTTGAAAAAAATTCAGTTGCTGGTTTTTGGTTTTTTCAGTATAATCACCAAAGATATTTTTGTATTTTTGGAGGAGTATATATATGAATAGATTAATTGAATCAGTCCAGATTGCTGTGCGTCAAAAACGTGGTGTTTCCCGAGCGTTCGCTGCCTTGCAACTCACGGTCGTGTTTACAATTTCAGCATTTCAACGAGCAATTGCCTTGTTGTTTCAATCGCCGCAAAAAAGTTTTGCAGTATTTCATAAGCAGATGGGTGATGGCGTTTGGGATGGTTCATACCTTGAGCATCGTCAATTAAAGAAACGTGCACGTTTGCTTTCATGGAGTAGTATGACGGTATTGGTGCTTGCGAGCGTGCTTTCCTATGCCTCAACGGAATTGCTCTTTCCAAATGCAACACAAAACGCGACTGCGGTAACGTCGACCTTTACTGTCACAACGAACACTGATTCTGGTGCTGGTTCATTGCGGCAGGCAATTCTTGACTGTAACAGTGTTTCATTGGGAAATGATTGTTTGATCCAATTAAATAACAGCGGCGTAACTCAAACCCTTACGCTGGCAACAGCGTTGCCAAATCTTTCAAAGCCAGCCGTGTTTTCGAATCTTGGTTCAGATACAGATCTTATTATTGATGGGGGAAGTCTTGGGAGCGGGTCTTGTTGGGCGCTCGCGAATGGCTCAAACGGATCAATTATTGAAGGCGTAGCGTTTTATAATTGTCCGGACAATGGGATAACAATTGCGAATACTGTTTCAGGTGTGCAAATCGGAAACACAGCAAGCGCGGCAGATCGGGTGTATTTTGCAGGCGGAACGAAAGGGTTATTTGTGAATGGTGATTCTGTCACTGTTCAAAATGCTACATTTGGCTCATTGCCGTCTGGAACAGTTGGGAGTTTTTCTGAGAACGCCATTTTTGTAAGCAGTCTTGCATCTGGGTTTACACTCACAAATGCAACTATTGCCCATGCAACCAGTGATGCGGTAAGTCTGGATTCCGCGTCATCAGTCACGCTGTCCGATAATACGATTTCAAATAATACAGCGCATGGTATTGAAATTCAGTCTGTTGCAACAGCGACTGTTTCTGGAAACACAATTCAATCAAATGGATCATGTGGTGTGAATCTCACAAGCGGTTCAGATCAAACATATACAAACAATACTATCGCAAGCAACACGGGCGCTGGGGTGTGCGTTGCCGGATCACCAAGCAATGTCCGAATTGGCGCGTCGTCTGCTGGAGCAGTTGGGTCCGCAGGGAACAGTATCACAGGAGCAGGAAGTAGCGCGGCAATTGCAATGGGAACAGCAACTCCGTCTGGTTTTGCTGTTGGATACAATGCGTTGCTGTATAACGCGTCTTCATATAATTCTGTAACATACACAACAAATCCTGCTCCGGTTCAAGAAGTGTCTGGTCTTGCGGCAACAACAACTGAAATTACTGGAACTGCTAGTGTGAGCAGTGGTATTGTTGCGGCGTATCAAAATGGTTCATTTATTGGCGCGACAAGTTTGTCAGGTACAAGTTTTTCTATTACTGGTTCAGATCTCGCAGGCGCGTTAATTGAAGGTGCGGTGATTCAAGTTGTGACAATGGACGCGAGCAATAATCCATCACCAATGATTACAACTGCAACCGTTGCAAATCCGCCAGCGGGGATTTCAATGAGTGTTGTGGCAAATCCAGCGAGCGATTCTGCTGAGTTTACCGCTTCATCCGGTTCAACTGCTGTGCGTTTGAAAGTCTATGTTGCGACAACTGCGGGAGGTCTCGCGTCTGACACGCCAGACAGTGGTTCGTACGGAACGAGTCATGATGTGACAGTCAGCGGACTCGCTCCAGAGACATTGTATTATTGGAAAGTGCTCGTTGATGCACAAGATGGTAGTTTTACTGATTACGAAGTTGATTCTGGGACATTTACCACTGACGCAGCAGCTGCTTCAGGAGGTGGTTCGATAGCAGTAACGCCATCGATTAATCCGAGTGAAACCGGAGCTGTGTTCACGTTTACTTCAACAGTTGCATTAACACCAAAGGTGTATGTATCTCGAACGCAACCAGATGTACTGTCTGCAACGCCTGTCACAGGCACTTCCGGAACATCGCATACCGTGACAGTTGATGGGCTGACAGCGAACACGACATATTATTATGCCATCACTGGAACAGCAGCGGACGCTTCATTTACAGACAGCTCTTTGGCAACTGGTTCATTCACAACGGATGCGACCACAACAAATTTAGACGATGATTTTCTCTCCGAGAATGCGACGGTCAATGATCAAGTGGTGTATGATCCAGCAAAGAAGCTGTATCTTGGGCCAGATGCGGTGAATCTTGAATTAGAAAACACAACAAAAGATTCCGATGTGTCATTTGAGGTGAAAGAAAAAACAACAGACGATGTTGTTTTGTCAGTGCCGTGGCAAGAAATCACCAAACAAGTGATTACCGAAACGTTCAAAAACTTAGAACAAGGTGTTGAATATATTATTAACGGTACATTGCGAAAGACCAGTGATCCAATAAAACAAGATTCTGAGAAAAAGGTTGCGACAGTGCAAAAAACTGATCGCAAAGCGCCAGCATTCACAACCTATTCCGGTGGCGTGACAGTGACGGCTGTGCCGACTGTGAAAATGGGCGGGGACTTAAAAGGTCTAGCTGGCGAAGTGATCTTGCAAGATATTGTGTCTGGAAAAACTGTTGCGTCATGCGATATTCCAAAAGGTAACGAGACATGTACGCTTGCGCCATATCCAGCGCCAGGGGATTACCGCATTCAATTCCGTTCGGTGAAAAATAATGTTCCAAGTGCGCCAGATCAAACATTATTCACTATTACAAAATCCACTCCAACATCTGTCTTGGTTGTTGATCGTGCAAGTGGTGCGTTCATGAATCGTATTGTGACAAACAATACAGTGAAGCTTGTTGGTAATGCTGCAAAGAGCGCGGATGTTGAAATTTATTTGAATGGGAAAAAGATCAAAACGCTTGATCGCAAAAAAGACAAAGACGTTGCTTGGGATTACACATTGTCATTGAAAAACGAGAAACGCAAAGCCCATGTGTTGCGAGTGATTTATCGAGATCGCGATTCTGAAAAGTTTGTAAAAACCTTTACCATGCCGTTTGTCTATTCTTCTGGTGTGGTTGATGTTGTATTGCAAGGTTTGCAAACGCAGTACACGCCAGGGGCTGATAAGGAGTTGCAGGTGCTTGGTGGTCGCGGCGATGTTGTGTCTGCGTATATCGATGGTGCATTCGTACGCAACATTGAATTAGAGCAAGTTGGAGAAACACTTACAGGAAAAGGTGTGCTTGATATTCCGCGTAATGAAGTCGGTTCTCACACTGTTGAACTGCGTGTGCGCAATAGCGTTGGACTTGCGGGAAAGGTTGTGAAAAAAACCTATAGTGTTGTGCGTCCACAGCCAATTGCGGTGACAACAACAGCGCCGGTTGTAGCAGAAACGCCAAGTGATACAAACACGAATACAAATACTGACATCGTAGACGTTCCGGTTGATACGAACTCAAACACGAATGAGTCAACAACGAATACAAATACAGTAAGCAATACAAATACTGTGGTTGAGAATGCGAACACAAATGAGTCGTCCAGCAATGTAAATAGTGACAACACAGCACAAGTCCAAACACCGGAAATTCAAAGTGCTGTCTCAATCACTGCATTGCCGCAAGCCGCGCAAGATTTATTAGAAGGTGACCTGACGACAGCTGGGCTCATTATTATCGATGAATCTGTTAGTGCTGGAATTGCGAATATTCCAGCAGAATATGCTCGGATTGAAACAGATCCTGTGAAGAAGGCAGCGATTGCACAAGAGTTGCAAAAAGCGTTTGAAACCAAGCCATCAATTCAACTTGCAACAAAGACAAGCGCAGGAACAAAAACAAGCGAAGGAACAACAACAACCGATGCTGTGCCAGTCTTCACGCAAAGTCATTCTGTTGGGTTGCCGGGCTTTGGAAAGCAGTCTGGCGGTGAATCACATGGCATTGAGTTGTCTGGTGTGACACGACCATATGCATTAGTGAAAGTCACTGTTCGTTCAACGCCGATTGTCAAAATGACTCGCGCGGATGAAAACGGAAAATGGACAATGACTGTTCCGGCTGATGCGCTTGAATCAGGAAAGCATACAGCGAGCCTGCAAACAGAATCACAAGGCGTGGTTTCAGAAAATGTTGAGATTGCAAACTTTGTCATCGTTGATAACCAAAAGATTAGTAATACCACTTGGGTGGTGATTGTGAATCTGATTCTCGCGTTTGTGATCTTGCTGTTTGTTCTCGGCGTGCAACTGGGCCGCAAAAAAGGACGCAGTATAGTTGTTCACACGCAAGCATTCACGCATAGCGCTCCAGATCAACATGTCAGTGATACAAAAAAATCTGATACACATAGCGCGCTTGATGTGTAAGGCGCAAGCTGTTAGTAGTAAAGAAAATATACGTAAATAAAAACGCTCTAATTTCTAGAGCGTTTTTATATTACTTGTAGATTGTGTGTTGTCTTATAGCAATGTCACAGAGGCGACATTATCACCGGCTTGTTTAAAGCGCATCAGTCGGACGCCTTGGGTTGCGCGACCGAGAACACTCACTCCAGAAAGGCCCTGACGAATAACTTGGCCTTTTTCAGAAATAAGGACAATGTCTCGTTCGAGATCATGTTCTTTTAAGACAATGGCTGCAATAACCGCGCCAGTTTTATCTGTCACTTTTGCAGTTTTGACACCAGAGCCACCACGGCCTTGTTGTTTGTATTCAGAGGCTTTGGTTCGTTTTCCAAAACCGTTGCCCATGACAACCAAGAGTTGTTCGTCTTCTTTGGTGTCATGATTCACAACGCCCATTCCGACGATTTCGTCTGTGCCTTTCAGTTTCATTCCGCGGACACCAGCGGCAGTGCGGCCCATTTCACGGACACCACTTTCTGCAAAGCGAATTTGCATCCCGTTTTTTGTGACCATCATAATGTCATCTTTGCCAGTACTTGGTTGCACCCACATCAATTCATCACCGGCTTTGATTTTCAAAGCAATGAGCCCAGAGCGACGCACTGAATCGAAGCTCTTGATGTCTGTTTTTTTGATCACACCTTGTTTTGTTGCCATCACAAGGTATTTGTATGTACTGAGATCAGAAATACTGAGTGTCGCAGACAGTGTTTCGTCTGTTGCGAGTTGCAAAAAGTTTACCAAGGCTTGGCCTTTGGTGGTGCGAGAAATCGCTGCTGGGATTTCATACGCCTTTAATTGGAAGACGCGACCTTTAGATGTGAAGAACAAGATGTCGTTGTGTGTGTTTGTTTGGAAAATTTCAGACACAGAATCTTCTTCTTTGGTTGTCAGTCCAACAACACCTTTGCCGCCACGATTTTGTTTTTTGAACATATCAGGAGCAAGACGTTTGATGTATCCATCAGATGTAATCATCACAACAGTGTCTTCTTTTGGAATCAAGTCTTCTTGTGAAAACTCACCAACACCGCCTTTGACCACTTCTGTGCGACGGTCTTCACCGTAGACATCACGAATTTCTTCGACTTCGTTGCGAACAACTTTTTGGATGTTCTTTTTTGAGCTCAAGATTTTTTTCAATTCATCGATGAGTTTTTTCTTCTCAGCAAGCTCTTCTTCAACGCGGATTTTTTCCAAGTTGACCAATGATTGCAAGCGCATTTCCAAAATCGCAACTGCTTGGCGCTCTGTCATGCGGAATTTCTTTTGCAGGTTGTTTCTTGCGTCATCGCGAGTCTTTGATTGTTTGATGACTTTAATAATCGCGTCGATGTTTTCGAGTGCCATCAATAAACCTTCCAAGATGTGCGCGCGGTCTTCAGCTTTTTCAAGATCAAACCGAGTGCGACGTTCAACAACGAGTTCACGATGTTTGAGATATTCCTCAAGCATGGTTTTCACATTCATGACACGTGGTTGAATGCCATCAACGAGCGCAAGCATGTTCACGTTGAAATTGGTTTGCAGTGGAGTGAGTTTGTAGAGACGGTTTAAGATTTTTTGTGGGTATGTGCCTTTCTTTAATTCGATCACAATACGCACACCATCACGATCGGATTCGTCGCGCAAATCTTTAATCCCTTCGATTTTTTTATCTTTCACGAGATCAGCAATTTTTTCAACAAGTGTTGCCTTGTTTTGTAAGTACGGGATTTCGTTGATGATGATGCTGAAAATATCTGTTTTTTCTTCAACGATTTCAGCGCGACCACGCATCGTGATTGGACCGCGGCCAGTTGCGTACGCGTGTTGAATATCTTTTTTATTGTAAATAATGCCGCCAGTCGGGAAGTCAGGGCCGGTGATGTGTTTGAAGACGTCCTCAAGAGTCGCGTCTGGGTTATCAAGAATTTCAATTGACGCGTTGCACAGTTCACGCAAGTTATGTGGCGGAATACTGGTCGCCATACCGACGGCGATACCCATTGTTCCATTCAATAATAGTTGAGGGAATTTTGCAGGAAGCACAGTTGGTTCTTTGTGCATGCCGTCATAGTTTGGCATGAAGTCGACCGTGTTTTTTTCAATATCAAGTAACGCTTCTTCAGCGAGCTTTGTGAGTTTGGCTTCAGTGTAACGCATGGCAGCTGCTCCGTCGCCGTCCATTGAGCCGAAGTTTCCTTGTCCGTTTACCAAAGTTTGTCGGAGTGAGAAGTCTTGCGCAAGACGAACCATTGAATCATACACCGCACTATCACCATGTGGATGATATTTACCAAGTACTTCACCGACAACAGTTGCAGATTTTCGGAACTTTGCATTTGATTTTAAGCCGATGTCCCACATAGCGTAGAGAATACGACGATGGACTGGTTTTAAGCCGTCTCGAACGTCTGGAAGCGCACGCATAACAATAACGGACATGGCGTAGTCGATGTACGAGTCAGACATTTCTTGAACAATGCCACGTGGTTCAACAGCACTGTGTGTTGCAGCTGCAGATTCGAGGGCTGCGGTGTCTTCAGTTGAAAGATTTTTTTTGATAGTTCGTCTTGCCATAGAGGTCTGTATTATTTGTCAGTTGATTTATTGCGTTTGAAGATGATGCCTGTTGTGTGTTTGAGTGAGTCGATTCCGGGCTGTGTTCTGCTTGCTGTGTTTTGGAAGAACGATCGAATGCTTGATTGTTCAGTCTGTTGCTGTTGCTGACTTTGCCAACCCCACGTTGCAATCCAGAGAAGGACGATGATGAGAAAGGCGAGTCCAACGAGAATGGCGAATTTTTTTTGTTCTTCAGCGTTCATAGCCTGGGTGATATGGAGTTAAGCGGCTGCAAGGACAATCACTTGTGTTTCTTCGGCAGGCAATTGCTTTTCTTTGATGATGACTTTTGTTTCTGGTTCAGGCATCTTCATTCCCATTTCTTTACTGAAGCCTTCGAGATTGTCGAGTTTTGCTTTGACACCCTTTGACGCGTATTGGATCGGGATAATGACGCGTGGTTCAATGTGCGAGATGAGTTTCGCGATTAATTTTTGGTCGCCAGTGATTGGGAGGAACAAAATATCGACGCCTTCGAATAATTCTAACTCTTGAGAGGTGAGTTCAACGGGTTCGCTGCCAAGATGACCCAAGCGCATGCCTTCAGCTTCAATTGCAAACAAGGTGTTGCCTGATTTGTGTTGCAGTCCATAAAAGAACACGCCGTGAATTTCATATTCACCTGCGTTTTGGACAATGATAGGATCTCCTTGAAGGCGATCGATGTTGTTGGTTTGTGGGTCATCGAGATTTGTTGTCGCGACGATGTCAACTTTGAGCTTTGGCATTGAAAGGCCAGTCTCGTTTTGGAATGGGTTAATGACGACATTGATATCGCCCACTTGGAGCTTCACGCAGGAAAGTCCGTGCCAGTAAATATGCATAAAATAGTAAGAAATTCAGAGATTTATAGGCAAAGTATAGCATATTGTACGCTCTTTCGCCAAGCAATATTGTTCTTTCTGAGCTTGGGTATTTCCTTGACTTTTTTGGGTGTAGTCAGTATGATCGAGCGTCAGCTTTTCCGCGGCATGGTGCTGCAAAAAGAGTTGATGTTCGTTGCAACCTCGGCCGTTTAGGTCGATTACCAGAGGTGTCCCATGTTCGCAAATCTGCGGTCTTGGTTTAAGGGTTTCCTCGACAAGAATGCGGAGGCTCTGTTCTCGTTGATCTTCTGCGCCTTCTTGATTTTTTCGATCCTCTTTATGTTGTTCTGGCCCGAAGAAGATTCTCGCTTGGCAGACTCTCAAGAAGAGGTTCTCGAAGGGTATTACATCCGGGACTTCAGAACAAATCTGTGCTTTTTCAAGCACGATAGCCTTGGTCATGACGGGTTCGTTATGGCCAATGTCCCCTGCACTCCTGAGGTCGAGGCTCAAATTGCTGCCCTCGAGCAAGGGCAGTAGCTGAACGCTAAGTCGATTCCGTCTCGTCGCTCGGCTCCCTCGGACACCAACACAACGTCTTCCATGAAGATTGTTGTCGCGGTGTTTCGGGGTTTTGTTTTATTAGAGTACTGTTATAGTTTATTTCTGCCCGCGCAATAGCGTTGTCACTAAGGCAATCATTTGGTCTTTTTTGGTCGGATTGCTTTCAGCGATAAGCAGTGTGAGGGCAGTGAGGGCTGCAGGGTTCATGTTTTGAGCGCCTGCAATCGGCGTTTTTCGTAAAAACCATACAAAGGCAAATGCCCCGGATCTCTTATTTCCATCAACAAATGGATGATTTTTCACCATAAAATAGAGTAAATGAGCGGCCTTTTCTTCAATTGTTGGATAGACAGGTTTACCACTAAATGATTGCATGACGTTTCCGATAATCCCTTCAACGCTTTTTATTGTGCGTTCTTGCGCAAAAATGTCCGTTGCCTCACGTTTTTTGATGAGTTCTGCCCGTAATGTTTGAATGGCGCTGAGTAATTCTTCTCCATTGAGTTCGACTGATTTTTTCGTTGTTCCACTGATTTGTAAGGTGTCTTTATCATACGCATCCAGTGACATCCAGGTGGTTGCAAACTCTTTCACTAAATCCAGTACATTTTTTGGATCAATAGCTTGTTCGTTAGGCAATAGCGCGCGAATGTCATCGACTGATTGTAAAAATGAATCAAGGTTGTATTTGATTCGTTTTTTGTTGATG
This sequence comes from uncultured bacterium, assembly GCA_937996685.1. Classification (GTDB taxonomy): domain Bacteria; phylum Patescibacteriota; class Patescibacteriia; order UBA9570; family XYC2-FULL-38-9; genus CALKUP01. Next base: position 133,922 of record CALKUP010000015.1, on the reverse strand, counting down.
GTGTAGCCATCGACAATGTGTGAGCGGAGAGTTTTGGTCGCCCATTGTCGGAATTGAGTGCCAACTACCGAATTAATTCGATAGCCAACGGCTATAATGACATCGAGATTATAAATATCAACTGTACGTTTAATTTGGCGGCCCCCTTCGTCTTGAACTAGTTCCATTTTGGAACTAGTTGCTTTTCGCTTTAGTTCGTCTTCTTTATAGATATTTTGAATATGCTTTGAAATCGCCGGTGGATTCACATTGAATATCTCGGCCATTTGTGTGCGTGTTGCCCAAATGGTTTCACGCGAATAATCGCCTCGCAGTTCCAAGGCTCCGGATTTTGTTTGATAAATGAGTGTTTGAGATACAGGCTTCTTTTTCATAGTAAATAATTGTTTTTTTGTATTCGTATAAAGGTATAAAAATAATAACCGAATAAAAACCGAAAGTCAACCCTATGTGTTAATGCGTTCTCTTGACGGATGTAATAGAAATCAGTATGATCGAGCGTCAGCTTTTCCGCGGCATGGTGCTGCAAAAAGAGTTGATGTTCGTTGCAACCTTGACCGTCTAGGTCAAACCGGAGGCCTCATGTGGTTTTTCATCGGTCTGTCTGTCCTGTGTCTCTTGCTCCTCTTGCGGTCTTCTTTCCGTAAAAAATCGAAAAAACGCGTGCCTCAGGATGACGGAATTTTGGAGTTGATCCCAGGAGGTTACAAGCAGACCTACCCTGGCGGTACCGTTCTGTCTGTGAGGACTGTGACCCCGGAAGACCAGGAGAAAGAGCGCTTGGCTAAAAAAGCGCACTTTGCGCAAATGTTCGCCGACGCGCCTGAGGGCGAGTGGGTGTATCCCGGCTTTGACTCCAGTCTGCTTGACTGGCTTAACGGCCTCGTCGAAGCGGGGGAAATTGAAGAAAGGAGGCATCTGGTGGATACGAATGTTGGTGTGCTGCAACACCCTACATTCAAAGACTACCGCCGCGTTCCAAAGGCCTGAGTCGACTCCGTCTCGTCGCTCGGCTCCCCGGAGCACCAACACAACATCTTCCATGAAGATTGTTGTCGCGGTGTTTCGGGTTTTGTCTTATTATATGCTGTCTCACATGGTACGAGGCCAATAAAAAAACAACCAGCATGGCGCTGGCTGTTTTTGTGTACCTCTTTCGCAAAGAGGGTTATTCTGCCGCTTTTTCTTCAGCAACTTCTTCTTTTACTTCTTCAACCTTTGCCTCTTCCGATTCGCCTCGAGTTTCGTCGAGAGGAGTTTTTTCTTCCTTTTCTTCTAAATCCTTTGGCTTTTCAGTCAATTGTTTCAAAGAGAGTCCAAGACGATGATTATTTGGCTCAATACTGACAATTTTGAATTTTGAACGTTCGCCAGCTTTCAATACATCTTCTGGAGAATTGATTTTCTTCCAAGAAAGTTCAGAAATATGCGCAAGTCCATGAATGTCATTGTCGAGTTCAACAAAGGCGCCAAATGGGTTGAGTTTCAAAACAGTTCCTTCAACAACATCTCCAACGTTGTATTTTTTCGCAACTTCAGCCCATGGATCGTTTTGCAAACGACGGATTGACAGTGAGATTTTGCCGTTTTCAATACTGATGATTTGCGCTTTCACCTTGTCGCCAACATTGATGATTTCTTTTGGATTATCAATACGTTGCCATGCAAGTTCAGAAATATGCACCAAACCTTCCAAGCCTTCGCCAAATTCAACGAATGCACCGAAATCAACAACACCAGTCACAACGCCTTCAACAACGTTGCCAACAGCGTAACTTTCCAATTGTTGTGATTGTTCATCAGCTTTTGCAGCTTTTTCTGAGAAAATAAGTTTGTTGTCAGCTTCGTTCACGTCGATAATACGCAATTTGAAGTATTCGCCAACATAACTTTTGAGGCGTTCCAAGATTTTGGCTTTGTTTGCGCCTTCAACACGTGGGTAATGTTCCACAGTGAGTTGTGATACAGGAAGGAAGCCGTTGACATTGCCGAGGCGAACAATCAAACCACCTTTATTTGCATCCAAAATAAGACCTTCAACAATGTCTTTTGCTTCGTATTTACCTTGAAGTTCATCCCAGGCTTTTTTATGGCCAGCTTCACGGAATGACAATTCAAGAACACCAAGTTCATTTTCAGCGTCAACAACGGTGACAGTCACAGGGTCGCCAGGTTGTAGGTTTTGGAAGATTCCAGATTCGTCAACGAGCTCTGGACCACGAACGACGCCACTCGCGATACCGTTTAAATCAACGTGTACTTCATTATTACGCGCACTAATAACAATACCATCGACGAGGGCGCCAACAGCAGGGAAAATAACATCTGGGTTTGAATCAAGTAATTCATCCATTTGATGTTGTGTTGTTTTTGTAGACATAAAACAAGCAAAAATGTTAACCGAATCGCATATTACTGCGTATTGCGGCGGATCCTGCAACAAGTGCTCAGAAGATCCAAGATATTAAATAAGTGAAAAGAGTATACCAAAGAGGGGCGGATTCGTCAACCACGCAGAGCAATGCTGTATTGTTCGATCATTGTTTCTTCTGAAAAGCGCTCAATCATCCGTTTTCGGCCATTTTTCGCCTTTTTATAGGCATTTTCGTAATCCGTGTAGATTTCTGTGAGTGCGCGCGCAATTGCCTCTGGATGGTGAGGCGGCACAATCCACCCGCAATCACCAACTACCTCGGAGACACCGCCGGCAGTTGTGACAATGACGGGAAGTTCGCAGGCGAGGGCTTCTGCGGCAATAATACCAAAGGTTTCACGTCGGGTGGACGGCAAAACAAGCACGTCAGCGGCATGTAGTGCGCTCGCAACATCGTTAATAAATCCGGCAAATGTGACGGTTTTACTGAGATTGAGAGTAGTAACTTGTTGCTCTAAGGCTTGTTTTTCAGGTCCATCACCGGCAATGGTCAATGAGATGTTCGGAATCGTTGTCTGAATGCTCGCGACTGCTGAAATGAGGTCGCTCACGCCTTTTTCTATAGCAAGACGACCAACAAACAGCACGTGAAATGGCTTGTTTTCGGCGAGCGCGCGCGTATGTGGCGGTGTGAAATCAAGTGCGTGCACTGAATTATAAATGACAGTGACAGCTTTTTCTGGAACACCGAGCGCGATTAATTGAGTGCGAACTGCTTCAACAACGGTAATAATTGTCGCAAAACGAGACCAAAGAACATAGAGCAAGCGCAACGGGCTTTGCAGGAGCCAGCGCTCAATTTGCAGATGTTCGATCCAGAGAACGCGCATCCCAAACAGGCGTGCCCATGGGGTTAGGATGATTTTTTCGGTGAGTGACAGGCAATAGAGTGTGCGAACGCCGTATGTGTGGCGATAGTGCAGCGCAATGCGAATCAGTTGAACGAGCGCAATTGGCCAGATGCAGAGCAATAGAAGCAAGGCTTTTGGAGTGACCGGTTCGGTTGGCATCCAATAACGTCGTGCATTCCAGTTTCGGGCCTCAAACTCTTTCAATAATACAGCGCATGTTGAAGCAAGATAAAAATCGTACTGATCGGATAGCTTTTCAACGATGGTCAGAGTGTGCTTTTCGCCCCCGCCAAATGTTGAAGAATAGGGGAATTTTACAATAAGAATGGCTGGTTTTTTCATAAACAATCGGTTGCGCCGTGTTGCATTGGAGTATACATGCTCACCGGTGAATCGCAAAGGCGCTGTTTGTGTTCGCGCTGTTACATCTGAGATGCGCGAAACGTTGCTTTTTTCGTTGAGCGTGGTATGGTGTTTTGTCCCTCATTTCGTAGTGTTTCGGCATGGTGCTGGAATATACGAAAATTGAGCGGATGAGGAGGTCTGATGTACGTTGAAATTGACCTGCGTTCTACTGCAACCACCTTGGTCAAGGAGTCGGATGGTTCCTTTGTTTTGAAAAGTGCGGATGGACTCATTGTCATTAAATTGGCCGCAGATGCTTTGCGTGTTGTTGAAACAGAAAGCCTTCTAGGCGCAAATCCAGCTGATCGCAGTAATTATCTATTGAGCTTAAGGCTTGATAGTCCTGAATTGATGCGGTCTGCTCGCGTATGGCGCACCTCAGTCATTGAGCCGTTGGCGTACGCAGGGATTGTTAGTCTGGATGATTTACTTCAGTGCAATAATGAAGCCCTGAAGGAAAGGAGTCAAAGGATTGGCGATCGTAGTATTCAAAGAATTCGTCAAGGGCTTGCAAATATCAACGCAGAGTTCGGAACGGACTTTGAGTTAGCTCCAGAAGGATTCAGTACCGTCATTGCATCTCCGTTGGAAACAGAGGTAAATACAATCGAAGAGTTTCTAGCGTCTGCAGCGGCAAATGTCGTTTTTGCTCCAGGCAGAAAAACATTGAATGCGCAGATCGTCGGTGCCTTTCGAAAGGCATTGTTTCAAGCCATTGCTGAAAAGGAGCTTGACGAGCTTCGTCCAACCAGTTCTTACGAGGGTACTCTTTGGGAGAGTAGGGCAAGGAGGGTTATTGATCCATTGTGGTACAAAGCCACAGTTCGAGACCTTATCGGTGTGGATGTTACAAGGATTCCGCACCGTGGAGGTGGATTCAACACAGCAGTGAAGACTTGGCTTGCGAGTGTTAATGCACGCTTCAACTCCTCGCTCGAGTTCGGGAAAAAGCCGTAAAGCTGTAAAACGACACTTCAGCCCGGCTCGCTGCGCTGCCTATTACCTACATAGGTGGCGTGGCAATTTTTTTATTACATTTGTTGCTTTTTTCGTTGAATTCAATTATAGTAGGGCGCACGAGCAATACAAATTTCTCGTATATAGAATAATGAAAATCACATGAACGAACAAGAAAAGAAGTCTGAAGAGGTTGTAGAAAAAGCGCCCCTCGATAACGCTCCTCTCGACGAAGCTCGAGACACATCGCCAAAAAAACCAGTTGAGAGCGCGACAGATGGTGCGAAAAAAGACGCTCCAGCAACGCCGACAAAAAAGGAAACGAAAAAAATGCTCACCATCCAAATTGGTGGTGGAAAAAAAGCTCCGCGCGGACCAATGCGCAGCGTGTTGTTTTTTGTCCTTGCGTTTGTCGCATTCGCATGGGTGTTGTCGCTCTATAATAACCCACTTGAAAAACCACAACAGGTGAGTGTGAGTCAACTTGCAGAGTCAGTGAAAAAACAAGAGGTGAAAACCATTACAGTTGTTGAAGGTTCAGAATTAAAAATCGAATTGAAAGACGGCAAAAAACAAGCGTCTCAAAAAGAAGCGTCTGAGTCGTTACCGACGTTGCTGAGTAATTACGGCGTTTCTGCAGAGCAACTTGCAAGTTCAGATATTACAGTGAAAAGTGCGAGTGGTTGGAAATATCTTCTTGGCACATTGATTCCGATTTTGTTGCCAGCAATTTTGATCATCGGTTTCTTTTGGTTCATGATGCGTCAAGCCAATGGTGCAAACAATAAAGCAATGTCATTCGGGCAATCAACAGCAAAAATGTTTGATCCAAATGCATCTGGCAAAAAAACATTTAAAGATGTTGCCGGAGCTGCAGAAGCAAAAGAAGAATTGTCTGAAGTGGTTGATTTTTTGAAAAATCCAAAGAAATACAAAGCAATTGGCGCGAAAATCCCAACTGGCGTATTGCTGATGGGATCTCCCGGAACTGGTAAAACTTTGCTCGCGCGCGCAGTTGCTGGCGAAGCGAATGTTCCATTTTTTCACATGAGTGGTTCAGAGTTCATGGAAATGTTTGTTGGTGTCGGCGCGAGTCGTGTGCGTGACGTTTTCAAAAAAGCGAAAAAAGCAGCGCCAGCAATTTTGTTCATCGATGAAATTGATGCAGTCGGTCGTCAACGTGGCGCTGGTATGGGAGGCGGAAATGATGAGCGTGAACAAACCTTGAATCAAATTTTGACAGAGATGGATGGTTTCGAAGAAGAGGATGCAGTGATTGTGATTGCAGCGACGAATCGTCCAGATGTACTTGATCCGGCGCTTCTTCGCCCAGGTCGATTTGATCGTCGCGTGGTGATTGATTTACCGGACTTGAAAGATCGTGAAGAAATTTTAAACGTTCATGCGCGAAATAAAGTGTTCACAGAAGAAGTGAATTTGAAAACCATTGCGCAACGCACAACTGGATTTTCTGGCGCAGACTTAATGAGCTTATTAAATGAAGCAGCAATTTTTGCAGCGCGCCAAGATCGTGTGAAAGTGACAATGAAAGATTGTCTTGAAGCGATTGATAAAGTGATGATGGGTCCACAGAAAAAAGACCCACGCACCTCAGAATTGGAAAAAGAAAAAACGGCGTATCATGAAGGTGGTCACGCGCTTGTGGCGTACATGCTCAAAGAATCTGACCCAGTGCATAAAATTACGATTATTCCTCGAGGTCGAGCTGGTGGATATACATTGAAATTGCCAGATGACGATCGTAAATTGCAAACCCGTAAAAATATGATGGCGGATATCGCGGTGTCTCTTGGTGGATATGCTGCTGAAGTGTTGCAATATGGCGACGTATCAACTGGTCCGTCAAACGATTTGGAAAAAGCGACATCAATGGCGCACCGTATGATGACGCGTTTCGGAATGAGCGAAACACTTGGAACGCGTACGTTCGGGACAAACGATGACATGCCGTTTTTAGGCCGTGAAATCCAACATCAGCGTGATTACAGTGAAAAAACAGCTGAACAAATTGACGCAGAAGTGACTGGCTTGATCCGCACACAATATGAACTTGCGACACAATTGTTGCGTGAACACAAAGCAGCGCTTGATGCGCTCGCGTTGAAGCTCCTTGCTGTTGAGACATTAGAGCGTGAAGATTTTGAAGCATTGATGAAAGACACAATGCAAGCGCTTCCAAACAGCGGCCAAAACACCATTGCATAACTGGCGTTCAACTTCAAAAAACGGTACAATGCAGTAAATTATATTTATTGTATTGGAACGTTATGAAATTGTACAAAAGCATTTTTCAAGAATCATGGGAAATCACACGGCGACATCCGCTGCTGTGGTTTTTTGGTATCTGTGTCTTTTTTTGGGGAGGCAAAGGCATTGAGCTCGAACAGTTTTTCACAAATGCAGATTTATTGCGCAGCGACCTGTCTCCATTGCGGCCGACATTTTGGTCTGGGAGACAATGGATGGTGATTGTTGATTTGTTTAATGGTGATCAAGTGTGGATTGCCGGTTTTGCTGTCATTGTCGCACTGTTTTTACTGATCGCGTTTGTCTTGATCATGAGCGCGCATATCGGATTGATTGATGCCTACGGACAATTTGATGCGAACACACATGGACGATACAAAACGCATCATGCGCTGACTGCGATCAAGCAGCATTTCTGGGGTGTGGCGAGTGTGCAGCTGGTGACAAAAGCAGTGTCATATGGATTACTTGCGCTCGCAGCGTTGCCGTTATTTTTTGACCAACTCGGACAATGGCAAATCGTGTACTCATTCTTGTTATTTTTTATTGTGACACCTGTCGCGGTCTATCTTTCAACGGTTGCAAAATTTGCAATGAATGATGTGGTGATCAACAAAACTCCGTGGGTTGCGGCGCTGACTCGTGGGCGAGTGCTCGTGCGAGCGCAGTTCGGTGTGATCCTTGAATTTCTTGTGTTTGTCTATATTGTTTACGTGATCGCAACAGCGCTTGCGGTTGTGCTCACGCAACTTGTGAGTTTACCAATTTTGTTTGCTGCGGCTGGAGACTCAGTGATGATTTGGGGAATGAACGGATATGTTTTTTATTCGACGTTCTATCATTCAGTTGGCGCGTTGATCTTGATGATTGTTGTTGCGCTGTTTTCCAGTTGGCACATGGGGAGCTGGACATTGTTCTATCGTGAATTACTTGCTGGACGAAAAAGTTCAGTCACAAAACAATTCTGGAATCGGGCTCCAAAGCAATAATTCAGAAACAGAATATCTGTATAAAACAAAAGCTGCGTGGAAAACGCAGCTTTTTTGGTGGGCGATACTGGGCTCGAACCAGTGACCTCTTGCATGTCGAGCAAGCGCTCTAGCCAACTGAGCTAATCGCCCACAGAATTCTGTGAGCTCACGTAGTCTATGAATTTTTACAAGGACTGTCAATGCATGGTATTGCATTTTTTACTTCTCTCTGCTACAGTCGCCGCACATTTTGGCACAGTACAGTGCTGAAAAGGAGGTGCTTTGAGAAGATACAAAAGCGTGATCTTGCGCGCACCGCAGCGCGTGCAGACTGTTGAAGAAGCCAAGCGAATTGTCGATGAGGCAATTAGCAGGCACACCGGCATGACTACTGAAGGATGGGGCGAGGCCGTCTCGGACCTACGGGTCACGGTGATGGTTGACCTGGCGGCTGAACTTGTTTGGCGGCACAAGATCGCTCCCAGGCTTGTCAGTGAGGGTTGGGAGGATCTCTCGCGGGAATCACACCCGGAAATCAACTGGTTCGTGATCATTCTGGCCACCTTGATCTTCCTGGCGCTACTCCCCCTGCTTGTCGGAATTGCACTACAGGGACCTTCCTCCTTCTAGGTACTGCCCCGCTCAAGTCGTTTCTCTCCGACGTCGTTGTCATCTCCCGCAAATGTACATCGACGTCCCTAGTTCAGTGGAAAGAAATACTTCTTTCTAGCGAATTAGATTGCAAGATGTCCAAAAATCAGTTACAAAAGAGTGACGAATCCTGCGCTCCCTTAGCTCAGGTGGTTAGAGCACCGAGCTTATATCTCGGCGGTCCCTGGTTCAAGTCCAGGAGGGAGTACCAATACATATGAAACAACAAAAGCTATCCTATCGATTGTTTGGGAGATTTTCGAAACAATACAACCAATTCTTGCGCCTCTTTGGCTATGAGCAATCAGTCCGATTTTTTGTTTCACAGATTCCGCTCGAGGAAGCCGCACCGCTGCATATTTTAGATGTTGGTTGTGGAACAGGTGTCTACACAAAAGCGCTCGCGAAACGTTTTCCGAATGCGCAGATTGTTGCATTTGATATGAACGCTGATATGGTGGCGCAATTAGAGTCTGATATGGCGACTGAATTTCCGGACATTGTCTGCGCTGTTTCAACGCATGACATCACACAGCCGTTGCTGGCATACCCGCAAGCACCGTTTGACCTTATTATTGCGTCTGGTGTGCTCGAATATGCGCCACTCACTGAAACCGTTGCAATGCTCGCGCAGCAGTTGAAATCAGACGGGTTGTTTTATTATTCACCCTTGCGAGATAGTGCCTATGGTCGATTGATTGGTTTTATCTATCAATGTATTCCACATACAGAAACCGCCACCATAGCCGCGTTTGCTGCTGCCGGGCTCACACCGACACTTGCTCGTCGTTTGTCGTTGTTTCATCCGGCGTCATTCAAAGATATGCGCATTTTTCAAAAAAAGCGCGCGCAGTAGCTATTTTCGCGTTTCGTGCTATAGTAGCGGTATTCATTACCATATTTTATGACATCATTATTTTCAAAACGACAACCAGATTCAGAGCAAGAACATAATCACACGCACCATAATCAAAAGTCTGGTGCTCACGGAGACGCGGCATTGCACAAAGCAAAATTGCGCGGAGAAGTGATTAATCCAAAGGAATTTCGCAGCACAACAGCAACCTGGCGGATTTTTCGCATTATGTCTGAGTTTGTTGAAGGATATGACTTTCTTTCAACGCTGCACGCAGACATTACCGTTTTTGGGTCAGCGCGGTTAACCCCAGACACAGAAGCGTATCAAAATGCTGAAAAACTCGGCAAACTTCTCGCAGAAAGCGGCTTTTCAGTGATTACTGGCGGCGGACCTGGGATTATGGAAGCGGCGAATAAAGGAGCGTATGAAGCCGGCGGCGAGTCTGTTGGACTGAACATTCAATTGCCGTTTGAACAACGCGTGAATCCATACGTTCGTCACACCATCGGTTTTCATTTCTTCTTCACACGAAAAGTGATGCTTACATCACCATCGCAAGCCTTTGTTGCCTTTCCAGGCGGCTTCGGCACAATCGACGAAGTCTTTGAAGTCATGACATTGTTACAAACCGGCAAAATGCAACGCGTGCCAATGATTTTGTTTGGCCGAGATTTTTGGGGTGGACTGGAAACATTCATGAAAGACAAGTTGCTCGCACAATACAAAACAATTGCTGAAAAAGATTTGGAGTTGTTTCACATTGTTGATACTCCAGAAGAGGCAATGGAGATTATTTTAAAAACCGGAACGCCAGATAAAACGCGCACTGCGCCACAAGTAGAAGAAGCGTATTTTCCTGACATGCGTTCTGAAATTCACACTGATTAAATGACTGCTCATTCAACGATCCACATCACAGAAGAACATGTCGGCACACGTCTTGATCAATTTTTGGTTGCGACATTGTCTCCGGAGGTGTCTCGATCACGCGTTCAAAAAGCCATTCAAGCAAAACAGGTGTTGATTAACGATAAGCCAGCGACAAAGCATCAATTTTTACGTTTGGGTGATGTTATTTCAATGACACAAGAAATTGCGGCACCGACAAAACCAGATCACGTGCTGATTTCACCGGACTATGATTTGAGTGTGTTGTTTGAAGATGATGCAATTATTGTTGTAAATAAACCAACTGATTTAATTGTGCATCCAGGAAATGAAAACGATGATCAACCAAGTGTGTCAGGCTGGTTTGTGAAGCACATGGGATCTGATGTGATTGACCTTGCGTGGGAGAGTGCATTTCGTCCAGGAATTGTGCATCGTCTTGATAAGTTCGTGACTGGAGTGATGGTGCTCGCGAAAACACCAGAAGTATTAGAGAATTTGAAAAAACAATTTCAAGAACGAACTGTTGAAAAAGAATATCGCGCAGTGGTGTACGGAGTATTACCACAAGAAGCCGGTGATATTCGTTTTGCGTTGCATCGATCAAGTATGAATCCAGGCAAAATGGCAGCGCGTCCAGAACACGCGGAAGGTCGTGATGCATGGACAGAATATGCAGTGTTGCAAAACATCAATGATCGATATTCTGTGCTGAAAGTGCAAATTCACACGGGCCGTACCCATCAAATTCGCGCGCATTTAGCAGCGATTGATCATCCAGTGGTTGGGGATCGTTTGTATATCTCAAAAAAATACCCAGTATTTCAAAAATCTGATGCATTATTTTTACATAGTGAACGCTTGGCATTCGCGCATCCGACGACTGGTGAGTCACTGAGTATCATCGCGCCATTACCGGAACATTTCGCGCTGTTTTCCGCTGAATAAGACAAGTAGACAATAGCGTCAAAACCCCGTAGTATAGATGATATATCTATGTCTACTGGAGCCAAAATTGCACACAATACAGCGATTCAAGCGATTGGAAAAATCCTTGGTTTAGTGCTCGCGCTGCTTGCTGCGTCGTTGACATTGCATTATTTGAAAGACGACGGAAATGGTGTCTATACAAAAGTGACGGCCTATTTGCAGATGTTCGGCATCGGCATTGATTTGGGTTTATATATTATTTTGATCAAACGACTCGCAACAATTTCGTTTGACACTCCGGAGCGAGAATCCCGCGTAGTGAACGCGATTGTGACGCTGCGGGTTGTGGTTGGGGCGATTGTGTTGTCGAGCGCACCAGTCATTGCGCTCATCATTAGTCAGTTTAATGATAATTACACGCCGCAAATTGTGATCGCGATTGCCGCAACAGCTGGGTTTTATTTTTTCTTATCGCTCAATCAATTGTTGTCCGCCATTTTTCAAAAGTTTCTCTATACAGCACCCGTAGCAATTGGTGAGTTTCTTGGGAAAGCAGTGCAGCTGGGCGGTGTGTTGCTTGTTATTGCATTGAATGGTTCAGTCTTTTGGATGTTAATGACATTGGTTGCGAGCAGCGGAGCAAACTTTTTGATTAATTTGTGGTTTGTGCGCAAATTTGTGCGGTTACGATTTGTGTGGGACATGCCGTTATTTCGCGATATCGCGCAAGAAGCGTGGCCGATTGCGTTGTCGATTGTGTTCACGTTGATTTATTTCAAAGGCGATACATTTATCATGACCTTTTTTGCGAGTGATGCGATTATTGGACAATACGGCGCGCCATATAAAATTCTTGAAGTGCTCGTGACCTTCCCAGCGATGTTTGCGGGATTGGTATTGCCAATTCTTGGTGCTGCGTGGGAAGCGCATGATCAAGCGCGGTTTCAGGAGATCTTTCAAAAATCGTTTACTGCAATTGCGTTGATCGCATTGCCGTTGATTGCTGGCGTGCAAGTGCTTGCTCCACAGATTATGACGATTATTGCTGGAAGTGATTTTGCAACAGACCCAGGCGGTGCAGAGCGAGTTGTTGCGGTGTTGCGTATTTTGATTGTCGCAACCGGCGCGATTTATTTCGGCACATTATTTGGCTACCTTGTTGTTTCATTGAATAAACAAAAAACCATGTTGTTGGGGTATGCGTTTGTCGCGGCGTCGGCGCTGGCTGGGTATCTTATTTTTATCCCGCGATTTTCAGTGTATGGCGCAGCAGCAGTGACGGTCTATTCTGAAACAATGGTTGTGTTGATTGGTCTGACAATTATTTTACGTACAACGCGGATTCGACTTTCGTGGTATCCGATTATCGGAGCCGCTGCCGCAGCCTGTATTATGTACGCGGTATTGCGTCTATTGTTGCCGCTTGCAAATGCGTGGTCAGGCTTGCCAGAGCTGCTCAACGCGCTTGTTACAACTGGCGTGTTCGCGGTCATTGGCGCGAGTGTCTTTGGCGTGACTATTCTCTTGTTTCGTGTTACAACGTTGTCTGAATTGCGTTCATTATTTCTTCGTAATCGTTAATCTGCCCCTATGTCCCATTATCCGTTTCGTATTGGTATCGACCTCGCAGCACTTGCCCCGCAAAAAAGTGGATATGGTTTTTATGTTGAGAATATTCTCGCAGAGCTGCGAGCTCTTGAAGAAGAAAGTGGTGTGCATATCATGGGAATTGATCGTGTGACAACACAATTGTCTGGTCAAAAGCAATTGCTTTGGGATCAGCTTGGTTTGCCGCTGACAGCATTGATTCGAGGAGTTGATATGTTGTTTCAACCTGCGTTTTCTGTGCCACGGTTTCCAAAACCAGTTGTTGTAACGGCGCATGATGTATATGGATTACGCTACCCTGATAATTTTTCTGGCGCAGACAAGCGATATTGGGCACAAGTGTTGCCGCAGTCATTGCGTCGAGCTGATCATATTATTTGTATTTCCGAATTCACAAAACAAGAGCTGATGACACACTTGGATATATCAGAAGATCGGATGTCTGTTATCTATCCTGCGGCTGGAAAAGCCTATCGCATGATTGACGATTCAGAGGCGATTGCAGCGCGGATTCGTCGCTTGGGCGTGCGAGCGCCATTTATCGTGAGCGTTGGCACAACGGAATCGCGAAAAAATTATGAAACACTTATTCAAGCATTTGCATTTTCAAAGCGCGGCAACCATCAGCTGGTGATTGCTGGAAAAAAAGGTGACAAGTTTGCAAAGCTGTCTGAAATGGTGCGAAAGTATCATTTAGAAGATGCGGTGAAATTTGTTGATTACATTGGCGATGAAGATCTTGTTGCACTCTATAATGCGTGTAGTTTTTTTGTCATGCCATCGGTGTATGAAGGGTTTGGATTGTCGGCTCTTGAGGCAATGCAGTCTGGGGCAGCAGTGATTGTAAGTCAAAATACTGCCTTGCCTGAAGTGGTGGGGGATGCGGGAATTTTGTTTGATCCGCACGATGCTGATGATTTGCGAAAACGGCTTGATTTATTATTCGATGACATTGATTTGCGTCGAGAATTGCAACAAAAATCTGTTGCCCAGGCAGCGCGGTTTTCTTGGAAAAAAGCCGGTGAACAAACAATGGCTATTTTACAACGCGCGAAAAGTCAGTAAGGTATAGATATCCTATGAAAAAACAGATGTCATTTTCAACGAAACACCTTGCCTCTTGGGTAGCGCTTGCGATTATTGCGGCAGCAGCAGCGTATATCCTTGGATGGCTCTTGGTTCGATTTCCAGTTGAGTATACATTTGCTGGCATTCTTGGAATGCTGGTGATCTTTGCGTTACTTCGCAGCCCGCAATTTGCCTTTTTAGCGCTCGCATTTGCACTGCCGTTTGAGCGTATCGGCTCTGTTGATATTGCAGGGAGTACTGTTCGGGTGTCGCAAGTAGTGTTGTTGTGTTTATTGGCGTATCTGTTTTTTGGAGTGACACGTCGGATTCCAAATATTCTGCCAAAATCATACCCGATTGCAGTGCCACTTATTGCATACGCTATTATTGCTGGCTTTTCATTATTGTATGCTCCGAACCTTACTCGATCAGTGAGCGTGCTCGCTTTTATTTTATTTACGATGACAGCGAGTTTTATTGTCCCGGCATTTTTGAATACCGAAGAAAAGCAGCGCACACTTGTTCGTGTGTTGCTTGCGTCAATGACAGTCGTGACAGTGTTCGGTTTGTATCAATGGGTTGGAGATTTCATTGGATTGCCGACAGCGCTCACGGGCCTTCGTGAATTATATACAAAAGAAATTCTTGGATTTCCACGCATCCAATCAACTGCATTAGAGCCGCTCTATTTTGCGAATTATTTATTGTTGCCGTTATCAATGACAACGGTCTTATTTATTCGAAAGAACACAATTGTGTCGTTGCCGGTCGCATTCGGTCTCGCGGCTCTTGGTTTTTTGAATCTCGCGCTGACGGTTGCGCGTGGTGGATACATCGCGATGAGTGCATCTCTTGCGGTAATTATTACCTGGTATTTTTTGAATCGCCAATTGATTTCATGGCGCGTGATTGCAACACTTGCAGGACTCGGAATTGTTGGGATTGTTGCAGTGACACAGTTACAACAGTTTGATGGACTGACTGAAAAAGTTGCCTCACATGTTGTGAATATTTTTGCCGGCGCATCCTATAATGAACGAGCCTACACAATTGAGCAGGCGAAAGATGCGTTTTGGACACACCCACTCGTTGGTATTGGCCCTGGAAGTTTCGGTCCATACATTGCTCCGCATCCGTTCACACAACCTGATACCGGCTGGGGCATTGTGAACAATGTCTATTTAGAGGTTCTGACGGAAACTGGTATTCTCGGAGCGTTCGCACTCTTTTCGTCATGGATTATTGTGATTATTCGCTCAATCTACGCTTTGACGTACGGCAAAGGAGAAGAAACGCGCCTATTGCTTGTCGCAACGCTCGCTGCATTTATTGGAATTATCGTGCAATATAATACATTTTCTGTGCTATTTATCGTCCATGTCTGGTTTGTTATCGGGTTATTAATCGCGTTGCAAAATATCGCACTGCAAAATGCTGCCTTGCCGAAAGACACGCAGTCTGTATAGAATACAGACATGATATTATTTGCTGCCGCTATTATCGTGTTGTTGCCGTTGTACCAACTACGGTTTGCAATTGCTGGAATCCCACTGACTGCTCTTGAGGTTGCTGTTGTGGCATTCACGGTGATTGTCATTGTTCGTGAATATCGCGCTGCTTGGAGTTTTTTGCGTGATCCGCACACACGGGTTGTTCGAATGATTGCTTTTGGTTTTTTAGTGCTCACAACAGCTGCTCTCTTTTGGACCCCGGCGCTGCGAGATGGTCTTGGGATTTGGAAAGCCTATTGTGTTGAGCCGGTATTGTTTGCATTTGCGCTGTCGCTTGTAATTAAAAAACCGAAAGATATCACAGTGTTATTACAAGCAGCATGGGCACTGGTTATTGTTGTGAGTGTTGTCGCGATCTATCAATACATCACAGGCGCGGGAATTCCAGAGCCATGGAACGCGTGGCCGGATCGTCGAGCAGTTGGTGTGTTTTCATATCCAAATGCTGTCGGTTTGTTGCTTGCTCCAATCATTGCAAGCGCTGTTGCATATCTCGTCCACCGGCGCTTTGTAGAGCGGTTTTTTGAAAATACAGTACGACAAGAGAAGCTGCTGCTGTTTCTTGCGATTACAGCGACTATCCTCGGGTCAATTGCCGTTGTGTGTGCTCGAGCTGATGGGGCGGTGATTGCAATTGTTGGGAGTGCTATTGTGATGTTGTTGTTTACGAGGGCTCGGTTTTTCACGCTCGCGGTGTCTGCAATCGGCCTGGTACTCGCGCTTGCATTGCCGCAAACACGTGAGATTTTGTTATTTCGTGATGTGTCCGGGGATGTGCGCCTCGCTCTTTGGAAAGGAACGTGGAATTTGATTTCTCATCAAGCCATTACTGGTGCTGGCATTGCAGCATTTCCGCAAGTCTATGACCTCTATCGTTTACCATCTCACGTTGAATTATTGGAGTATTCGCACAATTTATTGTTTGATTTTTGGACACAATTTGGTATTTTCGGCGCTATTTGGATTTGTGTCACAATTGGTATTGCGGTGAAATGCCTGTATCACTCTCGATTGAGTACACGGAATGCAACGTTGGTGTTGCTTGCGCCGATCATCGCTATTTGTGTATATGGAATCGTTGATGTTCCATATTTTAAAAATGACCTCGCGCTTCTTTTTTGGACGTGGCTTGCAGTCAGTTATAAAACGCTGCTTCTTGGGTTAAAAAAATAGAGAGTCCCGCAAGGCCCTCTATTTTTGTGTAGAAAACTCAATAGTTATTTGAGTTTTCCGTCACCATTTGGATTATATCCGGCTTTGACTTCTTCGCCGTCGAGATACCCGTCATCATCAGTATCGTCGTTTTCTGGGTCTGTCCCGTACTGCTTTTCTTGTGCAGTTGTTAAGCCATCGTCATCGGCGTCATCAATTGATATGTCTAAATCGACAGGTTCTGTGTCTTCTGTGGTGTCAGCTGTGTCTGATGTTGTTTCATCAAGGGCTGTTGTGTCATCTGTTGTAGAGTCCGTCGTTGTTGTATCAACCGTATCTTCGGTTGTGTCTGCAGTCGTGTCAGTTGTTGTCGTTGTTTCCGGAGTTGTTGTGAGTGCTGGCAATGTCGCAGCATTTTGCGCATTTCGTTGCGCTTCTAGCAAGACTGTATCTAAGGCTTTTACAGGACTTGGAACATCGATTGTTGTTGCTTTGTTGTGGTCCCACAGTGTAATTCCAACAACCAGGCGTTCAATGCCAGAGTTCCCAGAAACAGGGAGGCTGAATTGCACTTGATAGAGTTGCTTGTCTTTTTTGCCAATCCATACAGTTCCTTGAATATCACCGCCTTTTTCAATTGCCGCTTGCCATGATTGAATTTGCGCGGTTGTTGCGCCACGAGCAGTGAGCACTGGTGTAATTGATGTCAAAAATTGCTTCATCCCAGCGCCGCTCACAGACATGCCATACTTATTTGTCACAGTGTTTTGGATCGTTTCAGTCCCACTTTTATCAGTGATACTGATCATATTCGCTGAAATAAGCGAATTTTTGATTTGTGTGAGCTCTGTTCCAGAAAACTGTTTGATAATGCGACCATCAAATTTTGCAATGCCAGCAGTATTCACTGCTGCGATGCTTTGGTTGCTGAGTGAAAACCATTGATTTTGCAATACAGAGGTTGTGACAGCTGGGGCGCCACTAAGGTTACCGAATTTTGTATATAAAACACTGTTTACACTGCGGACCTCTGCTTCATATGAGTCAGTTCCGGCGCTGTTTTTGAGCTGTGCAATGACAGTTCCTTGCATTGAAGGTGTTGCAGTTGTAAGACCGCTGGCTGTTCCACTGAGTTGCAACGCGATATCGCTTTCCGCTTTTTGTGTCAGCGGGTTTTGAATGGTCTTTCCGGCTTGTAGTTGTGGAACAATAGTGATAGCAAAAGAAGTTGACTGCAGGCTGTTCAAATTTGTTAACGCTGTTGCAATATTACCTTTTCCAGAGCTTGAAAGTGCAGTGTATGCATAGACACCGCCAGCGATCACACCAATTCCAACAACAACGGCAACGACAATGCCGATGATTTGTGCGCGATTTGAGAGTCCATCAACCATTTTCACCTTTGTTTTTGGGAAAATAGAAGTACTTTTCGCTGTTTGACCAAGCATATTTGGTGATAATGGCTGTTTTGTGGTCACAGGCATGCTGGCAGCAGGTGTTGCGGCTGTGTTTGGTGTTGATTTTTCAATTCCTTCAAATAAATCAACCGGAGTTGCTGGTGTTGTTTCAGTGGCGACAGGTTTTGCTGCAACTGGCGCAACTGGAGACGGAGCGTCGAGCTCTTGCATGCCAAGTGTGACGTCTGCGGCTGGCCAACCGGCTTTTAATAAGGCTTGTTCAACCGCATCTTTTGGAACACCGCGCTGAATTTGAGTTTTGATGTAGTCTTGTAATTGTTGATTGACCATAAGATCTATAAAGAAAATTCTAGTGATTTATTTTCACCCAGTATAGCATATTTTTTTTCTTTCCGTGTACAAGACTCGTGTTTTATTGTCTTGCACTTTTTGTAAAAGTGTGCTACAATACATTTGTTCGATAAAAAAACAAAACAAAAAACAATTTAACATACATTTATGACTGCTGTTTTTCAGGCAATTCGGTCATCAATGCTAACAATCATCGTTGGTATTGTCCTCGCTGCGGTTGCATCCGTCGGTTTATATCAAACCGTGTTCGGTGTTGCTTCGTCGTTTTCACAAACGATCAGTGATGGTTCGCAATCAGTCGATATTGTTGATGCTGGTGGAACAACTGTTGGGAGTCCAAGTGTCACATTCTCCAGTGCGACATTTTCAACCAGTTCACAAACAGTAACAGGGACACTCGGTACATCATCACAGCGTATTCGTGTGTATAATCCGACATCTGATGCAACATGGACGATTGCGATTGCCGCAACTGGTGGTTCAACAGCGACGTGGAGTGATGGTTCACACACATACGATTTCAATGATAGTAATACAGATGGCACAGATGATGCCGATTCTGACTCAAAAGGTGGTCGTTTAACCGTCAATCCAGCGTCCGGAACCCGCGCAGGTTCTCCAGATAATACCGCATGTCCAATTACAGACTTAACACTCGGCTCTTCATCCTCATTCCGTGAAGTTGCCGCAGCAGTCAGTAGTATTACACTGCTCACCGGTGGATCCTCTGCAACAACCTATTGTACATGGGATTTAACAGGGGTTGGTTTATCACAAGTATTACCACCATCCCAACCAAGTGGTGCATATACACTTTCTTTCACAATCACTCTTTCATAAAACGATACAAACGCAAACACACCAATGTCCTTGGTGTGTTTTTTTGTGAAAAATGATATACTCAGTCTATTCATCAATACAAAATAAAAATTATGCGTATATCGTTTCTGTATCATCGAGTGTTTGTGAGCGTTCTCTGTATTATTGGGTCTTTTTTTGTGAGCGCAAGTGCAGCGCAAGCGGTTGATACAGGAAATTACGGCGGAAAACCAGCGCATCCAGGTGAAGGAAATGACCACACAAAACAATGGTTTATTTATACAGCATTGCCGCTCGGCGAAAAGCGCGATGATACATTATTATTATCAAATGATTCTGACGCGCCGTTGACATTAAAGGTCTATCCAGCTGATTCAGCGAAGAGCTCTGACGGTGGTTTTGCGCTTGAGCAAGAAGTGGAAGAGCGTGATGAAGTAGGAAAATGGATTACATTGTCTACATCTGAAGTCACACTTGAGCCACACACGACACAAGAAGTGCCGTTTTCTATTGAAATTCCAGCAGATGCAACTGTCGACGCAGGTGAGCACGCGGGTGGAATTTTAATCCAAGAAAAAAAGGAAGCGCCAACAACAACGACTGGCGGGATTCAGCTCAGCACTCGCATTGGTGTGCGTGTGTATGTGACGGTGCCGGGAGAGGTGAAGGAAGATGTGACAATCAAATCCTTTAACTTAAAAACCAGTGAAAACGGCTTATTTACAGACAAAGAAGCAGAAATTGAAGTACAAAATACAGGAACAGTGCGCGAAGATTTAACGATTGTGACAAAAATTGAGCCAGTATACCCATGGCTTTCAAAGATTTTTGATCGGACTGGTTTGTTGCCAATCAGTAATGAACGTGGCATGCAAGTATTACGAGATGATACACTTCGCAGTTCATTTCAATTTGTGAGCCCAAAAATTGCAAAAGTGAAAGCCACTGCAACGGTTGTGTACATGGATGTTAATGGTGAAAAACAAACAATTGCCGCAACTCCAGTTGAGCAATGGGTGTTGCCGCCACAAAAACAACTGATGATCATTGGTGTTGTGGTTCTTGTTGCATTGATTGCGGTTGTACTTATTGTTTGGGGAGTGGTGCGCACGATTATTCGATTGCGCCGAGCGTTGCAGTTATTAAAAGCCCAAGAAGGCACGAAGCATGTTGAAGAGGTGATTGCTGATGAAGACGAATCCGAAGAAGAGGTTGTTCCTGTGCCGGTGAAAAAACCTCGCAAACGAGCGGCAGCAAAACCTGTAAGAAAGAAAGCAGCAGCATCGACAACAGGTAAAAAAGCCCCACGAAAAACACCTCGTAAAAAAACGACAACGTCGTAATATCCAATGATTTCTTGGCGCCCACTGTTTCGATTTTTTTTGAAAAAGCAATTCATTGCAGTGCTTTTATTGAGTGTGTTGCCGTTTGGTGCATTTGCAGCTGATGGCTCAGGAACAAATGTTGTCAGTCCAACGTCGGTTGGCGTGAGTTCAACTGACCAAACCTTTGCGTTTACCTACACTGCTGCTGAAGCGCTGAATAGTGGTGGTCTTGCTATCACAATTCCGACCAGTTCGAGCTGGTCAACCCCGCAAGGTGTTGCTGGGACTGCGGGGCGCACAACCGCCAGTGTTTCAGGTTCTGCAATGATTGCGGATTCAATTAATGAAGCGGATAGTGTGACGGGTTGGACAGAGGACGATACAGATACCTGCAATACTGCAACGCAATGGGTAGATGGTTGGGGGCTTGATACAGGCGTCTTTTATGAAACAACGGGCTCTATTTCGTGCGATAATGACGGAAACGCGGGCCCTGATGCGACTGATAGTTTTAGTTATGATTATGCGACGGGGCAAAACTTTTCGGCGTACACAAAGCTTGGCTTTTGGTTTCGAAGTAATACAGCGCTGACAGCTGGTTCAGTTAGTGTTGGTTTTGATGATTCAGCGGCGTGTGATTCGATTAATGACAGCATGACGTTGCCTGTTTTGTCTGCAAATACATGGACATATGTGACATGGACATTTGCTGGCGCGGGTTCAACACGGAGTAGTGTGCGCGCTATTTGTTTTATTGCTGCCGGAAACGCTGGACTTGATGCAAAGCAGGTCTATGTTGATGACATATTGATTGGCCCGGGAACGCCAACGTTTGTGGCGAATGGGAGTAACACCGATATTCGTGTTCGCTTTTTGCAAATGGCATTGAATGAAACTGCGACTGTGACATACGGTGCTGGCGGGGGAACATCTGGTGTGGATTTGCCGAGCACTCCAGGTGTGAATACCATTACAACAAAATCACAGGTTGATTCGAGCGGAACACTGACATCTATTGCGAGCTCGCCGACGATTACGCTGACAACTCCTCTTGCTGTCTCGATTGTCGATAGTGGTGGTTCAACTGTTGGGAGTCCGTCAGTTGGTTTTTCTTCAACAACATTTCCATTTGCCGCAACAACAACAACTGGGACACTTGGAACATCGAGTCAAAAAATTCGGGTGAGTAATGGAACTGGAGTTGGAACGTGGTCTGTGACAATGGCCCCGACATCGGGGAGCACAGGACTTTGGACTTCAGGCGGAAATACGTATGATTTTAATGATAGTAATTCTGACGGGTCAGACGACGCAGATACAGATTCGAAAGGCGGACGTTTAACCGTCAATCCAGCGAGTATTACAGTCACGCCGGTGTCACCATGCGCCTCAACAACAGGTGTGAGCGCAGGAAGTAGTAGTTCGTTTCGTGAAATTGCCACTGCAGTGAGTAGTATTACACTCGCTAGTGCAAGTTCTGGCGCATCTGGATTTTGCACATGGGACGTGACAGGTGTGGGTTTGAGTCAGGTGATTCCAGGGAGACAACCAACAGGAACCTATACACTGTCGTTTACGATTACAATTTCGTAGCGCTTTCAATAATGTGTTGCACTGTTTGTGCAAATGAAATGCCAATTGCGGCAGCGCCTTGCGGAACCAGGCTGGTTTGCGTCATGCCAGGGACGGTATTGGTTTCAAGAATCACAATGTCGTTGCTCCGCGAACTGTCGAGTAAAAAATCTGTGCGACTCACGCCGTTGCATTCAAATAATTGGTGACAAAGCAAGGCTTTTGCTTGAATTGCTTGTGTGAGCTCTGCGGAAATTGGTGCAGGAGTGATTTCTGATGAAGCGCCCGGAGTATATTTCGCTTTGTAATCAAAAAACACACCATCCTTTGGCTTGATGAGTGTTGGGAGAAGCGGAGTTGCTACGCCGTTGATATCAAGCACGCCACAAGAGAGTTCATCGCCGCTGACAAGCTCTTGAATGAGAATGCGATGATCGTCCGCGCCCGCAGAAACAAGAGCTGATTCGAGATCACCAGCTGTTTCAACCCGCGATGTGCCGACACTTGATCCGCCACTGGCTGGTTTCACGAAACACGGAAATCCAAAGCCGCTTTTAATCTGTGTAGTTATTGTTTCGATGGTTTCGTTTTCAGTAAGTGGCCACTCTATTGTGATTGATTGTGGTGTGCGGATGTTGTGTGCTGTGAGCACATCTTGAAATCGTGGTTTGTCCATTGTAATTGCAGCGGCTTTTTGAGATGAGCCGGTGTAGGCAATGCCTGCGAGATCAAAAAAACCTTGCAAGCGGCCGTCTTCACCTTCGCCGCCATGAATCAAAATGTAAGCAATATCAATCCAATTGCGTTGTTGTAATTCAATTAAACCTTCAAGCGCAGAATATTCAGTTGTTGAATCATCGGCAAGCGGCCAGACAGAGAGATTACCGTCCCATGCTGTATCTGGAATGCGCCACCGTCCGTCGCGGGTAATCATGACTGGTGTAACGGCATAGCGCTCGCGATCAATCACCGCGAGGACATTTTTCGCGCTATTGATTGAGACATCGTGTTCGCCAGATGTGCCGCCAAAAAAGAGTGCAATGGATTGTTTCATAGACAGGATAGTTATTTTTTTGTGAGAATACCTCGAATGATTTCTAATTGTTCTTCGCGTTCATTATGTGGGAGTCGATCAATTTGTCCAACAAATGCGCGGGCTTTGTCAGCGTCAACACCATTTTTTTGTAAGTAATCCGCGAACATTGTTTGTGCAGTTGCTTGATATACACCTGGATTTCCTTCGAGTTTATCAAGTTCGCGGCTGGTGGAAAGTAGCTGATCAAATAATCCAACAAGACGTGATGGCATGTTTAGCGGAAAGGTAGCTGTTGCAGCATCACGTGTGACAATTGAAAGTAGGGTATTGTATTTCTCACGCGCAATCACAGATTTTTCTGCCTTTACTTGAGTTCCTTCAAAGGCTTCCTTCATTGCAAGAAGCTCCTCGCGTTCAAGAATGGCTCTTGTTGTTGGTGATAGGTCAGTTTGGAGTTGTTCAAATAATTTCAGGCTTTCTAAACGAGCGGCAGGGGTAAGTGGAATGTCTTTGTCGTATTGTTGCGAGTGCCAGATCGCTTCATCTGTTGGTGAAACAACGGTTAATGCCTTTTCAATATTCCCATCTCCAAATGTTGTGTCAACGCCGACGACAATCATTTCTTGAGGATTTTGTGAAAGATAAAACGCACCACGCGTGTGCTTTGCATCAATGATGTTTGTTGCTGGGAGATACAAGAGTCCGTTGTCAGCGAGATGAAACATCTTGTCTGCGATAACGTAGCTTGTGATGTTAATGCGTTCATTGTCTCGGCAGACACCAACGCCTTCTGTTACTAATTGCTCAATTGTTTTTTGGAAATGTGCGTTTGTGAGTGCTTCATTATATTCAGGAAAAATAGAAGCCAGTCGTTTGTCGTACTGCAGTTGTATTGCTGGGGCTTGCAAGACATGCATCCATTCCGCAGCAGTGAGCGTTTCAAGATCGTGTTCGCTGTCAATGTCTTTTCCGAGTACTTGCGCTGCGTCAATCCAGTCTTCGACAAACAGTTCAGTGAGATGTCTGATATCGCCAATTTCCATGTTGCCATATACGCTCGTGAAATTTGGATATTCATTTGCTTTCATGAGCAATGGCTCGGTTTCTGTTTGTAGTATTGGACTCGCTGTAAACGGCGCATATTGTTTTTCAAATACATGGCGATGCCAGGCAAATGTTTGATTGCCCATTTCTGGTGTGAGTTCTTGATCCCACTCTTCTCGATTATTCCAAGAGGTAATACGCATTGATTCGTCGTAATTAAACAAGACACGAAGGTCTCCTTCTGCTTCTTTTATTATCTCAATATGATCCATTGGCGTGAGAGCCTGTGACTCACTGTTTGCTGACCCTTTCTGAAACATCTCGCTTGAGCAAGCAGCTGCAATGATTGTCGCAAGTGTAACAATACTGCCGGCGCGTGGGTTGTCTCGCAAGAGGTGGGTCAGACGATCGACAGCGCTTCTGTGGGTGGGTTCTGAGTCAGCGGTAAACCATGGGTCGCTGAAGTTGTCGTCCTCCTCTGCTACTGTAGGTGTTTCAACAGGAGGTTTTTGAAAAGGGAGGCGGAATCGTTCAGATTGCATATATTCAATACAGGTTGTTCAAATTATTACTGTTACTATAGCAATAATTAAGGATATTGAAAAAATATCAACATTGTACTTCTTCTAAAAGAGAGTAGGATGGAGTGAATGACACAGCAATTTACACATCACCGACCAAATGACATTATCAGCGGTTTGCTTCATCTGATTGGTTTTGGGCTATCTGTTGCTGCGTTGGTGTTGCTGATTGTGTTCGCGCAGACAGGCGCTCAAGTGACGACTGTGACGATTTTTGGAAGCGGTTTGCTGTTGTTGTATTTTGCGAGCAGTGTCTATCATTTATTTCCGCCACACCGAGCGCGCACGAAAGCGATGTTGCGGATTTTTGATCACTTAATGATCTACGTGTTAATTGCTGCGACCTACACACCGATTTGTGTTGTGGTGATTGGAGGTGCTTGGGGCTGGTCTCTCTTCGGTGTTGGTTGGGGATTGGCGCTCCTTGGAATTGTTATGACTGCATTTCCGCGCTTGCGCCCGCCGGTTTGGTTTTCCGTCATGCATTATCTTGCAATGGGGTGGCTGGTGGTTTTTGCGTTGCCGGTTGTGATGCAGACGATTTCAGCGTCGCTATTTTTCTGGTTATTACTCGGAGGAGTGTGCTACACCGTGGGTGCAATCTGCTTTGGCTTGAGTTTTATCTGGAAACCGCGCTGGTTCGGTTGGCATGAGGTATTTCATTTACTCGTTATCGCTGGTAGTTTTTGCCATTTTTGGTTTTTGCTTTCGTATTTGCGCGTGGCGTGATCTACACAGAATAGTTGAATAAAAAAAGATGCGGAGATGTCAGGTCCGCGATGCTTTACGACGTTGCTCAACTCATTCGGAGATGTTTTTTGCTTTTCGATAGTGCCTTGTTTTTCCTGCTGGAACCATGATGATTTTTTCTGAAGCCAGCCATTCAGATATAATCCGCCGCAAGCGCGGTATATTAATCCGAAGATTTTTCAAATCACTCTGAGTGACGAGATCCCTTTCTTCGAATAGCGCCCAAATCCGCCGTATTGCTTTTGCATCTATTGTTTCCGAAATGTCATCGCTGTCTTCCCATTCATGGGAGATGGCTGGTGTTATTTCCCTTGATCTTGCACCTGCGTACTTCAAGGAGAAGTTTTTTCCGTTGCCAGCTAATTCAATGCCGTCCATTGTTGTAAGTAATTCCCATAGCGTTTCCTGGGAGGCTTTGCTTCGCAGATTGAGGGCAGACATAAGATCTGCTTTTTTCATCCCATTTGGAGCGCTTGCAAGGATTTGAATAGCGCGGATGGCAATAGGATCATCGATCAGCATTGTAGTACCCTATTTTTTGCGTTGAGTGCTTGTAACACTACTCATATTTTACTGTATAGTCAATAAAAAAAGAAGCGCTTATGCGCTTAATTCTTTTACTTTCATCTTCACGATTTTTGTGATGAGCGTGAGTGGGAGTGTTTCGTCATGCGGAAATTGAACCGATCCTTTGGCGTGTTTGTAGGGTGCGAGTTCTTTGGCGAAGGTTGCGATGCCGGCAGGAGTCGGATACAGGCCAATGTGTTTTTTGAAACCACCAAAGTAGACGAGTGGTTTGCCGTTCAGTTTGTAACCAATCATGCCATAGCTGATTGATTCTTCAGCTTTTGGAGCAGCTTTTTTGACTGCCACGCGCAGAGCTTTCAAACGTTTTGCGACTTCGCCATCAAAATCGGCGATATATGATTGTACTGTTTGTTTTTTGGATGATTGTTTCATACGGTGGTTGAAAATGTGGCGGAGAGACAGGGATTCGAACCCTGGGATCCCGTGAAGGATCGACAGTTTAGTAAACTGTTGCTTTCGACCGCTCAGCCATCTCTCCAGAGATATGAGCTTTCGTATACTAGCAAATTGCCAGAAAATCGGCTAGCCTCCACCCATTTTATAGAATATACTGAGGTTATATGCGATTTGATTTTTTACAGTCTGTGCGCCACGTTCCGTGGTGGTTATGGTTGGTGTATGTCTGCAGTAGCGCCGGGATGATTGTGCTCGCGTTTTTGAAATATCACGCATTGTTGTATTGGTCGTTTGATTTAGGCATTTATCATCAGGTGTTGTGGAATACGGCTCACGGCCGCATCTTTATCGGCTCATTTAATGATTGGACCTATCTTGTTGACCATAGAGAATGGCTGCTCATCGCGTTGACGCCACTCTATTGGATTTGGGCAGATCCGCGTATGTTGCTCATCGCGCAAAGTGTATGGGTATTGAGTGGCGTGTTTCCGGTCTACGCTATCTGCAAGCACGTATTGCATGGCATTGAGCAACGCGCAGCCCACCGCCTGACAATTGTGTCGGCTCTTTTGTATGCGACATATCCGACGGTGATGCGCTTGCAACTTGCGGAGTTTCATTTTTTGGTGTTTCTGTTGCCGATTATCTTGTGGAGTTGGTATGCGTTATTGAAGCGCCGACTATTCTTTTTTTGGCTGTGTTGTATCGCGCTATTATTGGTGCGTGATGACGCGGCGTTTATGGTTGTGGGGTATGGTGTATTTTTGCTGACTGATCGCAAACTACCGCACCGGATGGCTCACGGTGCTGGATTGATCGCCGTCAGTGTCTTGTGGTTTATCGGGATGGCGCTGCTTGGGCGAATGCTCGCAACGAATAACTCATTATTATTCACTCAATTATATGATTGGATGGGAAATACAATGCACGATATTGTTGTATTTCCGTTTCTTCACCCTGTTCGGTTTATTCTGCATGGAATGACGATACGAAATAGTGTGATTGCGCTACTGTGCGTTCTTACAACAGCAGGGGGTGTGTTGTGGTTTCCGCGCGTACTGATTCCTGCGGCATTCGCAGCGCTGCCGTATGTGCTCGCAAGCAATGATGCCGGAGGCGTGGAGTTGTTTTATTATCATTATGGAGTAACCGTTGTGGTCTGGTTTTTTATTGCATTACTGATGGCGTTGCCAAGGATGTTTCAGCGATTGCCAGTGATTCCGACACCGCTGGGAAACATTTCAATATCAACGGCATTGCTTGTGAGTGTCTTACTGTTGAACGTGGCGGCCTTTGGTCCGCACTGGGAGCTTTCAAATTATAGTACGGTTGCCGGTGAAGATCGTCAGCGCATTGCAGATGTTGCTCGTCAAATCCCAGAAGGAGATGCGGTATATGGCTCGAATCGATATTGGCCATTGCTTGCGAGTCGGCAAAAGCTGTATCCGGTCTCTCGGTTGGCAACTGGCACAGAGCATTTTTCTGCCGCACCTGTGCAGCTCCAGTCAGTTCAGTGGTTATTTGTTGAGCACACAGCGTTTGCGTGGTGGGCTGTAGAATCAGAAAGCGCGCATCGTGCCATGAGTGAACGATACCAGCGCATTATCAATGATAATCAGTTAGAGCCGGTGTTTGTGAATGAACTCGGTGTTGTGTATGGCTCTGCAAAACAGAGGAGTGAGGCTGCGAATCCGATTGTGATTAATGCGATAACCCAGCCGTTGGAAACACCGTATCGTGTGACCCCTGATCTGTTACTTGTCGGATCACGGTATGACGTGACAGCCGCAGAAGTGCATCTGACATATAAAAAACAATCACAAGCATCTTTCGTGCCGTATGATCCATTTGCTGTCTACCTCTTTTTTTCATGGGTCACGCCAGATGGTTGGAGTGTGATTCAGCAGCCTCGTGCACTGGGGTATGGATTATGGAATCCTGAAACACTGAAAGAAGGAGAAACTGTGACAATGCGATATCCGATTGTCTTGCCGGAAAATGCTGACGTGTTCCTCACTGCTGGGGTTGGGCGCGATGCGTTTGATTTGTTACGACCAGAAACACTCAATGCTCTTGACCGTACGTTGATTGACGATAAAGTACAGTCAGTCAGAGTGAGATATGAATAACCAGCTCCAATGTGGGAGATTTCATCAATAATCGTCGAGTCGTTCCATGAAGAGGTGAGTAAAACAACGGCAAAGCTCAACAGAAAGACCGCGGCGATGAGGGGTGTTGTGTGTCGTTGAATCCAAGGCTTTTTATATGATAGCATGCTTCACTTTGTGTGATTTTTGATAAAAAAATGTGGAGTAGTGAGCTCTGCAGCATTGAAAATAAAATTATAAATTATACTATTGACTGCCGCCGTTGCTTTTGATAGGGTCTACCGTCAATCTCATAGCGGAATCAACCGTTGATTGATGTACCTTGATAAATCAAGGATTGGAGGCGTCGTGTATGACTTTTTTATGCTTGGTGGCGTCGCCGGTGTTTTGTTCGGTGTCTTCAGGGTGTTGCCTCGGTATTACTCCATGCAAGAGCGCAAGGAGCAGCCGCAGATTCAGGAGCAAAGCCTGGAGGACCAATTGCGTACCGCGCTCAAAGGTTACCAGCGCCGTTTTCGTGATGAGTGTCCTGTGACTAACCCGCAGTTCACTGCGCTTTACCAGCACTTTGATTTGCTGCCGGTGTACGTCAGTCGCGTGTTGAGCTGGCTCTCGGCAATCAACAAGTCCATCCAGGGTGCGACAGGAGAGGATCTGTTGGTGTTGCAGGCACAGCGTGAGCAAATGCTTCAATACATCAAAAACATGATCTTCTTTTTCGATGAATGCTTCATCGGGCCTCATCCTCAGAATCCAGGAATCGTAGATCTTAGTAAGTTAAGAATGGCGTATCCGAAGTGGGCCTCGTTTTCCGACATAAATCGCGCTTATAACGGCTTCATTGATCTGTATTTCTTGACGCCCATGAAGACCTACAAGATCAATACAGATCCGCCGCAGGTTGATTGCGCAGCGCTTATCGCGGAGCATCTCCGGGATGCAGAAGTGAAGGCGCATGATCCCGCAACACTGACGCTTGCGCTCGATAACCTGGCTGATGCGCAGGCGCAGCTTAACGCAGCCCGAGACCGAGTCTTGCGTCAAGCAGCAGATCGTGAAGTCGAAGCGGTCGAGCTTCAAAGCAGGCTTGTGGAGCTGATGCCTTCCGCAGCTAGGGGCACGGGGTCTCCAAAAAAGCAGGCAGAGTAGTACGGTTTCAGACCGATACCCTGCTTGCTTTCATTTTCTTATTCTATTTTCTATATTTTGGCCAAAACCTCTCATTGATTTATGCTTTCTAAATAAAAAAATGCGGAGTAGTGAGCTCCGCATAATTTCATTACACATCGTTTGTCTTTACAAATTTTTGAATGACTCAACAATTTGTTTTTGTGTCGCTGTGTCTGTTGTTTTTCCGGCTACTGCGTCTGTATAGATCGTTGTGATGTTGTATACTTTTGCGCCACTTGTCACAAATACATGTTCTTCAGAAATGCCGTCGTATGCACTTTGGATGCGATAACTGTCCACGTTTTCTCCCTGGATTTTTTGAACCATTGGAGTGAGTGATGTTTCAGCTGCTTTCTTTTGTTGTGCAATATACTCTGTGAGTGAGAGTTTTTTTGTGTTGTTTTCCAACTCATTAACAGAGTTGTATTGACGGACTGTGATCGTGATTGGGTTCACGCCCTCATAGCAAGGAGCTTGTTTACTTTTTCCTGCCGCGTAATTTTCATTATCCGCTTGAATTTTTTTGTAGACATCTTTTGAAATAAATCCAATCGCGTTATTTTTTTTCAAATCTTTGCCACAATAATCATCGCCTTCATATGCAACCCATGTCTCAGGAAGTTTTACAGAAAAACCAAGTTTTGAGTTTGTGTACCGGTCATCAGCAGTCGCTGTATTTGTGTTTGCGTTATCATTTGCAACTACGGTGTTTGTCTTTGATTCATTCGTAACAGTAGAATTTGTATTTACTGTTGTCTTTTCTGATTCCTCGTCTGTTGTTGTGTTGTACATCACGTACCCGCCAATTGCGACGGCAGCGATGATGAGAAGAGCCACGACGACCAAAAGTCCTTTTTTCATATAAAATCCTTACTATATTAAGTATCCATGCTACCACAATAATAGTAGAAAGACGCTATTCACACAAACAAAAAATCCCCGTTAAAAGGGGATTGAATTGAAAGATTTCTTAAAGAGGCGTGTTCTTGTTTGTGGGTGAATACTAGTATGCTTCTTAAAAGAAATACAAAAATTCCTATACCCTGAACTCTTTGATATAATCGACAATTTGCAGGTACGACTCATTAGGTGATAGCATAAAATCGTATGATAAATCGAGAGGTTATGCTAGAGAATACTCAGCCAAAACAGGGCCAATTTGTGCCTGATTTTCAGACTTTTCTAGAACCTCAAATAGCAGAAGCTGGTCAGTACACACCGCCGACTCCTGAACAAGTGGATTTTATGGAAGCGCGACTTGACGCATTGGCTGATTTGATGAAGGATGCCGATTTTGCCTGGCAACTTGATGGTGGAACCAATATTTCATTACTCGAAAGGCGTTTTGTTCGTAACCATAAAGATGTCGATATTGGTGTGTTCGATGATGAGCTTGAAAAAGTGGAGGCGTATTTGCAAAAACATGGGTATCAATTTACAAAACATCGAGCCGAAAAAGACGCAGATGGACAACGGTGGGTTGAGTCTATAAGCGCTGTTGATATTTTGCGTGAAGACCTTGATGATATACAAATCGCAAAGGTGGGGGTCAATCATTCAATCGAGGTAGGGGACACTCTCGACTTTGTAGATTTGCATATCTCACATCGTAATTCTAATGGGGATACTGTTACACGTTACACAGGCGCGACAATTCCAAAAAAATTTATGCAGCCGGTTGAATTCTACCGCACTCGCAGCGGAGGTGAAATTCCGATCTCACATCCGGCGCTCATTGTGTATCACAAAATTGAAACTGGCCGCTCTTATGATCTGACAGATATTACATATTTAAAAAAGCATATTTCAGATGATGATATCGCATTTGTTGAGCAGATGATTCAAAGTGAATATGAAAATGCATTGAAAAAGTTTGTGCCACAATTTGAACAGGTATTTGCACAACTCTCTCCTGAGATGAGTGAAGATCACATTCGCACGACACTGTTACAAAATCAGGCAATCGCCCGGATGCAAACTGATCCTGATGGTCAGCGGTGGTTGCAAGAGTTTCCGGCGCGTTACAAAAGCAGCGCAGTAATGGATACTGCACAGATGGTTCAAGATTTGGTTATCAGTGTTCGAGCAGAAGAAAAAGTACGAGCAAGGAGCGCAGAAAAAATTCAGCGACTCCACCAAGCGCTTGGACGGTAAACAAAAAATCCCCGTAAAAGGGGATTTTAAAATGGTTGTGGACCTTACAGGACTCGAACCTGCCACCTCCTGCGTGCAAAGCAGGCGCTCTACCAGATGAGCTAAAGGCCCAGAATTTATAGCAAAAAAAGTATACTATTTTCAGCAAATATCGTCAAGACAATCTATTATTACCCTTGTTTACCGAACAAACAAAAATTGGAGAATGCCTTCGACTTGTCCGCTCATCAGCATGAAAGCGAGGAGAATGATCAAAATGCCGAGGATTTTGTGGAATGTCCATGTCCCGCCGGAGCCGAATTTGTCTTCCGCCCATGGAATAATGCCAAAATTGCGAATAATCCAGTCACTTTTCATCACTTCAAATGTGCCGACTGCGATCATAAGGAATCCAATAAAGTATTTCATAGGCAAATGATAGCAAATAGCCGACAATATGACCAGAAGCCTTGACGGCAACGGTATTTTCTCGTATACTCCGTGAGCTATCAAATTTATTGAAATTCTATGTCTGAACAAGAAAAAGAGGCACAATCAGAAGAAGTCGCAGCTGAAGTGACTTCTGTTGTTGCTGAAGAAACAGCTGAAGTTGTCGCTGACGTGTCTGAAGAAGAGCGTGCTGCGGCTGAAGCAGAAGCTGCAAAAAAACAAGCAGAAGAAGAGGCTTTGGCGGCTGAAGAGCTCAAAAACGAACAAGATTTGCGCCCAGGAATGACAATTCGTGTCCATTTCAAGATTCGTGAAGGTGAAAAAGAACGTATTCAAGTATTCCAAGGCATGATCTTGGCATTGCGTGGTAAAACACCAGCAACAAAAACAATGACTGTCCGAAAAGTGAGTTTTGGTGTCGGTGTTGAACGTATTTTCCCACTTGCATCACCACTCATCGACAAGATTGAGATTGTGAAAATTGCGAAAGTGCGTCGTTCAAAATTATTCTTCATCCGTGATTACGGAAAACGCTTGAAAGAAACATTGGTAAACAAAAGTTAATACAGTGTTTTGAAGGATTTGATAAAAAGCTGGCCATGTGCCAGTTTTTTGTTGCAAGACTCTTGACAAGAAAGGGGAAAAAGAGACATAATGTATTGCAATCTATTGAAAAATAGGCCGTAAACCGTATGCGCGGGTGGCGGAACTGGTAGACGCGCAGGCTTGAGGGGTCTGTGGGAATTTTTCTCGTGGAGGTTCAAGTCCTCTTCCGCGCACAACCTTCTTGCAAAGAAGTAAAAGTTGCGTTATCCTATATCCACTGCATTTTGCATGATATTTGGGCGCTTAGCTCAGTTGGCTAGAGCACCTCGTTTACACCGAGGGGGTCGGGGGTTCGAGCCCCTCAGCGCCCACCAAAAGAAAGGCAGCCCTTCAGGGCTGTTTTTCTTTTGGTTTGCACGGGCGAGAACGGGCAGAAATGAACCAGGAGCGCAACGAGCGAAGCGAGAGCGCGACGCAGTGAATGCCGACGATTTGCCAGTGGCAAATTGGCGCTGCCCAGGACAACGAAGTGAGCGTGAGCGAGCGAGGCGAAAGCCCCTCAGCGCCCACAAAAACAAAGGAGACCCGTAGGGTCTTTTTTGTATTGACAAAAGAGGGGTAACATGATCCTATAGAGGCGTAATTTGAGAGAGGAGGATGTGCACTCAAATTCGGTATGTAGCACCTTTTTATTGAGCGGTCTGTGAAATTGAGCAAACCCAAAAGCTACCTCATGTAGCATGTAGAAGGAGTTCGCAATGAACAAGGCTGAAATGATCGAAGTGCTTCAGGCGGTGCTTGCTGAGGAGAATGAGATTGAGCGAGGCTGGGACTACTTTAAGTGGATCATCGGTCTCAACTCCCTCCAGGAGCTGCAAATGGCGCAGGAGATCGTCAAGACTGAGCCTGATCTACGCGTAAGGGTTCCTCAGGAAAATGCTGAAACGATCCAGCGTCAGATTGAGTTGTATCAGGAGCTTGCATCCACGCTTCCTTTGGTGGGTGCGGCTCTTGCGCGGTACCCGCACGTGGCCAAGCGGGTGACGGGAGATGCTCACAAGATCGCCCTGCTTGGCTTCGTCAATTTCTGTGAGTGCGATATCGCAATTGTCTGCGCTGCACTGGATCAAATCATCGGAGGACTTGAGTCGAGTGAGGTAGTGGAAATTGATGCGAGCTCGGTGCTGAAGGCTATGGCGTACTTCACTGAGCGCCCTTGTCATGTTCTTCGTTGCCTCCTTCTGCCTGAGGTGGAGACGAGTGGTTATCGTGGTTCGGGTGATGTGGTTCACTTCCGTCGCGAAAAAGCAGACTAAGGGTCTGCGCGATCTCGGGTTAGAGCCGGTTGCAGTTCAAATAACCGCAACACACTCACCAACACGCGCCATGTCTTCGGACTCCCGGCGCGTTTTTTCTTTTTATAACAAAATAGACACAAAAGTGTGTCAGTGGGCCTGAGTAATTCGTCGTTAAATAATCACCCGAACACCACGCAGCTCATCGTAATTAAACCGTTTGAAGTCACGGATTGCACCAATCATGACACGATTTTTATTGATTTTTAAATCACGAACAACAGCGTCAATTGCCTGTGCGCTGAACTCTTGTTCAACGTACTCTAAGCGATATGTAAAATGAGAAAACATACCAACTTCTTTTAAAAGAGGCAGGATGTTTTGGATTTTTTTAAACTCTAATTGGAGGATATCTCGTGGGTCATTGCAGTGGACGATCGTGATATTTTCACTTGTTTCATTTCGGTTAATATAATCAAGCACAGCGTGTAATCGAGCAGCGTGATGAATAAAAATCACAAGATTGCCTTCTGATTGATCTTTGAAGTGCTTTAATAACCAACGGTGTATACCATGCAACCATGTGTATTGCTCGGTGATTCGCACAAGGGCTTTTGTAATGTGATCTTGATAGACCATGATCAACACAATGATGACTGCCGGGATGAAATATAATTCAAAGAATTGGAGATTTTCTTGGTCGATGCGAATATTTCCAATGATTCCAAATAATGTCGCAACTGACGCAAGTCCAACAAAAAGCAACGGCGCTTTATATGGACGCTGCAGATCTGTGCGGGTTTGCCGCAAAATTAAATTACCAATACCAAACAGTGTCATCACACCTAAAAAGGCAATAGTGTAAATACCAGCCAGTGATAAGAGGTTTCCTTTTGTCACTAATAAAATTGCGCCACAGAGTAAGAAAAATGCAATGAGAATACGAGGGTACGCACCGTGTTTGTTCATCTTTCCGAAATAGCTTGGCAGACAGTTGTCCAAAGTCATGCGAGACAATAATCCACTAACTCCAACATACGACGTTAGAACTGCACCAGAGAGCACAAGCGCTGCATCAATAGCGACCATATATTTCAAGAATTCGCCACCCATCTGCAAACCAGCGTCAGCGAGTAAAAAGTCCTTTGCGTTGACAATCGCTTCAAATGGCAGGCTGTTGAGAACAACTAATGCCATAAGTGGGTTAAAAATCGCCACACCAATCAGCATGTTGCGTAAGGTTTTACGGAAGACTCCTTTGCCTTGTTCTTCCACAAAGTTTGCTGAACTTTCAAAACCAGAGACACCAAGGAGGGAAGCAGAGAATGCGAGGTAGAGGCCAATCCAGAGGCCGCCGTGACCTTCCATCATTGTTTTTGTATACGCAACATTTTCCATGAAATACGAATGACCATTCAAGAAAAAGATCGTCCCAACAATTGCCAGTGTTGTGAGTGTAATAATGTGGAAGATGAAAATCACTAGCGCAATTTTTGCGGCGTGTTTAATGCCTGAGAGAACGAGTAATAAAAAGAATAATAATAACAAGATCGTGCCGAGGATTACTGGCACCATTGGTGCGATTGTATGCAGATACCCTATGCCGACTTTTGCTGACAAGACAGCAGTTGCGATATAGGACAAAAAGTTCATGATTCCAGCAATGGCCGCAATTGTTTTTGAGGTCCCATTGAGTAAGCAGTTGTAGGCGCCGCCGTTGACTGGGAGGGCTTCAACGACTTCAGTGTAAACGGCTTTGTAAAAAAATAAGACTAAGGCAATAGCGAGAAGGACGAGTGGCGCATAGGCTCCGGCGAAAATAATGGCAATTCCAGAGACATATAAAGTCGAGCTCATGATGTCATTTCCGCAAATTGCCGTTGCGTACCATTGGTTGAGTTTTTGTCGTTTCATTGCCCTCAGAATACAAAGAGATAGCCCTTCTGTCAATCTGATTTTTGCTGTGTGTTCAGGTAAAAAGAGTGGGAATTTTATAAGAAAAAAGCCCGCATCAGACAAACGTCATAGCGGGCACAAAAGAACAAAGGGATCTGAATGAATCGTTGTCAGAGATATGACCGGAGGGTCCCAGGTAGCGGCAGGTCTGCCGCCGCCTACCTGGGATTGTCTCGCTGTTTAGATCACAACCGAAATGCCGATCTGGTGGAAGCGTCCAGGCGGCACCTTGAACCAGGTGACCGCGTTTTGCGCGTTGGCGATCATCAGCTCAAAGAGCTTCTCGCGCCAATAGGCCATCGGAGCAGGCTGATCGTCTTCAACAGGCGCGCCAACGTCCTGATGAGGGACTACCGCATCACGGCCCAGGATGTAGATGCCATCGATGTCGACCCCTTCAGGCACATGGCTCTGCGCCAGTGCAAGAGGGACATTGATCGCGCTCTGTTCCATGAAGCCGTAATGGATGATCGCCTCCCACATGCCGTTGCCGAGGTCGCGCCAAGTGACGCGATCTCCGGTCCAGTACGGTTCGTCAGCCGTGACGACCGTCGCAAGAACGGTTTGTGCGTAGCGGACGTTTTGGGCGAGAAGGATCGCCCGCAGCGCCAACGGAACGCGGTCCGCAGCGGCTGTCAAGGCGATGGCTGTTTTTGGGTTGACGAACGCGTCCTGAGCTGCAGCAAGGTAGCGCTCAACCGGCAAAGACATCCGGCTCATGTACCAGCCCTTGATCTCCTGACCCCTCTTGAAGGTGGTCATGATCGTGAAGAGCACGGCGCCCATGAGCAACGGATACCACCCGCCGTGAGCGATCTTCTGGCCGTTTGCGTAGACGAAGAACGTTTCGAGGATGAGGATTGGACCCCAGACTGCCGCAACCACCCAAGCACGCCAGTGCCAGAGGTAGAAGCTGGCGAACATCATCAGGCCCGTCGTGAAGAGCATGCACAGAGAGACGGCGATGCCGTAGGCCGACTCAAGTGCACCCGAGCTGCCGAAACCAATGACGGTCAGTATGACCATCAGGCAGACAACCCAGTTGATCACCGGGACATAGATCTGGCCACGCTCGTTCGCGTCGGTGTGATACACCGGCATGCGCGGAAGCAGACCAAGCTGGATTGCCTGCGCCGTCAGCGAGAACACACCGGAGATCAGAGCCTGAGACGCGATGATCGTCGCGATCGTCGGGAAGATGACGAACACCGCGAGCGCTTCTCCCTCGAGATGAACAGCGGCGAAGAACGGGTCGAACTTCGCTTCTGGGTTCACGAGAACGATCGCGCCTTGTCCCATGTACTGAAGCATCAGACTTGGGGCGACGACGAACATCCATGCGATCCTGATAGCCTTGGGGCCGAAGTGGCCCATGTCGGCGTAGAGTGCTTCGCCACCGGTTGCCACCAGGAACACACCGCCCATGACCGAGCTTCCGAGGAGCGGGTTTGCGATCAGGAACTTGATCGCGTACACCGGGCTCAGGGCATACAACATCTCCGGCTTGTAGACCAGAATGTTATAGAGCCCTTCACCCCCAAGGAAGAGGAACCAGAGCAGCATGATCGGCCCGAAGATCTTGCCGACTTTGCCGGTGCCCTTCGACTGAACACTGAACAGCCCGATCAGGATCAGGCAGGCCAGCGGAACCACCACGAAGCTGAGGATTGGGTAGGCTGTTCCAAGGCCCTCAACAGCGGCGAGGACGCTGACTGCGGGAGTCAGAACACCGTCGCCGTAGATCAGGGCCGAGCCGAAGACGCCAGCGAGCGTTGCTCCGGTCATCGCGAGCATGTAGCCGCGCCGTTTCAAGGTGCTGGTCACGAGAACCATCAGCGACATGATGCCGCCCTCGCCG
The DNA here is from genome assembly GCA_937996685.1 of uncultured bacterium. Taxonomy (GTDB): domain Bacteria; phylum Patescibacteriota; class Patescibacteriia; order UBA9570; family XYC2-FULL-38-9; genus CALKUP01. The sequence continues at coordinate 95,973 of CALKUP010000015.1, read as the reverse complement.
CGATTGTCAGCGCGGAGGACAAACGCCACGTACTTCAGGGTCACAACGATGAGCAGCGTCCAGTTGATCAAGGAGACGACGCCAAGGACGTTGTCCAAGATGATCGGAACTCGATGTCCGCTCACAACTCCGGACGAGTCCCTGAACCAGCCAAGTGCGGCTCGCAGAGCGTAGAGCGGGCTCGTGCCGATATCGCCGTAGACGATGCCGAGTGCGCTCAACGAATTCCAGAGTGTGCGAAGGCTGAACCACCCCGTTTCCGGGTGATGGCCGTGACCGTCTTTTGCCTGCTGAGGTGCAGCATCTTCAGACCAGAAGACATAGGTCATCAGCCCGTTCCAGGTCGCAATGACGAGCGACCTCGTCCTCTTCTCGAGGATGATTGCGGCCACCTTCAACGCCGCAAGAACGGCGAAGAAGAGGACCTTGCAGGAACTTGGAAGCTTTGCGAGCCACCCAAGCCACGATTTGAGTCTGTCCATCTGTATTTTCCCAACGAAGGTCACGTGGCACTTGCCGACGCGATCAAAGACGATATGGTCAAACGGCACCCGCCGCTGACAACCATCGCCTACGCACAGATTTTTGGTCCGTGTGTTCTCCGTCCACTAGCGCTAATAGTGGTTAAGGCCTCTTGCGCGTTGTAGGTTTTTGTCGTTTGTTCGACAAACAACGATTCATTCATGTGAATGTGCACGTTGTTCGATCGGCCATGGTAAGGAAGAGAAGGTGTAAAAAACGCGTCTTTCTTTTCAGGGCAAATCGAGCAACAAAATGGTATTGCAATTTCTCTAGGAAGTACGCTTATAATGGAAACTTTCCATTCAATTTCGAGCAAAATTTATACCCCGCGATAGGTCATGTCAATCAAAAAAAAGTATAATTTTACACATGTATATCAATAAAAAATATAGATATATATCAAACATCGATATATCTAAAACAAAGGGTTTTTAATAAAAAAAGTGAAATAAAACGATTACAGTAAAATATGTATTTTTTTTCTGATATACTATATATATCAAAGTTGATATACTCCACTAGACAACCGTTTTGAGGTGCCTATAATACAGTACATGAAGCAAAAAATAGAAAAAATTCGGTTGCCGTTGACGCCTTTGGTCTTTTATTTTTTGTTTACCATGCGTGATGGAAAAAAACATGGATATGGGATTATGCAGCGTGTCCGAAAAGACACAGACGGTCTTATTAAAATCGGTCCAGGAAGCGTTTATGGACTAATTAAGAAAATGCTGGATGAAGGGGTGATTGAAGAGGTGGCAAATGATGCTGATGCAGATTTATACCCAACCTTTCAAGAGCAAAATCGTCGCTACTATCAATTGACTGCTGCTGGAAATGTATTACTATCTCAAGAAATTGCTCGTTTGTATCATATTATTACGCTATTTCATCAATCAACCTTTGAAAAACCTGTTGATCAGGCACTTGAGGATGAAGAATAAGGACTGCCTGAGAGATAGCTCCATTGCTTGAATAGAGGATAGTCATATATACTATCGCTATAATCAGATTATTTTCTTGATGAAATATATGACAGTAAAGCAATATATGCGGACACAAATTGTGACAATTCCTGAAACAACGACGTTTCGAGAGGCGCTCGCAATGATGGTGCAAGCAAAAACAAATGGCTTAGTGGTAACAAATGCTGAGAATGAAGTCGTGGGAGTGATTGATTCATTTCACATGATGAACGCATTAATGCCACAATATTTGATTAGCAATCCAAGTCTCGCGACATTTGTGAACGACGAATCATTCGCAATGACCGTCAAAGAAGCGGCAGATGCGCCAATTTCAGAAATGACTACATCTGTTGAAGGATGTGTGATTGATGAAGACGCGCCACTTGTTCGAGCGGCCGCAATGGCATCAAAAAAACATGTCCGTTATGTGCCAGTGATCAACAAACAACGTGAAGTTGTTGGACTCCTGTCTCGTTCAGAAATCAAACATGCAATGGCCGATATTTTAGGCGTTGAATATTAATCCACCGCACGCCGTCAAAATCTCTTGACGGCTGTTTTTTGTGGGAGTAGTATTTCTAACGTTTGCATTTTCTCTTTTGATCCCCAATCAATTTGCATTATTTAAACACTCTTTATTATTTTTAATCGCGCGAAATGCGCTTATTCTATGACAATCGAAGCTTTGTACAAAACCGGTGTTTCAACAGTCTCTGCTGAAATGACTCTCCGTGATGTCGCGCAAAAAATGGTTGACGAACACCACAATGCCTTTGTGGTTGTTGATACAAATGGAAGTGTACAAGGTTTGGTATCAGTCCAAGATATCGCTGCTGCAGTTGTGCCGCCTTCATTTAAGAGTAATGAAGCGCTTGCTGCTGCAATGTTTACTCCAGAGTTTTTTACAGAAGAAGCGAAAAGTGTTGCAACAAAAACCGTTGGCGATGTGATGCGAACTGATTTTTTGTCTGTCACAAAAGACGCCGATGTGATGACAATTATCGCAGACTTTTTGCATAACGATTTATATGTCGTTCCAGTGCTTGAAGATGGGAAGCTCCTCGGAATTTTCACTCGAACAGAATTGCGAAGCGTTTTATTAAACGCAATGAAATAAAAACAGAAATAACACTTTTATGAATCCAGATCATATTACAGTATACGGAGCAATGGCCATCGTTGTATTGTTTGTCACGTACGCCTTTCTTATCGCTGAAAAAATTAACAAAGTGATCGTTGTGATGCTTGGCGCTGCGATCCTCATTTATTTGCAAGTGTTCAAAACCGTTGAAGCGAGTTCCCAGGCCGGCGCGCTTGAGTTTGTGAAGAAAAATATTGACGTCTTAGGGTTTATTATCGGGATGATGGTGCTGGTTGGCATCGTCAAAGAATCCGGTCTTTTTGAGTCACTTGCCATTCGATTAGTACAACTGGTGAAAGGGAAGCCGCGTCTTTTATTGATTGTGTTTGGGTATTTGTCATTAGTAATGACAGCGCTGCTTTCAAATATTCCGACTGTATTGATTTTAACTCCCGTGCTCATTGTCTTGATTCGAGAATTGAAGTTGCCATTTCTGCCGTATTTTTTTGTGATGATCACCATGGCAAATATCGGTGGTGCGATGACGCCAATCTCTGACCCGACAACCTATTATCAAGCCAAAACTGTTGGGCTTGGCTTTGCAGAAGTGGTGCGAAATTCTGGCGCTATTGTATGGATCTTGTCTGTTGTTGTAATGAGCTATTCATTACTTGTCTTTAATAAACAACTGAAAGCCGTTGAGGTGAAAACTGAAAGCTTAAAATTGTTTAATCCAAAAGCCGCAATTAAAGATCGTCAAATTTTGAAATTCGGTGTCCCACTATTAATCGTTGTCATTTTATTAATGGTGACACGTGAATATATTACTGAGGCAACTGGCATCACGCTCGACAACGCAACACTGACACTCACCGGCGCGTTCCTTGCGATTATCGCGTTTAAAAAAGATATGCACGACGTTTTTACAAAGCTGATTGATTGGGAAATTATTTTCTTTTTCATGGGCCTGTTTATTATTGTCGGTGGGCTAGAGCATACTGGAGTTATTGCATTTTTAGCAGAGAAGCTCGTTGAATTGACTGATGGAGATTTAGGAAAATTATTATTCTTTACATCAGTTGGCTCTGGCGCAATTTCAACCTTTATTGATAACGTGCCATACAACATCGCGATGGTCGGTGCGATTCAAGCAATGGCAAAAGCAGGGATTTTCGTCTATCCGTTATGGTGGGCACTCAACCTTGGAACATCACTTGGCGGCGCTGGATCTCCAATTGGGGCAGCGTGTAACGTTGTTGCTCTCGGGCAAGCAGAACGAGAAAAATTCCATGTTATTTTCTTGAAATATTTGGCGTATGGTTTCCCGCTTGTATTCATTAATGGGCTGGTGACATTTGGCATGCTCTATTGGTGGTATATCGCTTAATGATATAGCTAAAATTAGATATATTTGTTGATAAAAATTGATTGACTCAAGGGGTTCGTTTTTATACTCTTCTTAAGAAATACTGACTGCAATGTGTATTGTGGGTCAGTTATTGTGACTTAAGAAAGAGTATTTTTAATATGAAAAAAATTGTTGAATCCTTGTTTGAAAAATTTTCGTTCTTTACAGCTGCTGAGGCAACGATCATTTCGTTTGTATTAATGTCACTGATTGGTGGTGGTATTTTATACGGAACAGAAAAAAATCGCGATGTCCACGCAAAGCAAGCTGTCTTGCAAGAAGTGAATGTCACTCCAACAACACCATTGTTTAGCGGGACTGTTGGTGAAGCGCCGACACAAACACACACGTTTGTGCAAAACATTCAGTACAAAGGTGAAAAATTTATCGACACGTGGTTTACTGCTGTTTCAGCGCTGTGTGTAACTGGTCTGACATCAACAGACTTTTCAGAATTTACCCTCGGCGGTCAAATCATCACAATGATTTTGATTCAAATGGGCGGTCTTGGGATTATCGTGTTTACTTCATTGTTTGCATTCGCGGTTGTTCAAGGATTGTCTGAAGGTTCTTCATTTAAAAATTTACTTGCAAATATTTTAGATGCAGAAGGACATGAAGTTGGAACCATGTTGAAACATGTGTTTATGTACACTTTCTTAATTGAAGGTCTCGCGACAGTGATTATGGGTGTGCACCTGCAATTTTTTGTTGATCCAGCAATGATTAACAATTTGAACCCATGGTGGTGGTCTCTCTTCCATTCAGTTTCAGCGTTTAACAATGCTGGCTTTGGATTGATGAATAACAATCTTGTAAATTTCGTGAACGATTCTGTTATTTCTCTCACAATTGCATTCTTGATTATCCTCGGCGGTATTGGCTATCCAGTATTAATTGCTGGACATGCTGCAATGAGTCGTGTGATTCGCAAACGTGAAAGTGCAAAACAACAAGCGTTAGAAAAATCAGTCAACGGCGTTATGGCTTCTCCAGTCCAATTGCGTGTTGCGATCTGGGGAACATTCGCATTACTCAGTATCGGAACAATTATCCCGTTGATCGTTGAATGGAATAATCCAATCATGGAAGGTCACACAGTGTGGCAAAAAGTGCTCATCGCATTTTTCCAAAGTACTTCAACTCGAACAGCCGGTTTCAATACGATTGATATCGGAGCGCTTGGTGCTGCGACATTATTCTTGTACATGCTCTTGATGTATATCGGTGCCAATCCAGCTGGTACAGGTGGTGGTATCAAAATCCCAACCTTTGCAGTTCTCGTTGGATACATTCTTGATTGGTTCAAAAAACCAAACGAACCAGTGCGTTTATTTGGAGGTGTGATCAGTAAATTTGCTGTATCACATGCAATTCGTTTGTTCTTCTTTAGTTTGTCATTCATCGGTGTTGTTACATTCTTGATTACACTGGTTGAATATAAATTCTTGATGACTCCAGATCCAACATTCAACTTCTTGAAAGTTATCTTTGAAATTTTCTCAGCGTTCGGTACTGTTGGTCTTTCAATGGGCTTTGCTGGCGGCGTCACAAGTTTCGCAGCAATTTTGACTCCGTTCTCAAAGTTCTTGTTGATTGCAACAATGTTATTTGGTCGCGTTGGACCGTTGACATTACTTGCAGCACTTCCATGGAAACGACGTTTCCATAACCATCCGCCATCAGAAGATCACGCGGGTGCACAAAAAGTGCAAATCGGTTAATAAAAACAAGCATTTTTCTACAAATAAAAAAAACGGACTAGCTTCCGTTTTTTTTCGTTTCTTGACGCGTAAAAAAAACAAGAGTAGTCTGTGCTATGCTCGTGTGCAATGCACTGTACTTGCGACAACGTAATAAAAAAATGATACGTTGTTGATTGTTTGTGCGAACAAAAAGGTTTGCGCAGATGACTATCGACATGTGGAATTTTTTTACAAAAATGATACATGTCGCTAGTACATCCATTCATTGTCAAGGGTAATTTAATTCGATATACGTCTGTTTTTGTGCAGGAAATTTTTCAAAGCACAAGCTGCAGACTCTAACACATTCTATGAATATGTCGCAAGAAGAGAGTCGACAAACAAAAAAAGAAGGGAATTTTTTGAAACGTGCGTTTGATGAAGTTGTCAGCGTGCTTGTCCCAGCATTAGAAGTGCAAGTGATTCTTGGCTTGTCTTTTGTGCTCACATTACTTGTCAGTTGGTTTTACATTGGAATGAATGATCCGCGATTTCCAGTAGAGCAACCGATGAACATTGTATGGGCTGCTCTTGTAAGTTTTGGTGCTTTTGCGATCGGGCAAATTATTCGCAAAGTCTATCCAGTGCAAACCAAGCTTGATTTAAAACATGGCGCATTCGTGATTTTGCTTGTGTGGTTTTTTGCGTGTTCTATCTCAAGTTTTTATTTCATCTTGAGTGGTTTCCCAGTTCCAGCGCAAGCAGAAACATTTGGCCTCTGGCGTCAATATGTTGATGGATTTTATGAGGCAATGTCTGGGTTCACAACAACTGGAACAAGTATCTTGCCAAGTGTTGAAGCCTTTCCACGTTCGGTAATCTTCTATCGATCGTGGACTCATTGGGTTGGTGGCATGGGTATTGCATATATGATCATTACACTATGGCGCGGTTTTCAAACACGTCGTGGTGAAATCATTAACTCTGAAGCCGAGACTCCAGTCTTCATGCTCTACAAAGATGAGGAAGAGGCGATTAATTCAGGTGCAGAATTTTTGAAAGTCTATGTTGTATTGAGTGTGATTTGTACTGTGTTACTGCTGATTACTGGTGCGTATTTCCGTGTAACTCCTTATACGCAATGGTACGACAATGTGTTTGATGCGCTGACAATGATGTTTGGCGCTCTCGGAACCGGTGGCTTTGGTGTGTACGATACAAGTGTTGGGTTGATGCAAACATTGCCAGACGGCACACGGGTGATTGGTGGATTACAAAATCCAATGTCTGAATGGGTGCTCGCATTTTTCATGGCATTTGCCGGAATGAATCTTGCGCTGTGGTATATGTTGATGTTCAAAAAGAAAGCCAGTGCAATGTTTAACAACACAGAGTTCCGTGCATTTTGGGCGTTCATTATTCTCTCAACTCTTGGAATTTGGGCAGTGCTCATGACATGGCCTGACCGCATTGGAACTGCGCTTGATAATTTGCGTTATGCGTTTTTCAGTGTGACAACAATTGTTTCAACAACTGGATATGCAAATACAGATTTCTCTGTGTGGCCAATTGGTGCAATTGCAATTTTATTCTTGTCATACCTCATGGGTGGATCTGTTGGTTCAACTGGCGGTGGTTTGAAAACATTGCGGTTTGTTGTGTTGTACAAATATTGCAAAATGCAAATTCTCAATGTCATTCATGGACGCAATGACGATTCATTCGTGGTTGATGGAATGCGATATGACAACAAAACAGCTGGGTTGATTTTGGTGAATATGATTATTTACTTCTTGATTTTCTTCGCTGGCGCGGTCTTAATTGCGCTCACCAGTGCAACAATTTATTTTGTGAACGGTGGATCTGCAACAATGGATTTAGAAACAGCGTTTACAGCAGCGATTGCAAATCTTGGAAATATTGGACCAGCCGTCATTAACGGCGCCTCTAATTCTGGTGCGACAGGAAATTATTCTGCATTTAGTGTGACAGCGAAAGTTATTATGGCAATCATGATGTTTATCGGTCGCGTTGGTGTATTAACAATTGTCATGTTGTTTATTAGTCGCGTTGGTCAACGTAATTTTCAACATAACCGCAGTACGGTCGAGTTCGATTCTGATGCTCCAATGATTTTAAAATAAATTTGATTGAAACTATTTATGAAAATTCTTTTATTCGGCCTGATTGGTTCAGGAAAAACAACAGTTGGACAAGCGCTCGCAAAAGAGTTGAATGCAGATTTTATTGAGATGGACGCAGTCACACTTGAGCGTTCTGGATTTGATTCAACAGAAGAAGTGTATGCTGTGCGTCGTTCATTGTGGCAAGAATTGGAACTTGATGTGAGTCGTGATATTAGCACACACGCTAATGCAACAGTCGTGGCATGCAGTGGAGATATTGTTGAAAATGAATTGAACTTGGAATATTTTCGAGAAAATTCAGCCGCACTACACATCGTTTATTTAAAGGCTTCTCCAGAAGTACTTGCAAAACGGATTATTGGCAGCCATCCGCAAGCAACACAATCTGATCAAGAGCGGATTACAAACAATATTCAACAGCTGTTTAATGATCGTAATGAGCTCTATACAAGTCATAGTATGACAGTGATTGATACAGATAATTTGCTGCCTGCTGATGTTGTAAAACAAGTGTTAGCAGAGATTCAAAAATAGAATAGTTGATTCATTTTTTTCGAAGAACTCCGAAGTAATCGGAGTTCTTTTGATATATACACAGTTTGATATATCAACTATTGACATAAAAAAGCTTTAGCGTTACATTTGCCCCGGAAAACAGGGCAATAATACGCTCGTATTCCTGAACATTTCATTGTTGGTATATCTTGGTCTGTAATAGAGCGACGCACGACTTCTCTCCATAAAGGAGGGCAGAAAAACAGTAGGTAATTCACTATAGATCAAGAGAAAAAAGATATCGCAATAGCAGGCGAGCTGTGTCCATTTTTGTTGCTCGATTTGCCGTGAAAAGAAATTAGAAGCAGAAGCTTTTTCTTCCTTACCATGGCCGATCGAACAACGTGCACATTCACATGAATGAATCGTTGTTTGTCGAACAAACGACAAAAAACTTTAAAGCGTCAAAAGGACCCTTAGCTGGCGTAACGCACCAGGCGGAGAACATGCAGACCGAAAATCTGTGTGTAGGCGATGGTTGTCAGCGGCGAGTGCCGTTTGACCATATCGTCTTTGTTCGCGTCGGCAAGTGCCACGCGACCTTCGTTGGGAAAATGCCATGACCAGGCCTCCTGATGAAACGCGGCTTCGTCATCAGCTCGATGCTGATGGCGATGCTCATGCAGATGGTCCGCAGATGGCGGATGACATCGAGGCTCGCAATGCTCGTGAGGCTCAGACGTCCACTACGGTCAGCGTGACCGTTGAAGCTTCGGCTTTGAAGACTGACGACAACCCCTTGGCTCTTGAGCAGAGCCTGACCTACTGGCCCCCCGAAGAAAAGTCGTGGTGGCAAAAGGCGACTGGTCGTTTCACTACCCAGACGACTCCGCACCTCTCTCCCGAGGTGCATGCCGCTGCTGGTGGAGCCGCCCTTCTTGGTGCTCTTGGTGTTGTCTACGGCGACATCGGCACGAGCCCGCTCTACGCGATGAACGAAACCTTCCATCATCTGCACGAGATGGCCTGGAAGCATCACTGCGCAGGAAATGAAGACTGCCTGACCAATACGGAGGCCAAAGAGGCGTTCGTGATTCCGGCTCAGGAGATGCAGTCTGCTGCTCTCGGCATTCTCTCGATCATCGTCTGGACCCTGCTGCTCGTCGTGTCCGTGAAGTACACGGTCTTCGTCTTGCGTGCGAGCATGAAGAGCGAAGGCGGCACCTTCGCTCTCATGGGCCTCATGCGTGAGATCAACGCGAAGAAGCTGGCAGGCGCTGGCTTCATGGCGTCGATCTCTGTGCTGATTGCTGAGCGGGTTCTGCCAATCGCAGCTTCCTTCCTCTTCGGTGAGGGCGGCCTGACTCCTCCGGTTTCGGTTTTGAGTGCCCTTGAAGGTCTCAAGGTCGTGAACCCTGCGATGGATTCGTTCATCGTGCCGCTGGCACTCGCCATCCTGACTGCGCTGTTCTCGATTCAGCGCAGGGGCACGGAGTTCATTGGAGGCATCTTTGGTTGGATCATGCTTGCGTGGTTCATCTCCTTGGCTGTTTTCGGTGGAATGGCGCTCGCCGCCGCTCCGTGGGTCTTGATCCAAGCACTGAATCCGCTGACGGCTCTGGATTTCCTCTTCAACCATCCAATCCTGGCCGGTTCAGTGGGCGGCATGGCGTTTATGGCTTTGGCCTTGAACGACATGGCAATACTTGGGTCGACCGTGCTCGCCGAGACCGGTACTGAAGCGATGTACGCAGACCTGGGACACTTCGGTCTGGATGCGATCAAGAAGAGCTGGTTCTTCATTGTTGGGCCGTCGCTGCTCCTGAACTACGGTGGTCAGGCAGCGTTCATTGCTACTGGAGGTGTCCCGATTGAGGGCAACATCTTCTTCAGCATTGTTCCGGAGATGTTCCGGGTGCCGATGGTGTTCCTGGCGACACCTGCGACGGTGATTGCTTCTCAGGCGCTGATATCCGGTGCTTTTTCTCTTACTGTTGCAGCGATTAGCTTCGGCTTGCTGCCTCGGCTCGAGATCTTGCATACATCGGATCATCATCAGGGTCAGATCTACATCCCCGCGGTCAACTGGATGCTGTACGCGGTGTGCGCGCTTCTTGTCTTGGTCTTCAAGACTTCGAGCGCGCTCGCAGCAGCGTACGGCATGGCTGTGACGACGGTGATGCTGATCACTAGCGTCAGCATGTACTTCATCTCCAGGTACCTCTGGAAGTGGGGGGCGTTGAAGGCTGGTGTGGTTTGGGGTTCCTTGATCGTCTTCATTGACGGGCCGTACTTCATTGCGAATGCCTTGAAGTTCACGGATGGGGCCTGGATCCCTGTTGCAATGGGTCTCTGCGTCTACGTCGTCATGATGTCCTGGAAGATCGCAAGGGAGCATATCCGTAGCGCAATCCAAGAAGCGCAAAAAGGTGCGATGACGCTTGAAGAGCTGGTGAATGCGCAGAAAAATCCAAGCAGCTCACTTCCGGTGACCGCGAGGAAGTTTGCGTTCTTGTCAGCAACTGGCGTGACAGGCCTTCAGCAGTCTTTGCCCTTGCAGGCAAGCGAGTACGTTCGTCGGCACGGTTCCGTTCCCGAACGCGTTATGTTCTTGACGGTGGAGCCGCTTGATACTCCTCGCGCTAACGGAAACCGGGTGTCTTGCATCCATTTCAGCGAAGGTGTGACCTCGGTCATTTACCGCGTTGGCTGGGCTGAGCAGCCGGACATCATGCAGGTTCTGACCGAGCTCAAGGAGAGCGGACAGATCAGCGTTGATCCGGGTAGCTGTGAGATCGTGGTTGGCAACGACCACATCATCGTTGACAGCGACGCTCCCTGGTACTCCAGCATCGGAATCGCGCTTTACCGCGCAATGTCGCGCCTGTCCTTCCCGGCGCAGTACTACTTCGGCCTCGGGGATCACGACGGCATTGAAGAGGAGACTCTGCCGGTCCACTTGGGTGGCCCTGCTGGCCCCCGGATCAGCGCTCACTAGGACCTCACAGCGAGACAACCCCAGGTAGGCGGCGGCAGACCTGCCGCTACCTGGGACCCTCCGGTCATATCTCTGACAACGATTCATTCAGATCCCTTTGTTCTTTTGTGCCCGCTATGACGTTTGTCTGATGCGGGCTTTTTTCTTTTTATAATCTTATACACACAGTCGTTATTATTGCTTGTATTTTCACAAGGACTGTGCTAATTCTATACGGTTTCACAACGCGTATGCGTATTGTGACGCACATTCACATTCCGTAACAGAGCAGAGGAGTAAGCAATGGAAACTCAGCAGCATTCACATTCGCTGTCCCAGGCAGCATTCCGTTCGTTCCTCGGCGTCTCGACGCCCGAGTGGTACAAGGCCATGGTGATCATGTTCTTGGTTCTGAATCCGGCGCTTCTCGCTACCGGATTCAGCAAGTTCGCGGTCGGCTGGGCCATCATGGCCGAGTTCATCGTCTTCCTCGCGGGTGCGCTCAAGTGCTACCCGCTTCTGCCCGGCGGACTCCTCGTAATGGAGTCGCTGGTGTTGGGCATGGGCACGGTTGAGGGTCTCTATGAGGAGGCGCACCACAACTTCCCGGTCATCCTCTTGTTGGTTTTCGTCGTCGCTGGTGTGGCATTCCTGAAGGACTTACTGATGTTTGTCTTCAGTAAGATCCTTACGGGGATCAAGTCGAAGTCACTCCTCGGCCTCGCGTTCTGCATGTCCGGCGCCGTCCTGTCAGCGAACCTCGATGCACTCACGGTCATTTCGATTGTGATCACAGTGTTCTTGGCGCTGTACAAGACGTACAACGACTACCGTAGTCGCACGGAAGACGGCGACGATGCGGAGCTGGCACAGTTCCGCTCGTTCTTGCAGTCGCTTTCGATGCAAGCAGCTATCGGCACGATGCTCGGCGGTGTGCTCACTAAGGTCGGTGAGCCACAGAACTTGCTGATTGCTCATGTCATGGAGAGCGCGCTCCCTGTGGAGTTCGCCGAGGATTGGACCTTCGTCGGATTCATGGTTCACATGGCTCCAGTCACCGTGCCGACGCTTTTCGCGGGCATGGTCCTGTCGGTGCTGGTCGAGAAGCTTCGCGTGTTTGGTTACGGCGCAGAGATGCCCGTCGCCATCCGCACCTTGCTCGAGACCAACGCCAAGGAAGAGTCTTCTACCCGCACGGTCGACGAGACCTACAAGCTTGCCGTGCAAGCTGTGTGCGCTGCACTGCTCGTGACTGGGCTCGCGACGCACATCGCTGAGGTTGGCATTCTCGGCTTGTTCCTGATTGTGCTGACGACGGTGTTCAACGGCGTCAACGACGAGCACCACATCGGACAAGCGTTCACGTTTTCGCTGCCGTTCGTAGCGCTTCTGGTTGTGTTCTTTGGCATCGTGGATGTCATTGGTCACAACCAACTCTTCCAGCCAGTGGTTGAGTTCGCGCTTGCCCAGAACGCTCAAGGGATCCTCCTTACGTTCTTCGCTGCATCAGGTGCGCTGAGCTCGATCAGCGACAACGTCTTCGTCGCCACGGTCTTCATCAACGAGGCCAAGGCAGCGTACGATTCGGGTGTCATCACAGCCCACGAGTTCGAGAAGCTTGCTATCGCGATCAATGCCGGGACCAACATCCTGTCGATCGCAACCCCTAACGGGCAGGCCGCCTTCCTGTTTCTGCTGACTTCGCCGCTTGCAGCGAAGATCGAGCTCGGTTACGGGAAGATGCTCTACATGGCACTGCCGTTTACCGTGCCGCTGGCCATCGTGTCGACGACGTGTGTCTGGCTGCTTCTGTAAGAACAGAAGCTCACTTGTGAGTCTTTTGAATAATCATCACGATGCTTCGCGTACCGCGACATCACACAGCATGATTGTTCCTCGGGCTCACACAATTTCTATTGTCTATAATATTGTATATCTATTATAGAAAGTAAAAATTGTTTTTCCACACAAATCTACCGTATCGGTATTTTGTTCTGCAAAAAAGTGTGATAAGGAATATTCGCTACATGAAGCAGTAATGTGTGTCACTTTCGGCACCATGACTTCAGCAGGAGCATTCAATGTTCGTTTCCATCATCGCGCTCGCTCTCTCCGCGCTGTCCATCACCGCGTCTGCGGAGGATGCGGCACCGACGACCGTTACTCTGACGCTTGCGGGCGTTGGACAGGGGATTGTGGGTGTCATTCAGCCGGCAAATTCGGATGCCACGGCGTTGCAGAACGTCGCTGTTCCGACCGCGCAGACCTGGCACTTCAGTCCGCAGCAAGCAGGGGCGCAGTTCGGTCTCAAGGTCGAGCATGGCAGCTTCTTCGCCGTCGTGGATTCGAGCGCCATGTTCGGCGGGCTCGGGCAGACCACCAACGGCATGCCGGTGCTCCAGACGCTCAACTCGACGTTGGGCGGTACGGTTCGCTCTTGGACGCTCAGCCTTCAAGGCGGCCTCTTTGCCAACCAGCGCGGCTTCGAGCCAGTTCTGCCGGGCAGCGTGAGCCAGCAATGGTTCGTGATGCACGCCACTCCGACGTATGAGTGGTCGTACTGGAACTTCGGCGCCGAATTTGTCGCCGCGCACAGCTCCGGCAACGCCTTCGTTCTGGGGTATTCCAGCACTTGGGACGGAGTGGTTCGGTTGAAGCCGCCTGAGCAGCAGCCGACGGTGTACGGCGGTGTCCGCATTGCCCGTGACTGGGGCTCGGTCGCCGCGCATGTGACGGCTGCCCCAACTCTCGGGCATTACGATGCCGACACGGCCGGAGAAGTGTACGTGTCAACAACGACAACTCTGCGTTGGCAGGGGAACGCCGGCTACAACCCCGGACAGTCCGCAACTGAATGCGGCTTCCTGGCTGCGCGAGTGGGTGGGCCTGTCCGAGGCTTCAAGAAGTTCTCTGGCGCCCTGCGCGTTGATGGTTGCGGCGAGCAGCTCGTCGGCGCCAACAGCGTCCCGACGCTGCTTGATGCAGCCGGTGACTCGACGAACCTCTACCGCGTGGCCGGAACGGCAAACCTCACGGCTGAGCCGTGGGAGGGTGTCCAGTTCGGCGTCGAAGGCACCGGAGGCGTTGTGACCGGGAACCAGCCCTTCTGGGGCGTGTCCGGCGTTGTGACGGTTTCAGGGGCCTTCCAGACGACTCTGCCGCACTGATCAACTCGTCACGATAGCGGCAATAGAGCCGCAACAGCATGTGTTTCACCTCGAAATGCATGCTGCAATCTTCATTGCGCAGAATCTTCGATATTCTGAATAATGAGGGATTGACAAAAGCCATGTCATGTTGTACGGTTGCTCCGTAAAAGGATTTCCTTTTTGCTCATTTCATATCAGATTGTTTTTACGGCAACCAGATCCTATCGAGTATATACGGAGACGAGTGAACAAATCTATTGTTCTTTGGTCCCCATAGATAACTCGAACATCAGACTGTGGGAGGATCGAGTTGTAAAAAGGTCATTATTACTGTCTTTTTCAAGACAAGATGGGTCGCAAAACCGTATTTTGTGCCTGTTTTTATTGACTTTCCGTGAAAAATCATATATGATATGACACAAGTAGTTTGTAAGACGACTATTTATATATAATTAACTGAATTCACCATGCAAAAAATTGTTGAACTCATTGAGCTTGAAGAGCGCCACGCGAAAGCGGTGTCGGATCTGAAAGCAGAAATGGCTCAAAAAGAGCAGAAATCAGAAGCTGAACACGCGTCAGCCATGAAGGAGCTCGAAAAACGTTTGCAAGACAAAGACACTGTTGTCGAAGCAGCGGTCAGCAAAGAACAAAGTGCAATTACAGAACAATTGCAAAAAGAAGATGCAGCGGCCAAGAAATCACTTTCAGCTGCTGATATCCAAAAGGTCATTTTAGAACATATTAACTAATTCACACTGTATGGCAGTATTGGCATGTAAAAACATTACAATCACTCTTCCGAAGGAGTCACCGTCGGAAGTGTTTGCTGTGTTGCAACGGTTGCAGGCAGTTGAGTTGATTGAAGATCAACAAAACGCACAAATGCCTGCGCATTTGGTGGGCCTCGAAGCAGAGCTCATGCACCAAATCGAAGTTGCAAACAAGGCATATGATTCACTTCTTCCACTCACAGGCAAGCCAGGTGCACTCGCATTTTTGACTGATAACCGTATTCAAATTTCAACTGAGGAATTTGTTGACGCTGTCGCAAAAAAAGAGACATTACTTGCATGGGCAGAAGAAATCACCGCAAAACACGATGAACAATTGCGTTTGCGTGATGAAAAAGAAGTATTAGAAAAAACCATCCACACAGTGAGTCCTCTCCGAGAAGTAGATGTAAAAATCTTCGGAGATTTCCACTATGTGTCTTTTGTGCCGTTTTTTGTGCATGAAAGTCGCAATGATGCAGTTCTTGGAGACGTGAAAAAACGTTTTCCAGACGTTGTGATTGAAGCGATTGATAAAATTGAACAAGATTATGTTCAAGTTGCAGCCGTTGCAAAAGAAGATCGTGAAGCATTGGTTTCATACTTAATGGACAATGCGACATTGATTAATGTTGATACAGCAGTGAATGGTTCATTTCATGATGTATTCAATCAATCAACAGCTCGATTAGAAGAAGTGAAGGCAGCAATTGCTGAAATCGATGGTTTCATGCAAGAAAAAGCTGATCAAATTGAATCAATCGCAGTCTTAAAAGACGTCTTACATTCTGAAATTAAAACAATCTTTGCGTGGCACGCATTGAAACCAGCGGGTGATCGATACACCGTTCGTGGATATATTTCGCCAGACAAAGTTGATGCAACAATTGCTGAACTTGAAAAACTCACAGACGTTTCAACATCTGTGACAGATGGTGACAACCCAAATAAAGTTGTGATGAAAAACAACTGGTTTGTAAAACCATTTGAAATGGTGACTCGCATGATGGGAACTCCAATGGGGAACGGAATTGATCCAACTCCAATTTTGAGTTTCTTCTTTTTAATCATGTTTGGTCTCGCATTATCTGAAGCGGGATACGGCGTGGTGATTGCGATCGTTACTGGTCTATTACTCTTGTTTGTTCGAAACATGCAAGAAGGTCCACGAAATTTGATGCAAATCATCTTTTTGGCCGGTCTTTCAACAGTCGTTGTTGGAACAATCTACGGTTCATGGTTTGGTATCACTCCATGGGACATTGATATCGCAAACCCAGATAAATACCTCCCGCACACACGTTTCTTGATCAATATTGGTGTATGGCCATTATTGCAAGACTTGCAATTGATCAACCCGCTCCAAAAAATTATCGAATTGATGGTTGCAATGGGTGCGCTTGGTTTGATGCATTTATTGCTCGGTCTCGCTGTTGGTTTCCGTCAATCACAAAAACGTGGCGAACTTGTTGAAGGATTACTCGCGTCTGGTTCATGGTTTGGCTTCTTGGTGCTCAGTATCGTTACTGTCCTTGCAGGACTGTCATTCATGAAATATGTCTTGGTGATTTATGTCATCATCATGTTGCCAATCGTTGGACGTGACGCTGGAAACATCTTCGCGAAATTCGCGAAAGGTGCATTCGATATGTTCTTCGGAGTCATCGGATATATTTCAGACACACTGTCATACACTCGTTTGGTTGCCCTCGGTCTTGCGACTGGTATTATCGCTTCGGTGGTCAATACACTTGCAACACTCGCTGGCGGTGGCCTTGCATCACAAGGTGGTGGTAAAATGGTTATTGGGTACCTGATTATGCTCGTTGTATTCTTAGGCGGTCATACATTTAACATCGCGTTGAATGTACTCGGTTCATACATTACTGTTGGTCGTCTGCACTTTGTGGAATTCTTCGGAAAATTCTTTGAAAGCGGTGGTCAAGAATTACAACCACTGTCTCCATCTGAAGAATATATTCGTATTACTAATCAATAAATAATTAATAACAATTAACTAATTACTATATGGAAATGGGTATCGTATTCGCAATCATCGGCGCTGCAATCGCAGCTGGTCTCGCTGGTATCGGTTCATCAATTGGTGTAGCAAGTGTCGGTCGTACTGGTGCTGGGCTCGTTGCTGAAGATGAATCACAATTCGGAAGTGTACTGTTGTTCTCAGCGCTTCCAGGTTCTCAAGCTGTCTATGGTATGCTTGCATCTATTTTGATCTTGCAAAACACTGGTTTATTGTCAGGTGCGCCAAAAGCGGTCAGCATCGAACAAGGTTTGGTATTACTTGCAGCTGGTCTTCCAGTAGGTTTGACTTGTCTCGCGTCTGGTATGTACCAAGGTTTCACAATTAGTTCTGGTATCCAAATTGTTGCAAAAGACAAATCACGTACTGGTCAAGTAATCATTTTCGCTGCGATGGTTGAAACATTCGCGATTTTCGGTCTCTTGGTAACTATCTTGATGATCAACGGCGTTAAAATCTAATTACTGGATCAACTTTCATTCACATGACTCTTTACACAACAATTGAGCAGAGAATGACAGAAGATGCCAAACAACTCGAACAAGAGTTGCAAGCATCAACTGAATCTCGATTATTGGCACAGCGCCAAGAACAAGCGGACAAAGAAAAACTTGCAAAAACATTGATTGACGATGTGATTGCAGAAAAAGTATTTCTTTCAACGTACCAAATGAAGCAAGATGCATATTTTGCTGATATTGTCGCTGACACCAATGTGATTGAGCAAGCTTATGAACAAGCTTTGCCAACATTGCTCACAACAACAACCTTTAAAAATCAAATTGTTCAATTCTTACAAGGCGTTGACGCTGCGACAGTGATTACTGCCAGTGGCGCAAACGCTCAATTGCTTGCGGACGCAGTGAAAGCTGCCGGACATACAGCAGTTGAAATGGGCGACGGATCAAGCAAGGGAACTCTCGTGTATACACAAGGAGAAACACGTGCTGATTGGTCTGTTGAAGAATTTGTATCCGATGTAAAAAAGATGACGATTTCATTTGTCTCAGAATATATTCGCAAAAATGGCTAATACTATCTCTACAATTGCAGCCTCTCTCTTACAGGATTTGTATGCGATCCCTCCGTTTTCTGCGTTGAAAACAGCGGCAGATTCTGGTTCTCTGTTTAAGAGCCCAGAAGCGTTTCTTGCTTCTGTATTCCGCACAGCAGAAGGATCAATTGCATCTGATAAGCAATTGGATGTGCATTATCGATCTATCATCGATTCGATTGTCACATCACTGCCAGAGGATAGTATTGAATATCAATACATTGTTTTGGCTGAAGAGTTTCGTTTCATCAAAGAAAAATATTTGGTGTTTCGATCTGGAGAAGTAAGCAGTTTTTACACTACACTGAAACAAGATTGGGCTCGCTCACTCAAATTGTTTTCTTTGTATGATGATGCCTTGAAAAAATTAGAGCCAAGTCTTCATGATATTGATGATACATTCGAATTTGTCAGTCTGATTGACCGGACATATTTAATCGTACTCGCAGGGCTTGCGAAGCAGAGTGATGCGTATTTGCGCGGTGTTGTGAAAGAAAAAATCGAGCAATACAACATCATGACAACACTTCGTATGGCGCAACTTGGAAAAAGTCGCGAACTAATCGAATCATTGTTTGTCACTGAAGGTCTTGCTGATACATACGCGTTAGAACATTTGGAATACCGCGACGTCGTTTCAGAAATCGGTTTACTACTCGGCATGCGTCCAGATATGATTTCGGTTACAACGATTGAAACAGCATTGTTCAATCGCGAAATGGCGACAATCAACAAAGCAACCTTTGAAGGTGTGAGCGGTGCTCGTATCATTCAATACGTTGAACAACTACGATTTTTTATCTCAAACATGAAAGTCGTATTCGCTGGTGTTGCGATGGGACTTGCTGAAGAAGAAATCACGAAACGTTTTGTAGCGTATAACGCACAGTAAAAGAATACTCTTATGAAACAACAAACAGCCATCGCCATCGGAAAAACAGGAACAACAACCGGCCTTCGAATGTTTGGTTTTGTCTGCCATGAAGTAGACAATATGGAAGACATGACAGGCATTATCGAGATGCTCGAAGCGCAGCGTGCAGGAATTGGCATGGTGCTTTTAACATCAGATATTCAATTGTCAGATCGACAGTTGAAAAAGTTTCAAGCTCTTGGCCTCCCGTCAATTACAATTCCAATTCACGGAGATCAAAAAGCAGTTGCGACAGCGCAAATGGAACAACTGATTGAAAAAGCGGTTGGTATGAAACTCAATTTCTTAACGAGCGAAAAATAATTCACGAATATGACAGAACAATTACAAGGAACAATTATTAAAGTCTCAGGACCATTGGTGATTGCCAAAGGTGTGCCTGATATCAAAATGTACGACATGGTTCGCGTCGGTCATGAAAAGCTCATGGGCGAAGTGATTGAAATGAATGGCGATGAAGCGTCTATTCAAGTGTACGAAGAAACAACCGGAATGAAAGTCGGCGAACCAGTGGAAACAACTGGTATGCCTCTGTCTCTTGATCTTGGACCCGGACTGCTCACAGCAATTTATGATGGTGTACAACGCCCACTCGATGTTGTGGCAGACAAAGTTGCCGAATTGAAAGGGGACGCAAGTTATATCCCACGTGGTATTCAAGTGCCATCAATTTCACGAACAGCAAAATGGAATTTTGTTCCAGTAGTGAAAAAAGGTGACACTGTTGAAGCAGGAGACGTTCTCGGAACAGTCCAAGAAACATCATTGATTGAACATAAAATCATGGTACCAGTTGGTCTTGCTGGTGTTGTTGAAGACATTAAAGCTGGTGAATTTACTGTTGAAGAAACAGTTGCAACCGTTGCTGGAACTCCAGTACAAATGATGCATCGTTGGCCAGTGCGTATGCCTCGCCCAACAAAACGAAAACTGTTGCCACAAGAACCATTGATCACAGGGCAACGTGTCGTTGACGTGTTTTTCCCAATTCCAAAAGGTGGAGCAGCAGCAGTGCCTGGACCATTCGGTGCTGGTAAAACAGTGATTCAACATCAACTCGCGAAATACTCTGACGCACAAGTTGTGGTATACGTTGGTTGTGGTGAACGTGGAAACGAAATGACTGATGTATTGCGTGAATTCCCACATTTGAAAGATCCAAACACTGGCAAGCCATTGATGGAACGAACTATTTTGATCGCGAACACATCAAACATGCCGATTGCAGCGCGTGAAGCGTCTGTATACACTGGAATCACATTGGCGGAATACTTCCGTGATATGGGATACAATGTTGCGATGATGGCTGACTCAACATCACGTTGGGCAGAAGCAATGCGTGAAATGTCTGGTCGTTTAGAAGAAATGCCAGGTGAAGAAGGCTACCCTGCGTACCTTGGTTCACGTATTTCAGCTTTTTATGAACGTGCTGGTATCGTTGATTGTCTCGGTAGTGAAGGTCGTCGTGGATCTCTCTCAGTTATTGCCGCTGTATCTCCAGCCGGTGGTGACTTGTCTGAGCCAGTAACTCAAGCAACCTTGAAAGTGGTGAAAGCGTTCTGGGGTCTTGATGCGTCACTCGCAAGTAAACGTCATTTCCCATCCATTAACTGGTTGTCTAGTTACTCATTGTACGAAAAAGACGTTGAAAGTTATTATGCAAAACATGCTGGTTCTGATTGGGGCGCGCTTCGTGATGAAGCAATGTTGATCTTGCAAAAAGAAAACCAATTGGAAGATATTATCAAATTGGTCGGTATGGATGCTCTCTCAAAATCTGAAAAGATTTTATTGAACACTGCAAAAGGTTTGCGTGAAGATTTCTTGCAACAAAATGCATTTGACGATGTCGATGCAGCAACGTCAACAGAAAAAATGTACTTGATGTTGAAAGCGATGATGACATTCCATCATGAAGCAGTAAAAGCGGTTGAAGCAAACGCTGATCTTGAAGCAGAAGATGTATTGTCTGTTCCAGTTCGTGATAAAATCGCGCGTTTGAAAGAATTGCCAGAAGATCAAAAAGGCGAAATCAAAACGCTGATTGAAAGTTTACCAACAATCATCAAAGACCATACATCTGCGAGTGCAGACAAAATGGGTATTTCTGAAATGGTTGGTGGATTTGATGATAATACGATTAACTAGACAGGAATACACATATGAAAGTTTGGTATAACACAATTAAAGAAATTACCGGACCACTCGTGATCGTGGAAAAAGTGAGCGGTGTGTCCTACGAAGAAATGGTTGAAGTGCGTGATGGTTCAGGTCGCATCCGTCGTGGTCGCGTTCTCGAAGTATCAGGTGATACAGCTGTTGTACAGTTGTTTACAACCACTGAAGGTCTTGATACAGACAAAGCAGAAGTTGCCTTCTTGGGCGAAACATTGCAAATGGGTGTGTCTGAGCAAATGCTCGGTCGCGTGCTTGATGGTTTCGGAAACCCGAAAGATGGTGGTCCTGCAATCGTTCCAGAAGCATATCTCGATATTAATGGTTCAGCGATTAACCCAGCGCGTCGTGAATTTCCAGATGATTTCATTCAAACTGGTATTTCAACAATCGATGGTTTGAACTCACTGACTCGTGGTCAAAAACTGCCTATTTTCTCAGGTTCTGGTTTGCCACATAACGAAATTGCTGCGCAAATCGCGCGCCAAGCTCGTGTGGTAAAAGTAGAGAATGGTGAAAAGGTAATCGAAGATGATTCAAAATTCGCCGTTGTCTTTGCGGCAATGGGTGTAACATTTGAAGAAGCAGAATTCTTTAAAAACGAATTCTCACGAACTGGTGCGATGGAACGAGCAACATTGCTCATCAACGTTGCGAACGATCCAGTAGTGGAACGTATTACATTGCCTCGCATGGCTCTGACACTTGGTGAATACTTAGCGTTTGAAAAGAACATGCATGTGCTCGTGATCTTAACTGACATGACCAACTATGCTGATGCGCTTCGTGAAGTATCTGCGTCTCGTAAAGAAGTTCCTGGACGCCGTGGCTATCCTGGATACCTCTACACTGATCTCGCGATGTTGTATGAACGAGCCGGTCGCGTTATTGGGTCTGAAGGGTCTTTGACTCAAATCCCAATTATCACCATGCCTGATGATGACAAAACGCATCCAATTCCTGATTTGACTGGATATATTACTGAAGGTCAGATTATGATTGATCGTCCATTACATAAGAGTGGTATTTATCCATCAGTGAACATTTTGCCTTCATTGTCTCGTATTCCAGTTGATAAAGAAAAGATCCGTGAAGACTATTCTGGTGTGAAAGATCAGCTCTTTAGCTCATACGCGAAGGGTAAAGAAATTAAAGAACTCGCGCTCATTTTGGGTGAAAGTGCATTGTCTCCAACTGACCGTGCGTACATGAAATTCTCTGATGAATTTGAAAAACGCTACGTCACACAAGGCAAAAATGAAAACCGTAGTATTCTTGATACATTAAATATCGCTTGGGAATTACTTGCGATTTTGCCAAAAGCGGAACTCAAAAAAGTGAAGGTAGAGCATATTGAAAAATACGGTAAAGGTATCCAATAATCTCTATGGCAAGCGCACAAATCAAACCAACGCGACAAGAGCTCTTGAAACTCAAGAATAAGCTCAAGATCGCTGAAAAAGGGCACAAGCTCTTAAAAGACAAGCGAGACGGTTTGATTCGCGCCTTTTTGAAGATCGTAAAAGAATCTTTGGAATTGCGTAAACTCGTTGATGAACGCATTATCGAAGCGCAGCAATTATTTTCATTAGCAGAGGCCCGCACATCAGCGGCTCTGCTGGCGGCAATTGCGAAAAATTCGAAAGCGACTGTGTCTTTGAAAACCGAAAAGTCCAATATTATGGGCGTTCGAATTTCAAAGATGACAGCCAGCGTTCAAGGCGATCCATTTTGCTACGGTGTCCTTGATACCAATCGTGATTTGGATGAATCACTCGTGTCGTTGAATGAGCTCATGCCAGACCTCGTTCGACTGGTTGAATTAGAAGATGCAGCGCGTCGTCTTGCAGAAGAAATTGAAAAAACACGTCGTCGTGTGAATGGTTTGGAATACGTTATTATTCCAGGCATGAAGCGTGATGTACGATATATTCAAGCAAAACTGGAAGAATCAGCTCGTCAAGAAAAAGTCACATTGATGAAAATCAAAGAACAGGTTGCGTAGTATTTCTACTGCTTCCTGTAAAGAAAAAACCGCAATCGCGGTTTTTTTGATGCACTCTGACCTGCAAATCAGCGATCTCGTTGAAACATCACTTACACCTTCTTTTTTTTATTATACAATCAGCATGGCGTCGCCAAAAGAATAGAAGCGGTATTTTTCTGTGATCGCAGTGTCGTAGGCGTGTTGCATGGTGTCTGTTCCGGCAAAGGCGGCAACAAGTAGCAAGAGTGTTGAATGAGGTAAATGAAAGTTTGTGATGAGTCCGTCAATAATCTGAAATTGATATCCCGGGCGAATAAAGATCTGTGTGTCCATGCTGCCTGCTTGTACACGGCTGTTTTCAGCGAGGCTTTCGAGCACGCGCACAGAGGTTGTGCCAACAGCGATGACGCGCCGACCGTCTGCTTTTGCGCGGTTGATTTGCTCTGCAGCTGTCTCTGAAATCTCAATGCGCTCGCTATGCATTGCGTGTTCATCGAGGTTGTCTGTTGTGATCGGTGAAAATGTGCCGAGCCCAACATGGAGCGTCACCTCAGCGCGCTCAACGCCCATTTGTTCGAGTGTCGCAAGGAGTTCTGGGGTGAAGTGCAGTCCAGCGGTTGGCGCAGCGGCAGAGCCAGGTAGGGAAGCGTAGATTGTTTGGTAACGATCACGCAGTTCTTGTTCTGACATGCCCGAGCGATCAATATACGGCGGAATTGGCATGTGCCCACACTGTTCAATGAGGTCGCGAACGCTGCTGCCTGCGCTGCTGTGAATTTCAACAGACCAGGTTTTTTCTGATATTTTTTCAAGCAGTGTGACGCCTGCGCCATCAACTGGGTTGTTTGTCGCGTCCAAAATTGAGCAAGACATTCCAGCTTTAGCACCCCGAAAACGAATCATTGCTTCCCAGGTTTCCTGGGTGTCAGATTGGGTTGCTCCAGCTAGTGGTCTGAGTAAAAACACTTCCACATGCCCGCCGGTTGTTTTTTGGCCAAATAGCCGAGCTGGAATAACTTTTGAATTATTCACAACCAACAAATCACCGGCTTTGAGGTGACGTGTGATATCAAAAAACTGTGTGTGCTCAAGTCGTTTCGTATTGCGCTCAACAACCAGTAGGCGAGATTGGTCCCGTGTTCCAGAAACGGGTGCCTGTGCAATCAACTCGTCAGGGAGTGTAAATTGAATGGGGAAGGTATCGTTATTCAGCATCGTTATCGTGCATCAGCATGTGTAAACGTGAGCGGTGTTCAACTGTTTTTTGGTGTTCCGCAACGTTCATCGGGGGAACGGCCGTTGGGACTTGCGTTTGTGTTTGAGCTTGTTCGTAAACCTGCTCATAGGCCAATTGATCACGCGCTTGTGCGATGTCACGCATTTTTACCGCTCGATCATGGACTTGTAGAATGACTTTCGCAACTTCGGATGGATGAGCGACTTCTTCAAAAACAAAGCGTTGTTTTTCACCAGCAGTTTGAATGTAGACTTGTCCAAAATCCAGAAAGGTTTGCAACCAACCGTTTACTTCAGATGTCACATCTTGCATTTGCAAAATATTGAGCTCTGAAACAATGCGACGAAATACTCCGTTTTGTTCAATGCTGACAATCCGGCCGTCAGTCACAACCCAAATATCTAAATGATAATCAACAAATGAATCAAAATAAAATAAAAACGCAAAGATAATATATAAACTCAAGACTTCAATTGTAATCACGAAGCTGAGAGTTCCAGGAAAGAGTGTGAAGTCTGAGTAGAGTAATAAGACAGCAAGTAAAATCGGTAAAAAACAGAGAGCGAGAACGAGTTGAATGACGTCTTTTGCGATAATCGTCCAATGACGGCGCAATAACAAAACGACGTGTTCATTCGGACGCTGGGTTGGAAAGCGGAGTTCTTCGTGTTCACTGAAGCGGGATGGTGTGTGTTGTACAAGTCCAGGCATATGCTATTGAATCAATGTTGGGTTGTATTTTTGCGGCAATGGAATCAGCGCGCTCGGGATATCCCAGATATTAAATGTACTGGTCCATGGCGTGTTCCATAAAAAGAGGATGGAAAAACCAACGACAATCAATGCGAGAGCGCCGAAAATAAGGAGTGTGATTTTCCCGGTGAAATCAAAAAAACCAAATTTAATGAGATGATACACATTGATAATCATCCAAAATGTGAAGGCGATAATCCCAAAAATATAGGGGATTAATAATATCCAAAATGGGACTTGCATAAAAATAGTATACCACTACACTGCGCCTGACTCAACGGTTTATTCGGCGAGCAAGCTTCCTTGTTGCGCGTTATCTGCGGGAGGCGTGAGTCCAAGGTGTTTCCATGCCTGCGCTGTTGCCATGCGACCGCGCGGTGTGCGAGAGAGCATGCCGATTTGCAAGAGATATGGTTCGTGGACCTCTTCGATGGTTTCTTGTTCTTCTGCGGTGGCAGAGGCGAGTGTGCCAAGGCCAACAGGGCCGCCTTGATAATGCGTGATAATCGTTTCAAGGATTTTGCGATCAACGTCATCCAGTCCAAGCGCGTCGATATGGAGTAGCTCTAAGGCTGCAACAGCTGTTTCAGGTGTAATCACGCCATTATTATGCACTTCCGCGTAATCCCGGACGCGTTTCATTAACCGATTGGCAATGCGTGGCGTTTTTCGGCTACGGGTTGCAATGACATGTGCCGTTTCTGTATCAATGGTGATGCCGAGGATATCGCTGGTGCGACGAATAATCGTCTCCATTTCCGCGGTTGAATAAAACTCCAATTTATAATGGACGCCAAATCGATCACGCAAGGGAGCGGAAATTAACGACATGCGAGTGGTCGCGCCGATAATTGTAAAGCGTGGTAAATCAATGCGCAGTGTCCGAGCTGCCAGGCCTTTACCGGTCACAACATCAAGTGCGTAATCTTCCATTGCTGGATATAAGATTTCTTCCGCAACTTTGTGCAGGCGATGAATTTCATCAATAAACAAGATATCATTTGGTTGTAGTGCGCTTAAAATAGCCGCGACATCGCCAGCGCGTTCAATGGCAGGGCCGGAAGTGACGCGAATCCCAACGCCCATCTCGTGTGCAATAATATGCGCCAGGGTTGTTTTCCCGAGCCCAGGACTGCCATGAAGCAAAATGTGATCAAGTGGTTGTCCGCGTTTTTTTGCGGCGCTCATCATGATCTGGAGGTTCTGTTTGACGGTTTCTTGGCCAATATAAGAGTCTAACTCTTGAGGGCGCAAGGTCTGTTCAATGGAAGTATCTTCTGGTTGCTCTACAGGTTCAGTGATCGGTAGAGGTATGAGGTCAATAGCCATAAATATGGGAATAGTATAGCATGGGGATAACAAGCTGTCTAATATTTTGCTAAAAATAGCCAAAAATTAGGATTATACACAGAATGCCGTAAAGCACTCCTTGACAAATCTCGTTGTTTGGCATATAGTTCTGGGTCGCAGTATGACACACCAGTCAGACAGCGATT
This sequence comes from uncultured bacterium, assembly GCA_937996685.1. Taxonomy (GTDB): domain Bacteria; phylum Patescibacteriota; class Patescibacteriia; order UBA9570; family XYC2-FULL-38-9; genus CALKUP01. The sequence goes on along the minus strand of CALKUP010000015.1, from coordinate 69,091 downwards.
GAGACAGCTCATTTCACAGAATGTACACACGCTTGGTCACTACAATCCAGTAGGCACGACAAGCATGGGAACCTCACTGTTGGAGAACTCAGGCTACGGCTCGAATCGTCCAATTTGATATTCTCTTGCCTACTGAATTGTGTTGATCAAAAAAAGCACTCCTTTTCGGGAGTGTTTTTGTTTTGGCTGATAGGTGGCTGTAACATTTTCTTGTATACTGCGTTTAGGATAGTGCAAGCCATCGTATGAATGAAGCTCACGAAGATCAACAATTGATTCTCGCGGCCCAGCAAGACCCGCAGGCCTTTGCTGTGTTGTATGAAAAATACATTGATAGAATGTATCAATTTTTGTATTTTCGGACAGGTCAAAATCCTGAAACGGCAGAAGATATGACGGCCGAATTATTCACGCGAGCATTTACTCAATTGTCGCGTTTCTCGTGGCAAGGGTATCCATATTCGGCGTACTTGTATCAAGTTGCTCGTTCATTGTGTGTTGATTATTATCGTAAGCACGCAATCGTCGTTGATGTTGACGCACTTGAATTACAAGATGACCGCAGTGATACGGTTATGACGCAGATGGATATTCAATTGCTTTGGAAGAAAATTGGAGTCTTGCCAAAGTCAGTGCAAGAAATGCTCGAGCTGCGGTATATTGAAGATTTGTCGTTCGAAGAAATTGGTCATATTCTAGGAAAGAAGAGTGGCGCGATTCGAACTGCAGTGTCTCGTGCAATTGATCGATTACAAAAAGAGTATGAAATATAATATTGAAGAACAATTAAAGAGTAGTGCTCGTCGATCAGAGCGTTTAACCCCACAGAAGAAGGCGGCGATGTTGGAATCCATTTTGGCAACGCAGGTGGAGAAGCCGCAAGAGTCGAAAGTCTCGTCTCAATGGGAGAAGTTTGTATCATTGTTTCAACAGCGCATGGTTTTTATCCCGCTTGGAGCCGCGGCAATTGTTGTTATTGGATTCGGTGTTATCTTGTCTCGTGCGACGCCGACATCTGAAATCGCACAACAAGTGAATACCCCATCAAATGATGCTGTGAATACAAACAATGCAAATATCCCAGTAAATGAGACGGTGACAGCTCCAGTGATTGCGCAATCTGCATTGCCACGAAAACGGGAATATGATTACAGTGCGTATCAAGATGCAACAATTGCACGCGGCGGTGCGCTGGAAATGAATACAGCGAAATGGGCGTTTGCGGCCTTCACGCCAGAAGCGCAAGATGCGCAAGATGCGCGTGCTGCTACAGTGTTTACTGTACGCACGGCAACAGACGCTGAGCTGAAAGATCGTGCGGCAATGTTTAGAATTACAGAGCAGTTATTTGGAGTAGTAGTTGATCCATTTTCAAATGAGGTATTCGTCAACGCCCCGATTCAAAAAACTGGCGCAGATCCATTGGCGTGTGCGTTCTCAGAAAATTCCCCGACACAAAAATGTATCGTGTTATCACCAAGTGGTTTTGTTCGGTTTTCGCAAACAGCGGATGTTGCAGCAGCAAACGGAGAACAAGAGGCGAAAGAGTTGCTCGCGAAATTATACGCAACAACAGCGGAACAAATTCAGAGTGCTGTTGCAGCGCCGCCTGCGGGTGTTGTTGGAGGCGCGCAATATCTGCTGTACCCACCAGACTATACAATTGATGGTATTGTCAGCAAACAGCGTAGTTGGTCTGCGGTTGTGATTGATGGTCGGTTGCGAGTATTAGTTGGAACAATGATTCAAAAAGGAGATGCGGTGAAAGATGTTGAGATGCTCTCAGCAAACGATGCATACAATCAGTTTTTAGCTGAATGGAAAAAAGGTGCGTTTGGAGAAAATTCTGGATTAGGTGTGTATCCAAAACGATTCTTGTTTGCAGAGCCATTTACAGGCGGAGCAGTAGGCTTTGGACAACCGGCAACGTTTGCGCCAACTGGTTTTCACTTGGAATATGAAATGCTGACCGAAAAAACACAATCAAGCGAAGGAGTGTATTTGAAGCCAGTTTATCGCATGATTGGCGAAATTGCTGGAAAATCAATTGGATTTGATATGCTCATCGATGGTACAAAAACCGGTCAATTATTGATGTATGATGCCTATCCACCGGCTGTTCAATAACGGTGTAACATTTTCCCTGTTTTGTCGTTTACACTGATGTACAAGAGCTGTACATATTTTATTCATCAAAACAGTATAGTATGCGTTTTACAAAAACGATCCTTTTTACAGGGCTGACAGTTGGAATGATTCTTCCTGTTACAGCGTCTGCGTCAACAATTACACCACCAGTAAACACTGTGGCGATTTCAGAAAAAACATACACGGAATTGAAATCCGCGCATTGTTATCATGATCATGCGCCAAAAAATGCGGTGAAGGTGTCAAATGGTGCGTTCTGCGATCCAATTATTGCTCGCTATGAAAATAGTATTGTCATGCGAGTGCACTCACGTGGTGAATTATATGCGGTCAATACTGGTGATGGGTTTGGGCTATTGCGTAAAACGTATACACAAGGCATGTACAAAGTAGGGAAATCTTATTATTACGTGAACGAAGGGTTCGCGAAAAAAGTATCAACGAAACGTCCTGATGCAACAGCGCTTGCAATGGCACGTGGACGCAACTCTGGAGTGAGGATGATTACGAAAGCACAATTTGTGCAGTTGTTTGGTCGCGGTGGATCTAAGCAAGAAGTGGCAGTAGCAAAAGCAATTCAGCAAGCCTATAAAGGATATTTTGTTCTCGTGAGCGATGATCATGGAAAAATGTACTATGTTCCAACAAATATTGAAGACGGTGAAAATCCAGTTCGAGTGGACAAAAAATTCAACACACAGTTGAACGCCGTGAGTAACGGCATGTCAGCAAAAGTATTGCGATCACTCGCTATTGATTAGCGTTTGTTTGACAGACAAGAGACTCGCACAAGAAAAAGCTCCGAATATATCGGAGCTTTTTTATTATTGTTTTGTACTCGTGCTTGAATTTGAATTGGTTTTTTTGTCAGTCTTCTTCGTATCCTTTTTCGTGTCTTTCTTTGTTTCAGTTTTGGCAGGAGCAGCTGGCGCTGGTGCTGCTTTTTTCTTGCCGACGAGACAGACAGCTTGCCATGGTTTATAGACAGAGGTGAATGTTTCTTCGTGGGTTGTTCCGTCAGCTTTTGTGACAGTGTATTTGAAAGAGGCTGTTGTTCCAGGATGTGCAGTTTCTGTACATTTCCGACCGCCTTCTGGGAGCGTGTCAGTTTCTACTTCTTTGACTGGCGGTGGTTGAATCCAGCCGGAAATTGTCGGTGCAGAAAATTCGCCTTTGCGACCATCCGAATTGCCCCAGAAATCAAAGTATAAGTGTGTGCCTTCAATGCGTGTTTGAATAATAATGGGTCCCGATGTGTCATTGATAAACCGAAAGTCGGGAGCTGGGTCATAAATCGTTGCGTCTGTTCCAGGCAAGCCGTTGCGGTCATCTGAATAATAGGAGACAGCATAGCTATGGTTTTGACGTCGTGTGATATCAAGCCCGGCGTTCATTGCAGCACGGAAAGTCGTTGTCCCGACTTGGCACAGCCCGCCGCCAATTTCCGGCAATGTTTCATTCCCTTTAATGACGAGTTCAGCGTGATACCCATTGCCTTCGCTAAACGGTTTCAGTGCTTCAAGGAGTGAAAATTCTTCACCTTGAGCGATGACAAGACCATTTAATAAATCAGCACCGCGACGAATATTCAGTTGGCGATTATATGGGCTGCCAGTCATATTTGAATGTCCGGTCCCGAGTAATTCTTTCACAGGCAATTCCTTTGCGTCAGTGTTCCCAAATTTTGGTTGTTCTTCAATGAGGGAGAGTGCAATGCGTGGAGTGTCGTCTGTTGCATTTTCTAGCGCAGGAATAATTTTTGTTGCAAGCGCGTCAGTGTCGATCTTTTTTCCAACCACAGCATCTGATAACGGAGTGATGGCAGTGACCTTGTTGTCAGTGGCTTCAACTTTCCATTTACCTTCTTTTGGCGCAACTTCAATATCCAGTTTTTTGTCATCAAGACTTTTGCGTAGTGCGTCAGTGTTTATTGATGCGCCGTCTTTTGTGTACATAAGCCAGCTGCCAACACTCGACGCATCGAAGTCCCATGTTTTGTCTTCATAGGTCAATTGCAGCGGAGTGTGTTGCAAGAGTCCAAGAATGTCAGCTTCATGAGTTTGAATATCTTTTGCAGTGAGCGCAGGAACGGCGGTTTCAATGGTGACATCAATTTGGTCTTGGTTCAGTTCGTACAGGCGATCAGTGATTTGATCAATAATGGTTGTGCGGTTGATTGTTTTGCCGTTTTTCTCCGGAGTAATGTTGAGGTTTTTTCCGTCCTCAATAGCAATCGTTGCATTTTCTGGGGCAACTTCATATTTTGCGAGCGCTGAATCAAGAAAAGCCGTGATTTGTTCTCGATCAACGGTGATATGAATTGGTGTATGTTGTGGGAAGAGAATATGTAAAACGCCGGATTGTAGTCTTTCCCATGGAGAGCCGGTGTGTCCAATAGCGAATAGTTCTTCTACTGATTTTTGGGCATCAATATCAAATAATACCAAGTCTGTGCCGCCGGCATCTTCCGCGGTAATGGTGCCGGGGATTGTGATTTGATCGTCGTTGACGCGCAAGCTGAGTCCTTGTTGTTCAATAAGATCAGCTGAAGCGGTAAAGGTTTCTGTTGCGCCGTCGAGTGTTTTTCCAGAAAGATCAATTGAGCCAAGGGCTGTGCGGGGGAGAACAGTGTCTTTGTAGACGCCAAGAATGGTTGCTGCGAGTGCTCCAGCTGCAAGGAGTAGTGCAAAAAGAACAACAGCGAAAACAATGGTAATTCGTTTGAGTGTATGATGTTTTTTTTGTGTTGACGTGTGATGATGTGTCGTTACTTCCGGTGTATCATGTTGCGCATGAGCGGTTTCATGATGCTCGTGTGTATGCTGTGCCGCGCCATGGTGCGCATGCGGTTTTTCGTTATTCATGTTTGGTCAGTAAATCGTTTAAGAGGTTGTCAGAAGAGGTAAGAGTGAGGACAAGTTCGTCATTTACAGCAACAGGCAGTAATTCACTGGCGGCATTTTTTCGTGGCCATGAAAACACAGCGCCATCAGGTGTTTCTACAGTGATGTTGTTTTCATCTATGGCAGTAACGCGAACGCGTTGTGAGGTTCCCATCATATATAATGGAGATATATGCTTGTGTAATTTAAGACACTTCTTCAATGGCGATTTTCCCGTTTTTTGAGTGTGTTGCCTTCGGCAGCGCAATCGTTAAAATGCCGTTTTCTAGTGTTGCGCGGACCTTATCATACTGAATATCAATCGGCAAGATAATACTGCGAGAAAAGCCGCCCCAATAGCATTCGCGGACAAAAAAGTCATCTTCTGGGATATGAGCAAATTGTGGACGTCGGATGCCGCGGATCGTGATCATGTCGCCATTCATATCAATATCAAGGTCTTCTTTGCGGACGCCAGCAACTGTTGAGGTAATAATCAGTTCTGTTTCTGTGTGAAAAACGTCGACTGCGAGCTCTCCTTCATAGGAAACAGCGTCTTCTGTGAGCCAGGTTTCATCAATGTCTTTTCCAGAGTAACTTGGCGCCATATTGGTCTTTGGGAGGTGAGCGCCGGTGTCACGAATGAGGTCTGCGGTGTCAGATTCAGCATTTGGATGAAACGGTGTGTCGAGACCGCCGAACTCACGTCGAAAAAAGTCTTCTGTATATTGGACTTCTTGAGCATCAAGCTCTTCCATTTTACGGGCGAATTCTTCAACTGCGGACATAGGTTTGTATTTTTTCTATCCGCTCAATTATACTGATTTTTTGAAATGTGCGCAACAAAAAAGCCGCCCAGCAGGACGACTTTTCTCTTTGGTACTCGCATACCCCTCCGGGGCACAAGCTGGTGAATCGTCGATTCCCCTTTGCAAGAAAGCAAAAGAAAAAGCCGCCCAGGAGGACGACTTTTCTCTTTGGTACTCGCACGGGGAATCGAACCCCGATTGCCAGGATGAAAACCTGGTGTCCTAACCATTAGACGATGCGAGCAAATCAATCTAGCTCGAATACTATACATAATCCTTGCTTTTCCGTCAATTGTTCTGTAGGGTGACATTGGAGGTGAGTCATGGATCTGGTACGGACCGCAGTGGTTGTGCTCGTTCTGGCGGCAATCGCCGCGTTGACCGCGTTGGTTGAGCAGCTTGAAGATTGATCTTCGGATCTCCTCAAGCGTTTCGACCCTTTTCTTATTAAATCCTGTGATTTTATAGTGCTTTGGGGGCAGGACTTGAAAAAAGAGTTGTTTTGTGCTATCATTAGTGCCTAAAAGAACTTAACACTTAACATTTTTTCATCCTATGGTTGAAAACTACTCCCACCCCGTTGTATACATTTCGGATTGCCGAGATGATAATACACAAGGTCGTTTAAAATCACGTGTTGCAACTCTCTTTAAAGATAGCAACATCACGTTTGTTGGTGTCCGCGATGATATTGAAGCGGCAATCAACTTAGTTGATATGATTGATGCGTATGATGGCGCTCCTGGCGTTATCCTTGCAAACGTTGCTCGTCGCGAAGGTCATGCGAAAAAATGGCCAAACGGTACTCCATTCGGTCATTTCCGAATCGGTGAATTGGATATTTTTACAACCATTGATGGATATATCTTAAGTCTTGTGCAAAAGTTGCTTGATCATGATATCACTGTTGATATTTATGACATTCCATCTGTTGTGCCACACATGCAAGGATTGAGTCCAGAAAAGCAAGAGCACATTATTAACACGCAGTTCCGTAGTTTTGACTATTTGCCACGACTTGCGGCTCATATCATGGCTGGTGAACAACTGCCAAAAACAGATACATTCACACAAGTGCCACTCATCCCAAATGCAGTATGTTGGGTTGATTCATTCGGTAACTTGAAGACAAACATCTTGCCAGAAGAAGTAAACTTTGAAGTTGGGAAGAATGTAATTGTCCGTGTTGGACCAAACAAACAACTTCGTTTGCCATGCTACAACCGTTTGAAGGATATCCCAGATAACACTGTGGCATTCACAATCGGATCATCTGGTATGGGTGAAAAACGATTCCTCGAAATCATGCAACAAGGTAAAAGTGCAGCATACGCACTCGGCATGGGTTCAGGTACACTGATCGAATACGTTGAAACTGTTGACTAATAGCTTCAATCACATAGATACAAAAGCCCGGACATGTTCCGGGTTTTTTGTTTGCGGTGAAATGGTACTTGAAGATTGTGTGTTGTAATAGAAAAAGGAAATCGGCGATAGGCGGGCGGGCAGCTGTTGTGGCACACCCTGCTTGTTGCCGATTTATACCTGACCGTTCTCGTTGGTGTCTTGCGGTTTCCGGTCCCAGAAGCCGTCTGAGAGCAGTGACCGGTAAGCGGTCGTGTACTCAACGAGCGACCACAGCGAAATGGCTGCTGAAATCCCCATCAAGGTTGTGACAATGCGCCAGACAATGGGGTTCTCTGTACCGTAGATCGCAATGAGGCCGAACATGGTATCTGTGCAGATCCACTGGACAACAGCCTTCAGTTTACCGCTGTCTCGGGCTGCGAGAACTGTGTTGGTGCTCGCTGCGTATTGGCGCAGAAACGCGATCGCCATGTCACGGAACAAGATTCCGAGGATCATGCTGACGTGTCCGACTCCGGCGTAATGCCAGAGACCGAAAAACAAGATCCAGCGACCGTGCGCATCAGCGATCGGGTCGAAGAACTTGCCGAAGGTCGTCACTTGATTGCGCGACCGGGCGATGATGCCATCGACGAAGTCCGTGACGTCCACCAGACAGGCCGCGATGAACGCCGCGATGAAGTAGTCGAACGAGAAGAATCCAATCGCGATATAGGCCAGCGGCACACGCGGCAACGTCAACATGTTCGGTGACCAGTGTGCCGGAACCAGCTTGTTGATCGCATTGCTGTACCAGGCGGCGAACCGCTGGAAGCGAGTGTTGGGCTGGGAGGACGAGATTTCAGGATTGTTCAAAGGACACCCCTTGTGGTTGTGCGCGCATCTTTTCAGACTGGCGCAAAACTGTCAAACAAAAAACCCGGAAGATCCGGGCTTTTCTGTATTGAACGAGGGTTGCTTATTTTACTAAGCCGTCCAATGTTGCTTTTACTTGAGCAATTGGGAGTGCACCGTTGATACTGCCAACGATGTTGCCTTTTTTATCAAGAATCAAAGAATATGGAGTTCCTTGCGCGCCGAACTTTTGCGCCATTGCAGCGTCAGAAGTGATTCGACTTTTTCCAGTTCCATCAGCAAGACATTTTTTGAATTTGTCTTTGTTCATGCCAAGTTTTTCTGCAGCATCAGCATGTTGATCTGCTGTCATGTTTGTTGACTGTGTAGTGAAATGATCGTTGATGAATTCCCAGAATTTTCCTTGTTCCGCAGCGCATTCAGCAGCTTCAGCAGCTCCTTGCGCGCCTGGATGAATACTGAGAGGGAAGTGCATGAAAGCGACTTTGACTTTGCCGTCATAGTCTTTTAAGACTTGTTCCACTGTTGGGTGAAATTGTTTACAGAATGGGCAATCAAGATCAGAGAATTCCAACAATGTGAAATCACCTTTTCCAGTCACGTTGCGCACATCTTTTGAATCGATTGTACCAGACGGTGTTGGGTCTGCGGCAGCGGCTGCATTTGTGTTTGCAGCAGCAGCGTTTGTTGTCGTTGTAGTCGTTGTTGTTTTACTGCCGATTTCAGTTCCGCTCAACAAGATGTAGAGCATGATACCGAATCCAACTAAAGAGATCACAGCAGTTGCTGCAACGATACCAGCCCAGAATGCAAATTTTGGAGGCATCGCACTGAAGACGCTCTCACCTTTTTGTGGTGTCGGCATTGATGGTTTTTGTTCTTCCATACGAAATAAAATATTGTTTAATTAATCACCTATATAGGATAGTTGATTTTGAAAATATGTGCAAGACAATCGTGCGTCTTGTTAACTACAACGCCCAGGAGTTTCGTGGCTTTGTAGTTTCAGATTACGAGATTGAACCTCGTGGGATTGTCCGGCAGTGGCGGTGCAGGTTTCTTGGGAGTCGACAAAAAAGAAATCACGAACATCAGCCAGGACAGGGGTTTGTAAAAAGAGGAGAGCGCTGGCAAGTCCAAGAAAAAAAGCGAGTTGATGTTGTTTGATATAGTCGCGTGCGGATTTCAGTGTTTTTGAATCAAGGCTATCAACGAGATTGGCAAAATGGGCAACAGCGATTTTACCGTATTGCTTTTTCATGTCAGTGAATACTTTTTTGCTCAGCAATTCAACGTAGTCGTTTTTTGAAACCGCTATTCGGTAGACGCAGGTTTTGCCGATCTTGCGGCGAAGGAGTAATTCCTTTTGAAATAAATGGGTGACAACGGTGAGAATCGTGTTGTAGGCGTATTCAGTGCCGCATTCTCGGGTGAGTGTTGCTGTCACGTCACGGACAGTAAAAGGCGTGTCAGCGTAGTGCTCCCAAATGTGGTTCATGATCAGTTGTTCGAGTTTCCCGAGTGACATATAGCGCTAGTATACACCTCTGAAAACTATGTGCAATAGGTGATTGTCAAATGACGCATCGTTTGATAGGTTAGAGTATGCACATTCACGCACGGAGAAACGAGTCATGGGGACCAATCGAATCGATGTATATCAGGGTGCGCGTTCTTCGCAGGTGATCACTTGGCATGATGGAGAGAAGTTGGTTCACCTGCGTCACTATCGGGTCGCAGAAGGAGTTCTTGACGGCATTTCGTACGCTGTTATTACTCCGTCGTCACCGGGTGGGCCAGGACTGTGGATCATTTCACCTGAAGGAGAACGGATTTCCATCCAGGTTGTGTTTCGCCTTCCGGCAGAAGGAGATAAAACCGGCGCCGCCGCATTGACCTGCGCCGCCGCTCGAAAGTGGTGCCAGGCGTTCCTGGGGTCACTTGGCTGGACGATCGGCGAGGACTTCTCAGATGAAGACGAAGATCCGCCGGAGCTGCCAGAAGCGGCCTAGCCGCGCTTCGTCGAAGAGGGTGCAGCGGAGGGCTCACGTCCACGGTCTCGGAATAGCAGACAACGTCGCGTTGCTGTTTCGGGGCCTTTTTTTATTGACGAAGGGCCATTTTTATAGTAAAATAGAGGTATTATTGAATGGTTTTTATGGAATATACAGATCGGATTTACGGAAGCTTCACCATTGATGAACCAGTAATTATTGAGTTGCTTGAAAGTGCGCCGCTGCAACGCTTGAAGAAGATTAATCAATACGGAGCAGCGTTTTATCGTTTCCCACATCTTACAACCACTCGATTTGAGCACAGTGTTGGTGTCTACTTCATTTTGCGGAAACTGGGCGCACCGTTACTCGAGCAAATTGCTGGGTTATTGCATGACACGCCACACACCGCCTTTTCACATGTCTCTGACGTTGTCTTCGAAGATGCGTCACAAACTTTTCATGATCGATTTCATGAAAAGATTTTATTTAGTTCAGATATCCCACAAATTTTGAAGCGACATGGATTATCTGTTTGGAAGTTGCTGGATAAAAAATCGTTTCATTTAGCAGAAAGTAGTTTGCCGAATTTGTGCGCTGACAGAATCGATTATTTTTTTCGCGATTGCGTGACAGACAAGCAGCTTGATTTGCGAGACGCGCGGAAGATGGTCGAAGATATGACGGTCTATCAAGGTGAGATCGCATTTCAAACAGTCGACTTGGCGCGGCAATTTGCATTGGTGTATCGCGGCGCGAATGAAAAGTTGTGGGCACATCCGTTGCAAGCAGCGCTCTATTATTTATTGAGTAATGCCTTAAAAGAAGGTTTAGAAACAGGGGAGATTACATTTGAAGATTTGTTCACGACTGATGAAGAGGTGTATCAAAAAATGCGACACAGTGAAAATCCGCAAATTCGAAAATATTTGCATGATATGGAACATGTTGCTGTTGAGGAGAATGCAACAGACTATGATTATCACATTCGCCCGAAGATTCGACTGGTTGATCCGTTTGTGATGGTCGAGAGCGGCGGCGCAAAATCATTGCAACGTATTTCGGAGCTTGACCCAAGTCTTGAAGCATCAAATGAAGTGTTTCTTGCACAGCAGGCGAAAGGTCACTATATTAAAGTAGTGCAAGAATAAATCGGTATATTTTGATTGTTAAGCGTATGGAAAAACAGTACAACCCACAACAGTATGAAAATGAGATCTACGCTGCTTGGAAAAACAGCGGTTTTTTTCACCCAGAAAATTTGCTGGACGCTGAAGGGCGAGAGCCGTTCGCTGTGATGATGCCACCGCCGAATGTGACAGGAGTGCTGCATTTGGGACATGCGCTTGAAAACACATTGCTGGATGCGAAAATTCGGTTTGAACGGATGCGCGGCAAACGAGCGTTGTTGCTTCCAGGAACAGATCACGCAGCAGTGGCAACGCAGGCGAAAGTGGAAGGCTTGTTGAAGAAGGGCGAATTTGAATGGCCAATTGGAAGTGGCAAGTTTGAACAGTCAGATAATCCACGCAAGGAGTTTGGGCGCGACGGTTTGCTTGAACGGATTCGTGGGTTTGCTGAACAATCCAAGGCGACGATTTTGAATCAGATTGAGAAAATGGGAACGAGTGCTGATTGGGATCGGCTCGCGTATACGTTTGATGAACAGCGCAATCGCGCGGTCAATGAACTGTTTGTTCGGATGTATAACGACGGGTTGATTTATCGCGGCTATCGCGTGGTGAACTGGTCTGTCAAAGGGCAATCGACGTGTTCGGATGATGAGTTAGTGTATGTGACGCGACCATCAAAGCTGTATACATTTCGATATAGCGCTGATTTTCCGATTCCGATTGCGACAACGCGTCCAGAAACAAAATTGGGAGACACGGCAGTAGCGGTGCATCCAGACGGACAGTGGAAGGAATACATTGGACAGACGTTTGAGATTGCAGCTTTTGGTGGTGCAAATGGAGCGGGCGCAGACTTAACGATTCGAGTTATTGCGGATGATGGTATCGATCCAGATTTTGGAACAGGAGCCTTGGGTGTGACAACAGCGCATGCGCAAATTGATTATGAAATGTATGTGAAGAACCCAGAGATTGGTGTGTTGCCAGTGATTGGAAAAGACGGCAAGATGTTGCCTGTTTCAGGAAGTGCGTATGCAGGATTGTCTGTTCCGGAGTGCCGTGAAAAAATCGTTGATTGGCTGCGTGATTCTGGTTTGATGATTTCAGAAGAAGACATTGAACAAAATGTTGCAACGTCAGATCGCTTTGGAGATATTGTTGAAGCCGTTCCAATGGAGCAGTGGTTTATTAACGTAAACAAAGAAGTTCCTGGACGCGGAAAAACGTTGAAGGATTTTATGCGTGAAGCGGTGACCACAGGACACGGCGGTGATGCTGCGAAAAAGATCGAGATTATTCCAGGGCGCTTTCAAAAGGTGTATGACCATTGGATTGAAGGGTTGCGTGATTGGAATATTTCTCGGCAAATTTGGTGGGGACATCGGATTCCAGCGTGGCATAAAGATGGTGAGGTGAAAGTGCAGGTTGAGTCTCCGGGTGAAGGTTGGGCGCAAGATGAGGATACGCTCGACACCTGGTTTAGTTCAGGCTCATGGACATTTTCGACGCTCGGCTGGCCAGAGGATACAGCTGACATGAAAACGTATCACCAAGGTGGAACCAGTTGGATGCAGATGGGCCATGAGATTTTGTTTTTCTGGATGGCGCGGATGATTTTGATGACGACCTACGCGCTCGATGATATTCCGTTTAAGCGTGTCTACATCCACGGAATTTTGCGTGATAAAGAAGGGAAGAAATTCAGTAAGTCATCAGGGAACGGCATTAATCCGCTTGATGTGATTGCGGAATATGGAACAGATGCGTTGCGGATGTCGTTGATTGAAAATATCACCCCCGGCAATGACGCGCGATTTTATGAAGACAAGGTCGTGAAGTCACGGAATTTTGTGACGAAGTTGTGGAACGTTGCACGGTTTGTGAATGAAAAAGCACCAGCGGCGCCAGATGGCATTGTGTTTGAAAATTTATCGCAGCCAGATCAACTTATCCTCGCTTCATTGCAAGATGTTATCCGTGAAGTGACAGCGGATTTTGAACATGATCGCTTTGGTTTGGTTCCGGCAAAGTTGTATGACTTTGTGTGGAATGATTTTGCGGCATGGTATTTAGAAGAAGCAAAGCGTGATGATGTTGAATGTGTGATGCAGCGATATGTGCTCACAGAAGTATTGAAATTATTACACCCAGTCGCACCATTTGTAACTGAGGTTATTGCGAAAGAGTTAGAGCTATTTGATTCATTGTTATTGATTGCGCAATGGCCAGTAGCAAATGATGCCTATACATTTACAGATGAAATTACGAATGCACATGAGCATATTGCACAGTTATTGAAAGAACGTGAATTGAAAAAATTGGAAGAGAAAAAAGATCCAAAAGTGGAAGCGGAAATTGCTGCTCGAAAGAAAGAAGAGCTTGCGCAGGCAATTACAGTTCTTGAAGGCCGTCTTGCAAATCCGTCATATTCTGAAAAAGCACCAGCGCATTTAGTGCAACAAACGCGTGATGAACTTGAAGAGAAAAAGCGGCTGCTGAATGAATTATAATTTCGCCCACAATGTTTCAAGCACCGCGCTCATGGTTTGAGCGATGAGTGGCTGTGTGATAATTGTCCCAAAATAGGGCTCTTGTAAGGTAATCAGGGCAACCGAATCATCCCAAATCAAAATGTCTGTTGGAATATCAGCAACATTTTTTGGGAGGAGTTTGGCGTCATAATATCCACGCATCACTTGTTTTGTCGCATTTGCAACGGCTGCCGAATTGGGAGTTAAAATATCATAGACCACAATTTCACGATCGTGCACTTGTTTGCGATAGCGATCAAAAAAGCGTTGCATCGACTTATTCAGTTGGTTGGTTGAGCCTACGGCGATGATTTTTTTCGTCTGCGCGTGCAGCGTCTGTAAATAGATTTCTTGAATACCATCTTGTCCATCAAAGAATCGGACAGTTGGTTTATTTTTTTGAATGGTGTAGAGCGCACGTAAATCCGGGGCGAGTTGCTGTGCAATGGTTTGAAGGTCTGTCGTGCGTTGAATCAGAGATTCTGGATCTCGCGCGACATAGGTTTTGATTTTTACACCCGTGACTTCAGTAATCAGTTTTTGGGCGACCAGAGAATCAAGGAGGTGATAGCAATTAGTTGCAGAAATATTCAAGGTTTTACTGAGTTGTTTAACGGTTGATTGGCCATTTTCGAGTAAAAACAAATACACAAGCGCTTCTTGTTGCGTGAGTCCAAGTTGTTGGAGTTGGGTAATCATAGAGTATTTTCAAAATCTATTATAATGAAATAATCAATATTGTCAATACTATATGATATTTTATAGTAGTGTTTTCAATAAAAATGTATAAAAATTCCTTTTTCAATATATATTACTCTGTTCTCACGGAAATCCATCTGTGAGACGTTCATTGAAAATGAAATGAGGGAGATAGAATATGAGCAAGCCTACCTTTGAGCAGATGGAGGAGCTGTTCGCGCAGATTCATTCTGGCTTCGTCACTCGTGCGAAGTTGCAGGTGTTTCTGAATGGAGTTGCCACTCCTGAGCCTGAGTTCGGAAATGCTTTTTTACTGTCCATCGACTACAGGTTGACTATCGCGCAAATGGCAGCTGCAGCTAGGGTGTATTCCTCAGACATAAATGAGGCTACCTTCCCTCATCGTTGTGAGGGGGAGGTTGTTGTCACTGTTGAACTCATGAAGTTTGAGCAGGAGACGGAAACTCCGATGGCTTTGGCCAACATTGGGGCACAAGGCTATAGGCCTGGGACCATGGCAGAAATGCTCTGTCTCGCAGAGCAGCACCCCAATGTGGTGCGGCGCTTTCCTGTCGTTGCCTTGGGCTCGGTCTGCCGAGATACGTACGGTCGTGCGTACTGCGGACATATCCATAGGCCGTTCGGTGAAAGCATTCTTCACGTTTCTGATTATCTCAATAAATGGAGAGAAGCGTGCTGCTTTCTGGTCGTCAAAAAGACCGAAAGTGAATTACAACGAGACATGGATTAAGGGAGGGCGCAATGCAGATCTTCGTATTCGATCCGTTGATTGCAGCGGAGAAGGTGAGACATGTTCAGTTTCTGCGGCATTTGGAAGCCGGAGGGCCTCTGACCGTTGAGCAGCTCCGGTTGTTCGCCGGCCAGTGGTGGCACACGGTGCGCGGACACAAGCTCGCGCTCCTGCATCTGCCGATGACTCTGTTCGACTTCGATGCGGGCTATCTGTCACGCGTCACGCACGAGATCGCGGAAGAGTTCGGTGGTGGGGATGTTGCGCAGTCGCACGACATTCTTCTCAAGACATTCGTCGACTGGATTGGCGCTGATCTCGCAAACAGTGATGCCACGCCTGAGGTCAAGGCGTTCTCAGAGTTCGCGCTCAAGGTGTGGAGCGACGTTGCGAGTCCGTGGAAGGCAATTGGATTTCACGTCACTCTCGAGTACATCGCCGGCATGACGCACGGGATCCTGGCCGCGGCCTTGATTCGAAGCAACGTGCCTGACGAGCCGCGTCGCTACTTCGACCTCCACGTCGGAGCGGAGATCGATCATGCAACTGCAGCACGGCTCGCGCTGCAAGATGTGCTTGAGCGGCGGAGGACTGATCCACGGGCTCACGAAGAGATCTACGCTGGCCAGCAACTCGCTGTTCATGCGTGTGAAGTCCTCTTCATAGGCCTGGGTCGCGTCATTTTGTCTCGCTGAAACAGCGATTCAAGACGACAACGGTCAATAAATAAAAACGTTCGAGTTCCCACGACGGGGAGCTCGGCACACAAAGCAGACTGACCACCTGCTTTTTTTCTTATTTACATTTACCCCTTCGCAACACGGAAAATTTCGTCGAGGGTTGTGATGCCTTCAACGGCTTTCAAGATGCCGTCTTGTCCCATTGTCACCATGCCGGTTTCATGGAGTAATTCTTTCATCCGATATTCGGAAATCGCGGAACTCAAGATTTCTTGTTCAATTTCTGCGTTCATTGTGAAGATTTCATAAATACCGACGCGACCTTTATATCCTGTGTTTGCGCATTTCACACAGCCTTTGCCGTGTTTCCAATCAACGGTTGTGATATCTGGTTTTTCTTCACCGGATTTTTCTGGAATTGCCGCAATCCATTCTGTGGCGCGAGTGATTTCTTCAGCAGTTGGCGTGTAACTTTCAACACAATTTGAACAGACGCGACGCACCAAGCGTTGCCCAATGACAGCGTTCAATGCTGGAGCTAAGAAAATACCTTCGACGCCCATTCCAAGGAAGCGGGGAACAGCCCCAGCGGCATCATTGGTGTGAATTGTGGAAAGCATGATATGTCCAGTCAGTGATGCTTCAACAGCGGTCTTCGCAGTTTCTAAATCACGGATTTCACCAACCATTACAACATCTGGATCTTGACGGAGAATCGCGCGCAGGCCTAATGCAAACGTATATTTTTTACTTGGATCGACTTGGCTTTGAACAATGCCTTTTAATTTGTATTCCACTGGATTTTCCAATGTAATAATTTTAGTGTCTTCTGTGTTCAGTTTATTCAAAATGGCGTACAACGTCGTGGTTTTACCAGAGCCAGTTGGACCGGTTGTGATAATCATGCCGTTTGGCTTTTCAATTTCTGCTTTCAAACGCGCGAATTGCAACGGTCGCATTCCGAGATCTTCAAATGACAATCCAACGGATGACGACTTCAATAAACGCATAACAATACTTTCGCCAAACGCACTTGGGAGAGTGGAAACACGAATATCAAGATTTTCGCCACCTTCAAATTCAATCGAGATGCGTCCGTCTTGCGGAATTTCTGTGATATTTAATTTTAATTCTGCGATCGCTTTGACGCGTGAGACTAATCGTGGGAGTTCTGTGAGCGGCAAATGAGCAACAACAATTAACACGCCATCAATACGAAAGCGCACAACCGCTGATTCTTTTTCCGCTTCAATATGAATATCCGATGATCCACTTGTCAGTGCCATTGAAACAAGCATTGCAAACACATCAGTCATGTTTGTTGTTTTGAGTCGTTGCTCTAAAATATCGTATGACGTGATTTCTTTTTCATATTGCTTGAGTTGCTCGGCAGTAATATGAACGCCGTATTCAACTTCCTGCACTTTCGTCACATTTTTATACAGCTCCAAGGCTTTCGCGAGTGAGCGGGGAGAGACCATGTAGGCAACAATGTTTGTGCCAGGGTGTTCTTGTTCTAGTTGTGTGAGAACAGTAAGTGTTCCCGGACTTGTTGGGTCAAGTGCTCCAACACGCATTTGGTTTTCCAGACGAAAGAATGCGACAACATTGTTTTTTCGGGCAGTTTCTTCTGGTAAAATGCTGATAATTTCCGGGCCAATTGGAAACCCGTCGAGTTGAATATATGGAACACCAAGCATGCTGGCATGTTGTTTCACTTCACGTTCTGCAGTTTCTAAATCAAATGTTTGAATTTTGTCCGCAAGGTTTGCATCAAGATGAACCGTGTTGTCGGTAGTATCAGTTGTGGGAGCAGGAGAGTCTTCGGTGTTGATTACATTTGATTGCGCAGGAGTTGCGGCGGATTGTTGCGTGTTTGCTGGTGCGGAATACTGCGGCGCGCGAGTAGGTCGAACAACAGGTGTGGTAGCATCTGATTTTTTTGGAAGCAAATCTTCAATAGATAAAAAACCATTGTTCATAGTGACAATAGTATATCAAAGTTTATGCCGAAATGCGAAGTGTGTCCGCCTGTTTATTTTTTCGCTTGCTGCATTTGTGTGCGAATGCGGTCGGTGATCACGCGTTCAAACTCTGCAATGCCGAGTGTGCTCGAAATTGTCACAAAATGATCTGAGCCAGCTGGCGTAAAATCTTCAAACAGTGTTTTCGCGTTAATAAATGGAGCAGTGCTAATCACAGCAGAAATCTCAGCGCTGTCTAGTGTGTTGTTTTCATAGAGAATAACCACATTTCGTGCATCTGGTGTGTTGATGATCAATTCATCGATGACGTCGCCAATTGCATCAACGCTCGCGCCCGTTTCTTCGAGGTCTGCTGCGTGAATGCGTGACCACACAAGGTCGTTGTCACTGTCTGCTTGCAATCCAGAAAGTACTTTGCCCCATAGTTTCAGTGTGTTGACGCTCTTGCTTTGATACAAATGTTTCACAATTTCATCACGGCGTGCACCTTGATCAATGAGGTGGGAAGCAATCGCGAGTGAACGAGGAGTAACTGACCCTGATTGGAAGCTCTTTGTTTTACTAATCATCCCCGTGAGTAAATTGGTAGCAATATATTCATCGAGAAATTCATGCGGCCAATATTCCAACATTTCAAAAATGACTTCTGATGTTGAAGTGGCAGTCACATTCACCAAATTCACTTGCCCGAAGTGATCGTTTGCAGCGGTGTGGTCAATATTGATGATTGGTGTGCTGTAAAAAAATTCAGCATTTTTTTCGTAGAGCTGCCCGAGTGATTCCAGGTCTTTTGCGTCAACAGTCACAACGCAATCAAATGCATAGTCACTGTCAGATGTTGCGACATCGCCAGCGCTGAAGTGTCCGGATTTTGGTGTGATGAAAATATTTAAACGACCATCTTGAATTTCATAGGATAGTTCTTCGACAGCGGCTTTTTCAAGATTGAGGGAGATGATGAATTTTTTGAGACTGGAAATGTCAGCAAAAATTTCCTCACTCTTTGGGAGGAAGGCGTTGTTCGCCGGAAGTTGAAAATTATACGAAACAATTTTCGCGCGTTTTTTGAGTTTTTCGCACACGGCTAACATCGCAAGTCCAGATGCGATTGCGTCAGTGGTTGGGCTGTGGGGAAGTGCAATTAAAATCGCGCTGGAATTTTCCAGGAGTGAGAGTACTTGATCTTCTTTTTTATCTTTGGCCATAGTATGTAATGTAGTCGTCTGTATCAGAGTCTGTGCGCTGAGTGACCAGTGATACTATGGGTTTTTCAAACCCCTGTCAAGGGGATAAATGGCCTAAAAAGTATGATAATATCATACTTTTACCCAATCCAGAGATTGTTTGCGTGATAGAAAAATAAACAGAGTTGGAGGGTCAGACTGACAAGGCCAAAAACAATCAGTGCCGTGTAGCCGATGATTTTTTGTGATCGCTTTTCGGTGTCGATGGCTCGTTCAACAATTGCCGGAAATATTGGGAACAAGGCGAGGGCATATCGGGTGTATGACGCGAGGGTTCCGGGAAGTGCGGAAAACAAAATGAGTCCAACGACCATTGGGAAGAATGGTTTCATTGAACGTGATTTCCACACGAACACAGCGCCGATCAATGAGAGAAAGAACAAGGCTCGACTAATACTACTGTTGTTGATGCTCATGAATAGACCTGGAGACAAAAAGGCGTCTTGCACCCAGCGGACAGGGTGGAGCGCATACAGCCAGCTGAATTGACTGCCGAATTCTTTTTGAATAACAAACCCAGCAGTTGGTGATCCAGTAAAGA
Source organism: uncultured bacterium (assembly GCA_937996685.1). Classification (GTDB taxonomy): domain Bacteria; phylum Patescibacteriota; class Patescibacteriia; order UBA9570; family XYC2-FULL-38-9; genus CALKUP01. The sequence continues at coordinate 49,471 of CALKUP010000015.1, read as the reverse complement.
ATTGCATGTTGTAAAAATAGAGCACCGCTCCAGCAAGGCTGCCGATGACGAGTCCGAATATCGTGATCCGCCACGCGTTGTTATATCGCGGCCTCTGCGTTTTAGTGTATTCCCAGAACAGACTGGCGAACACGATCCCAATGAGTGCAATGGTTCCATGTGAGCGCGTGAGTACAAGTAACCCGCTGGCAAGCGCCGTCGCGAGTGCATGCTGTTTTCTGACGCTGATAATTACACACGAGACTAAAAGAATGAACAACGATTCTGTATAGAGTAGGTGGAGAAAAAATGCAGTTGGGAATGTGATGTAGAGCAACGTGCTCCAGAGTGCGATTGTGTTGTTTGTCAGGACTTTGATCGCTGAATACAGCGCGATGACAGCTGCCATAGAAATCAGTGTTGCTACGAGCTCGGCGCTCCAAAATGAGACACCGGTGACAATCCAGACGCTGCGAACGATTGCTGGGAGTAGTGGATAGAACGCAATGCTTTTGTGATTCGGGGTGTACCAATTTTCTGCGAGGTAGAGGTAATTTTGCGCGTCCCAGGTTTGCCAGACGGAGTGTGTGGTGCGGACAACATTTTGCGACCACAAGACATTTGAGCTGTGACATCCCCCGCAAAAAAATGGCATATTGTTTGCAAGGTCACCGACAACAAAGAGGCATACTTTCACGTAGAACAAAAAACCAACAATCATTGCGATGCTTGTGAGCCATTCGGTCGTGAAGAATGAGTTTGATTTTTTCATCATTTTGTAGTATACTACAAAGGAATATGTTTGACTTCTTCTGGCACGATTTATTGTATATCCCGCTGTATAACGCGTTGATGTTTTTTTATAATATCTCGCCCGGGCCAGATATGGGTATTGCGGTGATTTTATTTACGATTGCGATTCGTATTATATTGTTGCCATTGTCGATTCGCGGTACGCGCGCGGAAATTCGTCTGACTCAATTACAGCCGCTGATTGAAGAGATTAAAGTTCGATATAAACACAATCTTGAAAAACAACGAGAGGCGATTCGACGCTTGTTGAAGAAAAACAATATCGGCGTGTTGTCGAGTACTGTTGCCTTGATGTTCCAGGTCTTTTTCTTTTTAGTGTTATATGAAATTTTTGCGTCTGGCTTGCAGCCTGGGCTTGGCCGAAATGAAATTTATGGCTTTATCCAAGATCCGGGGATTGTGAATCCGTATTTTCTTGGTCGTTTGAATCTCATTGTCACCAATAACAGCGCTTCATTGTTTGCAGCGGGTGTGATGCTTGTTAGTCAGATTGTGCATTACTTTAATCGAACTGGAACAAAGACGCGTACAGACCTGCTGATGATTGGTGTGTTTCCGCTCGGTATCTATTTGGCATGTATTGTACTTCCATCCGCAAAAGCCCTTTTTCTTTCAACAACAATGATATTTAGCTTGGTTATCCTCGCTGTGAAGATTATCGCCTTGAAATATATTGTAAAAGATGAGAAACTTAAACAAAAGATTGATGACTTATGGACAAACTAATTATTTCGCTCGCAGTTGAAGACATTTTATTCGGCATGTTCGTTTCTGTGCCGCCGGGGTATGTCGCTTGTATTTATTCACACGGACAAGGTGTGTTGTTAAAAGTATTGCGTCCGGGTCTTCATTTGAAGCTTCCGTTTTGGCATAAAGCAAAATTGTTTAACACGCAAGTGCAAGAATATCAAATTCGTCGAGGCTTTGATATTGCAGTGAGCGATCTTGGTGATCAATCAATTATTGTGGCAAGTCATGATGCACAAAATGTTGAATTGGAGATGACTATTTTATTTCATGTTGATCCAGATAACGCAACACAATTGTGGCAATTTATTGGTGACAACTATATTGAAAAGATTATTCGTCCAACTATTCGATCACGAATCCGCACAGTTGGCGCACAATGGAATGCGCATGACTTTTTTAGTAGCAACCGTTCACAAATTGAACGTCAGGTGCACCACGAATTAGTGCAATCATTATCTGGCAAAGGATTAATTGTTGTTGATGTATTGCTTGGAAATGCAACATTGATTGAATAATAATGAAACAGTTGATTGTTCGCGTTCTGTTATCGTTTGTATTCTTGTCGGTGTTTTTCCCGACGCAATCACAAGCTGCAACTCCGGTTGCAAAAACGTTTATTTATCCGATGCGGACCTGGAACCTTGTGACAGAACAAGGTGATTTGTTGAGTTCAGGCGCGTATCACATGGGTGTTGATCTTGGAGGAGAGCTTGGAGCTGGCGCGCCAGTGTATGCAGTTGGTGATGGGGTCGTGAAAGAAGTGCAAGAGCGCACTTCTTTTGGCCTTGTTGTATTAATTGAACACACGCTCTCTGACGGAACAAAGGTAGTCTCGTTATATGGTCATTTAAAACCATCGGATCAACCGGTGGCTGTTGGAGAAGTAGTGCGGATGGGCGATCGTGTTGGGAGTCTTGGAACAAGTGCAGAAAATGGCGGCTGGACACCACATTTACATTTTGGGATTCACAAAGATGCGTACAGCGCAGTCTGGATTTATTATGGTCATGTACGCTCTAAGGCAACAGAAATGTACTGGCATGATCCAGGTCGATTTATTGCTGATCGTTTAACAAAAGATCGTTTCCGTCCAACAATCAGCGCAGTGTTTTCAAGTAGTTCAATTGTTGGGGACACATTGCGATTTACGATTGATGCACAGGATTTAGGGAGTTTAATGAATACGACAGTCGTTGAAGTGTCAGAAGATTCACAAGCAACCTGGAAAAAAGTTGCGGAATATAATAAAAGCGCATCATATCCATATCGTGTGACAATCGCGTTGCCGAATATGGACAATGGAAAAAGTTATGTAAAAATCACTGGAACTGACCGGCTTGGAAATCAAACACGTAAGATTGTAAAATTGAGCCGGAACATGCGGATGAATACAGCGCTGGGTGGTGTTGTATTGAAGCGTCGTGGAACTGGAATGCTTGCGCATGTGATCTATCAATCCGGTGGCATTGAGCGCACGTTAGCGCCGCAATCAAGTGCATCAAAAGAAAGTGGTGATGTTGCGACCGGTGATTTGAATGGTGATGGTTCACAAGAAACAGTGACAGTGCGCGGTGGTAGTAATGCAATGGTGTCGGTGTTTGATAGCGAAGGGATTCGTGTTTCACGCTTTCAAGCGTATCCATATCAGTCGCAGTCTTCAGCACGCGTTGCAGCCGGCGACGTGAACGGCGATGGAACCGATGAAATTATTGTTGCATACGGACCAGGGTCGCAAAAAAATGTTCGTGTCTTTTCAATGAATGGTTCACTGATTGGTGAATTCGCGCCGTTTGAAAAAACAAAAAAAGAAGGCTTGGATGTAGCAGCCGGCGATGTGAACGGGGATGGGATTGATGAAATCATTACAACAACCCGTGCGAGCAAAACAACGACAGTGGCAATCGTGAATCGATTGTCTGGTGAGCGTTTGAAAAAAATTACTGTACTCACAAAGAAATATACAAAGGGTGCGAATGTAGCAGCCGGCGATGTGAACGGAGATGGTATTGATGAAGTGATTGTCGGAGTGACAGCGACCGGCGGGCGACCAGGAAGAGTCATTGCGATTCCGTTTGCGAATCCAACCAAGGGCCGAACGGTTATTGAACCATTCTCACGGTCATTTTATGGCACGATTGATGTCGCGAGTTACGATTCGAATGGCGATGGGAAAGATGAAATTTTAACAAGTCAGGCAAGCGCTGGTCAGTCAATGGTGCGATTATTTAAAATTCAACCAAAACAGAAAGCCATCATGACAGAGGTGTATTTCGGCACAAAAGACAAAACCGGCGCACGTGTGGCCGGTTGGCAGTAGTCTTTCGATATGGTGTCAGAGGAGAGATTCGAACTCTCGACCCCGGGCTTATGAGTCCCGTGCTCTAACCAACTGAGCTACCCTGACAGGTCTAGCGAAAGCTATTATAATCAGATTTTTATTATTTGTCCAGAGACTGCTTTTCGGGGCCGTATGCGCGAGCCGCAATAAAGGTGGTGATTGGGACAGCGAGAATCAAGGCAGTACTACCGATGATTGCACGGGTGATTTCTTCGGCAAGGAATTGGCTGTTCAGTGACACCCACCACGGCTGGGTTTGCACACGAAATAATAACAGGAGGGGAAGTGATGATCCAGCGTAGGCAAGAACAAGGGTGTTAATCAGTGAGGCAATGTGCTCTCTCCCGACTCGCATACCTTTTTGAAACAGATCCTTACTTGAAAGTGCGGGGTTTGCGGTGTGGATTTCCTCAATCGTTGCGGTGAGCGCGGTTGTCACGTCGTCTAACACGCCAAGGACGCCGATAATCATACCGATCAGCAACAAGCCTTTCATGTTGATCGCGCCCTGAAACGCTGATTGCACATAAAAGGCGTCTTCCGATCCTTTGCCAAATAGTTTGACGAGCCAGATGGATCCGGCAGAAAACAGAAAGGCGAGCGCAATGGTAATGATCGTTCCTTGAACTGCAAGAACGGTCTTTTTTTCAATGCCGTGCGCCATGAAAATTGCGATGAGCGCGATCACGAGTGATCCAATTGTGCCGACGATCAGCGGACTGTGGCCTTGAATAATTTGCGGGACAATAAAATACATCAAGACAAGAAACGAAAAGCCTAAACCAGCAAATGCTGCAAGTGATTTTTTTCTACCAATGATAGATGCAATCAATACAAAGATGGCGAGTAATATCAGTAAGCCATTTAAGCGATAATGCTCAGTAATATAAAACGCATTCTGTGATTCATTTTGTAAATGCAAAATGACAACGCGATCGTTTTTTGAAAAGTCTCGTTCTTCTCCATCGTCCGAGCTTTTGACTTGTTTAACTTCGGCGAATTGTTCATTCTTGTTTGCGTCGCAACAGTATTTTACTGTGAAGGTTTGTTCGCTGCCGCCGGCAGGGGAAGTAGTGTTGCGGATGTCTGTAATGACGCCTTTGAAATATTCAACGGTATCACCGCTGGCAATTTGGGCGTGTGTCGCTGTTGGGAGAAGGAGTGACAGGCAGAATAGAGATGTGAGAATGATATTTTTCATACAAAGCAATAGTAATGAAATGTAGTATATACTGCTTTTGCTTCCTTGACGATCTATTGGCACTGCATGGCAGTTTTCAGGTTTGCGAGATTGTCCTTGGCGATAGAAATGTATGTTTTTTTGTTTGCGATATCCTCTTCTGAAAAACCTTCCAATGGATTGAGTTCGAGCGTTGTTGCTCCCGTTTCTTTGGCAATTGTTTCAGCGAGTTTTGGACTCGTGAGGCTTTCAAAGAAAATGTGTTTGATGCCAGTTTTTTTAACCAATTCTGCAAGTTCAGATAATCGAGCGGCGGACGGTTCTTCTTCAGGAGAGATGCCGGAAATTGCTTCAATAGTGAAACCGTATTCCGCTGCAAGATATCCATACGCATCATGCGCGGCAATAATAGTATCTAATTGGCAGCGTTCTGGAGCGAGATTTTTGCGATATTCTGCATCAAGGTTTGCGAGCTCTGTATTCACCGTCGCTGCGTTTTTGGTGTATTGGTCAGCGTTTGTTGGTTCTACACTGCGTAATCCTTCAGCAATAGCGGTAATGCCTTTTTGCATTACAACCGGACTGAGCCAAAAATGTGGGTCAGACATTTCAGCTTCGTCATGTCCGTGTGAATCAGATGTCTCAGTTTCATCATGACCATGTTCGTCAGATGTTTTATCTGCCTTGCGTAATGTAACCGAATCAGATAAGCGCACAACAGTCACGCCATTTTTTTGAAGATCTGGGATGATTTTTTCAGCCCATGGCTCAAGTCCAGCGCCGTTGATAATGAAGAGGTCGGCATCTGACAGGCTTGCGATTTGTTTCGGTGTTGGCTCAAAGTCGTGCACTTCGATGCCGGGCTTTGCAAGGCTTGTGACAGTGGCGCTGTCGCCGGCAACGTCTTTTGCAAATGCTGCAATTGTCATGTTGCTTGTCACGACCGTTACAGTGTTTGGGTTTGATGGGATAACAGGATCAGGCTTGCGTGATACGGTAATAAAAATTGCAGTGCCGACAAAGGCGAGGAGAAGTAGAGACAGGAGTAGTTTTTTCATATGATGAATAGAGGGAAGATAGGATTCAGATGTTCACAGACTAACGCAACTCAGTTGCATTTGCAAGAACGGCCTATAAAAAAATGTGGATAACCACACGGAAGAAAGAATCAGTGGTCTCTATTACTGACAATTATCGCAGAGTCCAGAAAACTCTAATGAATGTTCAAGAACGCGAAAACCAGTCTGTTTGCGAATCAGAGCGCTGGCACTTTTGAGCTCATCAGGCATATCAACATCAGCGACGGTTCCACAGTTCATGCATTGAATGTGATGGTGGTGTGTGCCAAGTGCGAATTCATAGCGTTTCATTGATTCTTTTCCGAACTGCACTTCTTCAATCAATTCTTTGTCATGCAAAAAATCAAGCTCTCGATAGACAGTTGTTTTGTTCACGGTGATTTTTTTCTTTGTGAGTGCTGCAAGGAGTTCTTGTGCAGACAGTGGAGTGTCGGCAGAGTAGAGAATTTCAAGCAAGGCTTTCCGTGAAACCGTTAAGCGATATCCGTCGCCGCGCAAATTGTCCATGATTTCTGGCAATGTCATGTATCAGTTGTACGTAAATAGCGCTTGATTGTCAATGAATCGGATATTTATAATAAAAAAAGAAAACACTGTGCTGTCAAAAAAATAACCAGCACTCAAATTCACGCTCTCATTCTCGAGATTGTTGAACCATTGTGCTGGTGGTGTTGTTTGCGTCAGGTACTATTGCGACTTGATTCTCCAGGATTGATGACGATCCAGTCGTCAGAGTAGACCGGCTCCGCATCATTGAGTTCCAGGGCATTGCCGTTGTTGACGATGATCACGTTTGCGTTGTGTTCACGGCGGATGTCGCCGACCGTCTGGCCAGAGAGGTTGTCTCCTCGGACAATCTTCATCGCCTGAACGTACCGGAAGGTGATTTCGAGTCCTGCGGGCAGTCGCGTGTGTTCGCCCAGATTTTCAATGCTCTCGAGTTCTGGACATTCAGCGACAACGAGTCCTCGAATGCGAGTGAACTCATCGGTTTTAATCAACCACTCCAAGAGGTCTGCAAGAGTGTCGTTCTCGATGGTCGTTCCGTTCGCGATCAGTGCGCCTGGAATGACAAGGTCTTCAGTCGTCTTTCCGGTGATAGTGCAACCAGTGGTGGTCGCAATACTGCCAGCAATCACGGCGCAACTCAGTCCGCTCAAAAATTCTCTACGCGTCATCCTCATAGGAGCACCTCCTGGTTTGTTTGCTCCGAAGATTTGTCAATGTGGCGGCATCAACGAATTTTGGCAACAAAAAAACCGGGCACAGCCGGAATATCAAAAATATTCACATACGCTGTTTCTATTCCACGAGAAACGTCAGAAAAATCTTTGAACTGGACCTGGCTTATTCGCGCTTCTGGTGAAGGCGATATTACAGTTGCGGGTCAGCGCTAGGGATCACACCTAGACTTCCGTTGCAAAGAAGGTGACAAACTTCGAGCAAAGAACGATAGTACAAGCACTATAACATAGTTTTTTAATTACTACATCTAGTGTTATCCACAGAGAATAAACACTATAGAGCGGATTGTCTGTGGATTCCCTGACTGTGTGTCCAGTATTCACGATACAGTGTTGAAAGCTCGAGCACACCCGGAGCAATAGTTTCAAATGAAAAGTTATTGATCGATTGAATAGGTAAGACTTTTGTGCTGGTGCTGGTCAAGAATGCACCGTCGTATGAGCTGATATCTGAATGCAAAATTTCGTGCTCAATAATAGACCAACCATGTTGAATCGCAATATCTTGCAGAACAAGTTTTGTCACTCCTTCAAGGATCTCTTTTTGCGGTGGGTGATAGAGGGTTTTTCCTTTGACAGCAAAAAAATTGGTGCGGGTGCCTTCAGTAATTTCGTTGTTGCGATTGAGCAGTAAGGCGTCATACGCTCCCGCTTTTTTCGCTTCTCGATAGGCCAAATAACTGCCGAGCATTGCGAGAGTTTTGGCTTGTGGAAACGGCCGTTCATAGGCGTGCGTTATAGTATGACAGCCGGTTTTATAGAGCTTACGGTCAACAAAGAGTGGAGCAGATGCAAAGAAATAGAGTTGTGTATCAGCAGGGTCTGCCGCGCCGAGAAACAAGATTTTGATATTGCAGGTTTGAGCGACTGCAATAGCCTGAGTAATAAATGTATTCAGCTGCTCAGTGATTTGCTGTTGTGAAAATTGATGTGCAAGTCCGATGTGATTCGCAGAATAGAAGAGTCGATCAATATGCTGCGCAGTAAAATACGCAATGCCATTTTCAATCCGAATGGTTTCATACACCCCGAAACCATATTCAAGTTCTGTATTTGCGACTGGGAGCACTGCGTCAGCGGCAGAAATGAGCTCGCCATTGCGCATGCACAGTTGTTCAAGTGAGTGATTCATAATCTGTTCCATTCCATTCAGCGAGGAATTGTTGTTTGTAATTGTGTAGCACAGCATGGCGCTGTTCAGCAATAGCGCGGCCGGTTGCTGTATTCATTAAGTCTTTCAGTAAGAGGAGCTTGTCGTCGAAGTGGGCAAGGCTGGAGTCAGGACTTTGTTCTTCATAGAGCAAGCGCCCTTTTGCGCCGCCATAGGCAAACGCACGAGCAATCCCAATCGCGCCCATCGCATCGAGTCGATCAGCGTCTTGAACGCACATTCCTTCGATAGATTGCATGTTTTTCTGCCCGCCAGATCCACTAAATGACACGCGTGCAATAATGTCAGAAACGATATCCGCTGTTGTGTCGTCTCCACCTTCGCTGAGAATAATGTCTCGGGCAATGCGTGGGCCAATCTCGCGGTCGCCATTGTGAAATTTGTGGTCGGCAATATCGTGGAGCAGCGCAGCGAGTGTGACAATGTAGAAGTCAGCGTTTTCACGAGCAGCGATCCATTGAGCGAGTTTCACCACGCGCTGTACATGTCGCCAGTCGTGGCCGGTTCCTTCGCCGGTCATTGCTGTTTCGACGCGGGCGGTGATGTTGTGAATGATGTCGTTATTGTTTTCCATTGCGGTGTGGGTAGAGCATAATTGTGATTGTCGTCAGCAGAAGGTTGAGGCCGAGTAAGATTGTGAGTTGCATTAGTGCGACGTTGCCGAATTTCCAGATGAGTGGGAGATAGAGGATTGCCGCGCAGAGATATCCCATCCAATAATCAAGCGGCAGTTTCAACAGCCATGTGCGATGCCACCAGACTGCTTCTGGTCCAAAATCGCGCAGTGCATAATGCGGGTTTAAGACAAACCAGAGGAAGTCCCAAATGACGGCAAAGACAAAAAAGAATGCGAGAACTTGAATTTCTTGCTGCCAGTTCCATGTCCAATTCCAGACAAACGGTAAATGAAAAAAGAATAACAACAGGGTGAAGAGTGAGAGGTGATATCCGGTCATATCTTTGCGTGTCAGGGCATAGGTGATTTTCGCAGTCCGGCTGTTTTTTTTAGGTTTCCAGGCAGGAAGTTTTGCGGCCCAGCCGTCACGCCCTTCAATTTGAATTTCCAGAATTGCTAAGATAACGCCAACGATAAAGACGTAGCAGACTAATACGGTGAATTGGGTGAGAGTGAGAAGCATAGGAAAAAGCGAATGATTGTTTTATACTCACAGTATGACGAATATCACAAAGACTGACAAACGACGCCAGCGTGTGTTGCAAGCAGGCGCAGCTGTCGCAAGTGCACAGCCACAAGTTGTGGTGTATTGGATGACTCGAGAGATGCGGGTGCAGGATAATTGGAGTTTGCTGACGGCGATTGAGGTGGCGCAGGAGCAGCAACTACCCCTTGTTGTGATGTATAATTTGAAGTCGGAGTATCTTGGTGGTGGGGCACGACAGTATCGCTTCAAGCTTGAAGGACTGCAGAGCGTTGAAGTGGCGTTGCATAAACACCATATTCCGCTGATGGTGACAGCGGGTGATGACGCAGAAGCTGATATGGCTACGCTGCTTAAGAAATGGGATGTGCAAACAGTCGTGGTTGATTGTAATCCATTGAAGATTCAACGACAGTGGAATGTGGCGTTGATGAAAGCGTTGCCGAACCTTTCGCTGATTGAAGTGGATGCGCACAATATCGTCCCGGTGTGGGAGACGTCTGATAAACAAGAATGGGCAGCGCGCACCATCAGACCAAAGATTCACAAGCGATTGCCGGATTTTTTAACCGATTTTCCAGAAGTGCACTCGCCAAAACAGCAGCGTTTGATTGCAGATGTCCATCCGCAACCGCACGCACCAAAATGGAAGACACTTGAAAAAGCAGGGCCGAAGCCACACGCGATTGATGCTGAGATTGCCGTGGCTTCCGGAGAGTCTGCTGCGCACAAACAACTTGAGGTGTTTATCGAGAGGTTGAAAGAATATGGCATCGACCGCAATGATCCGACAATTGATGGGCAATCAGATCTGTCGCCGTATCTACATTATGGAATGATTGCACCGCAACGTGTCGCGCTGTCAGTGATTGCAGTATCTGGCGCGTCAGTCAATCGATTGTTTGATGCGCGAGCAAACGCTGCGTCACGAGAAAAGCAGTCGAAGCAGATGTCGCTTGCGGATTCTGCTGCAGCGTTTTTGGAAGAGCTGATTGTGCGCCGCGAGCTGTCGGATAATTATTGTTTCTATCAACCGCACTACGATTCGTTTGCTGGTTTTCCAGAGTGGGCGCAGCAGACCTTGAATGCGCATCGAACAGATCAGCGAGAATATCTATATACACTGAAAGAATTTGAACAGGGCAAGACGCATGATCCGGCGTGGAATGCGGCGCAACTGCAAATGGTTCGGACAGGGAAAATGCACGGCTATATGCGAATGTATTGGGCAAAAAAAATACTTGAGTGGACGAAAGATCCAGAGCAAGCGCAGAAATGGGCGATTGTGCTCAATGATCGATATTCACTCGATGGACGTGATCCGAATGGATATGTTGGCATTGCATGGTCCATTGGCGGGGTGCATGATCGGCCGTGGTTTGATCGCGAGGTGTTTGGAACGGTTCGGTTTATGGCGCAGTCAGGTCTCAAAAAAAAGTTTGATCTTGAGGCGTATATTGCACAGTGGGCGCCAGGGATAACAAGTGGCACATTGTTTTAGATAAAAAAACAACCTCGACCAACACACTGTTTTCACAGTGGCCAGGCGAGGATTTCCTCACAGAACGCACCAGTCGGATCAGGACTGGCTCCACCCTCTTGCGAGGAGGAAAGGCAGGGCGGAGATTCGCCCAACCTTGCGGAGGCCGGTCACGGCGTCTTCACGCTCCGTGTCGGTCCAAGGAAGGAGGCTGACGCCAAAAGCGCCGATCTCCGAGACGAGAAGCGTGACCAGAAGGCCAGTCACGCCGCCAGGGCAGGAGTGGGACAGCCAGAGCGCGAGTGCGCTCACGGCAGCCCCGGAGAAGAGCCATCGTTCCATGGTCTACCTCCCTTGCGCAACCCGGGATGGGCGCGCCAGTGCTGAGTGATTCAGCAACTGCAGATCGATATAAATCGACTTTCTATAAATCTGCAATTGCCGAATGTGAATCTCGTATAGATCCGAGAAAGAGCAGTAATAAATGAACCGTTTATAGCGCATATCAGTGAATTTGTCCAGGTTTTTTGTCTTATGTTAGTGGAAAAGAAAAAACCCTCAGTAGATGAGGGTTTTTGCATAGCGTAGAGAATAGATGATTACGCTTGTTTTTTGTAGGTGAAGAAGGTTGCGACAGAGGCAATGAATGAGACGACCCACGCAAGCCATGCAACATAATACCCCATTTCCATTTTGGTGATACCAAGAGTTTCAGCAGCCGCACTACTAGAAACGTTCGCTGTTGCCATTGGAACGAGCACAACAATCAATAAGAGGAGGCTGACAATAGATACTGCCTTTTTAGTTTTCCAAGCTGCAAATGCAGAGAGGAGTAATAACAGAACGCCGATCACCATAACAAAGGTTTGTTTTGGTTGAACAGCACTTTCAATAGTTGTTTTGGCATAACTTGCTAAACTGCCTTCTGGGACAACGATCCAAGTGAGAAGTCCAGCGACAATAAATAAAATACTACCAACGTAGTTTGCGATTGCAACGGGGTGCATAAGATATGATTTTGTTTCCATATTTGTATATTGACGAATTAAGTAAGTGTATTATAGCAGAAAAGAGCGTTATTGTACAGTGATTTCATCTTCGAGGATTTCTTCGATCTCTGAGACGTCAGTTGCTTTGAGCATTGTTTTGAGCTCTGGGTCGTGTGATAAGTCGATGCCGTTTTTTTCAGCAATTTTTGTGACGAGCTGTAGCGTCTTCGTAAGTTCACGTTCAATGATGATGTCCATTTGCAATGTGACTTCTTCTCGAACATCTGCAATGGTTGCGGCGCGGTTTTGAGAAACTAACACCACAATTGCCAGAATAATTGCTTCGAGTGAAACGACCATCGTCAAAAAACCGAATGGATATGGATCAAAAGCATGGACTCCCGGGATGATGCCAAGATTGATTACAATCCAGACGCTGAACCATAGGATATTAATACTCAGGAAAAGCATGCTGCCAAACCGACTGGTCAGTGTGTCAGCAACTTTTTCAGAGAGCGTGCGTTTTGCATTGGTGTCTGCCTTGAAACTGCGAATGACGCGTTCGTCATTGCTGCTACGTTTGCGGTCAATGATAATGTGTGAGGGTTTACGTGTATGTTTCATGACAGGCAGTATACAAAAAACTGTCAAAAAAAGATACTGACCCAGACAGGTGCGGCTGTGCTGGGTCAGTATGTGCAGCGTATTGTCTGTTGTGTTATGAGCTTTGTAGTGTGCCGACAAGCATGTTTTTTAAGAGTGCTCGAGCGGCGCTGGAATGGAGTTTGCCAAGGCGACTTTTGCCAGTAAACAAATCTGTCGCGTCAATTCCGCAGCCTTCCAAAATTGTGTCTCGGCCAGGATGTTGACTGATATAGGAAGTGACGTCATACACGTTTCCTTCAATTGCCATCCAGCAGTCGGAGCTGGTGCTGTGTGTACTAATGTCAGCCAGGGTGTAACTATCGCCGTTGGTTGTTGTGTTTGCTGCTCCTGTAGTTGTAGAAACAGTAGTAGCAGATGTGGCTTGTGTATTTGTTGCAGTGCCTGCAGTTGTATTCGCTGTTAATGCAATAATGCCGCTGCCAATCACAATCACGCCAAGCGCGCCGAAAAGAAATAGGTATAGTTTGTTCATATGTACTGTAATGAAAATGTATTAAAGATTATGTAATCTGGAGCTAGTATAGAGCACAAAAAGTGAAATGATTGTGAAGTGGGGAGCGGTCTCTTGATAATCCTTCACCGAGACTTCACGCAAGGAATGTATTATACTGCGTATATGAGATTACTATTTGTTGAAGATGAACAAGGGATTGTGACCCCATTAAAGCGCTCTTTAGAAAAAGAGCAATTTGCTGTGGACGTTGCAATGGACGGGAAAAGCGGGCTCGCGCTTGCTCAGATTCATGCGTATGATTGCTTGATTCTCGATATCAACCTGCCGGAAATCAGTGGTTTAGAGATTGCACGAATGTTGCGAGCAGATGGGAACACGACACCGATTCTGTTTTTGACAGCGCGTGGGCAATTGGAAAACACGTTGGAAGGATTTGAATCAGGCGCTGATGATTATATGGTGAAGCCGTTTCATATTGAAGAGCTTGTGGCGCGAGTGCGTTCGCTGATTAAGCGACACAGTCCGAATCAATCGCAGGCATTAGAATTTGGTGAAGCAACGCTGTTTCCAGAAAAAAATCAGGTCATGCTCAAAAATGGGAACAGTGTTGAGCTAACAACAAAAGAGACGGCGATTTTAGAGTATTTATTACGTAATAATAATCGTATTGTCTCGACGGAAGAATTATTGGAACATGTGTGGGATCGTGAAGTAAATATTTTTACAGACACTGTTAAAACCCATATGAAAACCTTGCGACAAAAAATTGATCCAGACAAACGTGTGATTACAACCGTTCGCGGAAAAGGCTATACAATTCAATTATGACATTATCCATTCGCTTTCAATTAACCTTGTGGTATTCATGTATTTTGTTGCTCGCAATTTTGGTATTTACTGGGTCTGTGCGAGTCTATTCTGAATATCAATTTCGCAAGACGCCGCAAGAGGTGTTTGAACAAGTAAAAGACCCAGAAGCGCGTGCGTTATTTCAGCGATCGCAAAATCGTCCCCCAGATACGAAAGGGGAAGGGCCGGCTCCGGCGGAAGTGCGTCAGTTAATTGAACAGGTTCGTGAGGAGGATCAAGCGCAGGTTCAGCAAGCAACAATCATTATATTGTTTGTCGTGATGTTTTTGTCATTTGGTGGTGGATACATTATTACTGGTCGGTTATTGAAACCGATTCGTAAGATTACAGAAGCAACACATATTGTTGATAGTGATAACTTGGACATTCATGTTGCGGGCGTGAACACGAATGATGAGCTTGGTGAGTTGGTTGGAAATTTTAATGCCATGCTACGCCGTTTGCATGAAGCGTTTGCAGCGCAGAAACGGTTTGTTGAAAATGCTTCACATGAACTCAAGACACCGCTGACAATTGTGCAAACAAATTTAGAATCAGTGCGCGATGACGCAACGGCTGTTCCAGTTGTGTCAGAGGCGATTGATCAGTCATTGCAATCAACGCAGTTTATGAATCGATTGATTGAGGATTTATTATTATTGTCATTGCCTCAAGATCAGATGACGCGCGATATGGTAAATATCGTTGAAGTTGTGCAGCGTGCGGTTGATCAGCTGACTCCGATTGCAGAGCGTGACGGGAAAGTGATTCATCTTGATATTGCAAGTGAGGCTGTGATGCGCGAGGGCAGCGCGACATTATTGCAACGCGCCTTTATGAATTGTATTGAAAATGCGATTAAATATGGTGCGCATACTATTTCTGTAACCGTATCGTCAGATAACGATAATGCGGTGGTGCGTATTCACGATGATGGCGCAGGTATTCCAGTGGGAGCACTGTCACATGTAACAGAGCGATTTTATCGGGTTGATGATTCACGCGCACGGCATACTGGCGGAACGGGGCTTGGGCTCGCGATTACACAATCCATTATTGAAAAGCATCACGGGACTGTTGTGATTGATTCGCAAATTGTATCAGAAAACAAACAAAGCGGAACAACAATTACACTGACAGTGTAACGACTCTATTTCTTCACCTTCAGTTCATTGAGGTATTGGTATGCTGTGGATAGGTCACGACAGTGTCGCGGCTTCGCTCCCTACACGACAGTCCATTGTGTTCAACGCGTGCCCTGGGTTTTTCGATCGGAAACTTGGAGTGCAACGCTGTTGTGTGCGAGTGCTTTATTCATCAATATAATACATATGAAAAATATCACATTTTCAAAAAAGAACGTCGTTCCATCAGTCTTAACAGCGCTTGTGCTTGCCGGCGGGCTCTCCGCTTTTGCAGCTGGAGCAACGCATGCCGCTGAAACGCAGCAGACAAATCCAATGGATTCGCTGGTTACAAAAATTTCAACGAAGTTCAATCTCAATAAAGACGATGTCCAGAAAGTCTTTGATGAGCAAAAAACAGAAATGGATGCACAGCGACAGCAGGCTGTTACAGATCAGTTGAATCAAGCAGTAAAAGACGGCAAGCTGACACAAGAGCAGATGGATAAAATTGTCGCAAAACAAAAAGAGCTGGAAGCGAATCGGCCGCAGCCAGGAACAGCTGACACAAAAACACGTGAAGAACATCAGGCAGAAATGAAGACGAAGATGGAAGAGTTGCAAAAATGGGCAACTGACAATAATGTTCCAATGGAATATCTGCAGCTCGGTCATGGGAAAGGCATGGGGCCGGACGGTGACCACGGACCACGCGGTATAGCGGGTGGAACCAGTGATGCAGCGACTACAACGACAACACAAAGCGCTCAATAAGAAGATAGGGGTTGCCGTAGTCCAAAACAGCAGTGAGTGAATCGCTGCTGTTTTTTATTCCAAAAACAGCATCTTCCATGATATACTGATAGGCAATCCCATATAAAAATTGATTTGCCTCTTTTATGATACAGCGCCTGATATTTTCTATAGTACTTGCAAGCGTCTTCGTTTTTCATACAGCAGCTGCGTTTGCGTATGATACGCCCGAGCTGTTTAAAGATATGAATACTGCTCCAGAGGCAGATGATATTTTGAATCTCACGACTATTGGAACAACAACCTATTTCACAACAAATGATGGTGTGAATGGGAATGCGTTATGGAAATCAGATGGGACAGAAGGTGGAACGGTATTAGTCGCGAATCCGAATGTGGGAGGTTCTGCGAATATTGATTATCTAACAGCGTCGAACGGGACGTTGTTTTTTGTTTCTAATGATTCAAGTGACGGGCAAGAGCTCTGGAAATCAGATGGAACAGAGGAAGGGACAGTAAAAGTAAAAGATATTAATACAAGTGGTGGAAGTTATCCGCGTGATTTGATCGATGTTTCTGGGACGCTGTTTTTTACAGCCGAAGATGATACACATGGTCGAGAGCTCTGGAAATCAGACGGAACAGAAGGTGGAACGGTGATGGTTGCTGAGATTAATCTCTCAACAGATGATTCTGGGATTAGCTCTATGCTTGCAACGAGTTCAGGGTTGTATTTTGCCGCAAGTAACGGATTTGATGGTAGCGAGCTCTGGAAATCAGATGGAACAGAAATAGGGACGTATATGGTGGCTCCTCTATACGCAGGCATCGGGGGGGCGTATCCAGGTTATTTAGTTGACATTGGTGATTCGATTCTCTATAGCGCTACCACGCCGGATTACGGATCTGAAATATGGAAAACAGTAAAGGATACTGACGTGACGACGCTGGTGTCTGATATTGCCCCTGGGAGCGCAAGCTCTGCCGTGTATTACAGTATTGCCCATAATGGAGTGGCGTATTTTTCATTAAATGATGGTACAAATGGTGCTGAATTATGGAAATCAGACGGAACTGAGGAAGGTACTGTATTAGTCAAAGATATTTTCCCAGGTACTGAAGGTTCAAATATGTTTGATTTCTTTATATATAATGATTCTGTATTCTTTGTTGCTGACGACGGCGTTCATGGTAGCGAGCTCTGGAAATCAAATGGAACAGAAGGGGGTACTGTTTTGGTCAAAGATATTTTCCCAGGCAATTCAAATGCATACCCATCGAATTTTCAAATGGTCGGTTCAGATGTTGTCTTTAGTGCTATTGATCCGGTATATGGACATGAGCTATGGAAAACCGACGGTACAGAAGGAGGGACGACATTGATTCGTGATGTGAGTCCGTACTCGAACGGCGTTGTGTTTCAATATGGTGGTCAATTTAGCTCAACGGGAACCAACGTGTTTTTTGCAGGTACAACAGGACCCGATGGAACAGGTCTTTGGAAGTCAGACGGAACAGAAGGAGGGACAGTGAAAGTGAAGTCTTTGTATCGTGGCACTGCAACAATGGATGGTGGTTCTCAATTTATTGCTGCGGGCAGTTTTATGATTGGCTCAGCAACGTCACCGGTGACTGGAAATGAACTCTATATTTCTGATGGGACGCCAAGCGGAACAACGCTGGTGAAAGATATATACCTTGGAAATGACGGCGCTCCAGATCATTTTACCTATCTCGATGGTGTGACATATTTTACAGCCACTGACGCTGATCATGGAACAGAGCTTTGGCAATCAAATGGAACTCCTGAAGGGACGTTCTTGTTAAAAGACATTAACACTGGAGTTGACTCTAGTGACATTGAATCATTTACTGTCGTCAATGGCATGTTGTTTTTTGCTGCAACTGATGGGGTAAACGGAAAAGAACTTTGGCGTTCAGATGGGACTGAAAGCGGAACAATGCTGGTGAAGGATATTCGGTTGTCAGGCTCTAGTGATCCAACGTATATCATTAACGCTGGTGATACGGCATTTTTTGTTGCAACAGATGACACCAACGGAACAGAGCTCTGGAGTTCTGACGGAACCGAGGAAGGAACATACATGGTCAAAGATACAAATCCTTCGGGCAATGGAGATCCATATGATTTAACGGCGATTGATGATTCAACTGTATTGTTTAATACAAATGATGGCGTACATGGCATGGAGCTCTGGCGTTCAGATGGGACTGAAGGCGGAACATACATGGTAAAAGATGCGTGTTCTAGTGGATGTTCAGGTCAGCCATCATATATTGTGGCAATGAATGGTATTGCATATTTTGAAATATATTCTCCAGATACCGACACTGGAGTCGAGCTCTGGCGTTCAGATGGGACTGAAAGTGGAACGTACATGGTGAAAGATATTGCGCCAGGTACCGCGTATGCAAGTCCTGAGCAGATGATAGTCGTTGGTGATACGTTATTTTTCATTGCCGATGACGGGACAGGATCTCGACAGCTCTATGCGTCTGATGGAACCGAGGGTGGGACACATAAAGTAAAAGACATTACGGATGTTTCGAGTTATGCATTTTCAAACCTTACAGCAATAAACGGTTTGTTGTATTTTAGTGTGAATACAACCGATCACGGAACTGAACCATGGGTATCGGATGGGACTGAAGGCGGAACGCAAGAGCTTGCAGATTTGAATCCTGGTGTAGATTCTAGTTATCCGGCTTTTTTCACATCTTTTGAAGGCCGTGTATTTTTTTCAGCATATACACCAGAATATAATTGGGAGCCGTGGGTATTAGGGAGTATTACGGATACAACGGGCCCAAGTATTTATCAGCAAGAGGTAAGTATTACAGATGAAAGTGTAACAATTACATGGAATACCAATGAGGCGAGCTCGAGTGAGGTGTCGTATCACGCAACAAATCAAGCGCCAATAACAACAAGTCAAATTGACATAGACCCGAGAGTGACAAGTCATTCAGTTGTACTGACTGAATTGCTGCCGTGTACGCATTATGGATACACCGTGCAGTCAGTTGATACTGCAGAGAACTCAGCGCAAAGTAATTCAAAATATTTTTTGACGAATGGTTGTCCAAGTGCAGGTGCTTCAGAAACGCCAGAGTTGATAAAAGACATTGATGATGGCCCTGCTGATGCAGACATAGGTGACATTGCAACTGGTGACGGCGTGACCTATTTTAAAGCAAAAGACGACAGTGAGCTTTGGAAAACAGACGGTACAACAGGTGGAACGACTCTCTTGCGCTCATTTTCGGGTGAAGAGGGGTATATCAATGATATTGAGGTTATTGGGTCTACCGCATATTTTTCTGTGTTCTTTAGTGACTCATCAGAAATATGGAAATCAGACGGGACAGATGCTGGGACAGAATTTATAAAACAAATCAGTCCGTATTCAGAGTCAATTCAATCTTTGTATGTTGTGAATGGTCGGATTGTATTCTCAGCAGATGACGGAGTGCATGGTCGAGAAATGTGGGCATCTGACGGAACGCCAAACGGAACAGAAATGATTAAAGATATTCACCCTGAAGACCAAGCAAGGATTGATAGGCAAACGGTGTTTGATTCAGTGATGTATTTCACGGCGGATGACGGCATCAATGGCAGTGAGTTATGGAAAACTGATGGAACGCCAAACGGAACACGTATGGTGAAAGATGTGAATGCGGGATCATATGGTTCATATGCTTGTTTCTTTACTCAGATAGGGGATGGAACAGTGGTGTTTGCAGCTGATGATGGTGTAAATGGTTGGGAGTTATGGAGAACAAACGGAACTGCTCGTGGCACATATTTGATTAAGAACATTGAACCAATCGGCTCTGGAGTTACCATTGGTGATGTGTATAGTTTTAATGGCATTGGTTATTACCAGCTCACAAATAGTACAAATGGTTCTGAGCTCTGGCGTACTGATGGAACTGATGAAGGAACCTATGTGGTGAAAGATATTAATCCTGGCAGCGCAAATGCTAGTCCGGGAATGTTTTTTGGCACTGGCTCAACATTATTTTTTGCTGCAAATGACGGAACGCATGGCTACGAGTTATGGAAGACCGACGGCACAACTGAAGGAACAACGTTGGTGAAAGATATTAACGAAGGTGATCGTAGTCTGGATATACGAATGTTTACTATTGTAGACGGTCAGGTCTTTTTCACCGCTGATGACGGAACGCATGGCTATGAACTATGGAAGACTGATGGAACTGAAGAAGGAACATTGATGGTTGAGGATCTGAACCCAACAGGTGATGGCATAGAGTGGTTTACGATAAATGGGACGAATCTGTTATTTGCCGGAGACAATGGCGACAGCGGTCAACGTTTGTGGAAATTTAGCACCACTGAAAATAATTTTTCCATGGTCGCTGAAGTAAATGACAGCAGCGGAACTGGTGGAAGTGTGGCAGATTTTATTGTTGCAGGGAGTCGCTTAATTGGTGTTGCGTCACATCCGTCCACTGGCGCAGAGGTGTATGTATCAGACGGCACAGCAGAGGGTACGCAATTATTAAAAGATATTCGTCCAAGTGGTAGTAGTTATCCATACGGTTTTATCTACCTCGATGGTGTTACATATTTCACCGCTGATGACGGAACGCATGGCTACGAACTATGGAAGACTGATGGAACTGAAGAAGGAACAGTAATGGTAAAAGATATTTTTACAGGAGTTGATAATTCATATCCATATAATTTTAAGATAGTTGGTAATGCTCTGTATTTTACCGCTGATGATGGAACGCATAGTTACGAGTTATGGAAGACGGACGGTACAACCGAAGGAACAGCGCTCGTAAAAGATGTAAATGAAGAGGGAATGTCCTATATCCAGGGTGGATTTACATACAATAGTGAGTTATATTTTTCTGCATATGACAGCGCTCATGGTTTTGAATTGTGGAAATCTAATGGAACAGAAGAAGGAACAACGCTCGTGAAAGATATATTCCCAGGCAGTACAGGCAGTGGTCCATTTGGATTTGTTGAGTATCACGGTACGTTGTATTTTACTGCTAGTGATGATTCTCATGAGTATGAGTTATGGAAGACTGATGGCACAACTGAAGGAACAGTACTCGCAGTTGATCTCTGTCCTGATTGCAGTGCCTTGCCGAGCAGTATGGTTGTGCTGAATGATTGGATGTATTTTTCTGCATACAATAGTAATGAAGGTGGCACGGAGCTCTGGAAATCAAATGGAACAGAAGAAGGAACAGCGCTGGTAAAAGATATCAATGAAAACACAGGAGGTGATAGCTATCCAGGGAATTTAACCATCGTTGGCGGTTCACTCTTTTTTACCGCCGATAACGGATCTGGGTTTCCCCAATTATGGAAAACGGATGGTACAACTGAAGGAACAGTTCAAGTAAAAGAAGTGACAAGTGCGAATAATTCGAGTTGGGGTGATTTTAGTGCAGTCAATGGGATATTATATTTTCAAGTACACGATGGAGCACATGGTCTAGAGTTGTGGCGTTCAGACGGAACATCAAACGGGACATACATGCTGTCTGATATTAATCCAGGCCTATTGGGCAGCGATCCATCGACGGTACTTGGTTTTGGGGGTGGAGCAGTATTTACTGCGCAATCCCAGGCCTATGGGCGAGAGCTGTGGTCTATTGGGGGCATGGATGATAGTACGCCCCCAGCTATTACAGCGTTGAGCGCAACGCCAGCGACAACAGGAGCTACTATCACATGGACAACGAATGAAGCGTCATCAAGTCGCGTGTCATATGGTCCGGTTGGCGGGTCAACGACAACAACTGCAGAAGTAGACTTTGCGCCACGTGTGACCAGCCATGCTGTATTGCTGTCTGGTCTCACGGCATGTACAACGTATCAATATACTGCGTCATCCGCCGATACTTCTGGTAATCGCTCGACATCAGATGCTGGGATCTTTACGACGACGGGTTGTCCAGTTGATGAGCCGGCTACTGATCCAGGAACGACAACAGAAACTCCGACAACGCCACCTGTCACAACAACAAATGATGGAGTCATTACGACTGTACAAAAAATCAACAACCAGTTACTTGTGACATATCGTGATGCGACAACAGCGACAATTCAACCATTTGGAACGTCTGCAAACTTTCTCTATACGTTATCAAGTAATAAAAAACGGATCGTTGCGACAAACGGAAAAGAAATTCGCGTGTTTGCAAATAGTCGTCGGGTTGCGCGAGCGAAACTTGGAAACGCAACAGTACAAAAAGGACAATACACACTTTCTGTCAGAAAAGTGCACAAGAATTTTGACTCAGTCTTTGTCACAATCGCTCCAAAAAAGACGACGGCAACAGTCTTTGCGCATCAGCTCACAACAGGGAATGGGTTAAAGAAAAAAACTGCTCAAACAGTCAAAATTCAAAGTAATACAAAACTCAATATTGGGTTCTCTGTAAAGAAAAAACAACTCACAACCACTTTTGGTTCAGGCAAGAAAAAGCAATCATATACATGGCTTGTGCAATCAAGCGGTGCATTGAAAAAACAATAAGAGCAGAAAAATACCCGGCGCACCGGGTATTTTTTACTTCATGAGCTGTAGTTGTTTGACGATAATGCGAATCAATTGTTTTGCACGGCGTTCATCTTCAGGGTTTGACCAGGTAAGTCCTGGGCTTGCGTTTCCTTCAACGAGATATAAGTTGCCGTTTTTGCTACGCATAAAATCAAGGGTGTACATGCCGGTTTTGAGACGTGCGGTTTTTTGAATCTTTGCAATCATTTTCACGACTTGTTCTGGAATGTCATCTGTCGTGATGTAATCAATCGCGCCGCCTTGTTTTGTGTTCGCGCGAAAATCACCACTTTTGGCTGTGCGAATAAAACTTTGCAAAATTTGTTTATCACCGATAATCACGCGTAAATCAGCCTTGCCATTTTTGCGCCCAGTATCAAAATTGCTGGCATGAATAAATGGTTGTAATAAAAATTGCACATCATCAACACCGGTTGGGATTTTCGCAAACGCTGCATCTGTATGAATTTTATAAATATGATCGCCACCACCGCCGAAGACATCTTTTAAAATCAACTCTTTTGTAAAGTCTTCAATATGCGCATGATTGTCGATTTGTTTTTTGAGCGCGCGTTTGGCTGCGTTCATAGTTTTGAGTGAACCAAGATTGACCGCAACAGTCGGCAACATGTATTGGGAGAGGGCGGCGTGGGTGGTGAGTTTGTTATCAAACAACATCCGTGTGTCGTGATTGTGATACAGCGCAATCGATTCAGAGTCACCAAGCAATTGTTTCATTGCTGCATCATTCGTGTGCTCAGCATTTGAGAATTTATCAAACACCACTGTTGTTGTGGCAGGGGTGTGGACACGATTCCATTGAGTGGTGTATGTCCAATAGGAAGAGACGGTGCCGGCTGCGCTAATATCAGCAACGGTCGCAAATCCGCCAGACATTCCAATGCGTTTGGCATATTTCAAGAGATAGGCATAACTGCGATTGCAGCTTGCCATTTCACCTCGTCCAGCAAATGGGGAAACTCCAGTATAACCCCCGTCAGCTGCGCTGTGGGCATCGATATTGCTGTAAATAACAAGAAAATCGCGTTGTGTTGGACTCGGTATAATAGGTGTATTCATTCAGAGAGACCCTACCACAAGAACCAAGAACTAGATAGAGTCAGGGACTTTGTGTTACAGTATGAGTCTATTATTGATTGATTATGTATGGTTACAACAAACACAGGCTTACAATATGAAGATGTCACAGTGGGTGACGGAGCGGAAGCTGTTAAAGGCATGATGGTTTCAGTGCATTACACTGGAACATTGGAAGACGGAACGCAGTTTGATAGTTCACGCGCGCGTGGGCCGTTTGAATTCGCGCTCGGTGGCGGCATGGTGATTGCTGGTTGGGATGAAGGTGTTGCTGGGATGAAAGTTGGCGGAACACGGAAATTGGTCATCCCATCAGACTTGGCATATGGACCAATGGGTATTCCGGGCGTGATCCCTGGTGGCGCAACGTTGCATTTCGACGTTGAGTTGCTCGCAGTAAAATAAGAACATAAGAGTTCTCTAAAAAAGGTGGCACATGAGCCGCCTTTTTTTGTAGTCACACGCAATGAATCTATGATAGAATAAAGATAATCTTTCAAAATCAATTATATCTTTATGCTGAAAATATTTTATGGTAGCGCGTTATCAATTCTCTTCTTTGTTCTTATTGGATTGACGCCAACAGTTGCACACGCCGCAACGTATACAGTCACAAAAAATACCGATACAGCCGACGGTACATGTGACTCCGATTGTTCGTTGCGTGAAGCAGTGACTGCGGCAAATAGTGGAGGTGTTGATACGATTGTGTTGCCAGCAAATACGTACCATATTACACGATCAGGAGCAGGTGAAGACTTGAATGTAACGGGTGATTTTGACTTTCTTGATGCAGACCTCACAACCGTGACTGGCGCTGACATGGCAACGACCATTATTGACTCAGATGATCTTGACCGTGCTTTTCATATTGCCAGCGGGGCGCGAGCGACAATGTCTGGTGTGACTGTGAATGACAGTTCAGTGACCAGTGCAAATGGTGGCGGTGTATTAAATGAGGGCTCATTGGTGTTTTCACATGTGACAATCCAAAATAGTGTCCTTGATAACCCAAGTGGGATTATTTCGCAGTATGGCGCTGGTATCTATTGTGCAGCCGGGGATATAACACTGACGGATGTGACAGTGAGTGGCAACATGTCAGCTGATCCAGGGGTGCAAACAGTGTTTGGTGGCGGTATCGGAATTTCAGGTGATTGTACATCTGATATCAGTCGTACAATCATTTCTGGAAACTCAGCTGCTAGTGGCGGTGGTATGTTTATTGATACAAACACAACAACAACCAATACGCTCACCGATGTTGAGTTTACAAATAATACAGCAGCGGTAGATGCTGGTGGAGGTCTTTCTGGTTCTGGGCCTGAAGGGAATAATCCAATTGTTATGAATCGTGTCACCTTTATTGAGAACACAGCGGTGGCTGGAGGTGGTGTATTTGCTGGCACGCCAATGCAGATTACTAATGGTACGTTTTATAATAATACCGCATCTGATACTGGGGGTGGATTCAATTCAAGTACAGGTGATACACCAGAAATTGTGATTGCGTTTTCAACCTTTACAAATAATCATGCAGGTATTGCAGCTGGTGTCTATAGTGGGGGATTTAGTAATGTTATTCTGAAAAATAACATTATTGCATCCAATTTTGTTGCTCCAATGCCATCACCTTTTTATGAGGATTGCCAAGGAAACCTTACATCACAAGGCTATAATTATATTGGGGAATTAAGAGAAGATTGTTTTATCACCTCAGTGACAGGAGATTCATTCAATCATCCAGTGCCACCGAGTTACATGGCAACAGCGGTGCCGGCAAATAATGGAGGTTTTGTGCAAACACTCGCATTGTCAGGAGTTGGTGATACATTAAATCTTATCCCGCCTGTGTCATGTACAGATGCAGCTGGT
This sequence comes from uncultured bacterium, assembly GCA_937996685.1. GTDB lineage: Bacteria > Patescibacteriota > Patescibacteriia > UBA9570 > XYC2-FULL-38-9 > CALKUP01. Next base: position 23,891 of record CALKUP010000015.1, on the reverse strand, counting down.
TCGGCTCTTATAACAGATTCACGGCAAACTTCTCGCCCGCAAAATACCAATTGTGATATTGGTGCGTACGAATTAGGCTATACCACTCCGCCGACGGCTTTTACTGCGACAGCTGTTGGGAATGACGTGAACCTTGCGTGGACAAATTCAACCGATCCGCATTTTTCGTCAGTGACAATTCGTCGTAGTACATCAGCGTATCCGACGAGTGTGACGGATGGCTCAGCTGTTGCGAGTGGTGTGACCGGAACAACACGTTCAGATAATGATTTGCTGGATCGTCTTTATTACTACAGTATTTTTTCCGTGGATGATGAAGGGGATATTTCTGTTGCAGCGCAAACGACGGTTACAGTTGACACTGTTACGCAATCACCAACATTGTCATCGCCAGGGTCAGGATCGATGAATCGAGTCCGTCTGCAATATTCTCTTCCAGAAGCACCACTTGCCGGAAGCGTGCGTGTCACATTCACGAATGTAGCAACCAGTGGCACGGTAGTATTCCAAATGGAAAATAGTCAGTCAGTGAATTTTTTGTTTAATCCTGCAGATAGTGGCAATCAAGTAAATTTTGATAATCTTTCAAATATCAATACGATTACGCCAAGTGCGATGCCAGTCCTTGCTGACGGAACACACACTGTGACACTTAGTTATCGTGATGGTCGTAATAATCCAGCAACGAGTGCTGTTGCAACGAGTGTTATTATTGATACAACAACCCAAACCCCGACGCTCACATCACCTGCGAGCAGTAGTTTTAATAACGCGTTGCAATTGCAATATTCTCTTCCAGAAGGGCCACAATCAAACACTATTTCAGTGTCATTTGATAATGCCAGCGGCTCAACAACGTTGTTGATGGATACAACGCAATCTGTAAATAGTACGCTTCAACTTTCAAATTTATTTACTTCTAGCCATGTTACTTCTGCGTCTGCATCAACTTTGGCAGACGGTGTGTACACAGTGACACTGCGGTATCAAGACGCACTTGGAAATACAACAGTATCAGCTGTCGCGTCTACTGTGACACTTGATCGGGCAGCACCAACGATTTCATTGCTTGGCAATTCCGCGGTCACAATCACGCAAGGTGATAGTTATACGGACGCTGGAGCAACAGCGACAGATGCGGTCCAGGGTGTGGTCACCAGTAGTATTGTGCAAACGGGTAGCGTTGATGTGAATACTGTTGGGACATATACATTGCGGTATAACGTGCAAGATAGTACAGGAAATGCCGCAACAGAAGTGACTCGCACAGTAACGGTTGTCGCTCCTGAAGTTGTTCCAGAGCCAGTTGATACAACGCCGGTAGATCACGGAGCAGTGCGGACGGTGCGTCAAAGTGGTGCCGCGCTGACAGTGACATATGCTGATACAACAACTGCAACACTCAGACCATTTGGAACGTCGAAAAATTTTCGATATGCCTTATCGACAGATAAAAAGCGTATTGTTGTAACAAACGGTAAAGATGTTCGTGTCTTTAAAAATGGAGTACAAGTAGCGAAAAAAACAATTGGAAAAACAGCCTACACAAGCGCAAATTATCGCATTGCTGTGACTCGGGTATACAATAGTTATGATTCAGTCTTTATTGCAGCAGTCAAAGGAAAGACTGCGCGAGTCTATGGAATGCGTTTAACAACTGCGCATACGCTCACAAAACAGCAATCACAATCGCTTACTGTGACCGACTTATCAAAGCCAGTCTTGTCGGTGAATACAAAAAAGAAACAAGTGACTGTGACCTATGGCAAATCAGGCAAACGCGTGAGTCGCACATGGAAGCTCAAGACTAACGGAACTTTCGCTGTAAGCAAATAGCTTAGATGTTTTCCAGTGTTTGAAACAATGCAATAAACAACGCGCGTTGAAATTCTGCAAAGCGTGTGTTCTCGATAATCCAAGCAGTGCTCGATTCAAAATCAATAAATGCAATTTTGTGTTTATAAATCAGTTGGGTAACGTTTGTGTTGAATAGGTGTATATCGGTCGGTACAACACGTTCAATATCTTCGTCTAGGTGCTTTTTTCCTTTGGCAGTTTTTTCATTCACAATAACAAATTGCTGAACTTCTTTGCGCTCACGCATTCGTTCAAAATATTCAGGCGGCAACCATTCAGTGAATGTTTTGTAATTGACGGGCGCTTCATGTCGATAGATGATGTCACCTTTTTGACATGTATCTAGCACGTCCGTGTAAATAAGAGTTGTAATATTTTTTCCTTCAAAATATCGAATCGTCGGTTTTTCGTGCGTTGTATCGTAAATATCTTGTAGGTTCGGCAAAAAAGCACTTAAAGCGCGTTCGGTTTCTTGAACAAGTGTTTGTAATTGAGTCGGGGAAGCAGGATAATATACCGTGCGTTTCCCTTTGGTTACTGCTGAAATCAGATCCTTTTCAAGAAGTAGGGGAATCCATTTTTGCATTGTCGGGCGATGCGTTTTTGTTTCACGAACAATGTCAGCGAGTGTTCCGCTGCCCATATGCAGCAGAGCGAGGTAGAGGGTTTGTTCTTGTTCGCTGAGTCCAATCTGTTCAAGAATGGTTGTGAGAGTTTTCCCTTTTTTCATAGTCACATGTAGAAGTAAAAAAATAGTAGACGCAATATAGATTGCATTCAATGGACAGTAGTTAATCAGTACTTACACTAACAGTGAGCCTCGGAATCCACGGGCTGCGTAATATGATTCTGCGCCATTGTGATAAACGAAAACATGGTCATATCGTCGGTCACAAAATAGTGCGCCGCCGCGTTTTCGAATTTCTGTTGGGGTTGCGATCCAGCTGGATGTTTTGGTATCGAATTCGCCAAGGGTTTGCAGGAAACGATAGTCTTCCTCTGTGAGAATTTCAATACCCATTTCTTTTGCTGCATCGAGTGCGCTATTTTTTGGTTTAAAGGTTTTGCGAGAATTCAGGGAAGCGCGATCAAAGCAAAAACTTCTGCGACCTTTCGGACTTTCTGGAGCGCAGTCAATAAACAAGAGTTCACTAGTTTTTTTATTGATCCGAACGACATCAGGTTCACCGCCGGTTTCTTCCATTTGAAAGAGTGACCAGAGTGCTGCTGGTTTTGCTTCAAGTCGTTTTGCAACAGCGTCCCATTTCACGCCTTTGTGGCGATTCATGTTTTTTTCAAAACGAGTTTGCAATGTACTAAGTAATTCAGTTTGTTGTTTTGCAGAAAGAGATTTTTTTGCCATAGGTATGAAAATAATTATTCTTCAGACAATGCAGCGAAATCTTTTTTCGCTTTCATATACCACTTTATGCCCCCAATTGGGTTTTTCCAACGACCACGCATTTCTGTATTCGCTGGTTCGTGTGCGACGTCGCCTTGAGCAACCATTTCTTTCAAGTGTTTGTCTTGGGCTTTAATTGCTTCATCAGCAGTGTTGGTGTGAAATGCCATCTCACATGGTCCGCCGAGTTGTTTGCAGGTCATTGTTTTCATAGATTTTGCGTAAAATATCTTGTTGATCTTCTGTGTAGAATATAGCATTGTTCGGCATTGAAAAAAAGCCTCTCTTTCTTTGACGCTCTGTTGTTGTCTGGGTATACTTTCTGTATAAACACAACATCAAAATATATATGCGTACTTTTTTCTCGATCCGTCGTCTTGTTGTGGCATTCAGTATTTGTTTGAGTGCGGTAGCTCCAGCGGCAGCAGGCGCAGCAACACCAGTGAAGCTGACAAATGTTGCAAGTGTCGTATTCAAAAGCACAGGATATCTTCAGCAAAAAGGAGCAAAGCCGGTGACTGTGAAAGATGATTTACGAGTGACAGGAAATATTACCGTTCCAGAAAATAAGACAGTTGACGGGGTTGATGTGAGTGCGTTGCAGGCGACGGTGACAGGGCAGGGTGCAGCGGCGAGTACTTTGAGCGGGCAAGTGGAGACATTGGGTTCTCGTGTGAATACGACTGAGACCACAACAGCAACGCTCAGCTCAAGTCTCACAGCGCTGCAAGCAACCGTTGCGGCGATTCGCTCGTTACCAAGTTGTTCCGCAGGGCAAATTGCGAAAATGGGCGCAAGTAGTTGGGAATGCGCTACTGATGAAACTGGTGTTGCGGCAGCAGATCCTATTTTACCAGCAATCCCATCTGTTCCAGCAAGAAATATCACAACTTCGGTTGATGGTTCAGGTGGTGGATATATTGGTGCCGGTGCATCAACCACAATTGGCACAGACGGGCTGCCGGTTATTTCATATACAAATGTGAATGATCGTGATTTAAAATTTGTCCATTGCGAAAATGTTGCATGTACCGCGTCGACTGTTTCCGTATTGTCGGATGATGCAACGCTGTACACCGCGATGATTATTGGGTCTGACGGAAATCCTGTCATTGTCTATGATCGCTGGAGTGATCATCATCTCATGTTATTGAAATGCGGGAATCCGACGTGCTCTAGCGGCAATGTGATTACATCGGTTGAAAATATTCAAACAGGATTTTTGTCAGTGACGGTGAATGAGCGCGGCTTTCCAATTATTGCGTATGTTGATTCGGCTACGGCAGACTTAAAAATAACATCATGCGGCAGTCTTGATTGTGCGTCTGGGAATGTCACACGAACCCTTGATGCAGACAATGTCAGTCAGAATCCAGTGAGTATTGCGACATCACCATTAGGGTTTACCTATATTTCCTATTCAAGGGCAGGTACATTAAAGGTCGCGACTTGCCCATTGTTTGATTGCGAGGTCAGTATTTTAAATGTTCTAGATGACGGAGGAGCTTCAGAGGTCGGCTCCTATAATTCATTGGTGGTAGGTCCAGACGCACTGCCGGTGGTTGGATATTATGATCAAACCGATGCAAATTTAAAGATCGCAAAATGTGGAGACACCGTGTGTTCAAATGGTGCGGCACAGTTTTCCGTTGTGGATCTCACTGGTGATATGGGACAAGGAGTGACGATGGCGCTAGCTCCTGACGGATTTCCAATGGCTGCATATATGGACACAACCCGCGGATATATCCGATTCTTGAAATGTAATGACGCGAATTGCCAGTCTGATTTTGCGGTCAATGATGTTGTGAATCTAGAAACAACAGATTTCTTCGTCACTCACCAACTGTCAGTAACGCTTGGTCGCAACAACACGCCGTTCCTCGCATTTTTAAATCAAAACACACTTGAGTTATATACAACTGAGTTTGCGAATATATATGGGAAAGACTATTTAGTGCGTCGGTAGCCTTGCATGAAGAATTGGTTTATGGTGATTGCTTGTGAAGGATTTAGCCTTTTGCTAGGATATCCCTTGTAAGAGTATTGATACTAAATATATTTGTTATGCCTTCATTTGACCGAGGCCCTAAGCGTCCTGTTTTTACAGAAGCAGATGATGAGCTCCGAAAAGAAAGAGAGGCTCGGGAAGATCAAGAAGCTCGCGAGCAGAAAGATGCTCAAATGGAAAGAGATATTTTTGCGTTAATCAGTGCTCAAGGTGAAGATGCATTAGCTGAGTCGTTTGTTGAAATAAAACAACGATTACACCGAACAGTGCCCATGACGCCTCATGAAATGACCAGTTTAACTAAGCGCGAGATAGATAAAGGAGAGCGTAATCGCAGTCCTATGAACCAGGCGACTTCAATCTATTTTAGAGAGCTTATCAATCGTATGCTTACAGCATTGCCTCAGGAGTTGAACACAGATCAAATGTTTGATGAATATCAGTCTATCACTTCTGGAATACAGACACTTCTTGTTGATGCGCGTGTTGTACAGGCAGGAGAGGAAACACGGCCACTGTCGCTGGATGCAAAAGTGCAGCGCGGTTTGATTTCTGCGGAGTATGCAGAAAAAATGAAAGCACTCGTTTCTTTATTGTTACGATCTGGGAAGAAGTCGAATTTACTGAAATCTATTGCTGATCCAACTCTCAGTGTTTTGGGTGTTGTGGATAGAAGTGCGCCTTGGACAAATCAACATAATGAAGTAGAGGTTGCATTAATGCAAGATGCGTTTTTCACGCTTGTACAGCAATGTCAGAATAATCCAGATCTTCAAGAGCGTTTTACGAACCCTTCGGTTGAAGTGCGGTCATAATAAAAAAACGGTTGGTCAATCCGTATGTGACGTTTTTTGTATGGAGCCTTTTTTATTGACAAAACAGCCACAAAAGGTAGGTTTATAGTATCCATGGTCGTCGCTTACTCAACAGAGCGACATCGTACAAAGGGAGGAAACCATGGCGATCCTTGCTGCGATCCTGTGCGTGATTGGCGGGTTGATGACGTCTTATGTTGCTCTTTTTAGCGTCAACGTCATGATCCAGAGTACTGTCCCGGTGCCTATTGGCTCTCAAACGTACCCTTTAGGCAAGATTATATCCGTTGCCTTTACAGCTGGGTTGATGAGTATCTCGTGCGGGCTGATCATCTTCAATTACTTGCAGTACTTCTAGCTTTGCAAGAAAGCTGATCTTTCGGAGACGACAACTTTCAGTGCAACACGCGCTTGAAGATAGTCGTCTCCTGTCCTTATTTCTTATTGTATCGTATAAAAAAATCCGCATAGTCAGCGGATTTTTTGTAGTCTTTTATTACTTTTGAAGAGTTAGTTATTTGGTGTGTATTCAATAATCCATTCAATGCCATATTGATCTCGAAACATCCCCATATAGAATCCCATGCCATCAGACATTGGCACTTCAACAGCACCGCCCGCTGAAAGGCCGTTAAAAATTCTATCAGCTTCTTCTTTGCTTTCCGCGCTCACTGCAATTTTGCTTCTATTTTCATTTTCATTCACACGGCCCATTTCTGGTGGAACATTATTGGCAATGAGGCGATTCTCTTTACCAATCGGCAAAGAAATAAACATTCCATTTTCTGCTTTTGTTACTTCGCCGCCGAACACTGATTGATAGAAATCAAATGCTTCTTCAGCATTGCCATTAAAATTGATCCAAGGATTTATTGTCGCCATAGTGTGTAGAATATTGAATAAATACGTATATTAAATAATACCTGTATTTAAGCATACAGAGACATATAAATCTATATGAAATGACAGGGAAGAGTGTAGGTTCGTTATAAAAAAAAGAGAACTGTATATCCACTGAACTAATATGGCGTGTATTGATAAAAAACGTATACACCATTTTCTATACGGGCAAATGCGTAACTGGTTGCGGTTGGGTGTTCTGTAATGTGTTTGTCGAGCTGATCGATGTTTTCGTAAAAAGGAGAGTCGTGCAATGTTTTGATAAAAGAGTCAGGGTCGTCTACAAGAACGATGCCAATTTCTCGACGTTTATCAAAATGTTTTCGCTCATCAAATGTAAACCAAGTTGATTCACCAAACTCTTTCAGGTGCTCTACCTGTTTGAATTTCGGATCGGTTTTAAAGGCAAGCAAACCAATGCTGTCTAGTGCTGATTTTTCTACGCATTGTGTATCAAGGGTGTTGATGCAGCCTGTTGTCCATGGTCGCAAATAAAAGCTCTGGTTCGTTTCCTTGGTAGTTGTATGAATTTGATTTATCCTGTCTGTATTTTCATGAAACGTTGTTTCGACGGCAGATGATGATTGTAACGCATCAAATAGATCACCGTCACTGTTAAAGGCATATTGATAGATTCCTATGAGAACAATGACTCCTAAAAAGGTGGTTGTTGCAATGAGAGGTGTTTGATATTTCATAGTGTATGTAGATTTTTTTAGTATAGTCTAGATAAAATTGAGAAGCAAAAAATCATAATAAGAAAAAAAGCGGAGTGGTCAGGTCCGCAAACGACAGTAAATTGTGCTGTGATTTTTTATGACCGGTAGCGCCTAGTCCTGGCAGAGGAATTCCTCGATCCCTGCCTGGACAGCGTCGTTGAGTTGCACATCTAAAAGCATTGTGTTTAGGGAGTGCGGCGCCCAGAGAACGCGTCGATCCCAAAGCTCTTGATCGGAGCCGTATGACTCTAGAACGCTCTTGTACACGTGCAGGGCACCGGTCGCAACGATAGGCAGCGCTTCGGGGTTGATGCGCATTATGTCGGTGAACAGCGAGTCCGTCTTCATTGGCTCCATTTCCATCTCAATGGCCTTGTGAGCCAGTTGACGAATTGTTGGAGCGAGCTCTCCTTCGGTATTCGAGAGAATGATCAGGAGATCGTCCTCGAGCTGCAACACGATGAACCAGTACAAGCCACAATCCTTGCGCCACGTGTTGTGGAGCATGAGGCGAGTGTAGCCGCAATGAGGTTTCAGGGTCCGGACAATAGGCATGTGAACCTCCGTGTCTGTTGAGATCAAAACTGCGGTAGGTGTGGTGTACAATAACGGAGCTAAAAAATCAAGGCATCGCTCTCAGATTATTTTTTTATCTTAAAGACGTCCTTTACAGTACATTGCCGCTCAACTACAATCGATCTATGAGTATAGATATACAATATATTGCGTTTGATTCTGAAAAAGCTGATAGTACATGGGCTTTTTTTCGGGAAGAAATGAATAATCCAGTCGTACACCAGAAGGTGAGCAATGATATGGAATACGCAAGTGCAATGGAGAATTGGGATGCCTCTCTGAAAACAGAACTGCAGCCATATAAAACAGCACTAAGTCACATAAGAAAAAAGATTTTTACATTTCTTGACGCACATAATTACGTCATTCCAGGATTTGAATGGACTTCCGATGAAGGTGTTGGAAAGGACGGTCGACCGATGCGTATGTCGGCTATGGATAAATTTGAATATGTGTTGAATTTTGGCGTGCTCTATCCGCGGAATGCAACGCCAGAGCAGATTGAGACGTGTAAGAAAAATCCAATCCTGCTACGAAATATTGGATATGATTTAGAAGTGGAGTATAGAGAGGCGATGGAGGAGTGTCATACAGCGGAACAACGTTTGTATGCGGCAATGCCACAAGCACATGCGTTTATATCACCCACTATTTACGCTGAAAAAGAGAAGACTTCATTGCTTGTTGAAAATGAGCATTTTGATATAGAGCGCATCTATAGTAACGAGCCCATTGAGAAGGAATGGTTGCTCGCGGAGTTGGTGCAGATTGATTTGATATATGGCGGTGTGTTTGGTTCGTATCTTGATTCACCAAAATTGGAATGGTATCTTTTTTCAATGTTAACTGAAAATACATCTATTCAAGATATCAATATCGATAGTATTGATGAAAATACTGTGAATAGTATCGCGACAGAATTACAGTGCTCTATCCAGGAAGCTAAAGAAATTATCACTCAGTATGTTCAAGATATTCAGGAGGTTATTGATGAGCTCAAAAGAAATAGCAAGGCAATATTGGTTCGTTTTGTAAATCAGGAGGGAGCGGAAAATGATGAGGTAGAGAGAATGCTGCAGGATCGGGCGTTGCAACATTTTAAGCAGTTTAAAGATGTATTGCCGTCAGTGATGTAGGTGAGGCACAGTGCGCTCCAAAAAAATGCCTCTGAAGGACATCCTTTTTTATCATGAGGTTGGTTGCTGGACGAAGTAAGAACCTGTAGAATTCCCTTATGAAAATTGACGTTTTAGAATTTCGTTTAAAATTATACCCAAAGTATTTTGATCGTGTTCGGGCATTTTATGCTGACACACTTGGATTTTCCGTACGTACAGAATGGAATGATGGTCCTGCGCATCGCGGTGTAATGTTTGATACGGGGAGTGGCATTATTGAGCTTTTATCTGACGCGCATCAAAGTGATGGAGCGGCCTACAGCAACGATATTTCTTTGCGGGTTTCCAATGTGCATGCAATCTGGGAAAAGTTTAAGGATGATGAAAGTGTTATTTTTCCAATACGGAAAAATGATTGGGGGGACACATCGTTTTGTATAGCTGACCCTGAAGGATTTGAAATAACATTTTTTACACCAGACCACAATCATTGAGTTCGGCTTGTTGAGGAAGCGTGGATTAATGTTCCACGGCATTCTTGTTGTCGTTGACAAAACAGCTGTTAGGGGTAGGCTGGCAATACCCATGGTAGTCGCTTACTTAACAAGGCGACATCTTACAAAAGGAGGAAGCCATGGAGCTCCTTGGTCTCGTACAACCGATCTGCCTGATCGGCGCGGCTCTTGGTCTTGGCACAGGGACCATCTTCGGCGTGATCGGGGCACTGCAGCCCGGTCGCTTGGTCGTCATCCGTTCGAAGTCCTACAGGCTCGGTAGCATCAGCGCGGGTGGGATGGTGAGTGGTCTGGGGACGATGATCCTCTGCCTTCTCGTTGTGAAGCTTGCGTTCCACCTCGCCAATCCCGGCGTCCCGCAGTGAGCCTCGGGGGGCGGCAACTTCAAGTGCAATTGTGCGCTCGTCGATGCCGTCTCCTCGTCACCCTTTTTTTATATCAAAAAAATCTACATTTGAAGCGGAGTTTTTCTATAGAACTTTGGTTATATTTTCCTTAGACAACACTTGAGCGGCCAATGCCCTTCAAGTTCATTTCTTATCATCGGTCGGTTGCTGGATGAGGTTCGGACTGAATTGTTATATGTTTAGTAGAAGCGGAAAGTTTCAAATTCTGCGTGAAGGGACATGCAGTTATATCAACTAACATGGCATATCTTTCAGTCTCAACAAAGCACTTGCGTAACCAAATAAATAAATATCCTTGGAACATATAAATGTATATGGTAGATTTATTCCTATGGACAAAGAATTGCAGATACAAGATGTGGCGGAAGAGCGTCGAGAGCTTGATAAAAAACGGCCGTTACACAAAGAGAAAATTGAAACCGCTAACCGCAGTACTTTGAATGAGTATGCTAAATTTTACGCGTATATAGGCACGGTTTCTGGTGGCGCGATTGCATTGTCGGTTTCTTATATTGATAAAATTGATGATTTAAATCGAGTGGTGATATTATGCTTTTTAACAAACATTCATACACTTTGGCTCGCGTGGATATTTTTTGCGATTACGATTGCTTTAGTGCTCTTATTCTCGAAACGTCATCTCGATGCCATGTATTGGGACACTATGAGTGATTACGCTGATTTTGAAGCGCGCGATAAGAAAAACAAACTTGCATTACATGAACTGGGAATGTTAGTTATGCGGGATGGGACTTTAGAGGAAGACAAAAAAAGTACGACAAACAATCTACAGTTTTTTGAAAAACAAAAAGAGTTGGCAAGTCAAAAAAGAAAATCAGCTGAAAAAATTAATCAGGCACTTCCTAGTTATATTAATGTTACGTTTAGACTAGGTATTATTTTTCTGGTGGTATTTGCTATTTCAACGAGTTGGTAAAAAACAATGCAAGTGCCTCGATTATAATATTAGGTTCTTGTTTCAATGTTATAGAAGATACTTCTACTATTTAGCTAAACCTTTTTGATGCAAACATCGCTCATAATAAGTAGTATAAGTACTGTAGAGGTCGCTGCTATTTTCTATGTTCTTTTTTTCTATGTTTGATTTTACTCCCTCTCTTGCTTCATTGTCGCACGATTTCCGCGCTTCAGTTGGTTGCCATGAATACCAATAAAAAATAAACACAACACTTAAAACAATTATTAAAATAAGCACTAATTTAACCCAAGGGATTTTTTTTAAAATGTTCTTTAGCATACAAATATTGTATTGAATGTTTATTATAATTATCGATATCTAAAATAAACTATCGTCAATTTTTACATCAACCCTATCTTGTATTTTTTCTACATCTACAGTTCCGTCGATAGTCAGTGAGCTATTTTTAATATAAACCGCAGGTAGATCTCGTGGGTTAATTTTTGCATTCGCCGCTTCATTTGCAGTTAAGAAATGTTGTGCAGGCGGTATTTTTTGAAGAATTAAAATAAGTACAATTAATATTGCGACAAGCATTATATCGGTAAAATGAGCGAGTGTTTTTTTAATAAATTGCATAATTAATAGTATGTATTATGTTTATTTTAAGTATGAATATAGTATATAAATTATATTAATTTGTTGTGATGCAAAAGGTTTTCCGACAATGTTATATAGCTATTGAACCTTGTTTTGATAAACAAATCAAATATACGATCGAAGTCCTATTCTTGATAGCTAATATTTTATAAAGGTATAGGTGGGACTTTTTTTCACCCGATGCTCGCTCCGCCGCTTTGCGGCATGGCTCACATCTCCTTCAAAACCTGGGTTCCTCGTCGACTGCCATTTGGCAGTCATCTCGGATACCCTTCAAGTCCATTTATTCAACAAATGAAAAGAAAAAATGCCCCCTGAGGGACATCCTTTCTTTTCATGGGTGGCTAATGGGACTTGAACCCACGACCCCCGGTACCACAAACCGATGCTCTAACCAACTGAGCTATAGCCACCATAAATTGCGTGACTTACTATATCAAAAATAAAAAAAAATGCAATAGTCGCACTATTGGATGTTTTGTGGGATGCCAGAAAACCATGTTTGGGTGATCGTAACGCTCTGTAGCTGAATGCCTCGTTCAAACGGATTTCCGCTCAAAAGCATCATGTCTGCGCGTTTGCCTGGCGCGAGTGATCCAATAAATTGATCCATCAGAGAGAGTGTTGCGCCAGCTGAGAGGAATAATTCAAAGCCATCGTGAATTGAGATTCGCTGTGCAGAGAGGAGGTCATTTTTTGCGGCTTCTGCAATGGCGCCCATTGGGGTGATGCCTTTGTCTTCTGTGCCGGTGCCGATAAAGACGCCAGCTTCGCGCAAGTCTTTTAAGCGGTTGATTTCTTTGGTGCGTGATCCGAGTCGGTCAGCATATCGAAAGCGATCAAGAACGTTGGTCAGTTCAACGACAACGCGAATGCCCAAATCATGTAATCGGCTGTAATCAGCAGGTCGGACAAATTCAGCGTGCTCGATCCGAAATTGCAACGGACTGTCGGGCTGATTTTTTTTATACGACTCAATCATGTCAATTGCTCGAGTCACTCCAGCATCACCAATGGCGTGGAATGCAATATCTCGCAAACCAAGCTCTTGCGCATGTTCAATCATTTCTTGCATCGTCTCTTCACTGACGTTGGCAAGTCCTGTGCCGCCAATCCCATCGCTGTATGGTTCATGGAACAGGGCAGTGTGCTCACGAACAGTCCCGTCGATGAACACTTTGATTCCCGCGACCGTGAGGTGTTTGCCGGTATATTTTAAGTACGTTTCAATGTCCGGGTGGTGCAGCAGTGATTCATGGAGGTAGACAATGACTTCTAATGGGAGGAGGCCTGCTTGATCAAGGGTGATGTATGCATGCAGCTGATCAATGCTCATGACTAACATGTCGTGGACTGTCGTTGTTCCGTTGAGTCGCATCTGTCGCAGGTAGCGTGGCAAGAGCGTGAGGATTTCATCGTATGATGGAAAGGTGTATTTTTGTACGCGCCGAAAATCTTGTTCGTGAATCACACCGTTCGTATGACGAAGTCGTTTTTCTGTGTCATGAATTGTCTCAATTCCGATTGAGTTAATAACACCCTTTTGATTTGATTCGTGAATAATAAAGAGAGGGTGGTCTGTGGTCACCGTGTCGAGGATATCTTGAGTGAGCTCGCCCCATTTTTTTTCATTCCAACCAAAAATGACATACCACGGACGATTCGGGTGTGCTTGAATATATTCTTGAATGTGAGAACGCGCGATGTTCCAGTTGCGCACGTTGCCAAAATTGGGATCACGAATTTCCCGACAAAATATTGCAGGATGTGAATGTGCGTCGATAAAACCAGGGAAGAGATATTGTCCGTTCAGGTCTTCTGTAATCGCGTTCGGGAAGCGTCGCTGTAGATCTTCTTGTGACCCAACTGCCAAGATCATGCCAGCACCGTCAATGACAAGAGCGTCCGCCCATTCGGTTTCGCTGCCTGTGTAAATAAATCCATGAATAAAAATCTGCATACGCTATCGGGGTGTATGAGGGTATCATACACATTTCTAAAAACAATGGAAGGGTCGCGCGTGATGGTGTTGAAAAAGTATAGATGCGGTTTGATATACCACTCACCATTCATTGACCAAGTGGTAAAAAAAACATAGTATCCATATACATTTTTGTACATTCAATTTTTTGTCCCGGTAGCTCAGTTGGATAGAGCATCAGCCTTCTAAGCTGGCGGTCACACGTTCGAATCGTGTCCGGGACACAGAGATAATTAGTGACATTTATATATGTCTCAATCAGACAACCAATTTTCTATTTGGCAGCAAGAGCACGTCGCAGGTGATTTTTTGCCGTCCGAAACTGCCGATACACCACTTGATCCATCCGGTGGTGTGGTGGATTTTTTTGCGTTTCTCAAAGAGCGCGGTGTTGTAAGCGGAAGCGTCCTTGATATTGGTTGCGGCAAAGGGCGCAATAGTCTCTACGCAGCATCAATTGGCTTTTCTGTGACAGCAATGGATTTTGTTGCCGAAGCAGTTGAGGGTTGTGCGGCTCAAGCAATTGCGCGCGGTGTATCTAAAAACATTCATGCGGTGCAACATCGAATGGATGAGACGTGGTCATTCTCTGATAATTCTTTTGATTTGATCGTTGATTCATTTGCGACAATTGACGTCGACTCTGCAGTTGGTCGAATGATTGCAATAACTGAAATGCATCGAACCCTGAAACCAGGAGGGTACGCGCTCGTTCAGGTTGTTTCAGTTGATGATGAATATGAAGCGCAACAAATTGCTGCGCGTCCGGCATCAGAATTGAATAGTTGCTTTTGGCCAAATGGAAAATTTCAAAAAGATTACACAGAAGAAGAGCTTCGTGAAGTGTATGCACATTTTGAGATCGTGTGTTTAGAGAAGCGTGCAAAGCCCGCAGTAAAAATGAATCAAACATATACAGCAACAAATTATTGGATGATCCTACGAAAATGAACATACAGCTTCCATATTATATAGAGCAGACAATCAAGCGTTTGAATGACGCTGGATTTGAGGCATACATTGTTGGAGGGAGTGTCCGCGATCTCTTACGTGGTGTTGTCCCGCATGATTACGACATGACAACGAATGCTCGGCCGGAGCAGATCCAAGAGGTCTTTGAAGACACGCTCTATAACAATGCATTTGGAACAGTCGCGGTGCGGGTGACAGATGACGAGGATATGCCGCAAACAATTGAAGTGACGCCATATCGAACCGAGCAAGGCTATTCTGATGGCCGGCATCCAGATGTCGTAGAGTTTGGTGATTCATTGGAAGAGGACTTGAAGCGTCGTGACTTCACCATCAACGCGATGGCCACTGACGGGGTGACTCTTGTGGATTTGTTTGGCGGGCAAAAAGACCTGAGTAATAAAATTGTTCGGACTGTTGGTGTCCCGCATGAACGGTTTTCTGAAGATGCCCTTCGGATGATGCGCGCCTGCCGGTTTGCCGCGCAGCTTGATTATGCGCTCGAGCCTGACACTCAAGCGGCGATTGCGGATTTAAAAAATAATCTGACCCAAGTGTCTCAAGAGCGGATTCGTGATGAGTTGCTGAAAACGATCGCCGCGGATAATAATTACCGGGGATTGTGGTTGATGTTTGAAACGGGTCTCATGCAACACACCTTACCGGAATTATTAGAAGGTGTGCAGTGTGCGCAAAACAAGCATCATATCTATTCTGTCTTCATGCATAATTTGCAAGCGATGCAGTATTGCCCGTCGGATGATCCGATTGTTCGTTTCGCCGCGCTCTTACATGATGTCGGAAAACCACGTACCAAAGAAGGGGAGTTCCCAAACGCAACATTTCATAACCATGAGCACGTTGGCGCTGATATGACGCGTGATATTTTCAAACGGTTACAATTCAGCAAGCGTGATACAGAACGCGCAGAACACTTGGTCCGCAATCATATGTTTTTTTATAGTGTCGGGGAAGTCAGTGACGCGGGTGTGCGTCGATTAGTGAAACGAATCGGTAAAGAACACATTGATGACTTAATGGCAGTGCGTGTTGGTGATCGAATGGGGAGTGGGTGTCAGATTGAAAAGCCATACAAGCTGCTTGAGATGGAACGTCGGATGCATGAAGTGGAACAAGATCCAATGGACACAACGATGCTGAAAATTGACGGACATGATGTGATGCGCCTGACTGGAATGAAGCCAGGTCGAGAAATCGGCGTCTACATGAATCTCTTGCTCGAGGATATTTTGGAAGACCCGTCGTTGAATACGATTGAGTATCTCGAAAAACGATTACTAGAACTTTGGAATCAGCGCGAACAATAAATGTGTTCAGTAAATTTATGATGACTTTTTCCGTTTCTTGTCATGGAACTGTTTGTGGGTTTCACGCAACCGCTTGTCAGTGACATGGGTGTAGATTTGCGTGGTGGTGATACTGGAATGACCAAGCATTGCTTGGACAGATCGAATGTCCGCGCCATTTTGTAAGAGGTCGGTTGCATAGGTATGTCGCATCGTGTGTGGTGTGACCTTTTTCACAATTCCGGCAGCAATGGCATATTTTTGGACCAAGCGTTCAATTGAACGGGGAGTGAGTGGTCCGGTCGTTCGTTGCTCGTTTTTTTCACGCCCTTTTTTCGCACGATCATGGCTGACAAAAATATATGGAGAGAGGTCCTCGCGTTTTTTGAAATAGGCCGCAAGCCACTGTCTCGCAGCGTCGCTTAAAAAGACAACGCGTAATTTGCCGCCTTTTCCGCGCACCGTAAACTCGTCATTTTTGAGGTTGACCATCTCTTTTTTTAAGTTTGCCGCTTCAGAAACACGCAGGCCTGTAGAGAAGAGAAGTTCGAGTAATGCTTTGTCTCGTAATTGAATGAGGCTTGGATGTTCAACGACTTTGCCGCGGTGATCATGGAGCGGCACTTCCATCATTCGCAGGAGTTCATCGACCTCTAAGAAATGGACTTCACGGTCTGGTTCTTTTCCGAGTTCAATCTTTTCTGCAGCCAGACATTCAATGTCCATTTTTGCCAGATACTTTAAAAATGTCCGCAAGGCAATCATGTGGTAATTCTGGGTTCGCTTACTCATCCCGTTTGGATTTTTTGGGTTCTCAATACGGTTGAGATAGATCCGAAATTTCTTCACAGATTGGAGTGTCAGATCTTTGCAGTCTTTGACTCCGGACTCATTAAAAAACCGTTTCAAATAATAATCATAATTACTCACCGTTTTAGGGGAGCGGTTTTTTTCAATCTCAAGGTATTCGAGAAATTCTTGTTTTAACACATCGAGTTCGGATCGCATGTTGCTATTTTACGACACATTGACTTTTTCATCAATCCGTGGTATTCTGTGTTGGTAACAAACGTTACATTTTTAAATATTGTACAGTACAAAAATATGCAACATCCAGCACAACGCGTCGGCGTTTTCGTTGATGTCCAGAATATGTATTATTCTGCTCGAGCTTTATTCGAACAAAAAGTTGACTTCGGTGAAATCTTAAAAGAGGCCGTTGGAAAACGGCAATTGGTTCGCGCGTTCGCGTATGCGATTCAAGCAGAGAACGATGAAGAAGGATCTTTTTTTGACGCGCTTACAGACCGCGGATATGAAGTCAAAAAGAAACAGTTATTAAATTTTTACGGCGGCAACTCAAAAGGTGATTGGGATATCGGTATCGCGATGGATATTATTCGCACGCTCCCAAAGCTTGATGTTGTTGTCTTGGTTTCTGGTGACGGTGATTTTGCAGACTTGCTGCGCTACGTTAAAAGTCGTGGTGTGCGAGCAGAAGTGATGGGCTTTGGTTCATCTGTCAGTTCCGCCCTTCGAGAAGAAGCTGAAAGTGTTCTTGATTTGTCGAGTAACCCTGGTCGGTTTTTAATTGGCCGCAAAACACAACCGATTCAAAAGAAGCAGCGAACAAATGAAGGCCAACAATTTTTGACCGTGTTAGAAAGTCAGCTGATTCAAACTCAGACACAGAAGAAAAAACAGGAGCCAGCGCAGAAAAATCCAGCGCAACCAAACAGATCAAGCGGTCGTCGGTTTGCAAAAAGCGGGAAGCGGCCAGCGCAAAAGCCTGAACAACAAAATAGTTCAACCACTCCAAAGGGGTTAACCGCGTAAACGAATTTGAATCAGGGAACTCACCATCTTGAGTCCTGTTTTGAAAAAACCAAACTTTGAACCAAGCTGGGCACTGCCTGGTTGGTCAACCCAGACCGTCGGGACTTCCATCACCCGGCGGTTTTGTTTTTTGAGTTTCCAAAGTAATTCAACATCAAATTGCATATTTGTTGTGTGGAGTTCAGGGAAGACAGCAGTGATACTTTCGCGACGAAACAGTTTTGCGCCACATTGAGTATCTTGATACGGAAGCCAAAAAAGGATGCGAACGAACTGAACAAAAAATTGACTCATCACAGAACGAAGGCGAGACGTTCGATTAATGACTGTTGCGCCGCCTATGAATCGTGAACCAATAACGCCGTCGATATCTGCTCTATGTACTATTTGATCAATCAAGCGCTCAAATTCTTCCGGGCTGGTCGCGCCGTCAGCATCAACAAATCCGACAATATCACTGGTTGATTGTTTCCAGCCAGCGTAGACAGCGCCGCCTTTTCCGACAGCTTCTGGAACAACAATGATTCGGATAAGCGCGGGGTATTGTTTTTGCATCTCAGTGACAACATCGATAGTATTATCAGTGCAACCGTTTGGGACAACGGTTAATGTAACGTCTGCTGTTTCGGATACAGTAAAAAATTCCGCATAGCTTGTCAGCATCGGCGTAATTCGGGATCCTTCGTTATACGCAGGAATGATAATATCGATAGATGTCTTCATATATAAATATGAGTATAGTGGATTATTTAAATATTGACAAAACACCTTGTAAATGATACCCTCCTGTATACATTTAACTACTTCGGTTTCTTGGCTTGCGGCACAGTCGCGCTTGCTCGGACATCGTGAATAACGAAACGCTATGCTGACAAAAAAGCAGAAAGACAACATCATTAAAAAGTTCGCAGTTCATGACAATGACACTGGATCCCCTGAGGTGCAAATTGCAATCCTTTCAGCGGAAATCCGTGAATTGACAGAACATTTGAAAATGCACAAAAAAGATTTTTCATCACGTCGTGGTCTCTTGAAAAAAGTGGGTCAACGTCGTCGTCTCCTTCGATACTTGAAACGAGAAAACATTGAAGGGTACACAGCGCTTATCGCTGCCCTCCAGTTGAAAGACAACATTTAATACTTGCCGCCTGCTCCTCCCGAGCAGGCTGCTTTGTTTTTCAAGTCTTTCGTCAGCAGGGAATAATCGCTTGCTGATACAAGAAGGGAAAAACATTCACTTCGTCATTTCAATCAATTATTTAATTTCAGTACTCGTCCGTACACGTCGATTCTGGGAACGCTTTTGTAAAGCGCTTCTTCAAGAATTAGGTGTCCGGATGAGTCAATCAAAAAATGTATGCAACCACATCCATTATATAATGAACAAAACTTCTCCATTGAATGGGGAGGTCGAACGCTTTCAATCCAAACTGGAAAGCTTGCGTTGCTCGCAAATGCATCTGTTGTTGTCCGTTACGGTGACACAGTCGTTCTTTCAACAATCGGCATGAGTCGATATGTACGAGAAGGGATCGATTATTTTCCACTCATGGTGGACTTCGAAGAAAACATGTCAGCAGCTGGAAAAATCAAAGGCTCTCGTTTTGTGAAACGGGAAGGTCGTCCAACAGATCTCGCGATTTTGAATGCGCGGATTGCTGACCGCTCACTTCGTCCGTTATTTGATTATCGTATCCGTAATGATATTCAAGTCGTTATTTCAGTGAAAGCATTTGATGGTGATTGTGATCCAGCGTATGTTGGTTTAATTGCTGCGTCTGTCGCAACAGCGATTTCTGACATCCCAGCTGAAGGTCCAATTGCTGGTCTGTCTGTTGCGTATGTTGATGGTGGATATGTATTGAATCCAACTCCAGAACAACGTGCAAAATCATTGCTCTATATCTTAGGTGCAGTACGCGAAGATAAAATCGTGATGCTTGAAGCAGAAGCGAAAGAAGCTCCAGAAGATCTTATGTATGGTGCGTTTGAGTTCTTAATTGAACAAGCGCAACCAGTGATTGAATTGATCAAGCAAGTGAAAGCAGCGGTTGGAAAGACAAAAGTACAACCAGTACTCGCTGAAAAAACAGATGAAGAAAAAACTCTCTATACAAGTATTGAAGAAAAGGTCAAAGCGCATTGCGCCGCATCTATCAACTCACTGTTTGGTATTAAAGGAAAGCAAGAACGTTCTGATGCAGAAGCAGCATTCAAAACAGCGTTAATGGATCAATTTGAAACAGCGGATGAAAAAGAAATCGCTGGTGCAGTATTTGAAGAATGCTACGAAGCAGAATTCCGTCGCCAAATTTTAGAAAGTGGCGTGCGTGTTGATGGCCGTCAAATTGACGAGCTGCGTGATCTCTATGCAGAAATTGATATCTTGCCACGTGTTCATGGAACAGGCTTGTTCCAACGTGGTGAAACACAAGTCCTTTCAACAGTAACGCTCGCGCCACCAGCTGACGCGCAAATTATTGATGGCCTTGAACCGGAATATGAAAAACGCTATATCCATCATTATAACTTCCCGCCATACTCAGTTGGAGAAGTAAAACCAATGCGTGGTCCATCTCGTCGTGATATTGGTCATGGTGCGCTTGCTGAAAAAGCGTTGGAAGCAGTGATTCCAAGTAAGGAAGAATTTCCATACACCATTCGTGTTGTCTCTGACACATTGATGAGTAACGGTTCATCTTCACAAGCATCTGCGTGTGCTTCATCGTTGGCATTGATGGCTGCCGGAGTTCCAATCAAAGCGCCGGTTGCTGGAATCGCAATGGGTCTTGTGATGACTGACGATGCATCAGAGTACAAAGTCTTAACAGACATCCAAGGCGTTGAAGATCATTCTGGTGATATGGATTTCAAAATCGCTGGAACAACACAAGGTGTAACAGCAGTACAACTTGATATTAAATTATTTGGTATCTCACTTGATATTTGTCGTGACACACTCGCGCAAGCTCGCAAAGCACGTCTTGAAATTCTTGAAGTGATGAAGCAAGCGATTAGTGAACCACGAAAAGAATTGTCACCATATGCACCACGTGTTGAAGTGTTGCAAATTGATCCAGAAAAAATTGGAGCAGTGATTGGTTCAGGTGGAAAAACAATCAACATGATCATCGAAAAGACTGGTGCGAAAATCGACATTGAAGATGACGGCTTGGTGTACATCGCAACTCCAGATGGAGACGCAATGGAGAGAGCGAAGAAGTTCATCATCGCGCTGACAAAAGATATTGAAGTCGGTGAAGTCTATGAAGGGATCGTTGAAAAGATTGTGGCTGATAAAAACTCTGGAGCAGAGATTGGCGCAATCGTAAATCTTGGATTAGATCGTGATGGAATGATCCACATTAGTAATGTGTGTCATTGCCGAATCAACAAAGTGAGCGACGTCTTGAATGTTGGGGACCGTCTCCAAGTCCAAGTTGTTGAAGTTGATCGTGAACGTGGTCGCATCGGACTGTCTCGTAAAGCCTTGATCGACAAGAATGCGCCAGACGCAAAATGTGAGCTTGCGGCAGAACAGTCACAACCACGACACAAGGACTTTACACGAGGTGAACAATTCTAATAGTGGGTTGAACACACGTATCTCGGTATTGAACACTAAAATTAATTGATTGAATACAAGCAAAAAACCTATGTCTCAAATTGTCCCAACAACTAAAACTGCGGACGACCATGATGCGGTCGGTACATTGTTTGTCGTCACTGGACCGTCTGGTGCGGGAAAAGATTCTGTCATCGATCGCAGTCGTGAATTGGGTTTGCAATTCGCGTCTGTGATCACGACAACATCCCGTGCGATGCGACCTGGTGAAGGGGAGGGGCAACCATATCACTTCGTTACACAAGATGAATTTGAACGACGCGTTGAACGCAATGAAATGATTGAATGGGCAACGGTCTATGGCAACTATTATGGCAGTGCAAAAGAAGATGTAGAGAAAGCTGTGCGTGATCATTCTGTTGTATTGATGAAAGTAGACCCACAAGGTGCGCGGACATTAAAAGATATGCGCCCAGATGCAGTTGTGATCTTTATTGCGCCGCCATCAATCGAATATTTGCGTAAACGATTAGAAGGTCGCGCAACAGACGCACCAGAAATCATTGAACAGCGTCTCGCGGTTGCAAAAAGCGAATTAGAAAACCTCGATCAATGGGATGTGGTGATTCAAAATAACGAAGGCGCACTTGATGACGCAGCGCAGACACTTATCCACACCATTGAAACGCGTTCACAAAAAAAATAATTGCACACTTGTCCACAGTCAAATAAAAAAAAGATTCAGAAAAATTGAAAAAACAAAAACACTCGGTGCCGCGAAATTGACCCGAGTGTTTTTTTGTGATATACTGAGTTTAGTTCATTCACAAGTAGCGCGTTTCACACAGCACCTTCTCCCAAGTTTCGTCGGAAGCGGTGAGCAATGAAAGTTTCATCATTCACTGCTTCCTACGATCTTGAGTACGCATGGTCCGCAGAGAGTTCCCGAATCGTTTTCGGTTGAGCCCTGCGTTACGAAACAAAAATAAAATCTCATCCGGCCAGAAACTTCGGCGGCTATGCCACGTTCTTCTTTCGAGAAGAACACCGATCTCTTCAGCCACGATTGTGGGAACGCGCATTAATCTATTTACCGTTTGACCGACAACAAATAGATCCATTTTTCTAGAGTGATCCAGTCTTGAAAGACAGACGGAATCAGTTTAGACACAATGGGCGCATATGCCTACTCAAGATCGTTATTGATTAACGAAGAGTGGCGCTGTATGCGCCCACTTTTCATATCTAAGAGAAATTTCCATTATCGGAAATTACACGTCAGTTCAAAATGAGGCGCGCGCTCCTCATGAGAGTAAGAATGCAGTTGTAGATTTTTGCGACAAAGCTGAGTCTCTCTCCAGAGTTATTTTTTTCTTCAAACGCCTGTTGTTCAAAAAACAGCATTTCACCCCTGAACAAAAATTGGATACAATAATTCCATGTCTATGAATTTTTTCAAAACATATTTCAACGCGACTCATCCACTTGGTGTGGGTGCCTTGGTCCTCATCTTTGTCATCGATCGTCTCACGAAGTCGCTCGCGATGGCCGCTGTCTCAGACAAGATTGTTGTCGTCATCCCAGATGTGTTGCAGTTTGAACTCGTCTACAATAAAAATATTATCGGACTGCTTGCCTTGCCTCGAGTCGCAATCGTCGCGATTGTGATCACATTCTTGTCTGTGCTTGTGTGGAGTGCGTGGGTGTCGTATCGTGATGGGCGCGTCCAAGAGCTGTTTGGTTTTCTACTGATGATGTTCGGCGCGCTCTCGAATGTCTTTGATCGACTGGTCTTCGGTGGTGTGATTGATTTTATCAATGTTGCATCACGATCAATTTTTAACATTGCGGATGTCATGATTGTGCTCGGCGCGCTCATCGCGGTTCTTGCGCAATCACAAAAAGAGCGATAAGATATTTTTGGACACATCATCTCAGAGCGCTGCCAGCCCTCTGAGATTTTTTTATGCCAAAACAAAATAGTCACCACACAACCATCGTTCAAAGTATGACGCATCAAGGCATCGATTGTATTCCAGTCGAAGTGGAAGTGCACGTCAGTAACGGTCTACCAGGAATTGTCATCGTTGGATTGCCAGATGCTGCGGTTAGTGAATCACGTGACCGAGTGCGGTCAGGAATTACCAATTCTGGTTTTTCGTTTCCACGGACACGCCTCACAATTAATTTAGCGCCAGCGCATATTCGAAAAAGCGGTTCGAACTTTGATTTGCCAATTGCGCTTGGGCTTTTGGTGGCGATGAAGGTTTTACCGCAAGAGGAAATTGATGAATATTACGCCCTGGGGGAATTGGGGTTGGATGGCGGATT
>CALKUP010000014.1 GCA_937996685.1 uncultured bacterium | reverse complement strand
ATCTCGTTCAGATATTGTCGCGGTGGCAGAGCTCGCGCTTGATGGTCGTACGCGTCCGGTGTCGGGCGCGCTGATTTATGCGCATGAAGCAATTCGTTTGGGCAAGACAATTATTTTACCGAGTGAGAATAAGGCAGAGTGTGCAATTCTGAATTCAGACAAAGTGTTATTTGCGGAAACCCTCGGTGAAGTTGTCGAGTACATGAATACTGTCCGAGCTTTGCCGCATGCAATGATTAAAGATGTTGTAGATGATGAGGCAAGTGATGTGGGATTTTCCTATGACGAGATTATTGGACACGCGCTTCCAAAGCGTGCGCTGCTGATTGCTGCAGCCGGTGGGCACAATGTGATTATTTCCGGACCGCCAGGAGCCGGGAAGACATTGCTTGCAAAAGCGCTGCCGTCAATTTTGCCGCCAATGACAGATACAGAAATTGTTGAAACAACAAAAATTCACTCGATTGTAAATCCGGGTGTATCGAGCGTGACACAAAGGCCGTTTCGCAGCCCGCATCATTTGGCCTCAAGTCCAGCAATTCTTGGCGGCGGCGCGCAACTGCGGCCAGGTGAAATTTCACTTGCGCATAATGGCGTGTTATTTCTTGATGAGTTCCCTGAATTTCGTCGGGACATTATTGAAGCACTGCGCGAGCCGTTAGAGTCTGGGATTATTCACATTACTCGGGCTGCGGGCTCGGTGGAATATCCAGCGCGTTCGATGGTGATCGCTGCACATAATCCGTGTCCGTGTGGCGCCAAGCAAGGGGTGTGCGTGTGCAGTCCACAATCTATTGATCGATATCAACGAAAATTATCCGGTCCGATGATGGATCGATTTGATATTAAGTTGTTTGTGCAATCAATTGACCCAGCGGACTTGAAACAAAAAAATCGCTCAGTTGCAATGGGGGAGATGAATACGGCGCAGATGAAAGATATTGTGTTGCGCGTCCGAATGGTGCAACAACAGCGAGGAGTATTGAATGCGCAAGCGACAATTCAAGAACTCGAGCAGTATGTTCATGATGTTGCAGCGACGCAGCTGCTTGATACAGCGCTGCACAATGGATTACTGTCAATGCGTGGATACACAAAAGCCTTGCGTCTCGCGCGAACGATTGCCGATATTGCAGAATCAAGCGCAATCACAACAGCCCATGTTGCTGAGGCATTCCGCTTAACAGCTCGTGCGGAATAGCAATTACTTTTTGTCGATGATGAGAACAAACTCACCGAGTATTTTGTCTCGATTCAAAAATTCTTGGTACACCTCAGCGCAAGTCCCGCGGACAAATTCTTCATGTGTTTTAGTGATTTCTCGACAAACAATCAATCGTTTTGGGCAGTCTTTTAACGCTTCGAGTGTTTTTAAGAGTCGATGCGGTGATTCGTAGCAAATCATTGTGTGCTCACTTTCCACGATGCGGGTAAATAAGGTTTGGCGCCCTTTTTTATGTGGAATAAAGCCAAGGTATTCAAAATGACTTGTGTCTGCGCCAGAGGCTTGCAGGGCAGTGACAAAGGCAGCGGCTCCAGGAATTGGCGCAATAGTAATACCGTGCTCTATTGCGCGTTGAATGAGGCGTTGTCCAGGGTCTGAAATGCCGGGCGTGCCACGGTCTGAAACAACAGCAATGTTCGTTCCTTCTTGTAATAATCGAATAATTTCGTCTTCACGCCCTTGCCCGGATTGCGCGTGATATGAGAGCAGCTTTTTATCAACAATGGCATGTTCTTTGAGCAAAAGGCCTGTTTCGCGTGTGTCCTCGCAGGCAATAATTGAAACATGCTTCAGTGTCTCAAGAGCGCGGAGTGTGATGTCGGCGTAATTGCCAATTGGGGTGGCAACGACAAATAAGGTGGCTTCAGTATTCATATACTCTATGCTATACTAAAAATAATCTAAATACCAATGTTTGAATGTTATGCCCGAATCAACATCTGTCCTTATTATCGAAGATGACAAATTCTTGTCAGAACTGATGTCTACAAAGCTTTCAAAAGAAGGCTTTACAGTGACACTTGCAACTGACGGTGAAGCTGGATTGCAAAAAGTGTCAGAAGTGAGTCCTCAAGTGATCTTGCTTGATATCATGTTGCCTGGAATTACTGGTTTTGAAGTACTTGAAGGTATTCAAAAGCTTGGCGAGCCGTTTACAAAAATTCCTGTGATTATCATGAGCAACTTTGGTCAAGAAAGTAAGATTCAAAAAGGCTTAGAGCTTGGTGCAAAAGATTTCCTTGTGAAAGCAAACTTTACAACTGGTGAAATTGTTGAAAAAATTAAATCAGTATTAGCGTAGTATTTGCCTAAAAATAAATAAAAAAGCCGCATATAGCGGTTTTTTTATTTGCATCCACGCTCTTATCGAACGTAGTTAAATGGATTGACGGTTCGTCCGTTAATGATGGTTTCAAAATGAAGATGAGACCCAGTTGAGTTGCCGGTAGATCCTTCTTGACCGATGGTTTGTCCCGCACTGACATTTTGTCCCGCACTGACATATAATTTTTGCAAATGACCATAGCGTGTTTGAACACCGCCACCATGATCAATGAGTACTTGAATGCCGTATCCGCTACCGCCACCACCGGCAATAACCACGCGTCCGCCTTTTGAGGCATAAATTGGATCGCCGTAGTTTCCGTCAATATCAAGACCGGTGTGACCATATCCAAATCCACGAGACAATCGACGCGTTGTTGTTGGCCAGACAAAACCGCCGCCGGCTGCTGGAGCGGCTGATGGGGCAGGGGCGCTGCTCACAGTGCTGCTCACAATTCCGGTGCTGCCAGAGCGTGCAAATCGATTCGTTGAAGTTGTTGTTGGTTGTGCGGCTGGCGCTGCTGGTTTTGCTTCCTCTGGTTTTTTGCCGTTTGGAATAATAATTTCAACATTTGCCTCTAACGTTGAGCCAATAATTTTGTTGTACGCAAGAATTTCGTCTTTATTTGCGCTGTATTTTTGCGCCAAGCTATCCGCAGTATCACCAGCTTGAACAGTATGTGCAACCCCATCAGTTGGTAAAATATAGAGTGAGTCGCCAGGTTTTACTTTTCGCGCGCTCGCATCATCTAAGCCGTTTGCGGACAAAATAGTGGTTTGTGAAATACCAAAATCTTTCGCAATACTGCCAATGGTGTCGCCGCCCTTCACTTCATATTTCGTAATTTTTTTATTCGTTCCAGAAACAGCGTCGTCGATACCAGTTGAGCCTTGAACCGCTCCTGCGATCGCTGTAGTGTTTCCGCCATTCGCATTTGCGACTTTTTCTGCGATATTAATCGTTTCTGTGCTGTTGTCGAGTTTTGTGGTTGTTCGCACTGCAGCGCCAGAGTTGATGTAGCTTTTTTGGTTTGCTTTGACTGGATTTGCGGTCAATACGGTCTCTGTATCCGGATTTAAAATGCTATCAATCACTGATCCATGCAAAAACTCTTCTGCACGCACTTCTTGAGCGGCATTGACGTTAATCCAAACAATTGAAACAACTAACGCTCCAATAAAGAGATGAACACTGTTGCTCGCGGTGACGAGTGCGAGGATTTTATGCTGCGCGTGGAAAAATTGCCCAGCATTTTTGCGAATAATAATGAAAAACTTATAGAATTGAACAAGAAGTGGATTAAAAGCTTTCCACAGAAGAAGAAATGGTAAAAGAAGTGCCGCGCCGATTTTGACAAGAATAGGACTTGTTCGGTGCAGTAATTCAAGCGTTTTTCGCAGGCGGGTGAGTAGGAATGAAACGATTTTCGCTTTCATAGTTTGAATAGTCAGAATGCCACACAAAACCGCTTGAGTCAATTGAAAAGCCGTGTTAGCATGACAGTCAATTGATTGATAACCCTATAAATATTGGATTGTATGAACGAATATCATCCACAGGTCATTGAGCCGAAATGGCAGCAGGAGTGGGAAGAGAGTGGTCTTTTTGCGGTGAAAAACCAGGAATCAGGCAAAGAAAACTACTATTTATTAGTGGAATACCCATATCCGTCTGGAAATCTGCATATTGGACACTGGTATGCGTTCGCAGTTCCGGATATTTTAGCGCGTTTTAAGCGAATGCAAGGCTATAATGTCCTATTTCCAATGGGTTTTGACTCATTTGGACTGCCAGCGGAAAATGCGGCGATTAAACGTGGACTCGACCCAAAAGAGTGGACCTATTCCAATATTGAATACATGACGCAGCAGCTCAAGAGCATGGGTAATTCGTTTGATTGGTCACGGCGGGTGATTTCGTCAGATCCAGCGACCTATAAATGGACGCAATGGTTGTTTTTGCAGCTATTTGAAAAGGGGATGGCGTATCGGAAAAAGGCGGAAGTGAACTGGTGTCCGCAAGATCAGACAGTACTTGCCAACGAACAGGTGTTGTCTGACGGAACGTGTGAGCGATGTAGTGCTGTTATTGAAAAACGCGCGCTCGAACAATGGTTTTTGAAAATTACGGATTATGCGGAGCAGTTGCTGACTGGTTTGGATGGGTTGCCATGGCCGGAAGAAATTAAGCAATCACAACGCAATTGGATCGGAAAATCAGAAGGTGCGGAATTGGATTTTGCGGTGGTTGATTCAGATGAGGTGATTACGGTCTTTACGACGCGTCCGGATACGGTGTTTGGTGTGACGTATGTTGTACTCGCTCCAGAGCATCCATTGGTTGATGTACTAACAACAAAAGAGCAGCAAGAAACTGTCCGTATATATAAAGAAGCTGCATCGAAGAAAAATGAGATTGAACGCACCGGCGCGGATAAAGAAAAAACCGGTGTCTTTACTGGCGCGTTTGCTGTGAACCCAGCGACAGGTGAGCAGGTTCCAGTGTGGATTGCGGATTATGCTCTCGCGACCTATGGCACAGGCGCGGTTATGGCCGTTCCGGCGCATGATGAACGGGATTTCGAATTTGCGAAAAAGTTTGCATTGCCGATTGTTCAGGTTGTGCAGTCTGATGACGCGGCTATTGAAACCGCTGCATATACAGATAGTGGAGTGTTGATGAATTCCGGCGCATTCGATGGCATGAACAATGAAGAAGCGAAATGGAAAATCGCAGAACAATTTGGTCGTACAAAAACGACGTATAAACTCCGTGATTGGCTGATTTCTCGTCAGCGGTATTGGGGAACACCGATGCCGATTGTTTACGATCCAGAAGGAAAACCGCACGCAATTCCAAAAGAGCATTTGCCGTGGGAGTTACCGACGGACGTGGATTTCACACCAACTGGTGTTGCGCCGCTCGCGACCTCAAAAGAATTGTTTGAACGCACAGAACGAATTTTCGGCAAAGGCTGGACTCCAGAAATTGATACCATGGATACGTTTATTGATTCATCGTGGTATTACTTGCGGTATCTTGATCCGCAAAATACAGAAGAGTTTGCAAGTGTTGAAGCACAAAAAGCTTGGATGCCGGTTGATCGGTATTCTGGTGGCGCGGAGCACACAACGATGCATTTGCTCTATTCTCGATTTTTCAATTTAGCGTTGCATGATCTGGGTCTTTCAGAAGTTGCAGAGCCATACGTCAATCGGATGAATCGCGGGTTGATCTTGGGGCCCGATGGTCACAAAATGAGTAAATCAAAAGGTAATGTCATTGACCCGGATGTTGAAGTAGAAAAATATGGCGCTGATACAGTGAAAATGTATTTGGCGTTTATCGGACCATACAATGAACCTGGAACCTATCCATGGGACACTGGTGCGATGAATGGGATTCGTCGATTCTTAGAGCGTGTCTGGAAATTACAGTCTCGAGTAAGTGAGGCTGGTGATGCGGCAATCGATAAAGCACTGTCGCGTGCGAATGTGAAAATCGCTGCAGATATTGAAGCGATGAAATTCAATACAGCGATCAGCGCCTTAATGATTGTCGTGGGAGCAATGGAAAAAGCAGATGCAATCAGTCGTGCACAATATGAATATTTACTCACACTCTTATCGCCATTCGCGCCGCATATTACTGAAGAATTATGGCGCACACTTGGTAATGAATCGTTTGTCAGCGCGATTCATTGGCCAAGCGTGAATCAAGCGGACTTAGTTGAAGATGTCGTGACTATTGGCGTGCAAGTCAATGGAAAGATGCGCGGGACAATTGAAGTTGCACCAACAGCAACACAAGACGTTGCGCTCAACGAAGTGCAAGAATCAGCGAGCTTGCAAAAACATCTTGGCGACGCAACACCGAAAAAAATCATTTACGTCCCAGGAAAAATCTTGAACATCATTATATAAACACTTGTGATCAGTGCTTGCGTAGGCATATCTCTCAAAACCCCGTTCGCTGCGCTCTCTGGCAGCAGAGCTGCTAATCGGTTTTGAGTAGATACGCCTACTCCGCACTCATTATTTACAGTACAATAAAAAACATATGACAATTGATGAACTGAAAGAATTATTACGCTATTACGACATCGTGCCGCGCCGCGAACAAGGGCAAAATTTTTTATTAGACGATAGCGTTGTTGATGCGAGCATTGATGCGGCTGGAGTGACAAAAGATGACACTGTGCTTGAAATTGGTCCGGGCTTTGGCGCGCTGACAACAAAGCTGTGCGCGGCGGCTGGTTCGGTTGTCGCGGTTGAACAAGATCGCGTGCTTGCGGCGGGTCTTGCAAAACAACAAGCGCTCTACCCAAATCTGACAGTTGTGAATAGTGATGTTCGGGTTGTGCATTTAGAAGAACATGGCTTGCATGATTTGCAATACAAGTTGGTTGCAAATTTGCCATACAGTATTACATCGTGGATTATGCGGCACTTTTTGGAAAAAACCCCACGCCCAAAATCAATGACTGTGTTGGTGCAAAAAGAAGTTGCAGAGCGTATGGCAGCAAAACCAGGGAGCATGAGTGTTCTTGCGGTTGCAACCCAGCTCTATGCAATTCCAACGATTGTTCGCTTGGTTCCGCCGGAGAGTTTTTATCCAGCACCGAAAGTTGATAGCGCGATTATTCATTTAGAAATGCGCGAAACAGCTTTATCAAAAGACCCAGAGGCCTTGATGCGATTGGTGAATATCGGTTTTGCGAGTCGTCGCAAACAATTGCATAACAATATTAGTAGCGGTTTACATATCGAGAGTGCTGCCGCCAAAGAAGCGTTAGAAAAAGCCAAGTTGTCACCAAGTGCGCGACCACAAGAGTTGTCTATTGAGCAGTGGGAAGAATTGCGCTCCGTACTCTAAAATTGAAGTTGACGGTGTATTGAAATTTCTGTTATAATCACGCCATCATTTTCAAATAAAACATGGAACTTTCCGCAAAACAAATGGATCGGTTGTCGTTGTATATTTTAGGCGTGGTTGGCGTTGTGATTGTTGTTGGCGGATTCATGCAAATCAACGGCTATATGACATCCTACAGTCGGAATGTTTTGCAGCCAGCGCAGGCGCAAGTGCAAAAACAAATTGCTGATGCGCAAACGCAGGCAAATACAATTACAAACACATCAGAAGCGGCGAATGTGGCAGAATTAAAAGCCAAAGACTCTGACAACGACACATTGAATGATTTTGATGAAGGCTATGTCTATGGCACGAGTCCGTATCTTGCTGATTCCGATTCTGATGGAAAAAAAGATAATGAGGAAGTGACTGCTGGGACAAATCCAAATTGTCCAGAAGGGACAGAGTGTCAGCAGGCATCAAAGGCAACCGCGAATGCAAACGCGCAAATTAGTTCTGCGGCGCTTGATGCATTTTCAAATTTACAAAATGCGAACACGGCTGCAGCTGACACAAATACTGCAAGTGAGCTTGCGACACTGTCTGAAGATCCGGCAAAATTACGAACCTTTTTAAAATCAAAAGGTGTGACAGACGATGTGCTGAATAAAACGGATGATGCGACATTATTAAATCTTGCGAAAGATGCGATGAATGTATCCGCGACGCAAAACACCGCGACGAATCCGCAGGCTGCGGCGAATGCGCAAGCGTCTGCAATTAAAACAGCCAGTATTGATGAAAAGAAAAAGATCCTGAAAGAATCTGGTGTGACAGATGCAGAGCTCAAGAAATACAGCGACGATCAAATCAATCAATTAATTAACACTGCAGTTGACCAAGCACTGACATCGCTCGGCACTGCGGACCCACAAGCCACCAATCAATCATCCAACTGATTTGCATTTTATGAAATTTTTTACCAACCACTCACTTCGTCAATTCCTTAAAGTAACAACACTGAGTCTTTTTTTAGTGAGTTTAGTGTTCTCCCCGCGAGTGGCTTTCGCGCAGGTGACTGTGTTGGGTGATGTGCAACGTGTAGTGCAAGGGTCAACAGGTATTTTAGATACTATTTTAAAAGGACTTGAGACATCAGCGCAGGTAGCGCTGAAAAATTCGATTCGTGTCTTCCTTGATAAAATTGCCTATGACACTGCCGTCTGGATTGCGTCTGGTGATAGTAATCAAAAACCGTTACTTTTCACAAAAGATGTTGGGACGTATATTCAAGGCCAAGGAGACGCGGCTGTCGGTGAATTTTTAAATACAATCGCAAAAACTGGTGGATTAGATTTGTGTTCATTGCCGCAGGCCCAAGGTTTGCGTGTGCAAATTTTGGTGAACCGATTATTCGATCAACCGGAAGCGGCTCAAGTAAAAACCGCAAATTGTTCCGCGTCACAAATTGCAGCGAGCGCACAAAATTCATTTGACTCTTTAGATAAAACATTTACAGAAGCGAAAATTGAATTTGCTTCTAACCCAGTGTCAATTATCACATTCGCGAATTACATGAGTATCGCGGAAAATCCGTTGTTGACGTATGTACAAGGCTTAGATAAGGCAACGACTGCGAAAGCGAAGGCGCAAGAAGAGGCGCAAATTGAGCGATTAAAAAATGACTTTAAAGATCAAAAATCAAAAGTCTCTGGAAATGTTGAAACATCGGCTGAATCTATAAAACTGCAAAATCAATTAGCAGCTGAAAAAGCAGCAGATGGAGAAACAACATTAACAGGGAATGTTGTTGCTGACTCTTTAAATATTTTCACAAATACATTGTTGTCAAAATTGATGGATAAAGCCAAGAGTGGCTTATTGTCATTTTTTACACAGTCAGACATTAATGAATCATTACGTGGGAGTAGTTCCACAACCCGGAGCGGTGGTATTCGCGCTGCCCGTGAACAATTCGCGAGTTACAAAACCCCGCCAATCTCGAGCACTGGAACAGTAGATATCTTGTCGCAATTCGCAACGTGTCCATCAGAAGGGGCTGATGTTGTGAATTGTGTCATCACTGATGAATTCCGTTCAGCGATCGATGAGCAAAAAACAGTGAAGCAATTAGTAGACGACACAAATCTTGGTAATTTACCATTCGGTCTTAACGTTGATCAGAAGGATATAACAAGTCCAGAAGAAGGATTTTCATTGCGGAACATCACGATTTTACGTCAGTACAGCGTTCTCCCTGTTGGCTGGGAGCTTGCTGCGCAATACCATAAAAATTATGATCAAGCATCATCACTGACATTGCGTGATGTCATGGATAAATATGATGATTGTGGAACGGATAATTATTCTCCATATTGTGGTCTTGTTGATCCGAATTGGGTGTTAAAGTCACCTGAGGTGTTTTGTAAAGTTGAGGGGTACGCAGAAAATATTGGAGCTACCAGCTTTATTGATGCAGATGGTAATCCGTATACGCCAGAGCAGTTGCAAGTCAATCGTTTAAAAAGTTGTGTTGACGCACAAACCTGTTTGTCTCAAGACGATACTGGTGCGTGTGAAGCCTATGGATATTGTACAAAACAAGAGGATATTTATCGGTTTGAAGGCGAAAGTTGTCCAGCAGAACAAGTCTCTTGTGAGGTGTTTACAGATAGTACTGGAACGCAAAACGGGTATTTAAAAGATACGCTGAACTATAACGGTTGTACTTCGGATTCAGATGGTTGTGCGTGGCGTTGCACGGTCTACAATACTGTTGATAAAGAATTCCAATGTAAAGGTGAGGATACAATTTATAAAACCTGTACAAACGCGAATGGCTGTCGTGATAATTTAGTGCAAGCTGATGGTTCAACTGGAACTCCAGGTTGTAGTATTGCGAATGGCGGATTCCGTTGTAGCGCAGATGATAAAACGTGGTATCTCTCTGGTTCTGATACAAATACGCAGTACTCAATCAATTTTGATAATGATGTGCAGCCGTGTGATGAGGCAAATCAAAGTTGTACAACCTTTATCCCACAAATTGGCAGCAATCTCATCTCAAACCCAAGCTTTGAGTCATTTAATAATTTTGGAAAAGATCCAGCTTCTGCTGCAACATCAACAGATGAGTTTGGAGGAGCGGCGCTTGCGTTCGCAGAAGTAGATGGCAGCGCGTGTGTTGATGAAACCGGCGGAGCATGTCGTGGTTGGTTGCAAGCTGACGGCGCGTCTGGTGGTAATGGCTGGCGTGTTGTGACAGATGCCGCGAGTGGAAAAGTGGGCGTTGAATCACAAATTGGTGACGGGCAGCCATTAACAACGCGTGTTGAAACAGGCGTGCCGTTGGCGAATCGTTCGTTCGTTTTGTCGTATAGTTATTTAAATGCTAGCGGGTCAACCTGCGACGACCAGGGAACAGCAACTGCAGAAATCAGTGCGGGTTCAGCTGGTCGTAAAGATGCTGTGTCGTATGCAGCAGGCACTGGCTATCAAACAATTGCATTGCAACCATATACATTTGGTGCAGGCGTGACAGCGACGGATTTGAATGTTGAAATCGGAGCGCCGCGTGACTGTCATTTAATCGTTGATAATGTTTCGTTGATCGAAATCACAAATGCATCAGTCTCTACTGCGTACCAAGACTACGGCGGTAACGCATTGCATTTGAAAACAGATGTTGCAGCACAATGTAACCCAAGTGAAGTTGGTTGTCAGTTATATACACCGCAAACTGGTGGTACTCGTTTGCCAGTTCCAGGACGTGTGACAAACCCATTGTCTGAAGCCTGTGGAAATGGGACTGATTTCACAAATCCATCATGTTCACAATGTTTCCAAGGATTTGTTGGGTGTCAGGCATTTGTTGAATCAGATACTCCATATCAAGCTCCATTGAAAACATTTGTTGCTGGACTTCCAGAAGAAGTAGCGCCAGCCGTTGCGGCCCGTACAGGATATTATTGTTCTGGAACAACAACCTCATGTAACCCATCTCGTGCAGCGGCTGAATGTGGTTCTGGTGTCGCGTGTGTGCCGAGTGTGTCTGTTGTGCCATCAACTGGTGATAGTTGTTCAGCGCAAGATGTTGGTTGTGAACAATACGTTAACATTGATTCACAAGGTGCTGGCGGTGAAGGTCTTGAGTATTACAATTACATTCGACAATGTGTAAAACCAACGGAAACACAAGTCGCACAAGGATTAGTTGATACCTATTATTCATTTGAAGGTTCTGATCAAACAGGATATCAAATTCGTTCATGGTATTTAAAAAAGAGTAACATTGACGCAGGCCCATGTACAAACCTTGATTTGACTGGCGGAACAGCACAATCTGCTGATGCAGCATGTGTTGATACAACAGAAACCCAAGCAGCATGTTCTGTTGACGAACTTGGCGTGAATCCAAATTGTACAGAATACTTTGATGCTGCAGGTAATCGATATTATCGATTAAAATCAGCGACAATTTCGGTATCCGATAGTTGTACAGCTTTGCGTAATTCTGCAGACAACCGCATTTATTACACAATCCCAAGTGAAAGTGTCTCTTGTTCAGCAACTGCTGTGTCATGTCGTGAATACAAAGGTGCGGCAGCGGGTAATCAATCGTTTATCATTGATGCTGATTTTGATACAGCAATGTGGGGCGGCGGAACAAGTTCGTCTACAGTTGTGTCTGCAAATAGTGGTCAATCAATGCAAATTGGCTCTAACGCTGCGAGTCGAGAAGCAGCGACGCTCTTTGGCGCGAGCTTGTCTCAAGACAAGAGTTATGTTGCGACTCTCTGGGCAAAAGGTGACGCAAATTCACAATTGACCGCATTTGTAAATAATCCAACAACAGGCACTCGACAAACATTTGCAACAATTACGCTATCAACTGAATGGAAGCAATATAATATTGGTCCGTTTATTTCAAGCGAAGCGCTTGGAGCTGGTGCAGAATTTGGTTTCTCATATCAAGGTGCAAATGCCTACATTGATAATGTTCGTGTTTTTGAAAACAATAGTATTTACATGATCAAGGGCTCAGCGACATCATGTAATGGATATGAAGGATGTCAAGAATACAAAGATCCAGCAGGAAACACCTCATACCTCAAATCATTTGAAAAATTGTGTGATGAAAAAGATGCTGGCTGTACTGCGCTCTTCAACACAAAAAATTCAACATCACCATTTACTGAGCGTTTCAAGACAGATAATGAATCAGCTTCTGATGATGTTGTTGTGTCTGCTGATCAGCCAGAAACACGGATTGTTACTCCAGCGTCATTCTGTGATGCGGCAAGTGCATCATGTCAGGCATTTGGCTTGCCATCAATTGATGCAAGTAATAAAGTTGCTGGATTTGAAACGCAATACCTCTTAAATAATGTTGATTTTTACAGCAATAGTTTGTGTGCAAACGAGCAATTGAGTTGTAAAGAATACGCAGCGGCAGACGGCAGTGTGCAATACTTCAAAGATCCAGGAAATAAAACCTGTGAATACGATGAAGGTTCTGGTAGTTGGAAAACAAAAAACGGTGATCCATGCCCATTGCAAAATCCATCAGATGCACCATCACAACCAAAAGGGCCAGTGTGTAACCGTGGTCCACGAGCCGGTGAATTGTGTAGTACTGATTCAGAGTGTCCAACAGCTGACGACGGAAAACCATCACGTTGTGTATCGAATTTAGACAATCAATCTGGATATGTTGGTATTTGTAATGCGGTGTATGCTGGTTGTACAAATTACCTTGATCCAAATTCAGCGTCAGTCGATAGTTTGCAAAACACCAGTTTTGAAACAGATGTATTCAGTAATGACAACATCAATAACCAAACACCAGACAATCGACCGGATTATTGGTCTGCATATCTTGGGAGTAATCCGTATCAAACAGCAATTAATGCACAAATTAAAAACTGTACAGAAACACGACAATCAGATAAAGGAGCTGATCAATTTAGTGGTCAATTCTCCTTAAAGATTACTGCTCCGTCGAATGCTGATTGTATGGCAGCATATGACTCACAAATCAGTGTTGATTCGAATAAAATCTATACATTAAGTGCGAAAGTGAAAGCGGGTAGCGCGGCAAAATTCGCTGTTGGTCTGTTGTTTGAAGGTCCTGATGGTAATTTGTTGCAAACACCTGAAAATACTCCTGAAAGTTATGCGATTACTGCATATGATGGTGGAGATCGAGGTGATATTGTAGATGGTTGGGTGTCTTACCACGCGTTAATTGGTCCAAATCAACTTCACCAATTCCCAGAAGGAACTGTGAATGTTCGAGTATTTGTCGAGTCATATAATGGACGAGTGTTCTTTGATGATGTTGAGCTTTCTGAAGCTGATGTGTACTCATACATTAATTCATCGGTTGATGGAGCGCCTGAAGGAGATGTGAATACATGTAATGGCGTTGTTGATGAAGGTCAAGGTTGTGTTGCATTTCAAGAAATGACCGCGAGTACAAATAATACATTGTCAGATGTAGAAGTCTTAAATCAGGTCAATGGCAACACGACAGCTGTTGTGGCGTGTCAAACACGAGCCTCTGACGGTGCTGTGGTGTGTGATGGCACTGCAAATGCTGCAAACAGTAATGTTGTCTTGCAGGTCAAACGAGACCGCCAATGTAGTGAGTGGTTGACTTGTGGTGATAGCAATCCCGTCAACATCAATGGTCAAATCGTGAATACATGTACAAAGTTCACGACCTGTACAAAACGAAATGAAGATACTGGTGAATGTACACAATTTGTTCAAGTACCAAACAGCAACGCGTTGAGTCAGGATAGTGTTGTGAGTGCTGTGTCTCAACCAGGGGCTGGATTTGCTGTCGCGAGTATCAAGGATTACTCAGGTCTGACAAAAGCCGGCATGCGCTGGTTAAGTGCAGAAGGAAATGAAGTTGCGCAGTCAAAAGGGTACTACCCAGTTGATTGGATGCCTGAGCAAGGAGTTGCAGGCGTAAAAGGCACCGTTGACTTAATTCCAAATAACGATTTTGAATCTGTTCAATGTGATGGTGATTCAACGGCGAATACAACTGTT
The DNA here is from genome assembly GCA_937996685.1 of uncultured bacterium. Taxonomy (GTDB): domain Bacteria; phylum Patescibacteriota; class Patescibacteriia; order UBA9570; family XYC2-FULL-38-9; genus CALKUP01. The sequence continues at coordinate 42,976 of CALKUP010000014.1, read as the reverse complement.
GATTCTGCTGTGAGTTCTTCTCGTGACTTTAATCAAGCGTGTACCATTGATGCACATTGTCGTGTGCAGGATACAGAAACCGCTGCCCAAACGGCTTTGCGTGCAGCGGGTCAAACAATGCGTTTATCGACTATCGATTATTCATCTGGTTGGTGTAAGAATGTTTCTCGTACAGGAGCACAGCGCTCATGGAAAGACTGGCATAATTTTGGTAATGCCGAAATGACTATTATTGATTATGATGAAGCGCGTCAATACGAAACATTGCCTGACAACGGAGCTGATGGCAGTTCTCTCTATTCAAAACTTCCTGGAATTTCAAACCCATTCCCTGTTGCAGCGAAATCGCTCGATTTGAACAATGTGATGTATGTGCAGCCGGTGAATAATCAAGAGTCTGGACTTGAGGTTAATATTTCTAGTCGTGATTTATCATCGAATGGTCAATATGTATTGTCGTTTGATGCGAAATATATTCAAGATCCACAAGCGGATACAACGGATCATATTAATGCAATGACCGCCGGGATTCGAATTGGTGATACGCCATATTATTTCACAGATGCGCCTGATGCAAATCCATTTCGACTTTCTACTGCGTGGACACGGTATACATTGGGCCCTGTGACTGTGGGGAATTTTCAGGCTTCAGACGGCGCGACTATCTTTATTGGTCAAGTTGACGGTGCACTTGATAACGCCTTCTTGATTGATAATGTTTCATTGAAACCAGCTTTGGAAGTCTCAGCGGATGGAGGTGTTGCGGGTTCAAAATCTGAGGTTCGCGGAGGCCTCACTCCAAATCTTGTCTCTCGATCATGTCGAGCATATCCAACAGAAACGTCAGCGTCGTGTAATTACACTGATTCAAGTGGTGTGATTTATTCTGGATGGAAAGGATATTGTCTTGAAAAAGATCCATTGCATGCAAACGGTTGTATTGCGTGGTGGCCTGTTTCAACGATTACTGGTGAATCAGATTTATCACGAGCAGGTTTGAAAATGCGCTGGACTGATCAAGCGCCGGTGTATCATTGTTTGGTTGCAAAAGGAAATGAAGATTTAGGCTTCTGTGAAAATTCTGGAGAGCTGTGTAATACATCAGCAGAGTGTGATACAGATGCTGGTGAAATTTGTATTGCAAATCAACCGACGGGTATTTGTCAATACAATGATATTGGGCAAGACTTTGGAAATACTGAAGTCACATTTGAAGTACCTGTTCCAATTGAAGACCAGGGTAATCAAGTGGCGTGTAATGCGGATGTTGATTGTCGTCCATATGCAGCGCAATATCCAGGAGAAACTTTAGAGTGTAACACAGCGAATGATCCAAATTATGTCAATTCTCGAATGGTGTCTTCAACGAATACTCAAAATAATGTTAATCCATATGACATTAAACATTCCTACAGTAGCAAGGATTATAGTTTGACACACACATTAAACAGCATCTACGTTGATCAAGATACATCACACACCGCTGAATCAGTTTCAAATCAAGAATATGCAACATTCTTGAAGCTTGGTCCAGATCAATTAAAACTCGAAGAATTGGTTCATCTCTCTGAGATTTCTGACATTCGATTATATGATGGTGAGCCGCAATTTGATGGAACGACCAGTGCAAATGCTGTTGAGTCAGCAAAAAATACCTGGAAAATTGGGAAGCCATTATATGGCGAAGATCAAAATCTTGCTTCAGCTCTCTCATTTATCGAGCAAGATGCAGGAACAACAGATCCAAGTACAACTGGAAACAATGAACAAAAATATGATTTTTCAGCAGCCGGCCTCATCTGGGATATTTTTGAACGTAATTGGGACAATAAAGTCGATCCAGCGCAAGCCTTTCATTTTGATGATGGAAGTAATGAAGATAAAGCTGGTGTCTATGCTGTTCAAACAGGCCTGTGGTGTGGTTCCAGTCCATGCTCTGCGCTTGTTAATGACCGTAATTACAAAGATGTCTTAGGGAATGCTGACTTTGTCTATGTTAAAGGCGTCGGGAGTTTTTCAGATAATCAAAGTAGCGGTGCGAACTTGCTCTTTAGTGCTGGTCGAGTTGCAAACAATCACCAAGCATTGAATCCGTTTGAGCGGTTTTCCGCAGACCTTGGTCCAGGTAGTGAAATTTGGAATAAAAACGGTAAAATTGATCCAGATGAAGCACTAATTGCTGATTATCGGATCCAGCAACCAGATGCCTTCTTTAAGTATTTTGTATCACGTAATGCAAATTCCATTGGTGCTAATGATATTATTCCGCAAGGAATGCCAAATTGTTTTGGTGGTATTATTGGTAATCCGGCTTGTGGGAATAATATCTATGCAGTGAAGTTTGATTTTGAAGGCGGGTATTTAAAAAATGTCTACATTGTCATTTTTAATGGTTTCCGTCGAGCAGATCCAAAGCAATTCACAAATATTTCTTGGGAGTTTGATTTGAAAGAGGTGTGTCTCTTGGCAGTGAATAGCGCTTCTGTTGATGCGGCGAGTAGTACAGTGAAGGTAATGCCATGGCGAACCCGCGTTAATCGAGCGACACCGTTTATCGTTCCAGGACTTGGATATACATACCAACTTGGAAATGGCGGGGTCAATTTCTCAAATATTTTGTTTGGAATGCTTGCCTTGAATGGAAAAGCGCCAGATCAGTTAGAGCATAGTCCTGACTATCTTGATGGTCAAAAATCAAATATCACCGGAAAAGCCGGAACATTGCCACTGGTCTATGCGACAAATGGAGAGGGTTCGGGGTTGCCATTTGCTTGTATTGGGAGTTGTACAGAAATGGTTTGTCAGCAAGATAGTCCATATGAAGCCAATACATTTGATCCAAACAATGGTTCAGCATGTCAAACAGACGGAAATGCAAATCAATGGATTTCTTTAGAAGGTGTGTGTGTGCAAGATGCTCGAACGCAAACAACAATAATCAAAGAGCAATCGTCAGTGCCGTGTGATCCAGCGGGTAACGTTGGGACTGTTTCCCAGCAATGTCGAGACGCCGGAGCGGGAACATATTGTAAACCGTTGTCCGAACATGAGAAAAAAGGCGGTAATGAAGCAACTTTGAATCAAAAACTTGCAACTGCTGCAGCGAGCGCATGGGGACGATATCGTACACTCTTTGCGGATATTGCTGAACCAACAGTCTATATTGCGGAAGAGCAAGGGGATGAGGCTTTAGGGCATATTCGAAATCAAGAGCATTATGGGGAGTTACGCCCATTGTCAATCGATGCTTTGAGTAATTACATAAAGCCTGGAGACAATACTCCAATTCCAAACAATGCTCAACAGGGCTTTCGTAATCTTGCGATAACACTATCTTCGTTCTCGACGATTCCGTTGTGTCCTAATAATGAACGTCCATTTGATACTTCTGTCTATTGTGCGGTGACTCCAGAAGTGGAAAATATTGTTGTGCAGGGAGTTCCTGATGGTTTACCTGGAAATGATCCGATTACTGTCCAAGCTGGACAAAGAGTGACCATTCAATTTGGAGCGAAAGTGGACAAAGACCAACAGCCATTAAATCAAATTGCAGTTCAATATCAAGCTAATCCTGCAAATACAACATTTGAGCCAGATCTACCTGCAATTTTATGGGAAGGTGTGCCGCTGGCAAATCATACACTTGAGCATATTTACACATGTAATTCACAAAGTGCGACATATTCATCAGCAATTGGAGATCGAGGTGGGTGTGAATATGAAGTGCGGATTCAAGTAAAGGATTATTGGGGAATGTGTAATCTTGACTCTGCTGTCGAGCGAACCACTGCCAATGCGCGAGCGTGTCAATCATACGCTGAATATAGCAAACGTATTGAAGTGGAGTTATAAAGGAGGTGAAAGTGCTCTGTGGAATTATTCACAGGGCGCCATTCCTCCCTCTTGACTTTTTTCTCAATACATGGTATTGAGACTCTAGAAATTGCACTCTGAAATTTTTTGAATTTCGCACATTGGCCGCTTCTTGTTCTCATTGTACAAGAGTTTTGGTGGGGTGGGTTTTGTTGAGAATGATTCTCGATAAAATCCACCTCAAGCAAGGAGAAGCGCCATGCGCATCTTCGTGGTTGTCTGGGCGTTGGCCGCGTCGGCCTGCGCCCCGGAGGATCCGTCTGCTGACGGGTCTGCTGAGATCACTGGGCCCGCCGAGGGGCCCTTTGCTCCGTACGACGCTGACGGGGACGGCGCGACCGTCCCCACCGACGAGGATGGTTGGCCCATCGCGCCGCAGTCGCCTTCGGACGACTGCCTCGATGACAACCCCGACGTCTACCCGGGAGCTCCTGCTCCCTTCGACTGCACTGGTGGCCTCTGGGGCGAGGGGCCTGCGTGAATTTTTCAGCCCCAGGGCGCCAAGCGCAGCAACTCGCTGCTTCCGGCGCCCTCCGCCGAACCAACTGCTCGAACAACAGCAAATGGTCCGGCTTTCTTCTGTGAACATGTCTGTGACAATCACGATGACATGACTACAGAAGAAATGTGTATCGAGATACAGAGAGAAATGCCATAGCGGCATTTTTTTTGTGCATCTCTTTTTGAGGTGTGATATACTATCTACGTTTCATAAAAACAGAGAAAGAAAATAAACACAGAAGATATGAATCCGATTAAAATCTATGTCCAAAAAATTCAATCCGCGTTAACGGGCGGGGGAGTTGTCAAAGCATCGTCGTTTATCGCCGAGCACACCGCGCTCGCACCCGCGTTGCATGCACATCTGCATGACACGCATGTTGATGTCGGCGCTCTGACGTATTCATTATTGCGTTTGCCGCCAGAGCTTCTCGAAGCAACTGAAATCCTCATGGGTCAATCCGATCAAGTCTTTGAACATGCCGGGGTGATCATGGATAGTAGCTGGCAAAAAACACAGGCGGTTGCGCGCGCTCGTGTCTGCGCATTTCATCCAGAAACCAAGCAGCTGGCTCTATTTATCGCATCGATTAGCGACGTTGAAGATATTGTGACAAATGTCACAGCGATTATGATCGAGATGTTGAAAATGAATCAACTCCTCACTGCCGGCGCCGCAGTTGAAGACTGTTTTGCAACGCCAGAAAATTATCAGACCTTCACAGAAGTGCTGGGAGAATCTGTTGATCAGTGGGTTGCATTGGCAAAAGACCCTGTAGACTGGCCATTAAAATTACTCGCTGGTTCAAAAGTAGATTATGCAAAAGTGGTCCAAGATTGGTGGGTGAATATTGCGAGCATCCGCAAAGAAGAACCTTTTGATCTCTATAAGCAACCAATTTATTTTGTGTCATCCAACTCGCATTCATTAATGAATGTGTTATCTGGTTTTCAATGGGATAACCGTAATTTTTTGCAGATGGACAACGCGGAGCGCCTAGAAACAGAGCGAGCGGCGTTCGAACAAGAAGGGGTGTCTGAGCAAAACATGCTGTATTATTTGTCTCGTTTTTCTGAGAAGCGACACCCGGAATTTTTGGAATCAAAACATGCGCACGAACAATCATTTGGCTTGCATCGCATGTCTCCGTATCATCATATTGATATTGAGGCGCAGATTTTTTCAATTGCTGATTGTATCAATAACCCGAATATCGATAGTCGTTTGAATATCTCGCCTGAGATGCGTGAACGGTTGCAAAAGAGCAACGCGCTGATTTTAAACATTGCGTATCCACTCGGTCTCGCGGCGTACCGTATTTTAAGTGAGGTGAGTACGAATGTCCCGTCATTGCGCGGCGTTTATATCATGGGGAAGGCAGCCTCGCTCAACGGTGAGCTTGGCGACGTGACAATCCCACACGAAGTACTCGATTATCACACAAATAACCGTTTGTTTGTCTATAATGATTTCCATCGCGGAACATTTGAGCCATATTTACAGAAAAATTCGATTCTCGATGGTCAACAAGCTGTAACGGTGCGAGGAACCTATTTGCAAAGCCCAGATAGTCTCGGCCGTGATTTTGCGAATGGCTATAGCATTGTTGAAATGGAAGGCGGTCCATACCTCAATGCGGTCTATGAAATGACCCAGCCAAATCGATACCCGGAAAACGAACAAGTATCGATTAATACCGATTTTCGTTTAGGTCTCGCGTATTACGTATCTGATACGCCACAGCGCTCTGAGAGCACATTGGGCGCAAAACGCCTCACGTGGGAAGGGTTGAACGCCACCTATGCAATTAGCCTTGGGATTGTGCAAGATATTTTTGATACAGAAATGCAACGATACACATAATGCGCATTTTCTGTTTGGCGGAAAACAAAAAATATTGTATAATCACACCATCATTGTGATACACACATGCAAGATTTTATAGTGCGATTACGCTTGATGTTCACCTATGAACGTCTGACTGAAACGATTGGTGATATTGATCACATTTTTCAATTTGCCAAACAAAAAATTCGTCGTTTCGGTAAACGTTTTTTGTACGGAGCTGGGATTAGCGTTGTGAGTCTCGCTGCTATTGGCGGGATTATGTATGCGTTTAACCTTGGTTCATTTGCAGAGCAGGCAAATGCTATCACTCTTGCCGAAGGACTCTCGTCTCCTATAACATTTATTATCTCGTTAGTTGCAAGTTTGTTGTATATATTATGTGGAGCTTTATCATCTATTGTGGCAGCTATTCTTGATGTTGTCATTGAATATCCATGGGGTGATTTTTGGGTAACTGCCGGATCGGCTCCCGGGGGATATATTAATGTTACCTCAGTTGTCACAGGTTGGCGTATTGTGCGTGATATTTGTAATTTGTTTTTTGCGATTATTCTTTTAATTATTGCTCTTGCAGCGGTCCTGAATCTGGAGAGTTACAAATGGCAGGATTTATTGCGGAAATTTATTTTATACGCAGTACTCATTAATTTTAGTAAAACCATTTGTGGTTTTTTTACTGATGCGGCAAATGTGGCAATGGCGACATTTGGTGGGAGCATTGGCGGTTCATGGGGAGGAGGCGTTCTTGCAGGTTTAGGCGCACCCGCGCTAGGAAATTTTTTTAGTAGTGGTGGTTTTACAGACTCTGCTGGTGTTACCGGTACTGCTGCTTCCCTTTCTTATGAGGCGACTGGAGCTGTTATCATCGCGGCATTTTTGCAGTTTTCAGCATTTGTGATTTTAACGGTTTTTGTTGTGATGTTGATTGCTCGGATTGTATTATTATGGGTATTAATTGTCCTGTCTCCGCTTGCGTATATCACACGTATTTTAGATGTTACAAAACGATATTCCACTCAGTGGTGGGAAATGTGGGGACGATACATTATCCTGGGTCCATTCATGACATTTTTTTTATGGCTGACACTAACAATGATGAATGGAGCTGCTGTCGGGACTAGCGCAGGTGGTCTTGGTGGTGCAATTGCGAATCCTTTGACTCAAGGATTAACAAATGTTCAATCATTAACTAAAGCAAGTAACGCAACAACAACAGCATTGACTCAGTTGAATTCTCAGTCAAGTTCCCAGTACGGATCGACAAATCCAAGTATTTTGGCAAATTACCTTATTGGCTTTATCATGTTGTCAGCTGCATTGAAATTTACATCAGGAATGTCTGGTGAAATTGGAGAATATACCGGAAAAGCATCCGCTGCGGCCGGTTCTTTGGTCAATTCAGGGGTCATTCGTGGTTCACAAATGGTTTCAAGTCTTGGTTCTGGCATACGAGGTTCTTTTGGTGCTTCTGAAACAGATGAGGAAGGAAAGTATGTAAATAATTCACTTGGTACTGGAGCTCTGCGTTTTTTTGGTACCGGCCTTGATATGGTGGGTAATTTAATGGACGTTAAAGGTTCAGCAACAAATGTAAAAAATGCTTTAGATGCAAATGCAAAAACACGCGCAAACGCCTCTGCGCAAGGAGCGCAAGAATTAGCGGGTGTGATGACAACAGGTCGTCGTAATGCAGCAACTCGTGCTATAGGTGCAATGTTTGGAGCGACAACAGAAGGGGGAACTCAATATGTGGAAGGGGTGACGTTGAAAAATATTCTCTTGAATGAAGTATTAGGCCTTAAAATGTTTAAGGCTCTTCCTTTTATTGGTCAAGAATCCAGGGAAAATAAACAAATGGAAGAGAACAAGAAAGCGATTGAAAGGGCGAATGATGAACTTGCACATCAGAAAAGATTAGTAGAACAATTTGATGCAGACCAAGGAATTAGCCCTGAAAAATTAGCCTTATTGGAAAATGCACAAAAAATAATAGCAGATGCAGATGAAGCAATTGGAAATATTGACCCTTCAGAGCCAGAAACGGCAGATCAAATAATTGCGAGACTGAAGGCTAGTGGTTCAATAGATATTCAAGATAAGGCTATTCGAGAAATAGTAGAAGATCGGGCGTCAGATCCAGCAACTGATCCTGCGGAGTCAAAAAAACTTTTAGATTTAATAAATGCAGGAGCCAAAACTATCGCGACTGGTGATGTAAGCGATGCTCTATTAGGAGCTTTAGGTGTTGGATTTGCAAAGCCAGGACAGGTAGACAAGGCGGCTAGATTGGCGAAAAAAGCTCAATTAGAAGAGCAGAAAAAAAATGCAGCAAAGGCCGCTGGAGTTGACTCTTTAGAGACTTTCACTGACCTCTTAAGTCAGAGAGCTGAGAGGACAAAAGCTGTTGCTGATGCGGAAGGCCGCAAGAAAACCGCTACTCAGACAAAAGATGCATATGAGCGGGAAGTGTTGCGAACTCGAGGTTATAGAGCTATTGGAGCTGCGGCGCTGAGTGATCAACGAATTTCAGAGGCTTCGAAAGGTTTAGATGGTTTAGAGGTTCCGCAATTGCAAGAGTCATTTACTAATGCATTAATCTCCGGTAATGGTTTTGTTACATCAGCTATTTTAAGAAAATTGGTATCCTTGGGAGCTGGTGGGTGGGCGATTCCAAAGTTTTTACAACAAGCCGCAGAGTCGAATCCAGATTTTCGTAAGCAAACAGCGTTGCTTGGAGCTGATTTAGGAACAAAAATGTATGAACTTGATGAAACAACGGGCGCGCCAAAATTTACAACTACTGTAGACGGCAAAAAAGAATACACACAAATTTCAGACGAATTAAAAAATGATCCAGCTGCTTTAAAGGCAGCGATTGCAGCGAATAAGGTCGGAATGGTCTATGATACTAGTAGTGACCTTTGGCGCTTGCTTGCTTCTTGGTTTTCTTCTAATGGTGGTTTCTCTCAACAAGAAGCGTATCGTCAAATGTCAGTGTTGGCAAATCTTGAAAAAGGCAATGATCGTGGTGGCGCAATGGGGGTATTTGATTTTAACCAAAATGGATATCGAATGAATAGTCCTGAGATGATTAGAATACTGCAGGGAATGCTGTCTAGTCCTAAGAATGCGCTTGCGTTAGCAGGAAAAGATTGGAACATGCCGTTTTCAAGAGATATGGACGGTAATGTTACAGACGTCAATAAAGGTGTTCTTGATAATTACATTCGTAGTCAAAATGATTTAGACCTTAAAAAAATGGACCCGGCAACTCGAGAGGTTTTTGCGCGTGAAATTGCTATTGATCAAATAAGGCAAGAAAGGGATAAAGAGCGGCAAAAAGCAGCTGATGCAATAACGAGTGCGGCAGGTCTTCCAAGCGTTCCTGTTACTCCAACAACATTGTTTTTGAACCACAAAGCTCCAGATGGAACGGGTTTCACGCAAGACTTTTTGGAAAAATTTGCTCCATACAACAAAAAACTGATTACTCGTACTGCGGCTGCAACAGCTAAAAAAACAGCTGAGGCTGTAGCAGGAGATGATAGTGTAGAGCTGGGTGAAAAAGACGAGCAAGGTTATGTATAAAATCAGCTATTCAACAAAGGGATTATGATAGAGAAGAAGGTGCTAGAATCAATTGAAGAAGTCGAAGCAAGAATCGCTGGTTTTATTGATGCTGGAAATAATCATAGTGAACTTGCGAATGAATTTCGTTACGAGCTTTCAGAATATATAAAAAATAATAGTGAATATATTCAATATTATGGCACATCAGCGACGAAAAAATATAATACCGCTCTTGCTCGGTTAGAATGGTTTTTATTGCAATGGCAGGTGCCAATGATTGTTCGGAAGCTCTTTCGTGAATACTTCGAATACTTTTTTGAGTACCCAGCAGATACGTTGCTGAAAAATATCAATCAAATGCTAGCTTCTTTTATTGATCTTGCAGATAGAGATGCGTTAAAAAAAGATATTCGCGATGCAATTAGCACATCTGTGTATAGGCTTTCAAAAAAACAAATTACAATTAATGGTGTTCGTTCATTCGGAACCGTCCAAAACTGGATCCATGATTTTGAATTATTTGCAGATGGGAAAAATCCGAATGATCAATTGGTGTTCACGCAATATCTCAACACCTCTCCAAATGTTGCAAATCTTTCTAGTGATGAGCGTGAAAAATTAGAAGGGTTATTTCGATTTTACAATGCAATGGGCTTGTCGTCACTTACTCCGGCAGGGAATGAAGATACGGTTATTTATCATGATATTGAAAGTGGTCATATTAAATATATTGATCACGGAAAAGAAATCGACACCGGAATTGAATCAGATATTGTTGCAAAAATGACCCCAGAAGAAAAAGAAGAAGCGTTGCGAGATATTCAAAAGCGTGTGCAGGAATTTGATAAACAACTTGCAGAAGCGGAAATTTCAATGACACCGATTCTCGAAGAACAGTTGTCTCGTAGTGAGGAATTGCGTCGAGAAATTGCGCGTAACACAACTCCTGCTGTAGAGAGTGTTGCCGTTGATGCGACTCCAGTTGCGGCATCCACGCCGCGTGTTGAAATGCCGGTTGCAACTCCAGCGCCGAAAGCGCCGCAAAAAGTTGTGCCTGATATGTTTGATGAGTCGGTTGTAGAATTGCCTGTGAAACAAGAAGTGTCAAAGCCGAGTCCGATAAAGCCTGTTGTGAAACCGCAAACTCCTGTTACTGTATCACCGTCTCTTGCCGCCGCTCCATTGTCAGTTACTAAGCCGGCTCAACCGGTTGTGCCAATGCAACCAGCTGAATCAACAGTAATGCCAGATCTGCCGCCAATCCCAACGGCAGCGCCTGCTCCAATACCTGTGGTGCCACAACAACCAATTACGTCTCCAAAGCCAGTGACTTCTGTAATTGAGTCACCGGTGCCTGTTGTAGCTCCAAAAATGCAACCGCAGCCAAAAGAAGGCATTGATTATGAAACGCTGGCACAAGAAGTACTGGCTGAACACGCGTTGTTGCTTGAAAGTGTTGACGCTGAAAATCGATTCTTGAGTTTAATCGCGTCCTTTGCAAAAGGGGATCGAACACGTGAAGAAGTGATGCAAACACTGGTTACTCCAATTGAGTCCGGTGGTGTGAATATGACAGCTGACATTGCAAGTAGTTGTTTGAATACAGCGGAGCGTTTTGTGCACGCAGAAGATGTGCCTGTGTTGCGAGCGACTGGAAAAACGCAATCGGTTCAAAAGCCGACGCCGACATTTGCACAAGTCCAAGAATTAATGCAACGTCAAGATTTATTTGAAGAGACAAAAAAACGCCAAGTAGCATCAACGGTACAACAAGAGCAGGATGCAGGAGAGAATATGTTTACAACAGAAGTTCCAGTCCCGGCGGCTGTGCCTGCGGTCCCGCAACAATCGACAAGTGTGCCAGTTGAAGATATTTTTGCAAATCTTGATGTAGCGCAAATGCGACAAAAATCTGTCGATCCATTAACGGATTCTCCAATTCGTCGAATGGACAGCATGCGTCCAGTGCAGCAATCTGGTATTGCCAGCGCGCGACAACGTACTATCGGGCCGGTGGAAGAGTTGCAGCAATTTAGTCTTACAGAGCTGCGTTCATTTGGTGTGAATCCAGAAAAAGCCACCACCTTCATTCGTCAAAAAATTGATTTACAAGCCCAAGAGTCCATTGCAAAAAAAGCCGAAGCGATTCGTGCATGGCAAACAAGTCCGGTGCATCAGCTGTATGTGTCAATTGGTAACAGTAGTCTCTCGCAGGGCATGCCAGTCAATCAATATATTGAGCAAGCACAACAACGCCGTGAAGAGGTGTTATCGCTCGCAGAATTTGAAGCAGTCGCAGCATTAAATAGATCCCTTCGATTTTAAGTATGCGTAATAATCAATTTGTTGTCCCACAATTTATTGAGGTTGAGACCAAAATCATTGGTCCAATTTCAGGACGGCAATTTGTGATTATGCTGGTGACATTTGGTTTGTGCTATGTCTTTTTTACAATCTTCCAATCACCATATCTTTTTTTGCCACTTATTGCGATTACATTTGGACTTGGTGGTGCATTAGCGTTTATTAAAATCAACGGACAATCAATGCATTATGTGTTGTTGAATTTGTTTCAAACATTTCGAAAGCCGGGAATGCGCGTGTGGAAGCGTGAAATATCTCGAGAAAAAGAAGTGAAAATCGATGAGATGCAATCAAAAGCGCCAGCCCCAAAAGCACCAGCAACTGCATCACGGCTTGCAGAAATGTCACTTCTCGTTGATACTGGAGGAGTGTATCGTGGTGAAACTGTTGAGACGACTGAAACAAAAAATTAAATTGTATGGCGAAAAATACCGAACCAAAAAAACGTGCAGTCAAACGCACGAATCCAAAAACCCCGCCGACTCAGCGATATATTCCGTTTCGTGAAATTCGTGATGGCATTGTGATGATGAAAGATGGAACATTGCGTCGTGTATTATTGGTTGGAAGTTTGAATTTTGCGTTGAAATCACAAGACGAGCAACAAGGGATTATTCAAGGATATGTGTCGTTTTTAAATACATTAGACTTTGAATTACAAATTGTGATCCAATCTCGCCCGTTAAATATTGAACAATATTTGAAAAAAATTGAGCAATTAAAAAACGATCAAACAAACGAATTACTGCGCGAACAAACAGAAAGTTATCAGCTTTTTATTCAAGCGCTCGTCAATGATGCGAAGATTATGGAAAAAAAGTTTTATGTCGTCGTGCCATATTCTCCAAGCCAAAAGGGAAAGAAATCATTTTGGAATCGTTTTGGCGAGGTGTTTAATCCGTCTTCAAGTATTACACTGTCACAAAAATCATTTGAAAAATATTCACTTGAGCTCGATCGTCGTGTTTCCCAGGTTGTAGGCGGTTTATCAAGTATTGGTCTGCAAAGTACTGTATTAGATACACAGTCATTAATTGAGTTGTACTATAATACGTATAACCCACATTCAGTGACAAGTGGTGGATTGCCAGACACTGATCAAATGAACATTGATTGGGACGCTAAGTAACGGAAGTGAATATATATGTTTGATTTTTTAAAGAAAAAACCACAACCGGAGCAATTCGCAGACACGACGAAGAATATTGTCGTTGACGCTGAGGAGTTAGAAGTGCCAAAACCAGAAACAGGCGATACAGCAATGTTGCAAAATGACAGTGGTTTCTTGCAAGGCTTATCTGAAAAGGTGACAGTGTCTGATGATGTGGTTAGTGATCTTCCGCCCGCGAGAAAAAAGAAACAAAATGAAACTGCTGAAATTATTGAGGCAGCACAAGTGTATCGTAAAGGAATTACAACCGTTCTTGATTTAATCGCTCCAGCTGCGATGAATGTCGAGGCGCGATTTGTTGATCTTGGAGGAAAATTGGTCAGTACAATGTTTGTGGTGTCATATCCGCGCTATGTCAGTGTTGGATGGTTTTCGCAAATCATCATGATGAACAAGGAGCTTGATATCAGTATGTTCTTTTATCCAGTAAAATCGGATATTATTTTGCGCCAATTAAAGAAAAAGGTTGGTGAGTTGGAAGCAACGATCGTGTCTGATCGAGACAAAGGAGCGCCGCGTGACCCAATTCGTGAAACAGCCTTGCGAGATATCGAAGAGTTGCGTGACTCACTCACCCAAGGAACAGAAAAGTTTTTTCAATATGCATTATATGTGTCAGTCTATGCTGATTCGGAAAAAGAACTGAATGACCGAATTGATGAATTGGATACATTATTCGGCAGTCGACTCGTGCTCGCAAAACGTGGTTTTTACCAAGCAGAACAAGGCTTTCATTCAACAATGCCGCTTGGGCTTGATGAGTTGTCGATTTACTTCAATATGAATAGCTCGCCAGTTGCGTCGTCATTTCCGTTTATTTCATCTGACCTGACTTCTGACAGCGGAATTATGTATGCCGTGAATCGGCATAATGGCAGCTTGATTATTTTTGATCGCTTTTCATTGCAAAATGCAAATGCCGTCGTGTTTGCGACGTCTGGTGCTGGAAAAAGTTATACGGTCAAACTCGAAATCTTGCGTTCGCTCATGATGGGCACGGATGTGATGGTGATCGACCCAGAAAATGAGTACAAGCATTTGTCTGATTCAGTTGGTGGTTCATTTGTGAATATCTCGTTGAATTCTGATGTGAAAATTAATCCGTTTGATTTACCGCGACCTGTTGGTGGAGCCGATCGCCCGGCTGACATTATTCGGTCTGCGGTGATTACAATCAAAGGCTTGCTTCGTGTCATGCTTGGAGAAGTCTCTGCGGCAGAAGATTCGATTTTGGATCGTGCATTAATTGAAACCTACGCGAAAAAAGATATTACACCTGACGCTGATTTATCAAAAGTTGAGGCGCCGATTATGCAAGACTTTATTGATATTTTGGAAGGTTTTGACGGAACAACGAACATGGTGATCCGTTTGAAAAAATACACAGAAGGAACCTTTGCTGGTTTGCTGAATTCACCAACAAATATTGATACAAAAAATCAATTAACGGTTTTTTCTGTCCGTGATTTAGAAGATGAGTTGCGACCGATTGCGATTTACATGATTGTGAACTATATCTGGAACACAGTGCGATCTGAATTAAAGAAACGTATTTTGGTGATTGATGAAGCCTGGTGGTTAATGCAAAACGAAGATTCAGCGAAATTTATTTATGCATTAGTCAAACGATGCCGTAAATACTATCTTGGTGTCACAACGATTACGCAAGATGTGAATGACTTTTTGCGCTCACCATATGGCGCGGCGATTGTGACCAACTCAGCAATGCAAATGTTGCTGAAACAGTCTCCGGCTGCTATTGATAACATCCAAAAAATATTTTTACTCACAGATAGTGAAAAATATTTACTCCTTGAAGGAAGTGTCGGGCAAGGCATTTTCTTTGCAGGGCAAAAACACGTTGCGATGCAAGTGGTCGCGTCTCCGATTGAAGATAAGATTATTACTTCAGATCCACGTCAGTTGCTCGCAATGGAAAGTGCAGAACAAAGCGCTGCGGCTTCAGATGAGCAAATAGCGCAATTGCAAAATCAGCAAAATAACCCTATCCTTTAATATTATTAGTGATTGATTCTTATGACACGACGAACTATTATTCTATCTATCGTTGGAGGAGTCCTCGCAGTTACTGTGATTGGTGGACTCGTGTGGTATTTCTTTTTTCGTAATACAGCACCAGCACCGACTGTAACAACAAATACGAATACAGCGATTGTGGTGAATCAAGGTGTGCCAGTCACTACAGCAGCGCCAACAACTAATACAAATACTGCTGCGCCTGTTGCAAATACAAATACAACAAAGCTATCAACAAATGATGCGGCCGCAGCGTTGCGGGTAGCGCGCGTGTTTATTGAGCGATACGGAACCTATAGTAATCGTAATAATTTTGAAAATATTACAAACGTACAGCCATTTATGACAAGTGGTTTTCAACGTGAAAGTGATGCGTATATTGCAAAAAATGCAACAGCTAATAAAAAAGAGACAGATCCATTTTATGGCATCACAACAACGGTATTGTCTTTAAAGGCGGATAAATACACTGAACAAAAAGCAGCGCAAGTGCGTGTTTCCACGCAACGTTCAGAAACAAAAGGTGACACCGAACAAAAAACATTCACCCAAGATGTATTAGTGAATATGGTCTATAGTGATGGTTCATGGAAAGTTGATCAAATTGCGTGGCAATAACATTTATTCGTTAGTACTATTTCATGGCAGATTCGGATGTAGAAGCAGAATTATCACAGGCAGGTGATAATACAGATATTCAAAAACCTTTGGAACAAGAGGTCTTAAATGTTGCTGTACCAAAAGCGATTGAGGAGAATATTCAGGAAGGACTCCAAGATGTTGGAGGGGAAATTGCTCGAGCAAGTCAAACGGCTGCTGCTCAAGTTGCAGGAGCTGCGACGGAAGCCGCAATGGCGGCAGCGTTGCAAAAGGCTCGACAGATTGCAAAAGCGCGTCAGGCGGCAGCGCTCTTGAGTCAGGCAGGTGAAGCAGGAGCTCCTACTCGATCAGCCGCGCCGCGTCCCATTTCTCAACCAGAGCCATCTTCGACGACGCCAGGGTCTGAGCCTCGTGCTGAAAGTCCGGGGAGTGCTCAGCCGAGCGCGCAAGAAGCACCAAGCACAGCGCCGATGCCAACTGAAAGTCAACCAGCGAGTTCACCGAAGTCTTCTGCTGATAATGCTTCAGATGCGGCTCCGCAACAAGAGGCGGGAAATGCGCCTGAGGGTAAGACAACACAACCTGAATCCGGCTCACAAGCGCCGGCTGCAACATCCGCACCGCAATCAAATGCGCCTGCGCCATTGTCGCAAGAAGCGCCAAGTGAATCTGCAGGTGATGCTGTTGATGAAGAAAAAAAAGCTGAAGATGAGAGCGGTGACGAAAAAAAGAACGATGAGGAAAACGATGATGAAGAAGCAGATGACGAATCTGAAGATGGTGATGAAGATCAAGAAGAAAAAGAGAACGAACAGGGCACTGAAGACGGAAGTGATGATGCGGGATCTGACTCAAATGAAAATGCAGAGCAGTCAGAAGATGCTGCGGGTTCGAGTCAATCAGTTGCACCAGAAGATGAATCCGCGGTTGCGGGTGATTTGCAAAAAGAAAAGGCAGCAGCCAAGTTAGTCACGAATAAAGGAGGAAAGGCGCTTGCTGAAGTTTCCGGCAGTGCTGCGGTAAGCGCAGGAGAGACAGCGGCATTAGAAGGAGCAGAAACAATAGCCGCTGAGGAGGGTCTCGCAGCAGCAGGTTCAGCTGTTGGTCCAGGGGGTACAGTTGCTGGGTATATTTTAGGCTATCTTTTGTCAAAAACACCCATCATTAAATGGATAATAATGATTATCATTTTTATGCTTTTAGTGGTATTTGTTTTTACGCTTGGAATTCTGTTTTTGTTAATGAGTCTAGGGTGTTTAGGAGGTAGTGCTGCTATTGGTCTGGTGTCTACATTAGCTGCTATAATTAACCCGATACTTGGTGCGGTCGGTGGTGCATATGCCTTGTACTCGGCGTCTGGATGTACCTATTAAAGATTCTATTTTTCCAAAAAAAATGGTACACTAATCATGATATGAATTTCACACTTTCACCCCGCATGAAACAAGCCCTACTGATAGGGGGTTTTGTTGCAGGCTTAATTGTGTTGTTATTTTTGATTTATTGGGTATTTTTTCGATCGCCGTCATCGAGTAATCAGGCAAGCCAAAATACAAATAGCACGGTTGGTTTGCCGAATATTAATGATATTTTAAAAAATACAAATATTTCTAACGGGAATACAAATGGGAATGGAAATACAAACACTGGAAATCTTCCAGGAGTTGATGCAGTTGCGCGTGGTGGTCAAACAATAGCAACACCTCTCACTCCAGATACAAAAATTCAAGATCCAGCTCCGAGTACAAGTTCACAAGTTGATGGATCGAGATATTATGATCCAAAAACAGGGAAGTTTTTCAGCGTTGATGCCGCAGGTGTGATTCAGCAAATTGGAACGGGTGAGTTTGCAAATGTTGAAAAGGTGACATGGTCAAAAACGAATAATGAAGTGATCTTAGAATTTCCCGATGGAGCAAATGTCTATTACAATTTGAGTAATAATAAGCAGGTCACATTGCCAAAAGAATTTGAGCAGTTTGATTTTTCAAACGATGGAGCTGAGATCGCATTTAAATATATGCATTCAGATCCAGAGCGTCGTGTGCTTGCAATGAGTAGCCCGGATGGTTCGAAAGCAAAGACGTTAGAGGCGTTGGGAGAAAACCAGGATCGTGTGCAAGTGGGCTGGTCTCCAACGGGGAAAGTAGCAGCGACGTTTTCAACCTTCATCGATGTGAATCGACAAGAAATTGGTTTTATTGGATTGAATCGTGAAAACTTTAAAGGGACTGTTGTTGATGGTCGTGGTTTTCAAAGTCAGTATTCTAAAGATGGCGCGCGAATGTTGTATAGCGTCTATTCAACTGCGACAGAATATAAACCAAGCCTGACTATTGTTGATAGTGATGGTGAAAATATTGGAAATAACCGACGAGAGCTTGGTGTGAATACATTCGCGAATAAATGTGCATTCACAAAAGATTCCTCAACGGTGTATTGTGGTGTGCCGAGCAATCAAAAATATGGATACGGTTTAGAGCCTGGAATTTTAAATGGCGTGGCAGATGATATTTATAAAATTGATGTCAAAACAGGCATTAAGTCAAAAATTGCAACACCAGTAAATGCTAAGGGTGAGGCGGTGTATGCGGTTAATGCAAATTCAATGACGGTATCAAAAGATAATCAATTGATTTTTCAAGATACGACAAGTGGTCAGTTAGTCAAAATCAAATTACAATAATTTTTATGGAATCCAATCAACCGCTTACAGTCCAGCCAGCATCTTCTGAAAAAATCGTAATGACACCATCAAAGCACACTGCCCGATTGTATTTTATTGGATTGACACTTGGGGCAATTGTATTGCTTGTTGTGCTTGCGATTGCTTCATTATTTTTTGCGAATAATCCAGTGAATTCATCATTGGTTGTGACTCCGACAGCGACCGTTTCCCCGAGTTCTGACCCACTTGTTTCAGTTGTGCCAAAGGTGAGCGAGGCTGAGGTTTCGAAAGGGGCTCCAGTTGCGTTGGTGTCTGATCCAAAACGGGGAGCGACAAATCCAAAAGTGACAATCATCGAGTTTGGTGATTTTCAATGCGAAAATTGTGCTGCAATGAAAGATACGATGCAAAAAATTGTTGATGAATACAGTGGAACAGTACAACATGTGTGGAAAGACTTTCCGTTGCCACAAGTGCATCAATATGCGCAAACAGCAGCCATTGCAGCACGTTGCGCACAAGATCAAGGCAAATTCTGGGAATATCATGATGCGTTGTTAACCCAGCAATCATTATTCGCGTCACAACCATGGTCTACTATCGCAGAAGAGGCTGGTTTGGATCCAAATGTGTTTAGTAGTTGTGTGTCTGGTGCAAAAACTCAGCGATTAGTTGTGCAAAGTTATTTTGTTGGTCAGTCATTAGGGCTGACAGAAGCGCCGAGTTATTATGTCAATGGTCGCTTTCTCAGTGGCGCGCAATCGTACGAAACACTAAAGGCTGTGATTGAAGAAGAGTTAGGGAAGTAACATGAAATTTTTTTCAGCCACTTCATTCCTTATTATTGGGTTTTGCATAGCATTGCTCTTGCCAGATATTGCCTTTGCAGAAAATGCGCCGCTTGTGAACGTTGGGCTTGAAGTGCCATTTGGAGAAACGAATGCTGTCCTCGGTCTCGCTGATTACATTGCACGGCTGTATATTTTTATTGTTTCTAGTATCGGCATCATCGCTGCAGTGATGATTATGTTCCATGGCTTTCAATGGGCTGCTGCTGCGGGAAATTCAGATATTATCGGGAAAGCCAAGGATGGTATCTTGCATGCAATTATTGGTATCGTGTTAGCGTTTAGTTCATACATGATTTTAAACTTTATCAACCCAAACTTAATCCAATCCACAAATCCTGCGATTCCAAAGGCAGGAGCACCTGTCGCAACAGTGAACGGAGTTGCGGCTGCAAGTGGCGGGGTTTGTGAGGCTCCGAGCAGTGGTACATGTGAGCCAGCAACATTATTAACTGTTTCAAAAGGCTGCTTTGGTACGCATGTGAATGAAGCTTCTGGTATCTGTAATGCAGAAACTCGTGGACAAAGTATTGAAAGTCAGACGGATGTCTGCACGGATGGGCGAGCCTTTTCGGTAGGGCTTTTTCAAGTGAACATGATTGCGAATGGATACTTGATTTCTGGCTGCGAAAAAGACAAGGTCTATAATTACGGGCATGGAAATCCAGGACTTGTGGCTGATCCCGCAAACCCAAATGGAAAAAAGCATTATGATTGTAGTGTGAAAAATGTACCACTCTATGAATCATGTAAGGCGCAATTTATTGAAGCAACCAAGAATGTTGAATTAGCTTGCCGTATCTCAAGTAATGGTGCTCATTGGAAACCATGGAGTACGAATAAAAAATGTAATTATACGCCTTAATAAAAAGAGATTGATATACTTATATGAATAAAACAGCAGTTATCATCGCAGGTAGTATTATCACAATCCTTCTTTCTATTGCAATAGTATGGTATTTCTTTTTTTATCAGAAATCCATTGAATACAAGCCAACAATTGTAAAAAATCAACTCTCTGTCACTACAGCAGACAAAAAAAATATTCTCATGACAAATATTTACGGACGTGCTCTTGTGACATATCCAGAAAATGGCGTGGGATTTGCGCGTACAAGCTCTTATGAGATGAGTTATTATCCAAAAGATGATGGTTTTATCATTACCTTGCTCGATCCCAATGTTGAAAGTGCTCGAACAATTGCAGAGCAGGATTTTCTCAAGATTCTTAATATTACAGCCACTGATGCTTGTGCGTTAAAGGTAAGTATGGGGGTTCCATTTAGCGTGAATGAGGAGTATAGTGGGAAAGAATTGAGTTTCCATTATTGTCCGTAATCTTATGAAAAGAATAATCAGTATTCAATTGTTTCTCATCGGATGTGCGATGCTCTTTGCTCCACACATTGCATTTGCTGCAGATGCGCCGCTTGTGAACGTTGGACTTGAAGTGCCATTTGGAGAAACGAATGCTGTCCTTGGTCTCGCCGATTATATTGCACGACTGTATATTTTTATTGTTTCAAGTATCGGCATCATCGCTGCAGTGATGATTATGTTTCATGGTTTTCAATGGGCAGCCGCTGCGGGAAATTCAGACATTATTGGAAAAGCCAAGGATGGTATCTTGCATGCAATTATTGGTATCGTGTTAGCATTTAGTTCATACATGATTTTGAACTTTATTAACCCGGCATTAATTCAATCCACAAATCCTGCGATTCCAATTGCAGCAGCGCCTGCGCATCATGATGATTCTGGCTCATGCGCGCCTGGCGATACTGTGTGTGAATCCGGTACTAAGTATTTAGTCCGGCCAATTTCAGGAGAAAAAATTGCAATTCCACCGTGTCAGGTTGGAGCGCCAGATCCTGATTACATTGTGACTGTGAGTGTTTTTGGAATGACAACAAAGATTCATAAAGATCTTGTAAAAAGCCTCAAAGCTGTTGATGCGGAATGGAATCGATTGGGTGGAGATAAATTTTATCCAATTAATGCTGGATTAAATAATAGTCGAGGGAGTGAATTAGAGGGATTTAATTGTCGAAATGTACAAAAGAAAGATGCAAATGGTAATTGGTATGACACAGGAAGACCGTCAAATCATTCGTATGGAGTGGCGATTGATATTAATCCAGCAACAAATCCGTATACAGAAGGATCGTCTATCAAAACAGACATGCCACCTGCTTTTTTGGAAATTTGGAAAAAGAATGGTTGGGGTTGGGGAGGTAAATTTAAAGATCCTCAACATTTTTCTAAATTAGAAAATGAAGACGGCGACGGATACGCAGATCCAAATTAGCATTCGCTTTTCTTTCGGTTTTTTGATATACTGTTGATATGAAAAAAGTATCAACAATTTTTGGGTGTTCCAATTGTGGCGCTCAGTTTCCAAAATGGGCAGGGCAATGCACCGAATGTGGCAAATGGGGGACTATTGCCGAAGAAGCGGCACCGGATAGCGAGCCGGTTGCATTAAGTAATCGCCAGACAGCTGTCGATAACGCAAAAAGCGCAAACGTGATGCCATTTACTGATATCGCTATTGAAACAGCTCCGCGTCTCACGACAGGGATTTCAGAAGTGGACCGCGTGCTTGGGGGCGGATTTGTGGCTGGCGAGTTGGTACTCCTTGGCGGAGATCCAGGAATTGGAAAATCAACCCTCGTTGCGCAAATTGCTGGAAATATTGCATCGTCGGCTGATGTGTTGTATGTCTCTGGTGAAGAGTCTGGTCAGCAAATTCAATTGCGCTTGCAGCGTCTTGGTATTTCTCAAGCACGTTTGTTGTATTCTGGTGAGCAACACGTTGAATCAATTTGTAAAACAGCAATTGAAACGAAACCGCAATTATTAATTATTGATTCTATTCAAACCATTGCGTCGTCATTAGCGGACGGAGAGCCTGGGAGCGTGAATCAACTCAAAGCATGTACGGTTCGATTATTAGAATGCGCAAAAAAATCTGGCGTGCCAATTTTGATTATTGGCCATGTCACAAAGGGCGGTGAATTAGGTGGGCCAAAAATGTTGGAACACATTGTTGATGCGGTCTTGTATTTAGAAGGCGATCGTCAGCATCAATTCCGTTTATTACGCGCAGTCAAAAATCGTTTTGGCGCAACCTCAGAAGTTGGTGTGTTTCAAATGCGATCCGAAGGTTTAGAAGAAGTGCCAAGTGCGTCAGCATTATTTATCGATGAGCGATCAAGTAGTTCGGGCTCGGTGATGAGTTCAACGCTTGAAGGAAATCGTGTATTTTTAATCGAGGTGCAAGCGCTGGTGACAAAAACGTCGTTTGGATATCCAGAGCGAAAATCTTCTGGGTTTGATCTCAATCGTTTAAACATGTTACTTGCTGTGTTGCAACGTCGTGCTGGGATTTCCCTGGAGCAACATAATGTCTATGTGAATGTTGTCGGTGGATTAAAGTTCGTTGACCCAGCATTAGATAGCGCTGTGTGCCTCGCAATCGTTTCTGCGTTACATGATGTTGTCGTTGATAAAACAGTTGTCACGTGGGGTGAAATTGGTCTTGGCGGGGAAGTGCGTTCCGTATCCCGTGATGATGAACGAGCGAAAGAAGCAAAGCGTTTCGGTTTGAAACAAGTATTGAATCAAAAAAAAGTAAAAACTCTCAGCGGCTTGTTAACTGAAGCAAAAGTGTTATAAGCTCATCGCTGTTTATTCTCGGTGGAGCGCTTGATATGCGTGATCCACAAATGCTTGGAGTTCTTCCGGGATGCTTGTGTGCGCAGCGGCGCTGTTTGCAGCTTCAACAAGGTCAGGATAGTGCATAGCATCTTCTAGAGTGTATCCACTGCCAGATTGGCGTGTGCCGTATAAATCACCGCTACCACGTAATTGCAGATCAATTTCTGCAAGCTTCATGCCGCGTTGCTCGGTTTCAAGTGCTTGTAATCGTTCTATTGCAGTAGGGCCTCGTGACGCGGTTTTTAAGAAGCAATATGATTGAACATCGGATCGTCCAACGCGTCCACGGAGTTGGTGGAGCTGCGCAAGTCCAAAGCGTTCTGCATTTTCAATAACGATTGTCGTTGCATGCGGAATATCAATGCCAACTTCAACAACCGTTGTTGTGACGAGAATGTCAATTTTTTTCTGTAATACATTTTGTAGTACTGCTTCTTTTTCAGCTGGTTTCATTCTTCCGTGCAATACTCCAATACGCAAATCCTTTAAGGCTGATGTTTGTAGTTGTTCGGCATATGTTGTGACGCTTGTTGCATCTAGCATGTCAGAATCTTCAATGAGTGGACAGAGAATAAATGTTGCTTCTCCGCGCGCTGCGTGTTCAATGATGTGGTTTTCAACAACAGCGGTTGCCGTACTTCCAATAATGCGAGTAGTAATCGGTTTTCGACCAACAGGCATTTGCGAGATAAGAGACAGATCTAAGTCGCCGTAGAGTGTGAGGGCGAGTGTCCGCGGAATTGGAGTTGCAGAGAGTGATAAAAAATGTGGCGTGCTATTTTTCAGCATTGAGAGCTCCATGAGTTTTTTGCGTTGCCCAACGCCAAAGCGGTGTTGTTCATCGACAATGGCAAGGCCAAGTCTGCGGAAGCGTACGTTTTTTTGAATCAGCGCGTGGGTGCCGATAATGATATCTGCGGTGAGAGCTTTTTTTGTTTTTGTGCGTGAAGACGGCGTACCTGTGAGTAGTTCCATGGTAATTTCTGTGTTCTGAAAAAACCGTTGCAAGGTTTTCATGTGCTGTTCGGCAAGAATGGTTGTCGGGGCCATCAGGGCGACTTGATAGCCATTGCGAATAACATTCAGTGCAGCAATTGCAGCGACAACGGTTTTACCAGAGCCAACATCACCAATAACGAGGCGATTCATCGGTCTTGTTGTTTCGCAGTCTTGAATAATGCGCCACGTTGTTTTGCGCTGATCATCCGTTAATGCAAATGGAAGGGTCTGCACAAAGGCAACGACATCATCTTGTAAAAAAGGAATCGCCGGAGCATTGTGTGCACGATTAGCTGCTTTGAGTTTTTGCACAGCCAGCTGCTCAATAAAAAATTGATCAAAGAGTAATCGGCGTTGTCCGACAATGGCCTGGAGATGGTTACTCGGCCCATGGGTTTCTTTGAGCGCTTCGCTGAGAGGGAGTAGGTTGTACTCTGTTTGTATGGTTGTCGGTAGGTAGTCACTTTTTTTTGGTAAATTCGCCAGAGCGGTGCGGATAATTTTTCGCAAGACTGGTTGTGTCATCCCGGCAGTGAGAGGGTAATACGGAATGACGTCATGTAGGGCTTCATCCGCAGAAACTGCGCTGGTGTCTACTTTCATTTTTTTATAGGCAGGATTTGTCATGCCGCGACCGTATTTTCCGGGCTTCACAACTCCGGTGATTTCAATCATATCACCAACAGCAAGTTGCTTGATGACGTATGGTTGTCGAAACCATGTAATTTGTAGATCGCCAGAATCGTCACGAATGACTCCTTGCACCATCGTAAGTCCGCGTCGTTGAAAAGACCGTCGGCTAGCAAGTTGAATGAGTTCTCCGCTGACGGTTGCGATCACGCCATCTGGCACATCAGCAATATGATTCAGTCGTGTTGCTTGGTCGTATCGCACCGGTAGATGCCAGAAGAGATCTCGGATCGTCTGTATACCAAGACGATGTAAGGCTGTTTTTGCACGTGGTCCAACGCCACTTAATGACTCAACAGATTGCAGAAAAAATGTATCAGTCTTCATTATCGTGCTGGATGAGGGTTGAAATAAACGCGCACTGTTTGTGGTGTGTATTCTTGTGTTGTGACCGGGTATTCAGTGAGTAGCTCAAAATCAGAGAAGAGTGATTTCTTGGCTTTCTCTTCTTTTTGAATAGCGCTCAGTTTTTTACCCCAAATTTCCGGGCCTTGGTCACCCGTTTTTGTAATAATATAGTCTGCCTGTTGCAGTTGCGCGCGCCAATCATCGCCACGCACAAGAGTGCTGAGTTGATAGTCCCATGTGTTTACTGCACTCACGCGATCAACACCCGCGAGTACGTTGTAATATTGAATTTGCTGCGCTGTGAGAAACATGCTGTTCGGGACAACTGCAATGCGCATGCGTTGCTGTTCTTCGATGCTTGATTGTCGTGCGGCATTGTCGCTCTGAATTGCTTGAGCGATGCGAGCGATGTCCGGGTGATGCTGTGTTGGATAGGGAAATCCAAAGCCAAATTGATCATACCCATACACATAGTTTGTGAAATGGATTGCACGATAGACGTTTTCCGGAAAGAGGCGAACATTCCAGGTTGTTTCGCTCCAAAAGAGAAGACCGAAGAGCAATAATAGCGTTGCGCCAGTCATCGCGATGTATTTTTTCTGTATCAGAAGAATGCTCGCAGCTGTAAATGCAATCACTGGATAGGCTGATAAAAAATACCGACTTTCTTTTGAGTAGAGCAAGAAGGTCATAATGAGATATGGAACCACAATCCAAATTGCGAGCAAAAGAAACGCTCGTTTATTTTTTTGAAACAGCACGACACTGCCGGCAAGTGAGAAGAATAATACCGGCCACCCGACGGTGCGAATTATTTGTGTCGGATAAAAAAAGATATTCCCAAGACTCCAGATACTTTCAAATGGAACAGAAAAAACATTATTGCGTGTGCGATGTGCTGAAATCAGAATGGTCACCAAGTGCATTGAAAACCACGGCCCGGCAATGAGCACCGCAAGTCCAACGGCGATTGCAAGATGTGTTAGAAATCGGCGACGAAATTCTATTTTTGTCCAATGGGTGTAGAGTGATTCAATAATCAAAAAACCTAATGGACCAACCAGAAAGAGAATCGCTGTCCATTTTGTGAGCAAGGTACAAGCAACAATGACACCAAACGCAATACTCCAGCCACGGTGTTGCAATTGCTTCGTTTTATACCAGACAGCAAGTGTTGCGCACACCATTGCGAGTTGTTGAAAGTCGAGCTCATAGATCCGTGTCATGTGTGCAAGTAGCGGATAGAGAAGCGAGCTTGCAACCGCAAGAACGGTAATGTCGGTGCGTTGAAAAAGCTGTTTGCCAAGCACCCACATGCTGGCAGCGTACAGAATGACAAACAAGGCATTTGAATATTGTGGTATATCAACCTGAAATCCAAAGATCAGAAAATGCATTGCTGTGACGATGTAGGCAAATGGTGGGTAGATGGTGTCGTATGTCAAAATAGATACAACATCACCATGCGCAATCAAGTCTGCCGTCACAGCGGCGCGATGTGAGTGTCCGGCCATATCCCAAATTGGCGGGCTGGTATCTTGCTGAATCCAAAGAGTATTGGCAATCAAAAAAAATCCGACAACACCACAGAGCATCCAAAGGGTGATTGGTTGTTTTTTGCAAAACGACAACACAGATTGCATGCGCATAGAAATCAAAGTAGAGTCGGATGAAATGATCTATTTATGAGTGATAAAAAACGCCGTGGAGTAAATGGTAGACTTCTGTCATGCCCCAAATTGCCAGGCCGATAAATACGAGACTGCCGATGTATGAGATGATCGGGTTTTTAATAACAACAATTGTTTTGCTTGGGGAAATAAACAGCAACATGCACAGCACGAGGTGACCAACAAATACCCCAATCGCAAAACCAAAGACATTAACGACAGAAAAGAGTGGAACGTAACCAGCAAAATCATCAAGTCCCAAAATAAATGGAACAGTAAATGAAATTTTGAGCATGCTCCAAAAACTGGTTGCGACAGAATCACGCATGCTGAAATTTGGTACAACATATTTCAAGAGTGGTGCAACCCCTTTGTTGAATGCAACGACGCCACGATGCAATGTATGCGCACTTTTTTTGAACCAGCGTGGATATTTGTCATCCGCTTCTTCAACGTGTTCAAAGCCTTCTTCTGCCAGGCGGACCAAGACAAGAGATGCGATGAAAATCATAATCGCGAGGAGCCAATCAACTTCTTTGAACAGTGTCCAAACAACAAGGACAATCAATGTTCCAATTCCGTTGCCGGCTGCGGTCCCAATCACAATTGCAAATTGGTGTTTCCAGCCACGATTTTTTTCCATGAGGTTTGCAATGTAGATCGCAAAATCAATGGCGGTTTTTAAATAAATGGTAATACCAATAAGCACATCCCCGATACGAAGTGAAAGAGAAATGTCGTTTGTAGTGAAAAAATTCAAGATCAGCACTTCAAGAAATAGTAGTCCAGTCAGGGCGGCTGTTACAACAATAGCGGTGACATTTGGTAAAATTTGTTGTCGAAAAAGGTTGTTCATGGGGCTATGATTATGCAAATAAGTGGTGTATACTGGCTGTATTCTATCAGAATTGCGTAATTTTTGCGAGTATTATGAAGTCTATTGCCGTATCATTCATCCTTTGGTATTTGCGTTCAATTGCTCGGTTTTCGCTATGGCTCAATCGACCGACAGTGATTGGTATCGCCGGCTCGGTCGGAAAGTCTTCAACGCGTAATAGTGTCTACGCTGCATTGCGTGACAGTGTTCAAGTGAAAATGGTCTCTGGAAATTCAGAAACCGGTTTGCCGCTCGGGTTGCTTGGCATTAAACCGTCTGGGTATTCACCGCTTCATTGGATTACAATGCTCCTGCGCGCTCCGTTTGGCATCGTGTATCTTCGTGGGACAACACATGTTGTTGTTGAAATGGGTGTTGATGGGCCGTTCCCGCCAAAAAATATGGAATACTTATTGTCGTTTGTCCGCCCTGATATTGCGGTGTCATTAAATGTTGCGGCGACACATACAGGATATTATGAAGCGGCACTATCACAAGAAGAGCAACAATTGCCGCCAGCTGAAAAACGAGACAGAATCGTTGAGCTGATTGCGGAAGATGATACGCGGATCATTCGAGACTCTGGTTGTCGTGTTGCAATTTTCAATCAAGATGACTCGATGATCCATGCATTGATTACCGATTGGGCAAAGACGCAATCAGATGATGTGCGAGTGCTCGCATTTTCAATGAAGGACCCTGCTGGCGGCCGTGTGTTGGTGCATCATGTTTCGATTGAGGGGACGACATTTATGGTGATGATTGGAAGCGAGACAATTGCATTGTCATTTCCAGGACTGGTATTGCCGGCAGTCTATGGTGAAAATATGGTTGTTGCGTTGTTAGTGGCGCAGGCATGTGGTGTATCACTCGAACAAGCGGCTGAGTCATTAAGTGCGCACACCATCGTTCCAGCTGGTCGGTCTTCAGTCTTTCCGGGCGTGCATCAATCAACACTGATTGATTCTTCATATAACGCATCTCGCGCTGCAATTGTGCCGTTTTTATCCTTGTTGTCTCAGATTGCACAGCGTGAAGATGGGTCAATGCGGCCACGGATTCTCTTGCTTGGTGATATGCGTGAACTGGGTGCTGAGTCAGAGTTTGAACATCTCGCACTCGTTCCGGACCTGATTCAACATGCAGACGCGGTGTATTGTGTTGGTGAGATTACACGTGATGTGTTAGTTCCAGCTCTGCAGAGCGATGGGCGTATTCCTGACGTGCAATGGTTTGAGAGTAGTCGAGTGCTTGGTCAGTGGCTCTCGAAAGCGCTTCCAGAAGAGGCGGTCGTGCTTGTGAAAGGATCGCAAAATACCATTTTCTTAGAAGAGGCGATTGCGTTGTTGCTCAAAAATCCAGCAGATGCGCAAAAATTATGCCGCATGGAGCCGTATTGGCAAACAATAAAAGAAGATTATTTTCGTAGTCTTTCTTGAACAGCACTTGCAGCTCGAACGCCAGTTCGGACAGCAGTTTCCATAGATGGAGTGCCAAGGTAATCTCCTGCAACAAAAATGCCGTTTTCTCCTTGTGCGTTGCGGACAGCTTCAACAAATAATTCGTCTGCAATTGGCATTGTCCATGGCCAGTATTCTGCTGTGATAATTTCAATATCGGTGCATTCAGGAAAACGACCTTGTACTTCTGATTTTACAATAGTATAGAGCGTGTCGTCAGAGAGTGGTTGTTCGTTGATTGCGTCGCCATTAACTTGAATATTGACGGTCATTTTTCCAGACAACAATGAACCATAGGCTCCGCCAAGGTAGGTTGCAGATGTCATGTGATACGGTTTTTCTGGATGTGGTTCATAAAACATACCGATCCATTCTTCACTGCCATTGATTAAGGCAGGGGTCCCAATGTCGATAACCGCGGTAATGAAAGTTGTGTAGTGCCATTCCATTTTTGGAACAGATGGAAAGGCTTGGGCGTATAATTCCGGAGTGGCATTTTGCGCCAAAATAATAAAGTCACAGTCTATGGTGTGATGTTGGGTTGTGACACGTCCTGGTTCAATGCTTTGTACTGTTTCGTTGAGAATAATGTCGCCACCGAAGTCACGAATTTTTTTTGCGAGTGATTTTGGAACAGTGTTATTACCTTGCAAAAAGACAGAAGCCTTTTTGACATCGCCATATAATTGCGTTTGCCGTAAAATTGGTGCGATGAATGCCGCTTTCCAAGAAGCAGCGTCACCATAACAATAGCCTTGTGCAATAAGATCAAAAAACGCTGTTAACCGAGACAGGTCTTTGTTATTTTTTTTCGCATACCCGTCAATATATTGGCTGATTGATTCGTGGTTAAAATCATGGAGCCGTGGATTGGCAACATCACGATCAAGTAATATTGGGACCAGTGTTTTTTGAACAAGAGACAATGCTTCACGAACTGGGAGTTCGATGTCCTTGTCTGCGATATATTCTTTTGGTTTACTGCCAAACTCATAAAAAATGTCGTAGTTTGGTGTTGGTTGTAATTGAGATTCTAGCCCGAGTTCATCAAGTAGGGCGTGATACGTTGTGTACCATGGATAAATAATAAAACCACCAAGGTCAGCGCCATAGCCATCAACCGTGACTGAATGAACCCGACCGCCAACTCGGTCACGCGCTTCAACAACAGTAACGCGGTGTTCACCAGTTTTTAATAATTCGTATGCAGCTGAAAGTCCGGCAAGTCCTGCGCCGACAACAACGGTGTGTGGGGGAGTGTTTTGAGATTTTGTTTCCATCTCGATTCTCTATATATGTGTCCTCGGCACGAGTCGAACGTGCGACCTCTGGTACCGCAAACCAACGCTCTATCCATCTGAGCTACGAGGACATGTTCTCGTATTAAATACTATATGAACGATATTGTCAATTAAAACTTCAACAGGCGAGACAATGACTCATGAGTTGATTCTTCTTCTTTTTCAAGATCTTCGCGAACGTAATCTAAGAGGATTTTGCGGACTTCTAATGGATTGGTGTTCATCAGCGGAATACTGTATTCACGCTGTAAAAGAGAGTTTTTTGGAAATAAATAGAGCTTTTTTACATGCGGTGGTTCATATAACACAGCAAAAGAGGCAATGTCGCGATAGAGGAAAAAGTCTCTGCCAATATGGACACCGCGCTCATGCAAGGCAATTGTGAGGCGCAGTGGATCTCTGCGGTGGTGGGTAAAAAGAATAAAAAGTACCAATAAAATCATGACAATAAATAAGAAATTGCGATCTTGGTACGCAAAGGCCATAAGCCCGCTGGCAAGAATCAACGTGACAAGATACCACAGTGGGCCACGATCATATTGTTGATATTCCGGGAATGACCAGGTAATCAGCTCTTTGCCGACATCGATGGATTGAGGGTTTTTTGTTTCGTCCGCCATATACAGCAGTATACCACTAATTGACTTTTTCAACCAAATCTTTATAATAATCGAACGTTCATTGCTATTGATAAATGGAGAGGTGGCAGAGTGGTCGAATGCGACGGTCTTGAAAACCGTTAGGCCTTCACGGGTCTCGAGGGTTCGAATCCCTCCTTCTCCGCCGAGCATAGAGTCTCAATATCAATGAACAATGGAGAGGTGGCTGAGTGGCTGAAAGCGATAGATTGCTAATCTGTTTTACTGGTTTTAACCGGTAACGAGGGTTCGAATCCCTCTCTCTCCGCATCAAAAAAAGATTCATGTTCAATGAGTCTTTTTTATTTTATACTGTAATGAAGAAAGTCTTAATTATACATCCTATGTCATTCCAGGCCTACCTCGACACCATCAAAGCCAAAACCGGAAAAACACCGGAAGATTTTATGAAGTTGATGAAAAAGCAAGGGTTGCTTGATCCTGATATGAAAGCAGGTGTGCTGGTGAAGTTTCTCAAAGATAAGTTTGATCTCGGACATGGTCATTCAATGGCAGTATGGCTCGTGTTTAAGCAAAAAGGCTGGGTGAATGCGCCTCTAAAGAAAAAGAAATAAATAGGTAAAACAATACCAAGAAGATCTCAATTGTAGTAGAGTATATGTATGAAAATCACCAAAGAGCATAATCAGCGGATGGCGCAGCTAACGTTTTCTGCAGTGTATCCGTTGTATCTACAAAAAATAGAAAAGAAGGGTCGAACAAAAAAAGAACTGCACCAAGTGATTGAGTGGCTGACTGGTTTTGATGAACAGGCAATTAAGGCTCTGATGAAAGAACAGGTGACATTTAAAACATTTTTCCAAAAAGCGAAACTCAATCGTAACGCGAAAAAAATAACTGGAGTGATTTGTGGTTATAGGATTGAAGAAATTGATAATCCATTAACCAGAAAAATACGATATTTAGACAAAGTTGTTGATGAGCTTGCAAAAGGGAAGGCAATGGAAAAGATTTTACGAAATAATTAAATACATAATAATGAGAGTATGAATAACAAAATCGTCCCATGCCTGTGGTTTGAAAAAGACCTGCCGAACGTTATTGAGTATTATCAAGCTATTTTTAAAGACAACATGACAGTTGTGTATTTGGGAGATCTCCAAAATGGTCCTGGAGGTGAATATCAAGTTGCCACAATTGAACTCTTTGATCGGCAATATGAGTTGCTCGCAGCCGGACCAATGTTTGCATTCACAGAAGCTATTTCTTTGACTATTTATTGTGAAGATCAAGCGGAGGTAGATTATTATTGGGATGCGCTAACAAGGAATGGAGGAGCGGAGAGTATGTGTGGTTGGTGTAAAGATGCGTATGGTCTTTCTTGGCAGGTTGTTCCGCAGCGATTACGAGAGCTGTCGACAACAACAGACACGCAAACACGGCAATATGCAATGAATCAGATGTTTCAAATGAAAAAAATTGTTATCAAAGATTTAGAAAAGTAAATAGGGAAGAACAATAAAAGGTTTTGTATGAAAGCAAACAATAAAACAGTCGCAACAACCATTTCCGTCAAAGATGCAATTGCAGATCTGCCGAAAGAGCAGCAAGTGATAGCGGGGCAACTCGTAAACATATTTGAAAAAGCGGCAAAGAAAAAATGTGTGATGTGGGGAAAGATTTTCGGTTTTGGGGAATATCATTATGTGTATGAGTCTGGTCGTGAAGGAGATTCATTGGCGGTTGGTTTTGCAATGCGAAAAACAGGACCGGTCTTATATGGTATACTTCCAACAGATCCTTCTGATCCGGCACTTGAGGAATTAGGCAAGTGTAATGTCAGTGGTTCCTGTATCCATATCAAAAACATGGAGACAGTAAACCCGAAGGTGTTAGAACGGCTTATCAAAAACGGTCTTGCGCGCGTGCATGCGCAATGGGGCGTGTAATAATTGAATGTATATGAATACACAAATAACAGTGTCAGCGCTCGTTGCCGCATCTTCGGAGATTGTCTGGAAAGCGTGGACAACTCCTGAAGACATCAAGCAATGGTGTTTTGCATCAGATGATTGGGGAGTAGGTGATGTCACAAATGATCTTCGTGAAGGTGGAAAGTTTTCAACCTACATGCAAGCAAAAGATGGAAGCACAGGGTTTGATTTTAACGGTGTGTACACTGCGGTTGAACCACAGAAAAAAATCGCGTATGCCATTGCAGATGGTCGAACAGTTGAGATTCTATTTGAAGAGCAAGACGGCAAAACACTTGTCACAGAAACCTTTGAAATGGAAACAGAAAATCCAGCAGAGCGACAACAAGAAGGCTGGCAAGCAATTTTGAATTCATTCAAACGACACGCGGAATCTTTATAAAAAATGAATAAAACTATATATGTTTATTAAACTCTATTTCATCGCTCTCCCGGTATTTTTTGCCATTGATATGGTATGGCTTGGGCTCATTTCAAAAAACCTCTACAAAGAACAACTTGGGTATTTAATGGCTCCAAGTGTGAATTGGATTGCGGCTATTCTCTTTTATTTACTCTTTATCGTTGGGTTGGTTGTCTTTGTTATTTCTCCGGCTGTTGATAAAAGTTCATGGATGGTGGCACTTGGCATGGGAGCGTTGTTTGGTCTGATTACATATGCAACCTACGATTTAACCAATCTTGCGACAGTAAAAGATTGGCCGCTGCTGATTACGATTGTTGACCTCTGTTGGGGTGCGACACTCGCTGCCAGTGTTTCAACAATTTCGTACTTCATTGCAAAACAATTTGGACTATGAGCATTTTTTTGCAGGCAGCGATCCTACTCGCGTTATACATGGGCGGATGGTTTATTGTTTCGTTGGTGAAAAAACGAAATGACGTTGCTGATGTTGCATGGGGATTAGGTTTTGTATTGCTCACTTGGTTTACAGTTGGGCAAACAGGGCATTTTTTCTTACTGCCAATGCTTGTTGGTGTCATGATCGGTATTTGGGGAACACGTCTTGCATGGCATATTGCTGGACGTCACAAAGGAAGACCAGAAGATCATCGCTATGCGCTGTGGCGTGAACAGTGGGGAAAATGGTTTGTGATCCGATCCTTTTTACAAATCTATGTGTTGCAAGGTGTGTTACTGTATCTCATTGCGTTATCGCCTCTATTCATTGTGCAATATGCCGAAGATAACACGGTTTCTCTGCTTGCGGGCATTGGAATTATTGTGTGGTGTTTCGGATTTTGGTTTGAAGCCACTGCAGACAAGCAGCTTGCAGACCATTTAGCGCTTCCAGAAAATCGTGGTGTGTTAATGACCGGTGGATTATGGAAATATAGTCGTCATCCGAATTATTTTGGGGAAGTGACTCAGTGGTGGGGAATTTGGTGTATCGCGCTGTCGGTGTCTGGTTCGCTGATCACGTTATTGAGCCCGTTGACGATTACAGTGCTCATTTTATTTGTCTCCGGCGTTCCGATGCTTGAGCGGAAATATGCTGGACGGCCAGACTTTGAGGCCTACAAAAAAACCACGAGCGTCTTTATCCCGTGGTTTCCAAAAAAATAATCAATCAAATGGATGAGGCTTACTCGTCCATTTTTAAATTCCGTTTGTTGAAGCCGAGGTGTTGTAGCGCGGAGCGTGTATTTTCAAACACGTGACCTTCTTGTTGTAGTTCTGTGTATGTGTGACCTTTTGTAAGCATTGCTTCCACATGTTCATGAACACTGGAGATGTAGATATTTTTATGTGCGTCTCTAAGCTGTTCAACAATTGCATCAAATGCATGGACGCCTTCTAAATCAACAATGCTGAGCTCACGCATTCGCAAGATGATTGTTTGAAAGCTATTTGCTCCGTGTGTAATTCGGTTGGTGTGCGCTTCAACGTCAATATATGTAAGTTCTCCTTTCATTGAATAGACAGCAACGTCTCCGGTTTGTACAAAGCCGTCTTTTGGGTCTTCGTAATAACGCTCAATAATTTCATGCTCCTCATTATTAATTGTCATTTCAAATTGGCCCTTTGACAATTGTTCCACAAAGAATAAAAGAGCAAGGAGCGATCCAACAATAATGCCGGCAACAGTATCAATCAAAATCATTGTTGTTGCAGTGACAATGGCGAGCCAAAAATCACGACGGCTAAATAACCACAGCTCCTTCAAGTGTTTTGTTTCAACCATGCGAATTGACGCAAATACTAAAATAGAAGCGATGACAGCCATTGGGATGTAATTGAAGTAGCGGAATAAAAAGAGGGAGATCAGTGCAACACAAACAGCATTGATGCCAGAAGAAATTTTATGAGTTGCTCCAGATCGAACGTTGAGGCCTGTGCGTACAAACACGCCAGTTGCTGGCAGTCCGCCAAAGAGCCCGGATCCAATATTTGCGATTGCGAGCCCGATCATTTCTCGACGTCGATCAAATGTTGTGTGCGTCATGATGTCGGCAATTTTTGCAGAAATGAGCGTTTCCAAAATAGCGATAAACGCAATGCCGAGACCAGCGCTGAGTACAGCACTTGAGAAATGAAAACTTGGTAGTGTAAAAATATCAATTGTGTTGTTTGGAAAGCGTTGGCCGAGTGTTTCAATGGCAAGAGGAATGCGACCAGTTTGGGATAAAAATCCCAAGAGAATGCCGAATGGTGTCAGGAGGATAGCGCCGGGAATTTTTGGCACAAGCTTTAGACACGCAAACAGTCCAAGAAGAAACAATACGAAGACAAGAGTCGTGCCGGCTTGGAGTTCAAAAATATGTCGAAATGTTTCAGCGGTGTTTTGGATGAATTCAGGGTGCTTTGTGAGGCCGTGTAGTCCGAATGCAAAGTTGAGTTGCCCGAGACCGATGATAATGCCAACCCCTAAGCTGAAACCGTGCATGACAGCACTTGGAACGAGCACGAGGTATCGCTCTAACCGAAAAAGATAGGCAAGGCCGATAAATAGACCAGTGACAATCGCAAGGCTTGGGAGAAGTTCCATGCCGTGTGTAATGCTAAATGCAGCGAGTGCGGCGGACAGAGCGCCGGCAGGTCCGACGATATTATAGTTACTGCCACCAAACAGGGCTGCGAGTAAGCCTGCCCAAATGGCAGTGATGATCCCCATGGCTGGAGTCGCTCCAGAGGCAACAGCGAGCGAAATTGAAAGGGGGATTGAGATGAGCGCAACAGTCAGGCCTGAGCGCCAGTTCTGTTTAAGGAGTGAAAACATAAAAAAAGAGAAATAATAAGCCATAAATTACTATACTCCTTTGTCTTACTCCTGCAAGTCCGTCTGTGCAGAACTTCTGAGCGCAGTAATATAATCAATTGATGCTGGGTGTTGTTGCATAATCACTTGAGTGGCTTCGTTGAGCGTTGCGCCAGTTGTTGCGATGTCGTCAATCAGGAGAATATGACTACCTGTAATAACAGATGTACGGTCTGTGTCGGGGTGTAATGCAAATGCTCCGGCGATATTCGCAGCGCGGTCTTTTGTTGCGACGGTTGTTTGATGCGTCGTATAGCGAGTTCGCTGTAACAAATCTGGACGGTACTGCGCCTGTGCTACACCAAGTGCCATAAAAAGAGCGTGGGCAATGCGAGCGTTTTGATTAAAGCCTCGTTCTCGAATCCGTTTGCGATGTAGTGGAATCGGAATGAGAATAATCGGTTTTGCGGTGCTGTAGTGTTGTTGAATGAACTGCCGCGTTCCAAGAGCAAGGAGCGTTCCGAGGGTGTCTCCGATGTCACGCGCATTATGAAATTTATACAGATCCATCAGGTGTGCAAGCAGTGGTTCGTGATACAAACCAAGTGAAATCAGCTTGCTCGATTGCGATATGCGACTTGCGCCGAAAGGACGATTCCATGGTTCGATGCGAGGAGTGCAAGCGGTCCGTAAACATGAATCACAAGCCCAGGTATCAAAAACACCGCACAGAGCACAGCGTCGAGGAAAAAATGTATCGAGGAGGGTGGCAAGCAGGCGCGGTGCTGCTGGCATGAGGTGTTATGAAATGTGAATTGTTATTTCTTTCTTTTTGTTCAAATCAATCGTAACAGTTTTTGCTGGGCTGTTTGGATGTGCGTCGCGATATGCAAGAAGCGCATCAGACAGCGGTGTCTCAATGAGAGCGGCAATTTGTTGGCGAACGCGACGTGCACCAGATTCTGCTTCAAAGCTCACAATCCCAATCTGTTTTTTCACTGCAGCGCTTACAGAACATTTTATTTTTTGTGTCTTCAAGCGTTGAATTAATTCTTGTAATTCCAAAGAAACAATTGCCGACATTGCTTTTGGTGTCAGTGGGTTAAACAAAATACGATGATCAATGCGGTTTAAAAATTCTTGTGGGAATGTTTCCAAGAGCAGCTCTTTCATTGCTTCGTTCGTTTTCTCTATATCAATTTTTTTCTGCTCTACAGCATCAGCTTTCACGGCAATGTCAAAACCGAGTCCCGCTTGTTGGTTCAACAGTGTGACGCCAACATTTGTTGTGAGAATAATAATCGTGTTATGAAAATGAATGACACGTCCGGTGTTGTCTGTCACTGTTCCGTCATCCAAAATTTGTAACAAGACATTAAACATGTCTGGATGTGCTTTTTCAATCTCATCAAACAAGACAACAGAATACGGTCGTCGACGCACTTCTTCAGTAAACGGAAGTGTATCGTTGTGACCAACATAGCCAGCTGGCGCGCCAAGGAGCTTACTGACAGTGAAGCCCTCAGAGAATTCTGACATATCAATTCGAATGAGTGCATTTGGATCGCCAAAGTGATACTCTGCAATTTTTTGCGCAAGTAGTGTTTTTCCAACACCAGAAGCGCCGCAGAACAAGAAGCTGCCTAATGGACGTTTTTGGCTATTCAGGCCTGCTGCGGAGCGTTTAATGACTGAGACAACGTCTTGAACGGCTTCAGTTTGTCCAATGACTGCCTTGTTCAGTTGTTTTTCTAAGTGGTCAATATGATTTTTCCCGGAAGATAATAAACCAGAAACAGGAATGCCTCGCATTTTTTCAATCACGTGTGCGATATCTGTTTCAGTGATCTCGATGAGCGGAATTTTAATCAGTTTCACTTCTGTTTCGAGTGTGTCGAGGAGAGCGTCAATTTCCGCTTCCAATTCTTTTAATTCAACAGCGTCAGTAAATTGTTCAGCAGCAACTGCGGCTTCCTTTTTGCGAATAATTTTTAATAACTTTCGATTGAGTTTTTCGTATTCGCGTAATTCTTCTGGCAATGCTTCCATAACACGCGCTCGTGCGCCGGCCTCATCGATTAAGTCGATTGCTTTGTCCGGTAGATTTTTGTCTGGAATGTATCGAGTAGACCAGCGAACAGCGGCTTCCAAGGCTTCATCTGTGTAACGTACGTGATGATGTTGTTCGTAATATTTTTTGATGCCACGGAGAATATCCAACGCATCGGATTCACTTGGTTCTTCAACGATCACTGGTTGAAAGCGTCGCTCGAGTGCTGGATCGTTTTCAATGTGTTTGCGATATTCGTCCCGTGTTGTGGCGCCGATGGTTCGCATGTTGCCTTTTGCAAGCGCTGGTTTCAACATGTTTGCAGCATCCATTGTTCCGCCTTGCACACCGCCGGCTCCAACAATCATATGAATTTCGTCGATAAATAAAATGATGTCAGTATTTGTTCGGAGTTCGTCCAAAATTTGTTTCATTCGACTTTCAAATTCACCACGATACATCGAACCAGCAAGCAGTCCAGGAAGGTCGAGGGCGACAACGCGTTTGTGGAGTAAGGCATCCGGCACAGTTCCTTGAACGATGCGTTTTGCAAGACCTTCGGCAATCGCTGTTTTTCCGACTCCAGGCTCACCGATCAGTACTGGATTGTTTTTATTGCGACGTGACAAAATATGAATCACGCGTTCGATTTCAGATTCACGACCAATGACTGGATCAAGAGTGTCGACGATTGAGTCAGCGGTTAAGTCGCGACTAAAATAATCCAATGCGGGAGTTCCTGTGACAGCGGTTGCGTGTGAGGTTGTTTTTGTCGCTTCAGTGTTCATAGGATTTTTTGTGGTTGATGAGGAGTGTCGGTGCGGGAGAGAGAGTGATTGAATTTTGAGGAGCCGTGTATTACTGCCGACGATGTGATTGAGCGGCCCGAGTAAGTGTTCGGCTGGAATTTCATGTGCAACCAAGAGTTCTTCAACGCGTTCATCGTGTTGCTCAATGATGGCAAAGAGTAGATGTTCTGTTCCGATGTGATGATGCTCTGCTTTTTGTGCAATTACTGCAGCGCGTTCAATGCATTGCTTACTTTCAGTTGAAAATGCTGGCAAAAATGCAGCCGGTTCACCAGTGTGTGGTTCCGGCATGTGCTGCGCGACAACTTCTGTTGTAATCTCAAATTGACCAAGGAGTTCTTGGGCAAGCGAGCCTTTTTCCATTGTAATTGCCGCTAAAATGACAATTGGTGTGACTTCTGTTTCGTTTCGGGTATACGCTAAATCAATCGCTTGATTTAAAACGCCTTTTACGTGGTCAGTAAATAAATGCAACATTGAGCTCATTCGAGAGAAAATGGTAACAATAAAGAGGTATTACGCTTGGACTTCTTTTGTGTCCTTTAAGATAGCAATTTGTGCTCGGTCAGCGTATAAAACGTATCCATACACTACCGCAAATGGGGTCAGAGTCAAGACAGAGATCAGTGAGCCTAAAAAGCCAATTGCTTTGAGTGCAATACTCACAACAGCAATAATTGTTGCAATAAAGAGAATGCGAGCAGTGAGGCCAAGCCAGATTGGTCGAGCAAGTGTCCAGCTATATCGAAGAGCTTCTTTTACTGATTGATTTTTTTCAATAATACTATATTGCGCAAACAAGAGCATTGAGGAAAAAATAAGCGCAATAGTTAATGGAATCAGCGTCAGCCAAATGAAGACGGCGTTCATGATATCGAGTGAGAGGTAGCCGAGGACGATGCCGATAATCATCATGATGACCGCGCCGATCAAAATGCCAAGAGACATGAATAATCCGACGATGATATTTTGGATAGTATATCGCCACATGAAATGGATGGCGTATTGAAAGCTTTCAAGGAGAGAGGCTTTTTCGTGATGCACAACCATGTAGATCAATGCAACGATGCCAAAAATACTGACAAGTACAACCGCGACAAGGAGCACAAGACAGAGAATGAATGTCACATTTGAAAGACTCGCAAAGTTATTCAATGATTTTGCGTTTAAGCCACCAATGGTAAATACCGCTAACGTGATGCGCCACAACAAAAAGGCGATACTATTTGGAATGACAGAGACAAGGGCGATTTTGCCGAAGTGATTCAAATAGATTCCGAACGAGCGTTTAAAGGTTTCTTTTACGGTAATCATTGGTGTGTGTATTTCATTCATAGTTTTTGTAGTATAGCGCGATTTACAAAAATGATCCAAATACTATTGGGCTGATTGGCCGCCTGCTGAGCGAAGGGCGTTGATGCGGTCTTCAATCGGTGGGTGGGTTGAAAAAAGGCGTGAGACAAATTTGGTTTTTTTAAAGGGATTGGCAAAAAAGAGATGCGCGGTTGCGTGGTTGGCTTGACGCATTTGCATTCCAGCGGATTCTTGTTGTTGGATTTTTTGCAATGCACGAATGAGGCCGTCAGCGTACCGTGTCATCAGAACAGATGAGGCGTCGGCGAGATATTCGCGTTTACGAGAAATTGCGAGCTGAATCAGTTGCGCGGCAATTGGAGATAGGATGATAAAGACGAGTCCAATGGCCATAAAGATAAGTTGTAACCGAATATCTTTATTATCACTGTCAGAATTGCGTCGTCCAAAGAGTGTCATGCGGAGCATCCAGTCAGAGAGGAGGGCAATCACGCCAACGAGCACAACAACGATTGTCATGACGCGAATATCGTAGTTTTGAATGTGTGATAATTCGTGGCCGATGACCGCTTCGAGTTCTTCGTTTTCAAGACCGTTAATGAGTCCAGTTGTGAGCGCAATGCTCGCATGCTGTGGGTCACGTCCGGTTGCAAACGCATTCATCACCGGATCATCAATAATAAAAATACGAGGCATTGGCAGTCCAACTGCAATCGTCAGATTTTCGACCATGTTCCAGATATATGGACTGTCTTCCTTTTTGATTTGCCGCGCTCCAGAAGCGGCCAGCGATAAACTGTCGCCAGCAAAATAGGAGACAAGCGTCATCACAATTGAAACAATGGTGGCATAAAAAACGCCGGAAATTGCGTAACTACTATCTCCGCCGATAAAGTATCCTCC
The DNA here is from genome assembly GCA_937996685.1 of uncultured bacterium. Taxonomy (GTDB): domain Bacteria; phylum Patescibacteriota; class Patescibacteriia; order UBA9570; family XYC2-FULL-38-9; genus CALKUP01. The sequence continues at coordinate 1,561 of CALKUP010000014.1, read as the reverse complement.
AAAATATCCCAATGCCACAATCAGCGCGATGAACACTGTCATCAGCGCTGTTGTTTTCCATTTGTTGTTCGAAATTTGTTGGTAGACGGTCATTAGAATTTCACTTGCACATTTTGTCGTTCTTGGTCGTTTTCAATTTCGAAGAATTCACGTGTTGTGAAATTGAGCATGCCAGCAATCATGTTAGTTGGGAAGACTTGCAATTTTGTGTTGAAGTCGCGAACGTTGCCATTGTAGAAACGACGTGATGCCATGATTTTATTTTCAGTATCTGAAAGCTCGTCTTGCAATTTTGCAAAATTTTCATTGGCTTTGAGGTCTGGGTAGTTTTCTGCAACAGCGAACAATGATTTCAATGTACCAGAAAGCATTGTGTCAGCTTTTGCAATATCGCCAACGTTGCCAGTTTGTCCAGCGGTCATTGCGGCTGTGCGGGCTTTTGTCACGTTTTCAAACAGCTCTTTTTCATGTGTTGCGTAGCCTTTGACTGTTTCGATCAAGTTTGGGATGAGGTCAAAACGACGTTTTAATTGAACGTCAATATCAGACCAGGCTTCATCAACTTGGTTTTTTGAGCGAATAAGGCCGTTGTACACTCCGATCGCCCAAAAAGCGACGACAACAACGATTCCGAGAATAATCCATCCAAACATCATAGTTTTATAATTTAATGAATAACAGCTCTATTGTAGCGCTGTTGTAGGTAGTGTCAATAAAGACTGGACTTTTTTATCATAATCTGTTATAAAAGGCAGTCAGTTTTTGCGCAGTATAATGCTGAATGCAAGGCTGATTTGGAGGTTTCATGAGCTTGCCGCTCCATAGTTTGGTGGGCTGGGTTGCTATGAACGCAAGGCGGATTGAGGAGGCGTTGAAAAAAACGCCTTTGCGGCCTGAGTACGGCGTGAAGTGCGAGACGCGCAACCACCCGAGCGGGACTCGTCAGTGGCGATTCTCCTACGTCGACCCGGCGGATTACCCTGGTCTCGAGGTCATCGTCGCTTGTTTCCCGCCTGGCGTCGGTTTTCCCGTCCATCAGCACCTGAACGAGGAGGAGTTCATGTTCCTTTCGTCGGGTGTGTGGACGTGGGGTGAGGCAGATTGCATCCAGGCGACTACAGTCACGATGGGTGACACCTTCGTGACTGCGGCCAACGTTCCGCATGGTTGGCGGCCGACCGGTGAAGAACCGGGGCTGATGGTCGTCATCAAGTACCCTGTGCCGCCGCCTGAGTGACATGCGACCTCTGACGTGATCGACCAACAACGATGAACAGCGTTGGTCACGTCAGCGAGAGCGCCTTCAAGGTTCTTTGACAATTACGTGTTCTGTATTGAGTTTTGTTTTTATCACGTGTTTTTAGGTCCTTGATATTGTGTTCTGAAAACCGCGCAACAACAAACCAAGATCCTGAGCCTGGGAAAAAAGGCATTCGTGAGGTATCCCATGATCCGTTTTCCAATTGAGACGATTCATCGGTACGGTATTATCTCTCACGGAGGGCCGGTCCCGAGCGTAGTTGACCAGCCGAGATCGGAAGAGCGTCGTGTAGGGAAAGAG
>CALKUP010000013.1 GCA_937996685.1 uncultured bacterium | reverse complement strand
TACTACCGGCTGCGTTGTAGTATTTGGCACTGAAGCTGTACTTGTTGCGTATGATGAATTCGTCACTAGAGTAGTCGTCTGAACTTCAGGCGACGTTGGTCTCATAACATACACAGCCCCAAGTATAATTACCAAAATAATAAGTGCGTATACTTTATTCATAGATTACAGATTATATAATTCCTTGGCAGTTTTTACCACCTTTTCGCAAGCTTCTGCGATATTCATTGATAATTTTGCACCTGCAGCAGCTTTGTGTCCGCCTCCACCGAGCGCTACGGCAAGTTTTGAAACATCAAAACGATCTGCGTCGCGCGTACGCATCCCGACAGTCACTCTTCCTGGCTCTTTTTCAAGCAACATTACTCCGATTTCGAATCCAACGACAGACTTTATCACGTTTGCCATCGAAGTGGCGGCATAATCTTCCTCTTTAATATTATTTTCCTGCAGTTGAGCATAGCTGACTGAGCCTACAGCGACTTTTCCATCACAAAATTCCTTTATCGAGGAAAGTGCAAGACCTTGGTAGATCAATGCTTCTTTGGTATTGCTATTCTCTAGACGGAAAATATGGCTTACATAATCTGGCGCGAGCGCGGCGAGTTCTGAAGCAACCTTGAGCGTGTCTGCTGTTGCACCGCGATATTTGAAGCCTCCGGTATCTGTATAGATTCCCATAAAAAGGTTGAGAGCAATGTCATGATTCAATTTAATTCCCATTTCTTTAAAAAGATCAAAGAGAAGCTGGGCTGTCGCTGGATATGAAGAATCAACACAATTCATTTTTCCATATTGTGCATTGCTTACATGGTGATCAATGACGATCGTCATCATGCTTTCTGGAAAAATGACTGGGGCCTTGAACGAAACCATATTTGGAGTCGAAGAATCGAGAATAATGAAAAGGTCAAATTCTTTCGTATCAATTTCCCCAAAAGACTTCTGTAAAATCGTTTCGACGCCTGGAAAAACAAATACTTTTGGTATCTCACTGTCGCCACGAATAAGAGTGGCTTTTTTGCCGAGCTGTTCGATCGCGAGCTTCATAGCTAAGGCCGAGCCAACGCTATCTGGGTCAGGTGATGGATGACAATGGAGCAAAATACTATTTGCTTTCTTGATTTCAGCCAAGATTTTTGGTGCGTGCTGTTTGATGATTTCTGACATGTTTGTATGTTATTTAAATATCACTGGGATTTTAATCTGATCATCATTCTCGTGCAATCCAGATGGGTTATCTTTTTTAAGAACAAGAAATCCCTTTTGACCTGGTATGAAATTATTGAACTGCAATGTACCGAGGAATGGAACAAAATCTTCTGTCATCCATTCACCCTGCGCAGAGGCATGTCCTTGAGCAATCACATTTTTATACTGATCCTGCAATTCTAAAGGGAAACTTCCCTCAAAGAACCACGTCCCTCGTGCCCGACCAGCAATACTCAATGGAGACGATATGAGGTCGTCTTTCAAAGGAGAAATAACCACAATAAGTTCTTCTTTATTATCTGGTTTGAGATTTATATCAATCGGTAAATCAAAAAAATGCGAAAAATACGTCGCAATGCCGACGATAATAGCTATAGCAATAATAATTACAAAAGTCCTCTTCATATTCGCATTATAGCACAAGGCAAACTGAGTTAATGCAGTATCTTTTTCCTGTTTTTGTCGGTCCGTCACCAAAGACATGGCCGAGATGCGACCCGCACTTTGCACAGACTGTTTCAATCCTATGCATACCGTGATCATTGTCCTCCACTTCTTTTATAGCGCCTGGGATTGCCTGGTCAAAGCTTGGCCAGCCTGTACCTGAATCAAACTGAGCGTCTGATGAAAAAATTGGATTGTCACAAGCTACACACTTATATATACCATCCTTGGTCTTGTGGACATATTTTCCAGAAAAAGGGGCTTCTGTTCCCTTTTCTCTGAGTACTCTCTTTTGTTCTGGTGTTAATTCGTTCATATTTTATTTATATATCTCCGTTAATAAATCTGCAAATTTTCTCTGGACTTTTTCAAGTTTCGGATTAATAACGACCTGGCAATACGGAGCATCCTTGTTTCGAGCATAATAATCTTCATGATAGCTTTCTGCTTTATAGAATTTATCAAACGGAACAATCTCTGTAACTGCTCCCTCGATCCCTTTTACGATTTTTTCTGAGGTTTCTTTTTGCTCTGGAGTTGTATAAAAAACGACTGAGCGATATTGCGTTCCTACATCATTGCCTTGTCTGTTCAAAGTCGTCGGATCGTGAGAACCAAAAAACACTGTGAGAAGCGTCTCGTATTTTACGACTGATGGATCGTATTCAATGTATATAACCTCAGCGTGACCTGTTTTTCCACCACTAACCTGCTCATATGTTGGATTCTCGATAGATCCTCCTGAATAGCCTGGTAGTACTGTTGTGACGCCTTTGAGCATCTTGAAAACTGCTTCTGTACACCAGAAGCACCCTCCGCCAAATACAGCGATTTCTTTGTTCACATGCTCTAGTATACACTATTTGATTATTATCAAAATATGTGTTAGTGTCAGAAATAGGCTGGATCGGTTATCCAGGACCATACGGTTAAATAAACTAAACAATACAGACAACGACAGACGAACCTCACAATAAGCACATGAAACGACACATCACGACACTTGCCACAGCATGCGCTGCGGTATTTCTCACGGTATCCACTGCTTCCGCCGCGACGATTACAACCTATTCCGCATTAGCTCCGAACGCCTTCGGCTCACCGAGCTATGCGCCATGGGTAAACAACGTAAACACCGCGCTTTACAATGGCCTGACTTCCGGCGGCACGCCTGGAACTCCGAGCTACTTCAGCACAATCACCGGCCCCGTCAGCATCGCTGACGTCTTGGTGTCCGGATTTCCGACCTGGAAGGGCTATGCGAATCCTGGATCTGTTTTTGGTCCTGCATTCGCAAACGAATTGGGAACTCGCGACGCCAGCCCTCTGAAAATTACGAAGGGGTCTGGCCCGCAGTTTTCGATCTCGCAGCTGTCATTCAGCATGACATCCACTGATCCCGGTAACACCTTCGGCTTCGGTTTCGCCGCTGGCAGTTACAACTATTCCACAGATTATCAAGGTATTCTGTTTGGACTAGATGGCGTCTGGGGTGGCGGTGACGATATCTTCATTACGAGCGGTCCGAACACACAACTCGTTGATGGACTTGTCGGTCGTGGTTCTGCAAACGGAATTGCTGTCTATGACACCGACCCGGGTGCTACGCAACAGGACAAGATTAACAATGCCCTTAGCTACTACCCTGACCCATTCACGATTACCGGCACATGGAGCCTCGGCGCTGATACGGCGAGTGCAACAATTACGGTTGTTCCAGTCCCCGAACCCACATCCATGTCACTGGCGTTCATCGGCGGTCTTTCATTGCTTGCGGCACGGCGTCGTAAGAACTAAGCTCTTTTTTGTTTAATCGGTTTTGATTTTCAAAAATTCCACGAAGACAACTTCGTGGAATTTTCTTATTCTTAATGCTTATGTCCCGCATGCTCAAGAGCCTTCTTCTCTATTTCAATGAGTTCTTGATCAACCCTCCCTGATTTTCTAATCAAGAACCAAACTGAGATAAGCGTCAGATCGGAAGAGCACACGTCTGAACTCC
>CALKUP010000012.1 GCA_937996685.1 uncultured bacterium | reverse complement strand
TATTAAGTTATCATTTTCAAACTCTATTAAATGTTGGTCTGTTTTTTTTAAATATTGACTTATTGATTTGTTGCTTTTTAAAAATTTTTCATCCTGTAATAAACTAATTAAGTAATAAAATATAATATATGCCGATTTTTCATTAAGATAATATGAACCTATTTCATTCGTTTTATAAATTTTAATATATGAAGTTATAAAATCAATAAATATTTCATATGAAACATTGTTAAATAACAATATACCATCACAAAAACCATCTTCTATTTTGCCATGCAATTCTGTTCCTATTCCACCATTTATTATTCCAACATTATAAGTGTTTGATTGATCTTCATTTTTATCATAAAAAATAGAAATACAATGACCAGTCCATCCACAACTTATTATGCCATTTTGTTTGTTTAGTTCATCCGCATTTTCTAATGAATCAATAGAATAAAAATTAGTACTTAAAAATGATTCTATAATATTTTTATTTATATTTTTATCGTTGAATAATTTTTTAATATCGATATTAGCAATTAAATCAATGTTAATATTTTCGTGATCAGGAGTTACAATTGGTTTCTCATGGCACGCCATGAGAAACCCAACTTATCGGAGCAATCATGAAAAAAATTCTCGCAACTACAGCCGTTATTGCATTGCTGAGCGGCTGCTCGTCCATCATCAATGAGAAGACGCAACAAGTGAACGTGTCCACGCCCAATGGCCAAAAAGTCTCAGGCACTGTCAATGGCCAGCCGTTCAACGCCCCCGGGGTAGTTGCTCTTGTTCGTGAAAATAAGAACAAGGTTTTTGTCACAGAGACCGCCGATTGCAAAAGCGAAACAGTGGCTGAAAAAACCGTTGATCCGATTTTTTTCATCAACGTGCTCAGCGGCGGTCCTTGGGGCACCACAACTGACTACGCCACTGAAAAAATGTGGAAGTACGCGGACAACGTGACATTGAACTGCAAATAATTCGTGTCTCTGAGAAACCTCAAAAGCGGCTTGATTGCCGCTTTCTTTTTTGGGCTCATGAAATTGTCAGCCTGGGCGCAAGTGCCTACTCGCCCAGAGGCAAGTACGACCCGTACAAAAATATTCTCACCAGACTTGGCGCGTGACCCTGTTTGGCAAAACCTGCTGCATCTGCAACACGGCGTACCCCAAATCACCGACCCGAAATTCCTGCTGAGCTGGCCCGAATTCAGCAGCGAAGCGGAGCTGCAAGCCACAATTGAATTGTTCCGGGCTACCCCCCAAGCTGCAGCTTGTCGATTTCCGGCACGGGCGCTGTGGCTACAAACTCGAATGCAGTTGCCTACCCAGGACACCTCGCTCTGTCCTGAAATCGAGGAGTTCATTCAGAAGGCACCGTTTGACCGACTGGAATTGGTCTATGCCAACGAAACGGTCACTCAACCTGCCAGCGTACTGGGCCACAGCTTTCTGAAAATATCAGGCATACGACAAGGGCAAGAAACTGCGCACGCTGTTTCGTTTTACACCCATGCCGACACAGTCAACCTTCCAAAACTTTTGTGGGAAAGTCTGGTCACCGGGAAAACTGGTCTGTTTGCGCTGACACCTTATGCGCAAGAGGAACGCAAATACATCGAAGCTGAACAGCGCAATCTCTGGCTTTATGAAGTACGCACAACGGCATTTGAAAGGGCCTTGATCCGCAATCATTTGTTTGAACTGAAAAGCAGCGACCTGACCTATTTTTTCCATCAGTACAACTGCGCTACGGTACTGCACAACATCCTTGCTCTGACAGGCGATCTGCCCCCCAATGCGCGATCATGGATAACTCCAAAAGATGTCGTCAAGGCTTTGCAGGAATCTGACCGGATATCGAATGTCAGCGTCAGCCTTGCTGATACCTGGATAGTGGCCAACGTGACAAAGGATCTGCCAGGAATGACAACGATACGGCAAGATCTATTGCAGGGCCTCTTGTCCCAAAACACCTCTGTTGCACAGTTAAATCCAGAACAATTGACCGCATTGCGTGCCTACAACCGGTGGTTGAAACAGCAACAACAAATCAGTGATTCCACTTACCAAACCAACCTCGCATTGCTCACGAACTTTCGTGAAGCAGCTGATGAGAATTACCTGAACGTCAGCGAAACACTGGATCCTCGCCGCACCCAAGGAGAAACACATTGGCGAGCCAGCTGGTCAACTTCCAGCGCAGAGAGCAAGTTGTACTTGCAATGGATTCCGGTCTCTCACTTGTTGATGCAATCTCAAGGTCATAGCACCGCAGAAACCGAGATGGTTCTGCTTTCTCCAACCATCTCTGTTGGAAAAAATGACTCCCTGAAGATCGAGGAGTTTCAGATCTTTTCCATGAAATCCTTGCTGCCCTGGAATTCCTGGCTGCGTAAATGGTCAAGTCAGACCTTGATCAGCTACGGCTCCATGACAGGTCACCCACTTGACTCACGCAGTCTGCACGCAACGCTACAGTTGGGCGCAACATCACGGCATGGTGCATTGGATGTTTTTGCTCTTGCAGGACCGGGACTGAGTGTTCAAGCAAGCGGACCGACCAGTGGCGTGTTGCGAACTGACGTCGGCATGCTGTGGCGGCACGGACCAACGGGCAAATCTCGGCTGACTATGACGCACTGGGAAGGACATGCTCACAGCGCGAAAAAATTCGAGTTTGAGCAAAGCTGGTTCCAACTCCCTGAATACCTATTGAGCTGGAGGGTAAGCACTGTTGAGCAATTCTCGTCGCGCCATAAAAGCATAGGGGTATCCTTGATGCGCACTTTCTAAAACTGCAAAAACAATGTCCGACAACACTTTCGACTACATCATCGTCGGCGGCGGCACGGCGGGCAGCCTGCTGGCCAACCGGCTGAGTGCCGATGCGCGCAAACGCGTGCTGCTGATCGAGGCCGGGAAGAAAGACGATTACCACTGGGTCCACATCCCCGTGGGTTACCTGTATTGCATCGGCAACCCGCGCACCGACTGGCTCTACCAGACCGAGCCTGCCGTGGGTCTGAACGGGCGCACGCTGCGCTACCCGCGGGGCAAGGTGCTGGGGGGCTGCTCCAGCATCAACGGCATGATTTACATGCGCGGGCAGTCGCGCGACTATGACCAATGGGCCAAGATCACCGGCGACGACAGCTGGCGTTGGGACCATGCACTGCCTTACTTCCAGCTGCACGAAGACCACCACAAAGGCGCCAACGCGCTGCATGGCGCCAAAGGTGCGAAAACACCGCTGCTCGACCGCGAACTGCCCGAAGGCAGCTACCTGCACACGCTGCGTGGCCGCAATTCGGGCGGCGAATGGCGTGTGGACAAGCAGCGCCTGCGCTGGGAGGTGCTCGACGCCTTCGCGCAAGCGGCGCAACAGGCGGGCATCCCGGCCACCGAGGATTTCAACCGCGGCAACAACGAGGGCGTAAGCTATTTCGAGGTGAACCAGAAAGAAGGCTGGCGCTGGAACACGGCCAAGGCCTTTCTGCGCCCGA
>CALKUP010000011.1 GCA_937996685.1 uncultured bacterium | reverse complement strand
ATTTGTTTGGATCATTAAATCCTGAATTGTCCACACAAATCGCGCTGTCGGCTGGGTCATAGTCTGGGTCGGTGTTATAACCGAACGTTTTCGCACGCTCTGTTGACGTTCCACTACCAAGACCCAAAAAGTCAGGCGGCAGCAAGTCGTAATTGTCCGTAGAGTTCTTCTTAACGGATCCGCCCACACCTGTGGCTGAAGAAGTCGACGAAAGAAAGAAGAGACCAATGCCACCAATAGCGACAGCTGCGGCCAATGAAAGGGTTTCCGGATTGATCAAGTAATCAGAGGCCGACATTTTTTACGGGGGTAAGATTAATTGTGGTTTGACTCATAGTTCGCGTTCGGCCGAAAACGCCGTTGAACGGGGTGCCTTTGTATTGGACGCGTGTAACAGTGCCGTCAGCGTGACATACGGCCTCGTAGTGTGTCCAGCCGGCATACTCACAAATTTTCGCCCACATCTGAACGAGCTCACGCATCTTCTCGCTCTCTGGAATGGGGAACCACGGTGAGTGTTCGACGTACGCCTCAACAGAGTGTTGTAAAAGAAACATATGAAACAAAAAATTATAGCAAAACAGTGATGTGCGTGAACCACAGCGAATAGATCGAAAATGTGCACTCCAGATGCGATCGACCGTGATGAACGCTCCATCAATAAACATCACGAGTTCTTGCGTTGGCATGGGATGCGGTTCACAACCCAACAATTTGCGAATAGTTAGCCATTTTTCAGTGTACTTGTGTGATGCGAGCTTCGCGCGATTAATCACTGCTCGCACGGCGTGTTTCGGAAGAAATGGGTGAAACTCATACACACCCAATGCCGGATCCAGTTGGCCATATCCGCGATTAAAAGCTGCACGTAGTTTCGCCACATCGCCAGATGGAATCGGCGGCTCGCCCATACGCCACTGAGAAAGTCGCTCACGCATGTAATTGAGACGAGTATTCGTACGAGCAGATGAAGTAGTACGCATGTGATCAGAGTAGTCATGAGAAGTGCTAGCAAGCCGGTCAGCCACTGTGCCACAGACAGTGCATACTCGATTTCCATTGGCGTCACTTTCAAGTAGCACTTCTCGAGGATTTGATTCATTGCTTTTGCACGGTACACAGAATTGTAACACCTCTTTCTCTGGTGCAAACGTGCTCACACTTGCGCGACGCTTCCTGCTGTTGTTAATTTTCGGCAACGAATATTTTTGTTTCTCCTTTAGTTCATCATAGATTGCCTGTGATGCATTCATAGTTTTCTAACTATTGTTTAAAACTGGCGACAATGTCTCTCAATTTCGATCCTCTCTTCGGCCAAAGCCAAAATATTGGACGTGACCAAAAGCTCACTTACAATCTGGCTGGCACGTACACGCGCTTGTTCGCGAGCGACAAGTTCTCGTTTATGACACGCCATGTGCCTCAGCACTTTCGCGTGGCACAAGCTCAGATTTCGGACATCGAGCCGAAGAACCGCTCTTCGTTGCGATTCGGTGATTTGTGCACCATTGAGTACAGCAGTGAGGTGCCCGCTGACCTCATTGGTAGCGAGATTATTATCACGCTACCGCGCTTGTACCGCACCGACGGCGCGTTTGCGGCGCTCAACGGTGGCGCTGGAAGCAATCCAGCTGATGGCGCGAGCTACTTGGCGGTTGCAGGTGCCTCGGCGACTGATTTCCTGGAGTGGCAGCCGTGGGTAGGCGAAAAGATCCTCGGAGGCCTCGTGGAACAACTGAACATTCGTCATTGCCAGGAGCCGTTGCGCACAGTTTCACCTCACGAAACTCACTTCAAGCGCATTCTGACGACGCCGAGCATTGGTTCGACAAAGCGCACGGTGTATGCCAATGCTGTGGCTGCATTGGTTGACAACACGGCAGTGCCCAACCAGCTCGTCATCCCGGTTTGGCAGCCGTGGGCTTCTGATCAGAGCACGTCTTTGAACGAACATTTGCCGGTCCATGCAATCGGTGAGCCGATTGTGCTCTCGTTCAAAATCCCGTTTTTGCAGGAGCTCATCAGCACGAACATTCCGATCGCGTCGATCAGCGCGAACTTGCTTGCAAAGCCGGACATCTTCTTGCGTAATCACCACATGGTGCGCACACAGGATGAGCGTTCGATGACAGCGAGCGAAACTCTGAACGGCATGCATCTGGAGTTTTCCACAACACAGACTGTATCTGAGCGTGACGTTGAAGTCGCTGCCAGCGGCGTACCGGTGACGGTCGACGTCGACGTTGAGAACACAAAGTTGCCCTGCGTGATGACACTCGTCACTGCACACTACAAAGACGATCTTCAACCTGTCGGCAGCATTGCAACGGCCGCTGACGTTGACTCTGACGACACTACCAAACGCACATTTGTCGTTGGCGGTACGACGACCATTTGCCGCCCGAACTGGACAACTACTATTCCGATTCAGTCGTGGTCAGCGATGGATGGTCCAGACCGTATTACGCCCGTAACTTCGATGGGCTATTGGTTGAATAGTCACTCCGGCTTTCACCGCTATTTTCCGAAGGTTGGTCTCACCAGCGATTTGGCTGTTTTGCCATGGAGCGAGTTTCCCACTGTCGAAAACGATGGTGTGGGCCATATCGATTTCACAACGATGAAGAAGCCACGCATTCGTGTGACCTTGCCGCCGAACAATGCGAAAAATCCCAGTCAGACGCGTGTTGTGCGTGTGGTCAACATTACGCGCAATCGCATTCAGATCAAGAACGGCGCAATTGGTGCCCTTCTCCACACACGCTCGTAACGTGATTGAAATCCTCCAACAATGAGTAACGATGGAGTTTGTGCGAGTGAAGGTGATTCCACGTCGAATCACTCAACGCCAACGACTCCTTTATCACAAATGCCCCCTCTACGACTGTTGGTGCCTGCTGCGCCTCCCAGCTCGCCGTGGACACCGAATGCGCGACTTGTTGGCAACGCTGGTTCCGCTGTCATCTGGAATGGTGTGGAAACACAAACGCTTGAAGTGGCAGAGAACACAATCGCCACTAGCACGCCATATGTTCTCGGCTCAGATGATCGAGGACGTATCTACTTTGTCGATATTCGACAACTTTTGATGGATCACCTCAAAATGCTAAGTAGTGAAAAAGATGGACACCAACCAGAAGAAACCGCTAAGCGCCGTCGCTCAACTCGTCGGGCCACACGTGCACCGGAAAATGCTGCGACACAGTAGATTGAAAGACCCTGCTGTAGCGTTACAACCTCGTTGTGAACAGCAGATGCGTGGCGAAGTGCTCCCGTCGCCGTTTGATGACTATCGGCCTCCGAAATAAACGCTTATTTAAAGTGTTTAATGGCAGCTGCTATCTTCCATTTCCAATACATTGATGGCTCCATAGTCTCAGGATAGTCGGCATCTGCGTCCGTAATGTAGAGCAGAACAAGAACTGGGAGACGGTTGAGGACCATACAGATGTCTACAAACCGGTATCCAACCATGCGCAATGCTGTTGCACCAAGCGGTCCCATGTGTGAAATAGTTTCTTTTTCAAATGCATTCAGCAAGCGCACATTCGCGCCGCGAACAAGTGAAATACGCATGTATTCAATATCAAATGTAGCTTGACTCGCAAACCAGAAGGCACAATCAGGACAGTAACAATCGCGGTGGCACGACGGCCGTGATACATAATGCAACTTAGGCCGTCGAATGACGTGACCAAACGCGGCAAATAGTTTTCGGTAACACGGCTCATATCCGTCAAATATACTCATGTTCAAAGTTGACTTGACAATTGAGCCGACGAAAAATCCGAACAAGGGCATTATTTACTCACCCCAGTGTACTCACTTGGTAGCTCATCGACTGGAACGCTATGGCGTCGATACACTGTGCTTTTTGTTACGACCAATACGTATCAACCGAAAGCTACACCGAAGAAGGTCAATCTGAGATTCTATTCCTAATGTAAAGTCATAATGTCATCACGGCGTCGATACACTGTGTTTTTTGTTACGATCAATACAAATCATAAACCGAAAACCGCTCCGGAGGAGGCGAGTCTGAAGCGTGCACTTGAGAAGTTCGTATGGGAGGAATTTGCCACCATGACGGTGTGGAATCAGCTTATTGAAACTACAAGCGAAATCAAAAACGTTCACATTGAGGCTGGAGTCGAAACGGCGCGGACGACAGGATTCATTCACGCGCATTGTCACGTTACGATTGAGCATAATGGCCTCATTACACTGCGAAAGACAGCACAATCAACACTCCAACAAATAGCAAAAAAGACGCTGCGTACCAACGGGGCATATGTTCAAATCACGCTGGGCGACTCGAGGTTTTTAAATTATGCAAACAAAGAAGGAAATCAATATTCAGCCGGCATTCAAGAATCCGTTGTGTTTGACTGAGCCGTCGCCGCGTCACGAGCAGCTTTCTTCGCGGCTGCGCTCGCGGCGCAATAGACGGCACCCTCAATAAATGCCAGATAGGGTCCTTTCTTTCCAAACGCGATCGGATTGTTGATCGCAATCTGCGCAGCCGCGTCACCAAACATCGTGTCCCAGTTGTTGCTAACCTCGTCGGGAAACAACGACAAATCCAATGGTGGCTCAGTGGAAACCGCACTGGCGACAGCTGTGTACACATTGACGATGAGCGGAGCAACAAACTTTGTCGCCACCAACTTGATGACACGTTCAGCGTGGAGACCACCGATTTGAGCATTCATCAGCGTAATTTCGTCTTCCAATACGCTCAGCGGATGCACGTGCGGATTCGGCTGCAATCCGGTGCCCACGGCACCTAGTCGTTTTCCGAGTTGCTCGATTTTCAGACACGCGGCGATGCGCTCTTCAATCGAACTCACGTCTGCTTGCGCTGGCACGCCACCTTCCTCCATTGCGCGTGGATCATCGAATTCGGTTGGAAGCTGTTCTTCTTCAAGATCATTCCGTGGATGCACATCGATTGGCTCCTTCCGCGGACGACCACGACCTCGTTTTTTGGCGAACTTGTTGGGTGGTTTCGCTGCAGCCGGCGCAGGCGCTGGTGCTGTTTTACCAATATTGCGCAACTCATCGTCTAACGTGTCTGGATCACTCATTTTTAGTTTTTATTGGAATTTTCACGTAAGCGCAACTTGACATAAGTCGTTTCAATTTCTTTTGCGATTCGGTCCACCACCGGTTTGCTGCGTGATCTGATCCGCACAATACCGGATGCCAAGTCCGGTGGTCCGGGATCGATCTCCTCATCCTCGCCCTGAAGCCACTCGTACTCTTGCCATTGAATGAAAACGGACTTAGCGGACTCGCGATGCGCTCTAAATGTACGAATCAACTCGCCAATCGACTTGCGTGTCAAAGTGTCAATAGTGATGATACTCTCAAAGTCCTTCATTGTTTTCCATACTCAGTGAAAATGTGCGACGAAGCAAACGCACGAACCAAAAAAACGTTGTTGGCGTTTGCCATTACATCTGTACCGACAGGTCTCTTTATTTTTGATAAAGAAGGCGTTGAGGGGCTTGGAAACGCTCTTTTCACGTCAGCGATTGTCGGTGCCATTGCTGCTGGAGGTTACTACTTTTACGAGTGCGGCTTCTCACTGCTTGGTTGTGCCGGGCAGACAATTGGCGGAGCTGCGTGCTCGGTGATTGATATCTTCCGATTCGTGTGACGCTCAATATGGGCAATAGCCTGTGCAACACTGCGAACCACAACCACGGCGTAGCCACGTGATTTCAATGCGTTGTGCATGAGTTCCTGTGCAATTGAAACTTGCCCCGTCGGAGTTTTCAATTCAAGTAAAAGACCGTGAGTGCCGTCGTATCCGGGTTCAAAAATCAAGAGATCAGGCGTGCCCACAGTGTAACCCATTCGCTTCATCTTCACACCATGTCGCACACTATCGGTAAGCCCCGCACCTGTTGTCGTAAACAGAATGGGTGTATCAGCACTCCGCAATTTACGCACGATTTCACATTGCATCTGAGCTTCGTTCATCGTTTACTTTGGATTGGCAACAAAAAAATGACGTGGGTCCCACGGAATCATGCACTTCTGTCCCGTTCGCAAAGTCAAAATCCAGCGTGAAACACCAATGTCGGCCTGTTCCACTTTGGCCACCATTCCCGTTGAAAACAATGACCGCACGCGGTTCGGATCAGGACTCATCAAATAATCAGTGGGCGGGACGCTAGTCATCAAGAGCTACTTTTGATTCTCCCGTAGAATTATCATCCTCAATGTCATCCTCGTCGCTGATGTACCCATAATCACCACGATTAATGTATTTTGACGAGCTTTCAACATTTATAGTAATCAAGCGCCGCGGGTTTCTGTAGTGAAAGGTAGGGTAGCTTTCAGGATTAACTTCGGGCGGATAGACAGGTAAAAGTGTGAGATGTCGACTCTCCTCTACGAATCTCTTGCGAATCTGTTCAATAGTTGACTTTTTTTCACGAACGGTCTTCGACGGCGCCAGACACTGCGAGCGCGCGGCGTTTGAAGAGTTGACGCTCCGCTTCTTCGTCGATGTTGCTCTCGTCGATTTCGTCCGCTTCGTCGCTGCCAAACTCATCGTTGTCGTCGTCGTCGTCGTCGTCGTCATCATCATCGTCCTCGGTGTCGTCTTCGAGCGGCAACGCATCAGGATCATCGTCGCTTTCGTCATCTTCAAATTGTTCCTCTTCTTCACATTCGTGAGCCTCGATCTTTTCGCCGTCGGAATCCAGTTCCTGGTAAACGATTGGAGCGTCATCGCTGTCAATAGGCACCCCAACCACATGGTTGAAGTAAATCCATTCAGCCAACTCAGACTCGCGACCATCGATGGCGAAGCACAACTGAATGCCTGATTCTTGCAGAACGTCGTCGACCTTTGACATCACCACATCCAATGCCTTTTCGTTGGCTTCACACCACTCTTCAAACTTCGCAACTGAGTTGTTCATCACTGGTTTACACTACGTGTAGAAAACTAACGCTTTTCTATTTATATGTAGAAACGAACAATGGAAACTATGAATTGTAATACGGCGTGCAAGCGTAAAGGATGCGCAGCATTGGGAAAGAAACCTGGCGTTGTGTCCAATCCGTCGTACAAGCGCGGGTTGAAAGCGTGGACTGTGAGCGGTTTGTGTGCGTCGTGTGGTGGCAAGTTCCATGCGTTTATTCCGAACGCACTGGCCGACACTCTTGGCCTAGAATCTGAGGAACCTGAGGAAGGCGAACTTCAGCCGAGTGATGTTTCATCTCAAGCGCAATAAACAGTGAACAGTGATCGTATGTGCCATTGTCAGCACGTGGACGCGCTTCATGTTCTTCCGCCAGTGCGACTGCCATGTTTTTCCACACTGTCCATACGTACATGAAGCTTGGTGAGTATAGCACAAGCCAGAGACGCCTCTCCCCGCTCGCACAGCCACAATAGACATAGGCACTACGAGCGCCGGTGACGTGCATCTGCAGCTGCACTTGACAAAACACTGTGTGTCCTAGCTCGTTGTTCCAAGCTGCCTCGGCGCCGACACGCCATTTGAGCTCGACGACAACATGGCCGTCGACGATGATTGCATCTGGCGTAGCGCCTAAATTGTCTTCAGAAAGAAAGAGAGAGCACGTAATAAGGACGCGCCGCGGCATAACAGAAGCGAGTTCGCTGAATAAAATGGGCTCCATTTGCTTGCCAGCGCTCATTGCGCTCAAAGCGTAATCATTGAACGGCTTCGCCGGCAGCCCGCGCAGCTTGCGATGCAGGTCAGCAGTAGTGACAGTACTGCTCACGCCAGGAAACACAGCAGCAGCAGCGCTTGCCGTGATACGCGTATGGCGCTGCGCTTGCCACGCATCTGAGGCCTGTGTTGCATTGATTTGACGCGAGAAATCGATGTTTCCCACACGCTCGAACGTTCGCGCGATTTCTACTGTCATGTTAATCGGTAGACATGGAATCCGAGTTTCCTCATATCTATGTGGAGCGTCGCCAGGCGAAAGACCGTCTTCTTCACTCATTCGTGACGCCGCGCACAGTTCTTGGAACACAAGAGAAGGGTCGTTTATTTACAACACCAACTGCTCATGGATTTATGAATGAGCCACGGACAGACTATGTGGGCATTCGTGGTGTGAAAGACACGGATAATGCGCACGATCGCTTTCGAGCCTACACTCACTACGCCAATGCAGCCGAAGAGTTTGGCGAGCATCATGCGGCGACACGAACACACAAAAAACGCGTGCTGAGTGTAAATCATTAAACTTTTACATAGAGGCCGTAAATGTAACGATCTTCGCATTGCGCAATGAACGTCGCCACGCCAAAAGGAACAGCTAACACACATGCAGCCTCCGCAACAACAATAGCCCACACACCCCGATCTCTGTAGCGTTTTTTATCAATCGTCGATAAACCGATCTGAATTTCATTGCAAAAAATAACGTCGTTGTTTTGACATCCACGAAACGCATATGCAATAATCTCAGCAAGACGCGTCTCATCTAAGCCGTCATCAACGTGATCAAACGAGATAACGGCGGCGCGGTCGTCGCTGTCCGTGGAAGTAGTCATCAATAGCGCTCACGCATCTTTTGCTTTTGTGATGCCGTGACAGGCGGTCCTGTGAATGTTTCAGACACCTTGGAAGGAGCGACAAATGACGTCACATAAGCACCCGCGCATTTCAGTTTGTGTCGCAAGGACGGCTGGCACTCGAACAGTGCGTAGCTATACACCAGTGCGCCCGATTGATCATCAGCGGCTGCGGACAACTTGGCCGTAGCGATAAACGCGAGCGAATTGACAACAAGTTGAGCGACAATTTCGCCTGCCAGTGTGAGTACGCCCGAGCCGTCGGGTCCGAGCGGCTTTGCTGCAGGAAAAACGGCCTCACATACGCCACCAACTGCCACACCGAGTGCTGTTTGTGTGGCAGCATGCATCACAGTATTGGCAATGTTGTCAACCATTTCAGTTTACTTTCTCGGGTAGAAAAGCCATTGCACCAGCTGCCGCTACTAGCGCAACATAGAACGGCCTGTGACAAGCGAGGTATTTGGGGCACGGACACGTGATTGCGAGATAACTCGCACCACCAAGTAAAAATAACGTAATATATTTGTATTGCCGGTTATGTTGCATCGGTCTGAAAATTGACTTAGCTGGAAAAATAGTTTTTTTATTTCTATAAGGAAATCGCGTTGTTTTTTGTTTTTTTTTCTCCAGCTAAGTCAATTTTCAGACCGTGAACGATGACTAACTTTACACCTGGCGATATTGTGTTTTTGAAGCAAGCTTTTGGTGTTGAATCGGTATTGTTTGTTACTGTACAATCAATCGTGACATCAACAAGTGGCTACATCGGTGTCGATCACGACATGCTGACAACGTTTGACAAGAGCGCACAGCATGTGCAAGCGTTGCAAAAGCTGAAGGCGCACTGCGTTTCTGAGATGAAGGCAGATGAAGAGCGCACATGTCACGTTGCTGGCGACATGCCGCATATTGCTGCGGCTCTGCAAGAACGGTCAAAGCTTCGCATCGAAAATTTCACCAAACTTGTTTGCCAGATCGATGCCATGCTTGATTCAATTGAAGTGGACGACGATGACGACGTGGACGATAAGTAATTTTTTTTTGTTTACGAAAATAAATATTTTACTTTTCGTAAACAAAAAAAAACTTAAATATATATTACGATGGCTGTTTCTGTTCTGATGGAGATTTTTTCATTCGCCTAATGCATGCAGCACCTGCCATCACGCCGGTCAACAGGCCATAGCGCATACAAGTATGTTGTTTCAACGAATGCACCCAAAGACACGACACTGACATGATACCAGCGATAGCGATTGCTTTTTGAATGGCATTCAGAGGCGCGAATTTATCGACAATGTACGTTACAGCGCCTGCGTGCACGCCAGCAACCACAATGTTCGATTGTGGCAAATCGTATGCAGCATACAGTGCAACGACAGTGCCAGTAAATGTTGCTGTCTTTACTTTTTCGTCAATTTGGCTTGTGTCCATGACGGAATGTAGGGCAACTTCTCCGCGCGTCCGTACGTTTGGCGCCTAGTGCCCACTTCGTTTCCGTACAGGTAGAATTGATCCGTGCGATCGTGTGCTGCGAAAAACCTCTGCAGGCGCCCGGGTAGGACCTGGCTGAACTGCGACGACTGGTCCGTATTCATGATAAACAGGTGGTGAGGCACCGCGAGGCTGTGGCTGACTGAGCACTTTATGATGGTGTTGGAAATGATCGTGTATGGCTTGAAAATGAATAAGCGCCAACACGGCATTCGCTTCTTTCAATTGCAATTCTGTGAGGTCACACATATGTTGTGTTCGCCAGCTTCAAACACCAGCAATCTCGAACGTTGCACGAAAGCGGTACGTGACGCCGTTTGTCGAATTGCTGTCATAGTCAGTCGAGCTCACCGGAGCATCTCCACCCAACGCAGATGCCTCAGTGATGTTGAAACGCAAAAGCAAAAACGCAAGGTTCGTGCCATCGGGGATGACATACGCTGGTGCATTGAATGTGTTTGCACGCAGATGGCCAACGCCGCAGGGCGAAGGGTTCAAATCTTTGCAGACGAAGCCCGGCGGCAGTGGGAAACGATACGTGCCGCTGCCCGCACTAGCAGCGACGGTCGAGTTGATGAGCATCTCCAAATCCATCGTAC
>CALKUP010000010.1 GCA_937996685.1 uncultured bacterium | reverse complement strand
TTGTCCAAAACCAAACCAACATCATCATCAATGGCGATGTGGCTCGGGCCAGCAGGGGTGGGATTGTCAACAGTGAACTGTCCATGAATTTCAAGAATTTGCACACGGTCAATCTCACCAGTATGTACGACGATCTTCGTGCCGTCTATTTGTCCTATTCCGAGGTACAACGCTGTTGCAAGACATTACCGCCCGCACCAAAAGTCATGCTGAAGAAATTCAAGGCCTTTTAATTTTTTTAAAAGAAACTTTCTGAATAAAAAGTATATTGTGAAAATACAATAATGAGTAGTCAAGCGGATGTGGAGATTGATAGGATGCTGCGCGAAGAGCAGGCGTGGGAAAATGAGGGAATGACGCAGGATGAGCTGTTGCAGCGAGAAATGGAGGTTACTGTGGAAGCCAGACGAGTTGCTGCGGAGGAGCGACGACTGGGTATTCATTATGTGCTGTTTCGACTTGGATTTACTTTTTCCACGTTTAAGGCGCTGGATAAGGAAGGCCGTCAATTGGCCGTTGTGTTTGGTTCCATTGTACATAACGAGCTGGCGTCGATTGCCCAACACTATGGCATTTTAAATCCACGAAAAGTGTATCAGAATGCAACACTCGTCACGTTGATTCAGTTAGGTGCGCTGGGGATTTCTCTAAATCGCGCAAATGTGGATGTGTGGGATTTGGGACACACTTTTCAGTTCCGCACCAAGATTGACCTGATGGGTTTCTTCATGAGGGGGAGGGAGAAGGTTCCTGTCCTGATTGAACTCAAGACGACGACCGTCAGCCACGCGCTGGCCATTGAACAGCTGGAACATCGCACGAATCGCAATAATTTTCCCGACGGACACCCTCTCGCACCAACATTTGTTTTCCGGGACTCCATGACCAAGGCGCTTGTCCAACTCTTTCTTATGTACAGGAACTACCGCAAAAAATCACCTACTTGCGAACCCATTCTAATTTATGTGTTTTCGGATGATGTCCAAATTTATCCCTTTTTTGAGCTCTTCCCGCAGCTACGAACAACCTATTACGGCGTTCGCTCTGATATCGATGATTCTGTAGATGTCGTTGCGTTGGATCATATAGAAAATTTATATCAATCCGTTGTAAACTGGTATAATCTGAAGTATGGTAAGCAACTCATTACACCGGAGGAACTTGAACGCATTGAAAATGAGGAATAATTTTTTTTAAAAAAATTAAAAATAAAAAAAAGCAATTTTTTAAAATGTTGAAAGCTGTGCATTTGAAAACAGTAAGCAAAACAGTGGATGCCATTGTTGTGCTACACGATAAAGACCGTCAAGATATAGACAACATTGATGGTGTTGTGTATTATTCCGCATCGGTGAATAAGTATTTGTTTACATTCTATGGAATTCCTTTGTCCTTCGAGCAAAATAATACCAAGGATATGTTGGCGAAGCTACAAAAAAATGTGGGCGGAACTATTGATGCGGTATATCCTGTGCAGAGTATTCGTGACGCCGGTTGGAATATCATGTATGTTAATGATAATGGACTCGTTCTTGATCTACCGCACAATTCAAATGCTACAAAAATGGTTGAGATTGACAGTCTCCGCGGTCGGTGTGTTTTATGTCGTGATGCTTCATAAAGAGCATAAAGATTATGTTTTTTTAAGTTTCATTGTATTTATTCCTAAAACGGGATGAAAATGAACCGTTGCTTTGTACTGTAAAAAATAAATTGAAAGAAATCCTTAATAAACAAGATGATTCGTAAAAATAAATAGACTCCATTGGCAATCAACACGAAAGGGCAAACCGATGCTCCGACCGGGCCGTATCTAAAATAACACGGTATTTCTTTTTCTTCGCATTCTGTTATACAGACATAAGAAACCGCCACCAACCAATTCAGACCATAACATGTTAATGAAAACCATATCAACCCATACATTTCCCAAAAACTTTTCATTTTGTTATAATTATTTTTTTTTATTTTTTTATTTTTTTTATTTTTCTT
>CALKUP010000009.1 GCA_937996685.1 uncultured bacterium | reverse complement strand
TGCTCGCGGAGGCGAAGGGCTTTGTCGATCGGTGGGTCAACGCTCGCGTTGCTGCCGACTTGAAGCGTGGGCGGATCATCCATGTGTTCCATGCTGATGACAAGGGCCGTGTCTTCGCAAACGTTGCCGCCAACTGGCTGGACTACGGCCACTTCTCGGTCCTCGGCACCGAAAAAGGTTTCGATGCTTGCTGGCAGGCGTATCATGTGGCGCACGGGTCTGGTTGCGAAGCGTTCGACTTTCGACGCTTTTGCAAGCCCCGCCCGCTCGCGAACGCCACGCTGGTGATCACCAGCGATGGTCAGATGGCTCTTGTTCGACGGAGCAAGGATCTTCACCTGCACCCGGGCTTCCTCCACTGTAACGGTGGAAAGGTGCAAAAGCCAGAGGATGGCGCATCCATCGATCTGCTCCAGGATGCGCTTCAGCGTGTCCACAGCGAAACGGCCATCCCGCTCGAGCAGCTCGAGCAGTGGACCTACCTTGGGTTGTGCCACAACAATCCGTTTGACGAGGTGATCGCGCTGTTCGCAGTGCGCACCACGCTCACAGCAGAGCAGGTCACCGCGGTCTATGCGCAGGCGCAAGATCCGGACGGCGGCGTCGAGTGGTTCGATGATAATCCGCAGACTATTCAGGTTCTCTTGGAGAGAGAGGGTCTGACCCCGAGCTTTGAGACCCTCCTCTTCCTGTTGCAGCGGCGGCGACTCGCCCCTCAGGAGTCGAGGGAGAATCTTCCTCTTCGCTGGATCTGAATCCAGAAGGTGAGCGGCGGATTTCGCCGTCCATTGTTCAATATCTGACCCGACGATTCGGGACAGACAACACATCGCAGCTGATTGATGTTCATCCATTCTGAATCCAGAAGGTGAGTCATTCATTAAAAAACAACCGGGAAGCATTGCTGCTGCTTCCCTCCATTTTCTGAGTTTCATTCTTTGGTAATACAACAAAAGAATGAGGTTGAGAAAACGGTTCAATTATTACAAGCCTAGATTTTTCCGAATATTCGTGATTTACTACTACTATATATAGTAGATATCTTATGAAATCATTGAATGCCCAATTAACTGATATTTTTGAAGTAGCGTTTGCACAGGCGGGTTTTGCTGCAGAGGCAGGAGCTGTGACAGTTTCAGATCGACCTGACTTGGCAGATTTTCAATGCAATGGCGCTTTGAAGGTTGCAAAACAAGCCGGAAAAAATCCACGCGAAGTTGCGCAAGGTATTGCAGGTCACATCCTCGCGTCGAACAATCCGCTGATTGCGTCCGTTACAGTAGAAGGTCCAGGCTTTTTGAATATCCATGTGAACAGCGCTGTTCTCGCAACGCACATTGACGCGCAGGTTGCGGATACGCATTTGGGAGTCACACCTGTCGCTGTAGGGCAACGGGTGACGATTGATTACGGTGGGATGAATAATGCAAAACCGATGCACGTTGGTCATCTTCGTTCACTCGTCATTGGCGATTCGCTCAAGCGCATGTTCGCGTTTTTGGGCCACACGGTTACAGGTGATGTACATCTCGGAGATTGGGGAACGCAAATGGGAATGATTATCACTCAGCTTGAACGTGAGCAACCGGAGCTTCCATATTTTGATGCAGATTTTGATGGGGTGTATCCAACAGAGTCACCAGTGACAATGGCTGATTTAGATCGGATTTACCCAACTGCAAGTGCACTGTGTAAAGAAGATTCAGATGCAGGAAAAGCGGCAATGGCGGAAGCGTTGCGTGCGACGTTTGAATTGCAATCAGGCCGACGCGGGTATCTAGCGTTATGGGAACATATTGCGCGTGTGTCGCTTGAAGAATTACAGCGTGATGTGGCGTTGTTTGGTGTTGAGTTTGATGTGTGGAATGGGGAATCAGCGTATCATGAATGGGCAGGGCAGATGATTGAACGACTGACAGCAGCAGGCTTTGCAACACCGTCTCGTGGCGCGTTGATTATTGATGAGCTGCAAACACCAGAGGATAAAAAAGAGATTCCACCACTACTCCTCACAAAATCAGATGGTGCCTATTTGTATGGCACAACGGATTTGGCGTGCATTGATCAGCGCGTGCAAGAACTCAAGCAAGATGCGTTGGTGTATGTGGTTGATGAGCGTCAAGGATTGCACTTTGAACAAGTGTTTCGAGCAGCACGCAAAACAGGTATCGCACCTGAAGGTGTCGCGCTCACACATGTTGGTTTTGGAACAGTCAACGGCACGGATGGGAAGCCGTTCAAAACTCGGGCTGGAAAAGCGATGAAGTTGAATGTGCTGATTGATGAAGTGATTGCAGCGACGCACAAGCAAATGGAGAGTGTGAATGTTGGGCGTGATTTTACAGCCGCAGAGCGCGAGCAGATTGCGACGACTGTTGCGATTAGCTCATTGAAATTTGCTGATCTGATTAATGATCGCAAGACATCTTATATTTTTGATATTGATGGTTTCACGCAGTTTGAAGGCAAGACCGGCGCGTATCTATTGTATGCCGCAGTGCGGATGCAATCGTTGCTGGAAAAAGCGACTGCGCAAGGGACTCTGACTGGAGCGCAGGTGATTGATGCGGGCGTCTATACAACCGACGCGGGCCGCAGCGCCATCCGAGCTGTACAATTATTACAAGCTGCATTCCCAGAAGTGCTTGAGCGCACGATGCGTGATTTCACGCCGCATGTACTTGCGCAATATGCCTATGATCTCGCAAATAGTTTTCATGCACTGTATGCGCATTGCCCGATGCTCGCTGAAGAGAATGAGGCGGTACGAGCTGGGTTGCTTGCGCAAGTGCGCGCCTGTCACACACAGTTGTTAGTGGTTCTTAGTTTACTCGGAATGAATGTTCCAGAAAAAATGTAAATATGCGACGACGATCTCCAGACTCACAACCGCGACGTCCAATGGCTGAGTTGCTTCAAGAAACCGGTGTTGGAGTTTTTGCTGGTGAATTCAGAAAACCAATGCGCGACACAATTCAAGAGTTTATGCTCGCTGGCGGCGTGAAAGGCGTAGCAGCAACAGCAGCCAAGCGCTATGAAAGGCAATTGAATATTCCGGAAGATGATAATCAAGATCGAGTTGTTGTGGGTCGAGATCTTGTCGCAGTAGTTGATGGTTTTGGTGGTGGAGATAACGGTCGTGATGCGGCGCAGGTGCTTGCAGAAGAATTGTTGCGCTTATCAGAAGGCGTGCCATTTGAGCGAGCTATTCAAGGAGCAACTGCGCAGTACATAGCACATCCTGATAAATTTCAAGAAGATGACGGGGCTTGTTTTGCGGCGTGTCGAGTCTTGGAAAAAACAGAAGGTGGACGCTTTGTTGAAATGGCTCATCTGGGAGATTGTCGTATTATTGTATTAAATGCAGCGGGTGAAGTGATTGAAGAATCAGAAGATGATAGCCTTGTGAATCGCCGTGTCAAAAAAGGCGAGTTGTCTGAAAGTAATGCACTTGTGTCACAGCAACGAAATATTGTAAGTCGCTATGTTTCGATTGCATACAGTGGCACAAAAATAACACCACGCATGCGGTTTGTTCCCAATGGTGGGCGAGTGATTCTTGCGTCTGATGGTGTGATGGATAATTTTTCAACAGCAGAACTTGCGCGTGAAGCGCATGGAAAAACTGCCAGCGAAGCCATTGCGCATGTGGACCAATTGATTGATCAAAGAGTCGCGTGGCTCAAGCAGTATCTGGCTGACAAGTCCGGAGAAAAAAGTCTTGTCATTGCACGGCTTATTGAAGAACAATGGGAGTCAGCAGATCCTGCGACAGGTAAATCAGAGAATTGTTTTCCTGATGGATTTCAAGCCCTGCCAAAACGCGATGATCGCGCACTTGTGATTCTTGATTTTTAAGTTATCGAACGCTCAGTTGGTAGTTCTTATTGAGAGTGAGTGTTTTCAGAACGCGGCCTTTGTTATTTTTGAGCTCAATGACAGTTGATTTGAAACGTGTTTTTTTGACATCAAGTGGTGTGTTTGTCATCTCTTTGCGGGCTTGTACTTTGAGTGTGTTGTTGCTTGCAATACGGAGCATTGCAACGTGCGCAGTTGATTGAGCGTCACGAGAGGTGAGGATGATTTCCTTGCTGCCATCTGATCGCATATCTTTGATTGCGAGAGCGTGTGTTACAAAGTGTTTTTTGCTTTTAATGCCGGCTTCTGAATCAATAATTGCACCAGTAAAAAGATTGACGGTTCGAATTGTTTTTCCGTTTTCAGAAACAGCGACAATGCGCCCAGTGTTACTGATGTTTTTGTAGAGTGTTTTTTTGCTCGTTGTTGTTGTAAAAATGGTGTAGTCAAAGATGCTGTTGTCTGTAAATGTCACGCGAATAACACCGTGGGATCGTGCGCTGACAGATCGAATAGCGGCTTTGTATTCATCGCTCGAGCTGAGTGAAAAGTTGCGATACGCTGGATGTGATCCGTTTAATGCAAGGGTGTTGATTTCATCAATTGTTCCATCGTTGTCGTTATCAATTCCGTCGCCACTGATTTCAATCCCATTGTTTGCAATCGTGTCGTTTGTGTCACTTGAGTTTGTAACATAGTCATCCGGAACAGTGATACTGCAAGAGAGGAGTGTTTCGTCGCCGCCAAGTCCGTCGCCGTCACTATCTTGGTAATATGTTTGATTGGTTGAAATTGTAGCGTCTGCATCATTACAATCTGTTGTGTTTGCAACTGATAGAGCGTATCCGCTTGGAGCAGATGGAGAAGCGCCCTGACAGGCTGTTTGCGTATTTCCGGTTCCGCTGTTGTCACCGTCTTGGTCTTCGTAAAATGTGTAGGTTGTATGTACGGTAATGTCGTTGTCGTCACAGTCAGTCCCGTCAAATAACACGTGTTCGGTGTTTGCCGCCCGTCCGTCGTTGTCAGTGTCAATGCGTTGATAGT
Source organism: uncultured bacterium (assembly GCA_937996685.1). Taxonomy (GTDB): domain Bacteria; phylum Patescibacteriota; class Patescibacteriia; order UBA9570; family XYC2-FULL-38-9; genus CALKUP01. Next base: position 35,117 of record CALKUP010000009.1, on the reverse strand, counting down.
ATGTATGAACAGATCCAACTTCGGTTAACGTCACTCGTTGATGCGGGGATCCGATGCTGATGTCGTTGTATCCGTCACCGTTCCAATCGCCGAGAATTGCTGAAGACCCAGTGTAGTTCGCTTGTCCGCTGACGAGACTGTCAAAGACGAGGTCGCTTGCTGTGTTTATTGATTGATTGGTTTCCAGTGCCGCTCCACCATACAACACATGGACGCGTCCACCACCTGGGTCGACTTGGCTTGGCGTTCCAATAACCATGTCAGGATACGAGTCGTTGTTGATGTCTCGTCCGCCAGTGACAAATGAGCCGGTGTTTCCTTCAGCGCGGCTGCCGGATAGTTTTATAATGCTCGAGTGCCCGAGGCTTTTTGAGGTGACACGTGTGCTGCTTCCATACAGGATGTATGCAGCGCCGCCGTCTGTAAACGCGGAGTCGTTTGCAGGTGCACCAATCAGTGCGTCGGCATATCCATCGTTGTTGATGTCTCCTGCAAAGCTGACAGACAAGCCTGCTTTATCTCCAGTTGCTTCACCAGTCAGTGTGATCGCAGAAGAGAGTGCGATGGTGCTGCCGAGGTTTCCGGTGCTATCACCGTAAATCACAAATGCTTTACCGCCAGTGTGTGTGCTGTCACTGCCACATTCACAGGCGCCAATCAGTATGTCGTCATACCCATCGCCGTTCATATCACCACCTAATGCAAGGCTAGAACCTGCAAAATCTTGGCTTTCAATGCCGCTGATTTTAATATCGTTTGAAGTAAAGGTGCTGCTGATAAAACGGGTGTGGTCAGTTTTTCCGTATTTGACATAGACAGCGCCAGTGAGGCTATCGATATCTTGATCGCCGACGATAATGTCGTCCGCTCCGTCGTTATTGATATCACCGCCGCCAGCGAGTGCGTTCCCGACATGTCCGCCAGCTTGTCCGGTAAATTTTTTGAATGCCGCGTTGTTGAGATCCATGGATGACAAGGTGTCTGCTGCGCCATAGACAAGATAGACAGCGCCGGTTGAGCCATTGCCCGTTGCTCCGATAAAAATATCGTCATATCCATCATCATCAATGTCGCTGACTGCAACAGCTGTACCAGCGTAGTTGCTTTGACCTTCTCCAGTAAATGTCGTCCCAGAGTCGTTGCTTCCATCGTCCCATTGATTCGCATTTCCATAGACAACAGTGACGCGTCCAACATCTTGATCGGCTCCATCTGAGCTTTTGTCGTACATCGGTGCGCCAATAACAATATCTTCAAAGCCATCATTGTTGATATCACCACGAGCCATTGATGAGCCGAAGAGTTGATTGCCTGTTGAGTCGTTTGCCCAAAAGATGTCATCACTTTCTAGTGGAATAGTGGTCGCGGCATGCGTTGCGATTGGAGTCATCAATATTGTGCCGCAGAGTAGAAGGAGAAGATGTATTTTCATGGGTAGATCATATCAATAATACCCTGCAGGCTCAAGCCTGCGACATTGCATTTTTGTGATTTTTTTGGGAGAATGGAAGATATGCGAATTGGAATTGATTGTCGAAATGTTATTGATCATGCGGATGGGCAGCTGACTGGTGTTGGGAATTACACGTTCTCGCTGGTCAATGCTCTGGCTGCAGAATTTCCCGAGGACCATTTTATTTTATTTATCGTTTCACAGGATCGCATTTCTGATTCAATGCAGTTGCTCATGCGACAAGATAATGTGTCGATTGTTCCGATTGCAGAAAGCGGGGAAGTGCCGTTTGTGACAAGTCATTGGGCGCTGGCACAAGCAGCCAAAAAAGCTGCCTGTGATGTGTTCCATGCTCCGGCGTATGTTGCGCCATTTTTTTCTCGTGTGCCGACTGTTGTGACTGTTCATGATTTGACGATTTACGAGCACCCGGAGTGGTTCGCGGAGCAGTCTTCATTTTCACGTCGAGTGCTAGTGCCACGGTCAGTTAAAACCGCTGATCAGGTGATTGCTGTTTCTGAATATACAAAAAATAAAATCCACGATATTTTTCAGTTACCAGATAGTCGTGTATCCGTTGTCTATGAAGCAGCGGTGGTGTCACAGCTCCTTGTCCATGAGTTAGAAAATATCATGATCGGATTGAAAGAGTATTACCATTTATCTGATCAGTTTTTCTTTTTTGTCGGGACACTCGAGCCACGGAAAAATCTGCCGCGCTTGATTCAAGCGTTTGATGCAGTCGTTGATCAGTTGCTGCAAGAAGGTGATTCGCGAGCAGCTGAGCTAGAATTAGTAATTGCTGGAAAACGTGGTTGGAAGTTTGATGATATTTATACAGCAGCCGAACAGTCGTCCTATACCAGTCGTATTCGATTTATTGATTACGTGTCTGAGAGTGAAAAAATGGCGCTGATTGCGCATAGTCAAGCAGTGGTCATGCCGTCACTTGATGAAGGCTTTGGATTGCCAGCAGTCGAAGCGATGGAAATTGGCACTCCAGTGATTGCGAGTCGCTTGGGGGCGCTGCCGGAAGTGACAGGTGGACATGCGGTGTTGATTGATCCGTATGATGTCGCTGATATCCAAAAAGGATTATTGCGGGTGCTTCATGACGGAGCGGCTATTGATCACTTGGTGTCTGGTGCGAGTGAATACGTTAAACGATTTACCTGGCAGCGAGCGGCACAAATGACGATGGGGGTCTATCGAAAAGCAGCCAAGACTGCGTAACTGTATAGCGCGTGATTGAAATATTCAGTGTTTACGCGCTGGTTTGCGTTTTGATTTTGGCAACAATGGTTTCGATTTCTTCGATCGTGTTCACGCGAACCAGCTCACCGCGATATGTTGCCGCATGTGGAATATCACGTACATACCAGGCGAGGACTTTTCGGACTTCGACAAATGGTCGCTCGCTGTTCATTTCTTGAATGAGTCGCGCATGTTTCAACATTGTGTCAATTTTTTCATCCCAGGTTGGCTCAACGTAGCTGCCAGTTTCGAGGTAGTCTTTAATTTGTTTTCCAATCCATGGTTTCCCAAACGTGCCACGAGCGAGAGCCACACCATCAGCCCCAGTGAAATCAAACGTTTCTTTCGCGGCTTCCGGAGTGTGCGCGTGGCCAGACGCCATCACTTTGAAATCAACGTAGTCGCGCACCTCTTTAATCGGGTTGAGATCCGCTTGCCCAACATACGGTTTTTCAAATGTGCGACCATGCACACAGAGTGCGGCGAGTGGTAAGTCTGAAATCATTTTTGCAAATTCACGCACGTGCGTTTCTTTGTATTGCATGCGGGTTTTTACTGAGACAGGAACGCGACCGTCTGCCGCATCGAGTACAGCTTCGATAATTTCTCGAGATAACCCAAGGTCACCAAGCAGCGCACAGCCACCACCATTTTTTGCAACTTTCGGAGCAGGGCAACCAAAGTTAATATCGACTCCATCAAACCCTTTTTCAACCACAATTTTTGTTGCGTTATAAAAATATTCTGGTTCGGCACCAAATAATTGCGCAACAATTGGTCGCTCACCGTCATCAAAATCAAGCATGGCTTCCGTTTTTGGTGAACCATATTGCAGTGCATAGGTCGACACAAATTCCGGAAAGAGAATATCCGAATAAAATGATTTCACAATTTGACGGTACGCCTTGTTTGTGACGCCGCTCATTGGCGCGAGGTAAATGGCTTGCGCTGGGAGATTTGCCCAAAAGCCGTATTGTTGTTCTGGTGTAAGGTTGTATTTCGACATATCAATGACCCTAACAAAATCACGCTGGTTTCACAATAGGGCCATCTGGTGTGTCTTCAATGGCGAATCCACTCGCGGTAATTTCATCACGAATACTGTCTGCTGTTGCCCAGTCTTTTTCTCGGCGGGCGAGTTCACGCTCTTCGAGGAGTTCGGCAAAATTACTCCCGGCTTCACTCATTCGATGTTTCAGGCCTTCTGCTTGTGAGACAAGGTCGAGTCCAAGAATACTGTCCATCGCGAGAACGGTTGCGAGTTTGACGTCAGACGGCTCTCCACTTTTCAGGATGTTCCATAATTCCGCAACAGCAATTGGTGTGTTGAGGTCCGCATCAAGCGCCGCGTTAAAGACATTCATGGATTCACTGTCGGGCGCACTCATTGACCCAAGAAGAGTGCTGACTCGATAAATCAATGCATTAAGAGCGGACTGCGCAGAGTCGAGCGATTGCATAGTGAAATTCATCTTGCTGCGGTAGTGCGCAGTGAGTGTGAGGTATCGAAAGGCGAGTGGGTTGTAACCACGATCCATAAGGTCTTGGATGGTGTAAAAATTGCCTTTTGATTTACTCATCTTGCCGCCGTCGACGAGCAAAAATTCAGCGTGCAACCACAGATTGCTGAATGGTTTTCCAGTCGCGGCTTCTGATTGTGCAATTTCGTTGGTGTGGTGAACCGGGATGTGGTCAATGCCGCCACAATGAATATCAATGGTGTCGCCAAGTAATTTCATTGCCATTGCAGAACATTCAAGATGCCAACCGGGAAATCCGATGCCCCATGGAGATTTCCATTCCATTTGTCGTTGCTCGTTGGTTGGTGAAAATTTCCATAACGCAAAGTCCGTTGGGTTTCGTTTTTCAGGATTGAGTTCAACGCGAATCCCGGCTTGCAGACCTTCGATATCTAAATGGGCAAGTTTGCCGTAATCATCGAGCTTGCCAGTATCAAAATAGATGCCGTCTGAAATGGCGTATGTGAAACCACGGCGTTCAAGTTCTTCAACGAGCGCAATTTGTTCTGGAATGTAATCAGTCGCGCGCGGCTCTTTGACGGATGGGGCGAGAATATTCAAACGTGCTCGATCGGTGTGATACGCTTCAATATAATAACTCGCAATTTCCCAGGCAGTGCGACCTTCGCGGGCAGCTCCTTTTTCGAGCTTGTCTTGTCCGTCATCGGCGTCTGATACAAGATGTCCAACATCTGTGACATTCATGACGTGGTTCACAGTGTAGTTTGCGTTTTCCAGTGTGCGTCGCAGTATGTCGTAAAATAAAAACGTACGGAAATTACCAATGTGTCCGTAGTCATAGACCGTGAGGCCGCAGGTATATAATGAAATAACTCCGGCATTGATTGGAGTAATAGATTCGAGCTGACCGCTCATTGTGTTGTGTAGTCGAATATCGCGCATGCAGATAGACTACCGAATCAATCGTTTATAGGCAAATACAAGTAATACAACCAAGCTTGATCCAACAACGCCAGCAAGCATGAGCCAAAAATCAATGGAATGACCAACGAGTGGCATGTTTTTTGCATTCATGCCGAAAATACCAGCTGTGACGCTCGCAGGGAGTAGTACAGCAGAGAACATGGTGAGTAATCGCAGAACGCCGTTCAGATTGTGCGCGATGATTGTTTCATTCGCATCTTCAAGCGCTTCGATGAGTTCTTTGTGTGATTCTAGGTTGTCCCAGAGTTCAGATGCGTAATCGTGAAGGCCTTCAAAATACTCAAGATTTTTTTGTGTGTGGATGTGCGTGAGGATTGTTAAAAATCCGCGAACGGCTTTGCGCATTTCAGTGACGGAATGACGCATATTCAAGGTTGCATTCACCATTTGCGTGCCATGTGTTCCAGAGAAAATATCTTTTTTCAATGATTCGAGTTCATCATTTAATGTATCGATCATGTCGTCAGTGTGTTCGAGTAGTGTTTCCATGACCATGAACAAGACATGTTTCGTTCCGTTGTTAAACAACGCGCGGCGGGCGGGAATGTTGCTTTTGAGTTCTGCGTGCAAATCAACCAGTGCGGTAATGGGCTGCTGATGAATCGTAATCAGTTGGGTCGGTGTTAAGAAAATGTCCACTTCGTGCAATTCAATCGATTCTTTTTCCTTATTATATGAAGGGACAAGTGTCACTAAAAATGTATACCCCTGACGTGGAGTGATTTTGGTGCGCAGCGTTTTTGCAAACGCATAAGCAATGTCGACTTCCTCAAAGTCGCATTTTTTTTCAAGATACGCTCGATCTGCTTTCGTGGGGCTCGTGATGTCGAGCCATTCTTTTGATTGTTGTTTTATTTTTTGTACACTCATGAGACATAGTATAACGGAAACGCGTTGCGTCCGCAATAAAAAAATGGTATAGTCCGCATTATCGGACACTGTCTTGCACAGTGCCGCTCTTGTGATTTGAAATCAAGATGCTATGGCAAAAAATACACCAAATGGAGAACAGTCGAATACCGCACAAGGACCTCAACAGTTAGAAGGTGTTGTTCAAGTTCCAGTCGCGGCTGATCAAGTGGTTGCAATGCCGACTGTCGAAGTAATGCCGGCTGTCCCGCAACCGGAAGTTGCGGCAGATGTTTCAGCTGTGCAAGCGCCAGAATTGACACCAGATGCAATATCAGAAATTCCACCAGCGTTGCAAGAGACTCCTGCAGACCCTGCCGCTGAGCAGCAAACCGTTGGCTTTCGTCGGAAAACAGCGACTGCTCAGATTCCGTTGCCACAAAATAAATCAGCAGCACTCAAAGAAGTTGAATCAGTGCTGACTGAAAATTTAACTGAGATTTATCAATCGATGACACCGCAAGAACAAATTGCGTTTCGACAAAAAGGGGAAGAGGTTGCAAAAACAATTGAAGGATTGGTTGTGACATTTCGGGCAACAACTCGGAAGGTGCTTGATTTAATCCGTGGTTGGCTTGCGATGATTCCGCGGGTGAATCGGTATTTCCTCGAACAAGAATCAAAAATCAAAACAGACGATGTGATGCAGCTGCAAAAAAAACTAAAAAAAGAACGCAAGCAGCGCGTTGATATCGTATAAATATTTTTCCCATGCTCGACCTTCTTCTCTCGCTTGATCCAGTTGTATTACTTACGTTGTATCTTGTTGGTTCATTGCTGTTTTTAACCGTATTTGTATTTGGATTGCGTTTTATATTACGTCGGGTAGCGAGAAAATCGCAAGCGTTTCACATGCAAGTGTTGCGTATCACGATTCCGAAAGAAGGTCAGGGTGATAACAATGAGCAATGGACGCAAGATACAGTGAAACAAAAGATCGCCGTTGCGGAAACATTTTTCTCAACCCTCGGCGGAATGCAACCACAAACGGGCTGGTCAGCTTTTTGGTTTGGACGTAATGATCATTTTGCGTTAGAAATTATTGCGGATAAAGATGGGTTGGTGACGTTTTATGCAGTGGTCCCGCGGTTTATTCGGCAGTATCTTGAGCAACAATTACATGCGCAATATGAATCTGCAGAAATTACAGAAGTCGAGGATTATAATATTTTTAATCCACAAGGTGAAATTGTTGTTTCAAATATCACATTAAAGAAGTCGCAGATTTTTCAAATTCAAACATATGATCGGCTTGAAGCAGATCCTATCAACGCTTTAACAAATGTGTTGTCGAAATTTGAAAAACACGAAGGCGCGGGGATTCAATTTGTGTTGCGGAGTGCAAAACAAAAATGGCACAAAGAGCCAGCGCGAGTGGCGCGAGAAATGCAGCAAGGAAAAAAGGCGAATGCTGTGCTGACTGGAAATTTTCACAATTCTGGTATTGTGTGGTTTATTCGTGAGGCGTGGTTTCAGGTGGTGAAAATGGGAGAGCATAAAAAAGGTGAGGATCCAATGACTGGCCGAGATTATCGTTTGTCTCCAGCAGAAGAAGAGGTTGTGAAATTGCTCGAAGAAAAAACCAGTAAGTCCGGTTTTGATGTGAATATTCGCGTTGTCGTTTCCGCTGCGAGCAAAGAATTAGCGACATTGAAATTGCAGAATATCGTCAGTTCATTTTCCCAATATTCTGGATATGAATATGGAAACCAATTTGTTGCCAGCAAGCCAAGTGTTGATAAAAAATTGATCGATGCATTTATTTATCGAACGTTTTTGTGGCGCAAGTCCTATGTCTTGAATACGAAAGAAATGGCATCACTTTGGCATTTGCCGCTCCCAATTACAGACACGCCAAATATTCGTTGGCTTGTGTCGCGTAAATCTGCGCCACCACCAAACATGCCGAAAGAGGGTGTGATTATTGGAAAGGTGAATTATCGTGGAGAAGAAACGATGGTGCGGATTAAGCGTGCTGATCGACGTCGTCATATGTACATCATCGGTAAATCTGGTTCCGGTAAATCGGTCTTGATGACGCAGATGGCGATTCAGGATATTAAAAATGGAGAAGGCATTGCCGTGATCGATCCACATGGTGAATTGGTGGAAGATATTTTGCAACATATTCCAAAAGAGCGCGCGGATGATGTCGTGATTTTTGATCCGTCCGATACCGAGCGACCAATGGGCCTGAACATGCTTGAATACGACACTGACGAACAGCGTGATTTTGCAGTGCAAGAAATGATTGCGATTTTTTACAAGATGTTTGGCGAAGAAATGATCGGGCCGATGTTCGAACATTATATGCGTAATGCGATGCTCGCGATGATGGAAGATCGGGAAGCAGGAGCGACCTTGATTGAAGTGCCGCGCATGTTTACTGATACCGAATTCCGAAAAGACAAATTGAAGTTTGTGACAAATCAGATTGTAAAAAATTTCTGGGAACAGGAGTACGAGCAGTCGCAACAAGGGCAACAAGCTGCAGACATGTTGTCGTATGTTATTTCAAAAATTGGTCGATTTCTCACCAATGACATGATGCGGAATATTATTGGTCAATCTAAATCCGCGTTTAATATTCGTGAGATTATGGATAACCAAAAAATCTTATTGGTGAATCTTTCGAAGGGGAAAACTGGTGAAGTGAATAGTTCGCTGCTTGGGTTTATTATGGTGTCGAAAATTCAGATGGCAGCGATGGCGCGCGCGGATATGAAAAAAGAAGATCGCAAAGATTTTTATTTGTATGTCGATGAATTTCAAAATTTCACAACCGATTCGATTGCGACGATTTTGTCTGAGGCTCGAAAATACATGCTCGATTTGATTTTGGCTCACCAATACGTTGCGCAGCTGACAAAAAATAATGATAGCAAAATTCGAGACGCGGTGTTTGGTAACGTCGGAACAATGGCAGCATTTCGTGTCGGTGCCGAAGATGCAGAATTTTTAGAAAAAGAATACGCACCGGTCTTTGATCAGAACGATATTATTAATGTTGATCAATACACCGCGAACATGAAACTGTTGATTGATAACACTGCTTCGCGTCCCTTTAATATGGCGACGATTTTGCCACCAGAAGGTAATCCAGAAATGATCCCACTATTGAAAGAATTGTCTCGCATGAAATATGGTCGTCGTCGTGACGAAGTTGAACAAGATATCCGCAAACGCGCGAAGTGGGACGATTTAAAAGGTGGTAGTTCATTTGTTGGACCTGATGCATTTATTTAATATGAAGCACACACGAGCACAACAAAAAGGGAAGGCGAGTCAGTGGATTTTACAAGCCTATGATATCGTTGGAGATTTTGAGCGACGGATTCATGTTGAGCAATCATTTGTCGCGCGACTGTTGTTGCTCCCGTTGTTATTCGCGTTATATATCGTACTGCTTGGGTGTTTGTTGTTCATGATTTTGTTTATTCCAACACCAGAGGTATTTGCGCATTTGCACACTCCTGATCCATTAAAAGGATATGCGTTGTCGTATGAAGATTTTCGACGCCGCCAATTAATCGTTCAAGTATTATTATTTGCAACCTGTATTGTTTTTCTGGTGTTTGTGCACTATTTTTTTGTGATCCCAGCGCTTGGTATTGATCACACTTTTTGAATCTATGAATAGACTAGCGCATTTTTTTTCACGGACAGCGCAAAAACCAACGATATTCTTCGCTCTTGTATTTGCTGTGGTGACAGTTATTTTTTTTGCCCCAACGCTCTTTTTTGGAACAGTCCCACTGCCAACTGACTTGGTGCGTGATTATCAATTTGATGAACCGCGTGTCGGTGAAAATATTTGGCTGCGCGATACGGTTGTGCAAATCGTTCCATACGAAGGATTTGTGTTCCATGAATGGAAGGCAGGGCGTGTGCCAGATATGCATTCCTATCTTTTCGGGCAAGAGTTATCGATTCAGTCGACAGGACAAGCGAGTGTGTGGAGCTTGTTAAATATCTTTATTCCTTTGTTCCAGTCTGATCTATCATTTTTTGCATTCATTATTGTCGTGACATTTTGGTTGTCTGGTTTTAGTACAGCGGCGTTCTTGCATGCAATCGGATTGCGAACGTTTCCTGCGCTCTTTGGTGGAGTGTTGTTTCAATGGAGTGGTGCGCTGCTCGCATGGACAACCTGGGGTATTATTGTCCCGGCTCTTGCGTGGATGCCACTCTGTTTATTGGCAGTCTATAAAATAACACAGCGCTATAGGCATCGATTTCTGGCTCTTGGGGCATTGAGTTGGTGGGGAGTTGTATCGGCAGGGCATTTACAATTTGTCGCAATGACGGTTGTTGTGATTGTGCTCTACGCTATTGCTCGCCTCATTCAACAGCGCCGCATCATACAGCAATGGAGTGTTTCTCAATATATGATGATCGGGGTTGTGTTGTTTTTACTGGCCGCTGGAACAATTGCGTTGATTCAACCATTTATAGATGCGTCACCGTTGTCTCATCGCGCGCATGCAGTCTATACAATGCCGCTGTTTATCGGGACATTTATTCAATTTGTATTTCCGCGTATTTTTGGTGATCCAAATACATTTGCCAGTGGTTTGAATCCGATTCAGTCAGCGGCATCTGTTGGTGTTGCGGCGCTGGTTGTTATTGCGTATCGATTTTTATGGGTGAGTAGACGAATGAGTTTGCACGAATTGTTTTGGTTTGGGCTGTCTGCTATTTCAGTTGTGTTGATGGTGTTTCCAAAAATAGTATTGCCTGTGAGTGTTGTGTTTCCGCAAGTATATAATTATCCGTTTAGTCGGTTGATTATTTTTGTATCATTTGCTCTGGCATTTTTTGGCGCGACAAGTCTCGATGTCATTATGCGTCATATGTCACATAATCCACGGAGGATAGTGCGCAATAGTCTATACACGCTGCTGCCGTTTGTAGCGTGTGCAATGATGCTTGTGGTGCTATTTTCAAATAGATTGTTCGACGATTTTCTGACAGTGCAGCTTCCGGTCTATTGCGGTGTTATCATAGTGACAGCGTTTGTTCTCTATGCGCTGCAACTGTATAGCAATAGACACCTCCGGATCGCTGCATGCGGACTGTTATTCGTCTTGGTCATCGCTGAACAATGGATTGCATTTCATTCGATGATTCCTCAACAATCAAGAGATCCGTTGACAGCTATTCCGGCGCATATTCAATTTCTACAAGAACAGAAGAGTGGTGGATCAGTGCGTATTTATTCTGAAGTGTCTCCGCTCGATCTGTATATGTATTATGGCATTGAGTCTTTGTTTGGGTATGATCCGAATTTTCCAGATTCGGTCTATGTGGAATATAAGCGTGAAGGAAAAATAGTATCACATATCAATATTTTGAATGCACAATTTTCACAAGAAGATCTTCCGTACTTAAAAGAAAAGCAGGTGGATTTTATCGTTTCAAAACAACCATGGGATTTGCCGTTAGTGCATGAATCTGAAGGAGTAATGATTTATCAGTTGCCATAAATAGAGCTTGCTTTTTCTCTCTATATGTGCTATTTTCTCCGCGCCTTTTTGGCGCTTTTTTGTTCTTTTCAATACACAAATAATGCACCAGTAAGTAAAGAGTATGTGAGAGTTATCATGTATTGTTTACTTGCTGGTGCAAGTCGTGAACACAGGTTCACGTTCACCTGGTCTGTCCGCCAGTATAAATAACGGACTTGGGAGTTTCCATGCGTCGTTTGTGGTTTCTCTTGATGGCCGCCTTGGCTGTCTGCGGTTTCGTTGTTCCTGCGCCGGCGCTCGCGGAGACGTTGGCGGTCGCGTACGACACCTCTTGGGGTCTCTCTGGGGCGGCGTTGAACGTCAACCCGGGTGTGGTTGGTCTCGTCACCAGCGACGCGCTCGGCACCTGGACCCAGACGAACCTGATGGTTTTTGACCAGGAGGTGGTTGATGAGCGCTACTGCGCCACCTTCAGCGGAGGCGCCTTGCGCTGCAAGGACCTCTCGAATCCGGCCGCTGTGTGGCAGCAGGTTGCGCATCCGCAAGGGGCTTCGTTCGGCCCCGACACCCGGCTGACCCTGGCTGGTGCAGGCATCGATCCCTTGATCGATGTCTTGACCCCGACCCAGAACGGCTTGGTTTGGGCCAACTGGGATGGGTACTTCGCCTATCCTGGCGGTCCTGGTCCGTGGGCCTCGGTTTTGCCGGGAGTGAGCTTCAGCTCGGATGCGAAGATCGACTCCCGCGGAACGGCTGCCTGCGCCGCAACCAACGACTCTGTCCACGACGAGATCCGTGTCTACTGCGACTGGGAAGGCACGCGCCGCTGGACTCCTCCGGCGCTTGTGCTCACCGTCCCGCTGACGCATTTCTCGTTCATCACGGGCTTGCGGATGGCGACTGATTTCGCTGTCGTGACCTACGGCGCGATGGGCGCGGGCTACACCTCTGTCGTTGTGACGGCATCGGGCTTGCCTGCTACACCGCCTGCGGCACTCGGCCTGGTCACTGCGATCAGCGACTTCGTCTACTACCGTGACGCGGTAGGGGTCTGGAAGTGGTCGCCGACGTCGAACACCTTGGCTGTGGGTCTGGGCTATGACCCGACCTACTACGGCTCCAACGGCACGACCACGGCATTCGAGGTCTGGATCGATCCCTTGACGGGCCTTCGCGGTCCGTTGATCTCCATTCCGTGAGCTAGGAGTCATTGCGCTGCCTGAATTGCAATACACAACACAGCTGTTGTACTTCATGTGCGCGCTCATGACCTCCAGTGCGGCGTGTTTCTTCCTCGAAGATCACGCCGCGCATTATTCTTATTAGAACATTGCTCCTATTTTTACCGCTTTTCTGCAGTATACTTGACAAAATGAAAAATATGTGATAATAAAACTATAGCTTGTTTTGGTGCTTTTATCTCTATTTTCATTATAAAAATACATATATCGTATGAACCCAGAACAACAACCCCGACGCCGCGACCTCGAAACTGCGAATGCATTTAAGCCAGAATCGACTCGTGCAAAGCTCACAGCTGACCTCTTTACTGCAGCAACCGGTGTTGCAGAGGAGCAAGGAAACGCTGAAGCTGGTCGCGCTGCATGGGAAGCGGCTCAAAACGCAAACTAGGCGTTGCGCACACAAAAGACAAAGACCGCTGGATTTTTCCGCGGTTTTTTGTTATACTATTGGTATATGGATGAATTCACAAATGACGACGAATTTTGGGATGAAGAAGAATCACTGTCTGGTGATCCTTTTGATGGCTTAACGGCCGGTGAACAGGATTTGTTTTTTCGCATGATTGATTTATTGCCAGATGATATTCGAACCAGTGGTATCGAATATTTTATGGAAAATCCAAAAAAGATCAGAGCGATCGTCGACAACATCAAACAAAAAAAAGAGATTATTAAAACAGGGGATCAAGCAGCCTTGAATGCACTTCTCGAGCAAGAACGAATCGTGATTGAAAAAATTGATCAACTCGAAGCGTAATACAACGCTGTGAATTTGCAGACTTTTTGAAGTTCCTTTATACTAGGGACAAAGTGTTTAAAATAGAAAAATAAAAATATGGAAACAGAGAATACTGCCGTTGAGCAGATTCTTCAAACAATTGAAGATCTGAGTGCACAATTAGCGAGATTGAAAACCCAAGTTGTCGACAACATGGGAGAGTTTGACGAGGCACATGCAGTCAAAAAACGAGCAGCGCGTGTTGGAGCAACTGGTGAAGATCAATACGGTGCGGTGATTGAAGGTGTGTTTGATGGTCAACAAATGATTGGTCCTGATGGCGCGACATATGCGATGCCAGCAAACTATGCGAGTAAAAGTAAGTTAATTGAAGGCGACATCATGAAGCTGACGATTACAGATGACGGGGCATTTATTTACAAACAAATTGGGCCAGTCGAACGCAAGCGCGTTGTTGGTGAATTGGTGTATGACGATGCTGTCGGAATGTATCGCGCTGTGGTTGAAGGTGGTCGGAGTTACAAATTGCTGACTGCTAGTGTCACATATTACAAAGGTCAATCAGGTGATCACATTATTATTTTGGTGCCAACTGATGGCGAAAGTCGATACGCAGCAGTTGAGAATATTATCGCTGCCGCAGAAGAAGCGCCTGTCTTGGATTTTACTGATTTTCAAACACCACTTGATCCATCGCACGAATTAACAACCGGCGCAGATCACGAGTTGCTCGCAGGTGAAGATATTGTTTTGTAGGGCATTTTTTCGCTGAAATTGCTGATTTGAATGTATCGTCGCAATGCTGTATAGTGTTGTGACCTATGTCTACAACCCTCTATCAAAAATACCGCCCAGCAACGTTTAGTGATGTTATTGGTCAGGATCATATTATTACAACGCTGCAAAATGAAATTGCTGCCGGCAGTATCAGTCACGCCTATATTTTATCCGGATCACGCGGGGTTGGAAAAACAACAACCGCTCGTTTATTAGCGCGTGCGATTAATTGTATTGCGGAAACAGCAGTAAAGCCGTGTAATGAATGTGCGCATTGTGTTGCGGCGATTGAAAACCGAGCGATTGATATTATTGAAATTGATGCGGCCTCACACACGGGCGTTGATAATGTCCGTGAAAATATTATTGAAAACGCGCGAGTTGCTCCAGCGCAATTTTCTTGGAAGGTGTTTATTATCGATGAAGTGCACATGCTTAGTAGCTCTGCCTTTAATGCATTACTGAAAACATTAGAAGAGCCGCCAAAAAATACCGTATTTATTTTAGCAACAACGGAAACACACAAAGTGCCTGCGACTATTTTGTCTCGTTGTGAGCAATTTCAATTTCGTCGGGTTGATACTGAAATGATTGCGGCGCGATTGCAAAAACTCGCAACACAAGAAGGGCGAGAGTTGGCGTTGCCGGCTGCCTTAATGATTGCACGAAAAGCCGACGGTGGTTTGCGTGATGCAGAAAGTCTTCTTGGGCAAGTGTTGTCGAACCCTGAAAATCCGGTGACGGTTGCGACAGTCGAGCAGATTATCCCAAGTGCAAATAAAAAAGAAGTGATTTCATGGATCACAGAAGTGATGCGTCATGATTTTCATGCGGCGATTACCCGCACTGCCAGTTGGCACGCAGCTGGGCACCAGTTCCAGCAATATGTCGCTGCAATTCTGGATGTCGTTCGTAGTGGTTTGTTATTTCGTATGACACAAAATTCCGCAATGTTTTCAGATTTGTTAGTCGAAGCGCCGCAAGTTGCATTTTTGGAAAAGTTATTTTCTGGAATGTCTTTGCCCCAGTTAACGGAATTTACTGAATTGTTATTGCGTGCATTAGAGCAACAAAAAGCAGCGTCCATTCAAACCATGCCATTGGAAATGGTCATCGCGACACTCGCAAGCGCACAACCCCAGCACACGCCACCTCCAGCAGTGACTCAGTCAGTTACAGCTCCTGTTGCAGTTGCGGTCGAAGCTCCAGTGGCAGCGCCAGTTGTTTCACTAGCTCAACCAGCGTACGTTGCTGAAACGCCAGTTGCTCCAGCTCCAGAGAAGATCGCAGAAGTGCCAACGATTGCAGCGAGCGACGTGCAATCGCCAGGAAAAAAAGTGCCTTCAGAAGAAGCGCGACTTGAAGAAGAACAATTGCCAGTCATTCAATTGGAAGATGATGTGCCAGCGGAAGTTGTTGGCGTTGCAAAAGAGTCTGTTGATCCAGAAGAATTGGAAGAGCCGACTGATGAAGTCGTTGCGCCGCAAGAAGTGGCTCCCACTGTTTCCGCTCCTGTTGCGGAGGAAGTAGAAGTAATAGAAGAGGTTGTCGTGGTTGCAGAGCCGGAGGTTGTTGCTGTGACTGAACCAGAAACAATGGTTGTTGAAGAGGTGATTGAGGAAGTAGCGAAAGAGACAGCCGAAGAAGTTGTGAAGGAGACTCCTGCCGCTGCGCCAGAGCCAGGAGACGATTCAATTGTTCGACAAAAGTGGGGTGAAATTCTGAGCGCGATTAAAGAGGCGGATCACGCAATGTATCTCACATTAAAAGTCAGTACATTTGTTGGTGTAAAAGATAGTGCGCTCACACTTGGCTTTGAATATCAGTTTTATAAAGATCGTTTAGAAGAGCCGGCAAATGCCAAAACTGTTGAAGGTGTGATTTCAAATATTGTTGGATCACCGCATCGGATCATTGCAGTTGTTGGGACCGATTTTGCAAAAAATCATGACAATCCAGTTGTTGAAAATATCGAAGAGCCGGCTGCTGAAGAAGCGGCAAATGTGTGGGATCTTGCGACACAGCATTTTGGACCGAGTGTCGGATAAAGATAAAAATATATATTTGCTGGGGAAGAAGGGATCGAACCTTCGCATGACGGAATCAGAACCCGTTGCCTTACCGCTTGGCTATTCCCCAAAATGAATGCGTGCTTAGAATAGCAGATTCATTAATTTTTTCAAACCCGTGTATTTACGAAGCGCGAAATACGCGTTCATATTCCTGAACTTCGGCAATATTTCCGGCGATCAATGGATGTCGGTGATGAATATCAGTCGCATCAATTGTCAAAATACGATTTAGCCCATCAGTTGCAGCTCCACCGGCTTGTTCAATGATAAATGCCATCGCTCGTAGTTCATAGACCAACCGCAATTTCGCGCTACGTTTGCTTGCGTTATCAAATGCACGAATAAAGATGCCGCCTTGGACGAGAATGCGATAGATGTCAGCCAAGAGTGCTCCGATGTGACGCGCCGTTGTATCTGGATGCCGCTCTTTCATCGCAGTAAGATATTGTTGTGACGCGCTGTCCCAGTTTGCAACGTAACTGTCATTGTGCGCATAGGTGGTAATTGGGTCTGGCAGTGAGAGCGTATCCTGGAGAAGAATCCATTCTTGTGTTTCGGGATCGAGTTGAAATGTGTGCACACCGTCGCCAATAGAAAAGATAAAAAGTGTCCGTGGTCCGTAGAGCACAAAACCACTCGCTGCAATTGTTGTTGCAGATAAAAAATCAGCCATGATGGTTGATTGGTCAGCTGTGTCTGATCGTTTGTAGATGGTAAAAATAGTTCCAATTGGTCCGTTGAAATCAATATTTTTTGAGCCATCGAGCGGATCAAATGCAAGAAGATAGGGGGCAGTAATACTTTCTTCAAGATAGACAATCTCTTCCTCTTCTTCTGAGGCAATCGCCGCAAAGCGACCGTGTGTGCTCGCAAATTCTTTACACATGGTATTCGCTAACACATCAAGTTTTTGCACGCTGTCACCCGATGCATTTTCTGATCCATACGCACCAATCAAATCAACGCCGCCAGAGCGAATCGTTTCCGTAAGCATTTTTCCGAGGAGTGAGAGTGCTTGAAAAATGGCAGATAATTCAACACCTTCTGGTGTTTGTGTTGATGATTGATTTTCAGCCCATTCAGGCAATGTGATAGGGGTATTCATAGATGCAGTGTACTTGAACGAAGATATTTGACAAGACTGCGAATTTATTGTAGTTTTTTTGTACTAATCAAGAGAGTTTCGATTCCAAAACGTTCTGTTTTGTCCACTGTTATCACCCACATTCATTATGGAATTGGGCGACGATAACTGAATCGAAGCCATAGAATCTATCATCATGACAGATACAACACCCGAGGTGTTTGAGTTTCCAAAAAAGGAAGAGCTCGTTCACCATTATGAAATGATGTTGCTTATTTCTGGCAACACAACTGACGAAGATGCTGCAAAAACATTTTCAGAAGTAAAAGAACTTGCGGTTGCCGCTGGCGCCGAAATGACATACGAAGAAGTTATTGGTCGCAAAACATTGGCATACTCTGTCGATAAAAGTCGCCAAGGTTCATACTTTGTGTGTGAATTTGATTTGATTTCAACACGCCTTCCAGGCTTGAATGAAAAATTGCGTATTCGTAAAGACGTTGCACGTTTTTTGATCATCAAAAAACACAAGCGTACTGCTGAAGAAATTGCAACAGAAAAAGAATGGGCAGTGAAGCGCGAAGAATATCGTGCAAAAAAAATGATTGAAAATGCGACAAAGTCACAACGTGGCGAACGTCCTTCATTCAAAAAAGTAACCGCAGAAGAAACAGCACCAGTTGCTGATGAAAAAGAAGTCAACGACGGTATCGATAAATTGCTCGGTGACGACGTCACTGTTTAATCCAACAAGAAATATTCTATGGATTTAAATAAAGTACAACTCATCGGTCGTTTGACTCGTGATCCAGAAATGCGCACAACGACAACTGGTCAAAATGTTGCGACATTTTCTATCGCGACATCTCGTAGTTGGAAAGACCAAGCGAGTGGTGAGCAAAAAACACAAAGTGAGTTTCACAACATCGTCGCATGGCGCAAGCTTGCGGATATTGTCGGGCAGTATTTGAAGAAAGGGAAGCAAGTGTATATCGAAGGATATTTGCAAACTCGTTCTTGGGATGACCCAACAGGTGTGAAGAAATATCGAACAGAAATTGTGTGTGAAAACATGATCATGCTCGGTAGTGCTGGTGGTTCATCAGATGGCGGCAACATGAATGCTCCTGCCCCTGCGCAAATGAGTCCAACAATGCCACAAGCATCAACACCGGCGTATGCGCCAACACCACAACCAAGTGTTCCAGAAGAAGATACTATTTCAGTTGAAGATATTCCATTTTAATCAATTCCATTTATGAAAAAACAAGTGCAACGAGCAAAATTTTGCTACTTCTGCGTGAACAATATCAAGCACATCGATTACAAGGCGACTGATATTTTGCAGAAAATGACATCAAACTATCAACGTATTCTCCCACGCAAACGCATGGGTTCATGCGCGCGTCATCAACGTCAACTGACTGTTGCTGTGAAACGTGCTCGTGTTATGGCGTTGATCCCATACACAAACGGCCAGAAATAAAATTATTGAGACTCCCATCGTATGTTATCAATGAGTGATATCAAGGTCGGCACAGTCGTGACCTATCAAAACGCTCCTTTCCAAGTTGTGAAAGCAGAGCATAGTAAACAAGCGCGGTCTGCCGCAGTGTTGCGGGTGAAAATGAAAAATTTGATTTCAGGCGCAGTGCTTGAACAAACATTTCAGCAATCAGACACAATCCAAGAAGCAGATGTTGTTCGTAAACCAGCGAACTATCAATATAATGATGGTGAGGAGTTTACTTTCATGGACAACGATACATTTGATCAATTTACTCTTGGAAAATCAGCGGTTGGCGAAACAGCAAACTACATTACAGAAGGCGAAGATGTACAAGTGATGTATTTTGAAGGCAAGCCAGTATCAGTTGATGTTCCACCAAAGGTAACATTGGTTGTAACGCAGGCACCTCCAGGTGTCCGCGGCGACAGTGCTGGGAATATTACCAAAACAGTCACGCTCGAAACTGGATACGAAGTAAACGTTCCGATGTTTATTAATGAAGGTGAAAAAATTCGTATTAACACTGAGACAGGTCAATACGTCGAACGTGTGAACGACTAATCTATTTCTATGCAGAAATACAAAAGAGCCCGCTATGTATAAGCGGGTTTTTTGTTTATGTTTAAGGAAGTCGTGTTCACAAGATTGATTATTCAATCAACCCTTTGAACACGATGCGACGACTCTCCTCCGAGATGCTCAGTCGTCGCGTTGTTTAGATTGGGCAGCCGTCTGCTTCTTCGCAGATCGGGCAGAGGACGTTCACGCACGTCGTGCCAGGATCGAAGTCGTCAGGGCAGAGTTCTGCTTCAAAGTGTCCACTAAAGGACACTCCTGACTCTTCAGGGATTGCAACGAGGGTTCCCCCGGAAACAATTTGCGGGAACGTGATGTCCCGCACCTGAAGGTCTGATGCGCCCGGCTCGAGGACGATGACTTCGTTGGTCCCGCTGCCGGGAAGAAGTCTGCCGATGCATTCAGCGCCCGGCATCAGGCTGCCAGGTGCCCAGTAGCCACCGGACTCGTTGCAGGCCGCCGCAAAAACCAGAAAAAGAGCAAAACACATCGTGCGCATGGGAGCTCCTTGAGCAATGTTGTTCCAGAATACCCTATGTGCTATTGTGTAAAAAGTCAATAATAATAGTTATGTTATGAGAGAAGGGCAACCACGTCGTCGAGAAAAACCACGACCAGAAGGAGTCGGGCCAGATTGGCTCACAAAACAACAGGTCATGGCATATGCCGATATTCGTAGTGATCGAGCATTTCGATTACTTGTTGAAGGGCTGAAATTGCAAAGTCCCGCAGGAATTATTGAAGAAGGGCCATTGAAGCCGACATGGGTATCGCCTGATTTTGCCGCAAAACTGAAAGAGCAGAATAATATTCCGGCAGCAGAGCATTTTATGCACGCAGCAAAAGAGGCGGCTACAAAAATTCCGTGTAATTATGACACATTTATGAGACTTGTGTTTGAGAATCCTCCTAATCCAGATGCTCCAGAAGAAAAAGTTGAGATGCGTCGCGCAGGAAATGGGGCAAAAGTACAGCATTATTCTGATGCGTATATTGATGCCTTGGCAAATATATATAGAGCAGAACAAGAGGCCCGAGAAGAAGCGTCGGCGGCACATCCAACATCTACGCGTTATACAGCTAGTCGAAAAGTGGTTAGACAGGACGTTCCAGTGCGGTCTCAGGATTCATCAGTAGAAGTAAAATCATTTGCACGGCGCATAGAAATACCACCAGAACAAAGAGAGTATTTACGGAGGCAAATCGCTAATGTTCTCCCTCAATTATTAGCAGTAATGATCAACGCTCCTAGTAAAGATAAGCCAGCAATGCAGAAAGTGCGATCACAGTTGCTCAATTTTGATAAAGCATTATTACAAGAAGAAAATACAGTGAATCCTGCTGATATCCAAGAGCAGATTGATGAGGCACAATATTATATTGATGAAGCATAGTCATTGTAGTTGTTCCATTTACCGGCTGTGATATACTTTCGGTATATGATACAGAATAAAAAAACAAAAATCGTCGCAACAATTGGTCCAAGTTCAGCAAGTACAACTGTGTTGAAGCAGATGATGACTGCCGGAATGAATGTTGCGCGACTCAATTTTTCGCATGGTTCATATGAAAATCATGCAACACTCATTCAAAATATTCGCAAAGCCGCAAAAGACACTGGTCGCACGATTGCGTTATTGCAAGATATTCAAGGGCCGCGCATTCGCACTGGTGCAATTCCAACGAATGGTATTGTGTTGCGCGAGCGCCAAGAAGTGGTGTTGGTATCGCAAAAAGAATATGATGCCGCGATGAATGCTGGTGGATATAGTCATGACACAGCGACGCTTATTCCAGTTGGTTGGGAAAAGTTGTATCAATTTGTGCATCCGCGTGGTTCTCTCTTTATCCAAGATGGATTGATTGAGTTGCGTGTCAAAAAAGTCGCAAGTGGCCGCATTGTCTGCAGTGTTGTTCAGGGCGGGACAGTGTATTCGCATAAAGGAATGAATGCGCCGGGAGCAGTTATTAAAACACCGGTGATTACCCCAAAAGATAAAAAAGACATTGCATTTGGTATTGAACAAGGAGTGGATTATATTGCGCTCTCATTCGTGCAAACAGCAGCGCATATTGTGCAGTTGCGAAAATTATTGCCGAAAGGTTCAAGCATTAAAGTGATTGCGAAAATTGAACAACAACAAGCGGTTGATAATTTTGATGCAATTTTGGAAGTGGTGGATGGGATTATGGTTGCGCGTGGTGATTTGGGTGTCGAGCTCGGTGCGGCGGAAGTGCCAGTCTTGCAAAAAGAGTTGGTGCGCAAAACCGTTGCCGCTGGAAAGCCAGTGATTGTTGCGACACAAATGTTAGAGTCGATGGTGACGAGCCCGCGGCCGACACGAGCGGAAGCGGCGGATGTTGCAAATGCGGTGATTGATCACGCGGATGCATTAATGCTTTCTGCAGAATCTGCGACAGGCGCATTTCCGTCAAAGGTTATTCAAACAATGTCTGACATTATTACACGGGTTGAAAAAACAACCTTAGATGATTTGAATCGTGCGCAGTTGTCCGCGGATATTCATGCAATGCACGGCACACCAGCGCATAGCATTGCTCATGCAGCAGTGCGCGTTGCAGAAAGTTTGCATGCTGCAGCAATCGTTGTGTTATCACAAAGCGGCCAGACTGTGCGTTTTGTGTCACAGCTGCGTCCGCAAGAGAGTCGGATCATTGCATTGCATTCAGACGCGCAGCTCCTCAGACAGTATCAATTATTATGGGGTGTTGAAGCGGTGTCACTCGAGGCCTTTCGTCCAAAAAGCTACCGCGAAGATATTATGGCACTGTTGAAAAAACAACGCCTCGTCAAAAAAGGTGATATGATCGTTATTGCTATTGGTTTTCACGCCCAAAATAAAACAGCTGTTGTTGAAACGCTTGAAATTGTATAGGAAATAGTGTTTGCAATTTTAGATAAACCCACGTATCATACGACATCATACGTTAACTTTTTTTTATGAATACCAATCAAGAGTCCGCATTGATTTTATGGTTTAAAGAGCTTTCAAAAAATGACGTTGAGTTCGTTGGCGGCAAAAATGCCTCACTCGGTGAGTTGTATCAACACATGAGCGCAAAAGGGATTCGTGTGACAAATGGTTTTGCGTTAACGGCATATGCATATCGTTTGTTCTTGAAAGAATCTGGGATTGAAGAAACGATTGAAGGGTATCTCAAAGAATTGGACACGCAGTCATTGGAGAGCATTGAAAAAACCGGCGCCCTCGTGCGTGACTGTATTTTGAATGCGGAATTTCCTGAGTCCATTGTTGTGGCAGTAAAAGAAGCGTATGACATGCTCTCGAAAGAGTACGATGTTGCGGCAGTTGATGTTGCGGTCCGCTCAAGTGCAACGGCGGAAGATTTGCCGGATGCAAGCTTTGCCGGACAGCAAGAAACCTATTTGAATATTTCTGGAAGTCATGAAGTGTTAGAAGCGACCAAGCGATGCATTGCGTCGCTGTTTACGAATCGTGCAATTTCGTATCGCGCGGATAACGGATATGATCATAATAATATTGCGTTGTCTGTCGGAATCCAAAAAATGGTGCGGGCTGATTTGGCGTGTTCGGGTGTGTTGTTCACACTGGATCCTGAAACAGGATTTCGGAACAGTGTTGTCATTAACGCTTCTTGGGGCTTAGGCGAGCTGGTTGTGCAAGGAAAAGTGCAGCCGGATGAATATATTATTTTCAAAACACCATTGAAAGAAGGGATGAGTGTTGCGGCGGACGGTGTCCTCACAACGAAGTTCCGCCCATTGGTTGAAAAGAAGTTGGGTGTGAAGGATTTGAAAATGGTATATAGCAGCGATGGTGCGGTTAGTGGGCACGGCACAGTTCGAGAAGTAGCGACGAGTGCGGAAGAGTTTCAAAACTTTACATTAACCGAAGATGAATGTTTGCAGCTCGGTGCGTGGGCATGTTTAATCGAAGAGCATTATGGCATGCCGATGGATATTGAGTGGGGCAAAGATGGTCAAACTGGCAAGTTATTTATTTTGCAAGCTCGCCCAGAAACAGTGCAGTCACAAAAAAATGCTGAAACAGTGTTAGAAGAATATCAGTTGCTTGATCGTGATGGGGCGCAAATTCTCTCAGGAATTGCTGTCGGTGCGCGGATCGGTTCTGGCAAAGTGCGGATTATTACAGACGCCAAACAAATGCATGAATTTGAAGAAGGTGATGTCTTGGTGTCAGAAATCACTGATCCTGATTGGGAGCCGATTATGAAAAAGGCGTCTGCGATTGTCACAAATGGCGGCGGTCGAACTTCGCATGCGGCGATTGTGTCACGTGAGTTAGGGATCCCAGCTGTTGTTGGAACACAGCGCGCAACGATTGAATTAAAAACTGGGCAAGAAATTACGGTGTGTTGCGCCGATGGTGAAACCGGAATGGTGTATGATGGTTTGCGTGAATTTGAAATTCAAAAAACGGATTTGTCGGAATTGCCAGAGCACACAACCCAGATGATGATGATTGTTGGTGATCCGCGACAAGCCTACCGATTTGCAGCGATTCCAAATCAAGGAGTTGGACTTGCGCGTTTGGAAATGATTATTTTGAACAATATTCGGATTCATCCACTTGCGTTATTGAATTTTGAAACACTGACAGACGCCGCAGTCAAAAAACAGATTGAAGAGCTGACATATGGCTACCCGGATAAAGCAGAGTTTTTCATTGATAAACTTGCACAAGGAATTGCGAAGATTGGCTCTGCATTCGCGCCGTATGATGTGATTGTCCGAATGTCTGATTTTAAATCAAATGAATACGCTGGTTTAATTGGCGGAACAGCGTTTGAACCGCATGAAGAAAATCCGATGATTGGTTGGCGCGGAGCGTCTCGTTATTACTCTGAAAGTTACGAAGCAGCCTTTGCACTCGAGTGTGAAGCGATGCGTCGCGTGCGTGACGTGATGGGAATTACAAATGTCAAAGCAATGATTCCATTTTGTCGCACTCCAGAAGAAGGGAAACGTGTTCTCGAGACAATGGAGAAATATGGTTTGAAACGCGGTGAGAATGGTCTTGAGGTGTATGTGATGTGTGAGGTGCCGAGTAATGTGATTTTAGCAGAACAGTTCGCTGAAATTTTCGATGGATTTTCAATTGGCAGCAATGACTTAACACAGCTGACACTTGGATTAGATCGTGACTCTGGCTTAGTCGCGCATTTATATGACGAGCGTAACGCGGCAGTGAAATGGATGGTGAAACACGTGATTGAAGTGGCGAAAAAAACCGGAACAAAAATCGGTATCTGTGGGCAAGGGCCGTCAGATTTTCCTGATTTTGCAGAATTCCTTGTTGAGTGCGGAATTGATTCAATGGCGCTCACTCCAGACCGCGTGATTGCGACAACGATGTTGGTGGGAGATTTAGAAGCGAAAAAATAGCAGTAGGATAAAAAAAGAGCCCCACAATCTTCTCTCCAAGATTACGAGGCGGCGCGACAGACAACAACCAGTTCGCTTGCGATGAAGCGGCAATAGTCATTGCGCGTGACTGGTTTTGCTGGTGCCCACAGCACTGGGCCTTTTGCGCTTGTGCGTGCCATTTCCCAGATCACAAAGATGTCGTGGTCAGACAGGCCGCGGCGTGGCGCAGGCGTTCCTGTAAGTTGTTCTGGAATGACAAGGCATGGTTCCTTGATTTTTGTGATGACCAACGGGTTTTGAGTAAGCCACCGACGCATGTCTGCGGTTAATGCTTTGTATCCCGTCTCTCGCAAGCGCGTGCAAACGTCTGTGGTGTTTGGGTGCCCAGAGAAGAGGTCTCGTGGGCGAAACGCGTAGATGACAATGTCAGATCGTATTCCTGGGGCTGTATAAGACGCTGTGCAGTACGGCTTGAGTGGCCCAGGAAGGGCTTGGGTTTTCAAAGGATGGCCTTTGCCGGTCATTGAATGCCTCAGTTTGTGAGCAGAGGGTACAAAATATTGTAGAAATAGGCAAGCTTGAATAATAGGTGATTTTTTGCTACGCTCATGAAGCTTTTCTTGGATTCACCAAGATTTGCTCGAGGCGCAGCCGAGATTTGGAGAGATGGCCGAGTGGTTAAAGGCGCACGCTTGGAAAGCGTGTTGGGGCAACCCAACGCAGGTTCGAATCCTGTTCTCTCCGCCAATATTTTAATACCCAATACATATGGAACTCAACCAACTCACAGAAGAAGAAACGCGTGTGATTCAAGGGAAAGGAACGGAAGCTCCCGGAACAGGCGAGTACGACGATTTTTTCGCGGAAGGTTTATATATTTGCCGTCAATGCAATAATCCGCTTTATACATCAACGTCGAAATTTCATTCTGGTTGCGGCTGGCCAAGTTTTGACCAAGAAATTGACGGAAGCGTAAAACGGACACTTGATGAAGATGGTCGACGCACAGAAATTACCTGCGCGCGGTGCGATGGACATCTCGGACACGTGTTTGAAGGTGAGGGGTTTACAAAAAAAGATACGCGCCATTGCGTGAATTCACTCTCGATGCGATTTATCCCGAAAGAAGAGCTGGAAGGTGAACAATTGCGGGTGTATAACGCTGCAGAGTAGTTTTTTTGTCTTGATCGAAAAATTCGACTATACTACAGCGAGTATTATTAATGAAACATATTTATGAAAGCAGGAATTATTATTGCAGGGATTGTGCTTGCGGGGGCTATTGGCGGAGGCGTGTATTACAGTACAATGAACAATGATGCAGATGATGTTGCGACAACTGCGACAGCAACAACGAATACAAATACAGCTACTGTGAACTCAGGCGGAGTAGTTGCTCAAGATGACTCAGTTGTTGGTTCTACACAAACCGTGCAAGAAGTAATGCAAGGCAATAAGGCCGTGACATGTACATTTCAATATGACTCTGGTTCAACATCACAAGATTGGACGTTATTCACAGATGGTAACGGGAAAATGCGTGGTGATTTCATGACCACAGCTGCTGACGGTAGCGCAATTACTGGAGGAACAATTCGTGATAATACAGATATGTACATCTGGGGAGAAAAAGGCGGTAAATCATTTGGTTCAAAAGCGAGTTTAGCATCAGCAGAAGAAGCGCGAGCAACAACAGGAACATCGTTGAATATCGATAAGGATTTAGAAATGAGTTGTGAAACATGGAAAGTGGATACAGCGAAATTCACAGCACCTTCAGACGTGACATTTGTTGATATGTCTGCGGCACTGAGAAACGTAGGACAATAAATTTTCGTACAACACTTTTATGACTAAAGTAAAAAATTGTGAAAGTTGTTTAATGCCATTAAACAAAGACCCGAAAGGGGAGGCGCGTGAAAATGAACGATATTGCTCGTATTGTTTTGAAAACGGTAAATTGAACTATGAAGGCAACGATGTCAAAGAGTTCAAAAAAGCGATGATTGATGCAATTGTGGCGCGTGGAGAAAGTAAAACAAAAGCGCGGTTTTTTGCCTTCATGGCAGGCTTTGCGCCGCGCTGGAAAAAATAGTGAGGATGAATAAAAAACAGATTGAAGCGCTTCCAGGAACATCGTTTCAAAAAGAAGTGTGGTTTGCGCTGACAAAAATCCCCAAAGGATCTGTCGTGACATATGCGGAACTCGCTCGCAGAATTGGGAGGCCGACGGCGTATCGCGCGGTTGCGAATGCTGTTGGTGCAAATCCGTGTGCTCCAGAAATCCCGTGTCATCGGGTTGTTCGGTCTGATGGAACACTTGGTGGTTATTCAGCGAAAGGCGGGGTGAAGGCAAAACGGGCGTTATTACAAGCGGAAGGAGTTGTGTTAGAATAGTGCAATGTCAAAAACCTATCAGATTGAAGACGTTGAATACAGCCTCACAAAAGTGCGGCGCAGTAAGCATATTCGGATTACGATTAGCGCCGATGGTCGTGTGCATGTGACGTTGCCGACATGGACGACTTTGAAAACAGGGCATGCATTTGTTCTTGAGCGTTTGTCGTGGATTCGTGCGCAGCGCGCAACACTGCAGCAACAGCACGATGCGTTGCCGGAAGAGTTTCGGATTCGCGAACGTTTTCCAGATACTCCGGCGCATCGCAAACAAGCGCGTGAGATACTCACAGAGCGATTACACGCATTGAATGAAGAGTATTTTCAAAAAACCGTGAACCGCATTTCGATTCGAAATATGCGGACACGTTGGGGGAGTTGTTCCAATCAAGGAAATATTAGCTTGTCGTATATTGTGGCGTTTTTGCCGGAGCCACTACGTGATTATGTTGTCATTCACGAGCTCGCGCATTTAGTGCATATGAATCATTCCGCGGCGTTTTGGAAGCTTGTCGCGCGCGCTGATTCGCAGTATGCTGTCCATAAGAAAGAAATTCAACAGTATCGATAAGTATGCATTGGTTTTGGTTCGCGCTTGCAGCCCCCGCGTTATTCGCTTTGAGTAATCAAATCGATAAATTTTTATTACACCATAAAGTAGAAAAAGATACACATAGTGTCGCGCGTTTGATTATTTATTCTTCGTTCATTGGAATGATTGCGACGCCAATTATTCTGCTTTTTGGAGTTGAGCCATTTGCTGGTATTAGTGGTCTGCAAATTGCAATCATGACATTGGTTGGTATTTTTGGGATGACGAGTCTCTGGTTTTATTTCCATGCATTAGAAAAAGATGATGCGTCAATTGTCACGACGTTATATCAAACCATCCCGGTGATCCAGTTAATTTTAGGATATTTTTTTCTATCTGAGCAACTATCTCGGATGCAACTTGTTGGATTTTTCGTTATTTTAATTGGTGCTGTTTTAATTTTATTGGACACAACGGCGCTGCGTGCGAAAAAAATTCAAATCAAAAAAGGAATTATATTCATGATGCTCGCGTCGAGTGTGATGTATGCGTTGAGTTCGTTATTGTATAAATGGGTGGTGATTGATAGTGTGTTTGGGGCAGCAATGTTTTGGGAATATATTGGCGCAACGTTGTTTGGTTTAGCGCTCTGTGCTGTGTCTCCGGTCTATCGTCGTGAAGTGCGGGCTATTTTTCGTGTAGAGAACCACACACTCCTCCTCTTTAATTTTTTTAATGAGCTGCTGACAGTGATTGGAATGCTCTCGATTCGATATGCGTCAATTTTTGTGCCAGTGGCATTGGCGACAATTATCGGAGGTATTCAGCCAGTATTTGTGGTGCTCTATGGGTGGATATTTACAAAGTTTGCCCCAAAGTTCATTACAGAAAATATCACCCGCGATCATATGATTCAAAAAGCCGCGGCAGTTGTGGTGATTATTATTGGGATTGTTATTATTAGTGTCTAGTATTTTTGTGTTGCGTTATAGTGAAAATAGGGTATACTAGGGGTAATTAACCCTATTTTTATGCAACAAACAAAAGGTATTTTCATGAGCGGTCTGTCTGCGGCAATCGGCGCGGTTATTTTAAATGTTGTATTTTTATATCTATCCTGGAACGTGTTTGACATTCATCCACGTGTGACAATGGGCACGAGTGATGTGTTGACAGATCTCGGTATGCTCCAAGTTGTCATCGCAACTCTTATCCCAGGGATTGTAGCAACAGCATTATATTGGATGCTCGCGCGCTTCACATTTTGGCCAAATCTGATTTTCGGAATCACATCATTTGTTGTGCTTGTGTTGTCGTTTTTTGGTCCGTTCATGTTGCCTGTGACTGGTGCTGAACAACTCGTTCTTGTGATGCTGCATATTTTGCCAGCACTCGCAATTACTCCAACACTGATTATCGCAGGATTATGTGCATGTGATTGTTGTGATGAAGACTGTGACGATGATTGCGATGTTGATTATTGCGATGACGAAGACTGTGAAGAATGCGTGATTATTTGTGAAGAATGTGGCAGTGAAATTGGCGCAGACGATGACAGTGAAAATTGCGACGATGATTGCGATTGTGAAGACATGGAAGCATGTGGTTGCGGTTGTGACGGCGTGTGTGAATGCGGAGAGGATTATGATTGCGCAGAAAACTGTGCGTGCCAAGATGATGATCACGAATGCGTCTGTGAAAAAAAAGGGACAGACGAATGTTGCGGGCAAGGATGCTGCAAAACTGACAAGTAATCAATGTCCTCCGATTCAAAAAAATTCTTTGGCCTGACAGTCGCTGCATCGATATTTGTAGCGGCTGTTGTTTTTATACAACTCGCTGTACGTGTCTGGTTTTTGCAAGACCATCTGTTTTTTCACGCAGAACAAGTGCGTGATTTTTTTGTGGTGTGGAATGCCTGGCACAATCACACGTGGATTACACTCGGCCCGATTCAGGCTGATACAAACGGAGTGCATCTCGGGCCAGGGTATTATTATCTCTTATTGTTTTTTGCCGCGCCGCTTGGTTTTTCGCCACTTGCCGGCCCTGTTATGACAACGGTGTTATTTCTCGCTGCCTGGGTGCTTGTTTTTTGGTATCTCGCAACACGATATAACGAAACACTGGCTGTGATGTTTGGGTTGTTGCTCGCGGTGTCTGAGAATTATTTTTTGTATAGTTCATATGCGCTCAACATGAACGTTGTGTTTTTATTTGAAGCCTTGTTGATTATTGGGTTGATGGAGTATGTGCGAGTTCGTAGTCACGGCTGGCTGATTGCGGCCGGCATTGGCTTTACGTGCTTGCTGCATCTCCATTTGTCGGCCTATGTGCTCGCGCCAGTTGTTGTGTTTTGGTTTGTGTATCATTACAAAATACTGCGCGCAGACAAAGCTGTGTGGAAGCCGCTTCTTGTTATTGTCGCGTTTTTTCTGTTGAGTTACGCTCCGTTCATTGTTGCAGAATTTCAACACCAGTTTCCAGAAATTCGTGCATTGTTTCGCTTTGTGTTTGTGCAAGGAGAGTTATCGAATCCAGTCTATAATTCAGCCGCGCGTCTGGCTGATCGGGGAACAGCGGCGTATCCAGTGATCTGGGCACAAACGGTCATGGTGTGGATTTACGCAAGTGCATTCTCGCATGAATACGACCAAGTGATGCGTGCGATTCCGTACGCGAAGCAATCGGCTGGGATCATCGGCAGTGTTGTAATCATTGCGAGCCTGGTGGGTGTTGTTGTTCGCCGCGCTTTTGTGTGGCAGTGGATGAAAGTGTGTGAAGCAAAAACGTATGGCGCATTTTCATTTATTGCATTGTTCTCCGTGTTGCTGATTTCTTTTGCTGCAAAAGTCCACTCAACGAGTGTGCGACATTACATTATGATTTTCTTTGTGCCATTGCTGGTGCTCGCGATTATCAGCGTGCGGTTGTGGAATGCACAGCGTGTATGGCAACGAGCGATTGTTGTTGTCGGGCTTGTGGGTTTTGTGCTATTGAACGCCTGGAATGCATCGATTGATTTTCAAGTGCAAGCGCATTTTCCCATCAATGAGCCATATGAGGGGTTTTCCTCGAATTATACTGAGCAGCGAAATATCGCACAAAAAATTGCAGATGCAATGCAATCCGAAATCGCAGAGCATCCAACATGGGTGTATGAAATTCGCGCCTCAAAAAATCGCAAAGGCTTGCGTGATGTCATGAGTTATTTGTTGCTCCTGACAGACAAGAAACAACTACCAATTGAACGGCGCTGTGAAAAACGATGCACAAAAGAACAGGCCAATCGTGTGATTATTATTGATTACGGCCACCCGCTGATCCCTGGGAAAGAGTTACTGCTGACAGACGGGCAATACGCTGTCTATCTCATGGATCAAGGGGCGGTTAAAAAGTTTGAAAAGCAATTACAATAGCGGTTTTTGGACTTTTTTCTGTAGCGTGGTAGAGTCAAGGCTATGAGTACACCGGTTCAAGAAATTAAAGAAAAACTGAATATTGCGGACTTGATTGGGGAGTACGTTCGTTTGCAGAAGCGTGGCACAAACTACAAAGGCTTGTGTCCGTTTCATAATGAAAAAACACCGAGTTTTACGGTATCCGAAGAAAAGCAGTTTTATCATTGCTTTGGTTGTGGAAAGGGCGGTGATTTGTTTCAGTTTATTCAAGATGTTGAAGGTGTTGAATTTCCAGAAGCGTTACGATTTTTGGCGCAGAAGGCAGGCGTGACATTGCGAGCGGTGAATAAAAAAGAGGAGAATGCGCGGACGCGGTTAATGGATATTGTCGATAAAGCAGCAACGTTTTTTCAAGAACAATTACAGACCCCAGCTGCAGCGAATGCTCGAGAATATATCAAGACGCGTGGTTTGTCAGACGAGTCTGTCGCGACATTTCGGATTGGATATGCGCCTGAGTCATGGGACATGCTCGTGAAGCATTTGCAAGGACTTGGATTTACACCAGCAGAAATTCAGCAAAGTGGGATGGGTGTGCTTGGAAAAAACGGCAGTGTCTACGATCGGTTTCGTGATCGTTTGATGTTTCCGATTACACATACACAAGGAACGGTTATTGGGTTTACGGGGCGGATTCTAAAAACCGCAGCCAGTGAAGCGAAATATGTAAACACCCCAGAAACACCGCTCTATCATAAAGGGAGTGTGCTATATGGCTTGTCACAATCAAAAACCTTCATTCAAAAAGTTGGTGCTGTTGTGTTAATGGAAGGGCAGATGGATGTTGTGTTGTCATTTCAACATTCAATTCGGAATGTGGTTGCGAGCTCTGGTACCGCACTCACTGCAGAGCAGGTGAAGTTACTGAAACGATATACCGAAAATATTATTATTGCGTTTGATGGAGATGCAGCCGGAGTTGCGGCAGCATGGAAGGGAATGCAGATTGCGATTGCCGAAGGAATGAATATTAAAGTGATGGCTCTGCCGGTTGGAGAAGATCCGGCGGATATCGTAAACAGCGATCCAAATCGTTTGCGGGAACTTGGAAAAGCAGCGAAGCCGTTTATGGATTACGCGTTTGACCAAACCTTGAAAGATGCGGATTTGTCACAAGCGATTGATAAAAAACGGGTTGCTGGGCAGCTTCTTCCAATGATCGCCTTGTTCCCAGATCCGATTGAACAGACGCATTATGTGAATCAGCTTGCTAATATTTTGAATGTTGATGAGGTGATCTTAATGGAAAAGATTCGCGCGAGTCAGCAAATGAATCGACCAGCGTCAGGGAACGTGCGTCGTCCGCAGCAGGCTGCGCAGCCAGAAACAGCTGTGCCACAAGAACAAGGAGTTCCTGAAATTGCAGTTATTCCGCTCCAGGGTCGGATTGATCAATTGCTCGCATTATTGTTGCTATTTCCAAAATTTATCCCACAGGCAATGAAGCAGTTCGGGGAAGACTTGCCGCTTGGGAGCGCGGACTCTGTAGCTCTTTACAAACAGTTGACAAGTCAGTATAATCACGACGATACACAGGAACCGTCTTCGACCTCTCATCTACATATACAAGATTCTGCCACATCGTATCGCAGTCGCATTGAAATGCTCTCTCAGGAGTCATATGCGAAACTGGACGTTCGGCAACAAGAGAAGGAAATCGAAACGTTACTGGTCTCGCTCAAACGACATGTTGTTCAGTCGCGTCTTCGAATATTGCGCCAGGAACTTGTTCGTGCTGAGCGTGAAAACGATCTTGATACACTCACTGTTCTTACAACCGAAGTCTCTGAGCTCACTCGGATGCTTCACAATCTTTCATAATCTATGGCAGCAAAACGCTCTTCTAAAAAACCTACAACAACAAAAAAAGTGAAAAAATTGACAGCCACTCGCAAACCAGTGAAGAAAGTTGTTGCAAAAAAACCAGTCAAAAAAGTTGCGGCAAAAAGTAAAAAGTCAGTAGCGAAAAAAGTTACGAAAAAGGCTGCTCCAAAGAAATCAGCGTTGCGTAGTGCAATTGTGAATCGCGCAAAAAAAGCGGGAACAAAAGCAATTAAAAAACCGGTTGCAAAAAAGGCTGCTCCAGCGAAAAAGCCAGTAGCAAAAAAAGCTGTGCCAGTTGCTCCGCGTCCACGCACACGGTATGTCAAAGAACCGTTTCCAGCAGAGAAGGCAAATCAATTATTACACAAAGGACGACAACGAAACTTCATTACAGAAAATGAAATTTTTGTGTATTTCCCAAGTCTCGAAGATTATGTTGGAGACTTTGAAGATTGGCTGAAAACGATTGAAGATAATGGTGTTGAAATTGTTGGACCAGATGGTGTTGCGGTGATGGGCGCGTCTCAAGCGCAAGTGGCTGTGACTCGGACTGCTGATGCTGTTGCTCCAGCGCCAGGTGGTGGGCAAGTGCAAACAACTGGTATTTTGGATCGCGTGATGCAAAAGCAACACAAAAAAACACCATTTGATTTAGGCGATATTGCTGGTGATTCGATTCAAATGTATTTGCGTGAAATTGGAAAAGTACCGCTTTTGAGCTCAGAAGAAGAAGTGCGTCTCGCGAAATTGAAAGAATACGGAGACCTTGAAGCGAAAAGTAAATTGATCGAAGCCAATTTGCGTTTGGTTGTGTCTATCGCAAAAAAATTCCAAGGCCGTTCATTGTCCCTTCTTGATTTGATTCAAGAAGGGAATGTCGGTTTGTTCCGTGCTGTTGAAAAATTTGATTATCGCAAAGGATATAAATTTTCAACCTACGCAACGTGGTGGATTCGTCAGGCAATTACACGTTCACTCGCTGATCAATCTCGAACAATTCGTATTCCGGTTCACATGGTTGAAACAATTAACAAGTTTCAACAAATTGAACGTCGGTTAATTCAAGTGCTTGGTCGTGAACCACTGCCAGAAGAAATTGCTGCGGAAATGGATTTGCCAGTGCACAAAGTCATTCACATTTTGAAGATTTCTCAAGACACTGTTTCATTGGAAACATCTGTTGGTGACGACGATTCTGAAGATTCAACGCTGGGTGATTTCATTGAAGACACAAAAACAGTTGGTCCGTCTCAAGTGGCTGCGCTCGAAATTTTGAAAGATCATGTGCGTGAAGCATTGAATGAGTTGTCTCCACGTGAACAAAAGATTTTAGAAATGCGTTTTGGATTGGTTGATGGCGTGTCTCATACACTTGAAGAAGTAGGGCAGGAGTTTGGTGTCACTCGTGAGCGTATTCGTCAAATTGAAGCAAAGGCGCTCCAGACCATTAAAAACCACGAGGCCATGAATAAATTGAAGGATTATTAGGGAGTCGCATGCCAACAATTCGCATTGATTACGATGACAAAAAAGTGACGGATGAGCAGATTCTTGAACTTTCAAGTGCTCTGCAAAAGATTGTTCATGAAGTTACTGGCATTGAAGATGTGTTTGTCTACGCAAATCCTCCACGAATTACTGTCAAAAATGCGCCTATTGAAATTTATATCCAAATAAGCGCTCAGAAAATTGCAGATATTGATGTCTTATTTGATGATATTAAAAAGCCTTTAAGTGACTGGAAAAAGAGTAATGCTTTCCCGATACCGCTGAATATGACGCTTATGCCGATGCAGTGGAAGTTTGAAATTGATATTTAAGGGGCATTTTTTTGTTGATATTGACGAGCCTCGGAAAATCCTTTATTCTATGTGAGCTACTACTATTGGGGAGTAGCTCAGTGGTAGAGCAGTTGACTGTTAATCAATTGGCCGTGGGTTCGAACCCCACCTCCCCAGCA
>CALKUP010000008.1 GCA_937996685.1 uncultured bacterium | reverse complement strand
ATCAGTCACCTGCTTTGCTAGAATCACACGTTCGGCTGCGACACTCTTGTACTTGTCACCCACGATTTGCACGGCCTTCGCCATGTCCTTTTTCGTCATGTCAGCGTCGGCTTCGTCGCCAGAATCTGTTTCACTGTCGGACACAATATCATGCAGTGCCTCGATAAAGTGTTCCAATTTATCGCGCCATACTTTGCCTTTCTTCTTCGCCGGCGCCTCGGTAGGGACCAATGCCTGCTCAGTCTGAGCAACGCTGGCCACAACAGCAGGCGCCTTCTTGGAAGGAAACAAACGAAGACCACTCATTTTTCTACTCAATTGGAAAAGTAGCATGTCGTTGTCTTTCAAGTTGCCACAAACGTCGTCCGATTGGACTCTCCTTGGTTTAGCCGCGGCTGCCAGCGCAGCTCCTCTTGCTGTGTATGCTGTCGCAACCGCTGGCACACGCAACTCACTTGATGTCGTTGAGTCGGCCGGCTCTGGCACTCAGTCGAAGGTGGTCATGTCGTTTGCCGAGGTTGCATTGGCAGCGGCTGCGAGTGATGTGATTATGCCACCAAAAACGGCTGCTATGGCTGCATTTCAGACTGGCACTCTCGTCGGTGTGTATGACTATTATCAGTTTCAGGACGCGCGGGAGGCTGCCATGACAGCAGCCGCTGTCGCATTGTCGACGCTCATTGGTCGTTCGGTTGTTTTGCCGTGGCTCATTATCGGCCTCACGAAGTACAAGTTTGATTGAAACAAGAATGACTTCGTTTGAGGCTCGTCCTTCTTGTGGCGATTGTGATTTTTCAAACGGTGTCGACAAGATGTATAAGGATGGCATTGCGCGTCGTCACTGCACGCGCTGCGGAAACCAGATCATGTTGACGCCCGCTCGTTGTGGACAACATGCATTCAAGCGTGGCATCAGCACAGCCGGAAAACCCTACTGTTTTTGCGTACATTGCAAAAGTGCTGGTCCTTACCAACAAACAGTTGCGACACCATTCCGTCCGCCTGAGCAGGTCGCACCACCACCCCCGCAGCCGGCACCTACCAAACGTCGCTTCTCACCGCCTCCAAATTCCGAAGAGGACGCACTGGAAACACTGAACAAGAAGATGGACTACATCATCACACAGCTTGAAATCCTCAAACAACTTTCGCAATAAAGAAGAATGAGTGACGATAACGACTTTATCCCTCCGAAGCCGGCGAACGAGCTCGAAACAATTCGCCAACTGACACTTCAGAACGCTCGTCCAGCGCCACAGCCCGCACATTTGACACCAGCCGCTGCAGCCGTTCCGCGGCCGTCAATGCCACCACCAACGCCGAAAGAAAGCGAGATTTTTGGAGTTGGCTGCGCTGTTGGAGCAGTGGGTGTGCTTACGTTGCTTGGAATCTATCGTATGGGCAAGCAACTCTTTGGCTCTGCCGAAAAATGACGGATGAGAGCAGCAACGACGAGGGCGAGCAAAGTTTAATGCTATATTTCACGTTGGGTCCGAACGACAGTATTAAAGTTACATTCCCCCCCAAATGGAAACCACACCCAATACGCGTCGTTTTGATTCCACGCGACGTTGACTTTTTCAATTCGTGGATAGAAACAAACGCCACTCGAACTGGGCAAACGGCAGTTTTTACTCGCAATCTCAAAAGCGAGTTTCGCGGGCATTCTGTTGTACCAATCACACAGCTATTGAAACTCAAACAAGGACGACTACGCCTGCCCGACATCAGCAAGTATGAGCGCCATTGAAACACCTACTCGTCCCCGTGTCCCGCCTGTTTGCCCAGGGGCCCCGCGAAAGGCCGCCCTGAGCCCTGAAGAAGCACGCGTGTTGGGGCAACGCGCGCGATCGGCTGCGCGGCGTCTAGACTCACCTCGCCCGGCACAATTCCTGGCAGATGAATCAACCCCGACAATGTCTCCATATGTTTCAGTTCTTCCCACTGTTGAGGAGTAAACTCGTTGTAATATGTCGGATTCATATACTTTTGAGCTTTCGGGATCGTTGGATGTTTCAATTTTTTGACTTTTAACGGCTTTTCCGCCACAACGCCGTCTGGCGGTGTGTAATAGCGCTGATCGTCGTTCATTCTTTTCGATCACTCAAGAATTACAAGCGACGCATCTTGAAGCGAGGATTGTCCGGCAACTCGTCGTCGTCGTCTTCGTACTTCACCGGCGCACGCAACGAATAGCCCGCGTAACCGGGTGCTACTGGACGACCCAGGGCATGCCACAGCTCGGTTGCGCCCATCTTTGAACGGCCTGCAATGTTTGATTGTTTCGCAAGCGACCGCAGTTCGGGGGCGCTGTAGCCGCCTTGAAACATGATGCGACGACGGTCTGCGGCTTCGCGACGTGCTTTTTGGGCTGCAACCAGCGCGGGAGTGCGGCGCAAAACTCGGCGCTCACGGGCTTCCCACGCCGTCACAGGAACGCGCGAGCCATCCAACAAAATACCCGTGTCATCCACACCGGGCCAATCATTTTTGCGCGGATCGTAGCTCTCGATGTTGCGAGCATACGGTCCTGCAAATGACATGTCGCGATTGTAGCTGCGAATGCGGACGTCGTTGTTTTTGTATGCACCACGGTCGTACGCCGCAGCGAGACGACCTTGTGCACGCGCCATCGCCCACGCTGGAGCTTTGCCAGCCCGGTGCGACGCCTTTTGACGGCGCGACATGTATTTGTATTCCGACATTGAGTTGTGTCTTTGCGTAAAGTGTTAGAAAACTATGAACGTTGAGCGCCCACTTCCATTGGCAGAACGCTATCTGCAAAGTGAAGTATCGCGCGATGCAACCGGCGTGAGTGCCACTCTAACATACCTCGCACCGAAGAACCCAGAAGTGCACGTGCGCTACTACAACGACAGCACTGGCGCGCCCACGCGACGCGAGCCACAAATCTATCTCGAGCATCTTGAGCCAGACGTTTATGCCGGTCACTATCGTAAAATAGTCGAACTAAACGCCGTTGACGAGGCGCAGGGCGCGCCGGCGCCTCCGCTGAACGAGCGCGCACACTTATCTGTACTTATTCTCGATCTCGACGACGGCAACCACAAGTTGCACGATGTCGTTCTACTCGGCCGTCTAATACAACACGCGCTGGCGCTGCACTTTGGTGTGCGCTCGGCCTTTTTGGTCTCGCTGCGTCGCAA
>CALKUP010000007.1 GCA_937996685.1 uncultured bacterium | reverse complement strand
TGCCATTTAATTTAACTTTTAATATATATTTTTTTGTAAAGGCGTAGGGCCGTAAAAGCATCTTCTTTTTCCTTAAGCCAGGAATACCTAAGTCTTGTTCGATATTAATATATTTTATATTAAAAAAATCTAAATGTCGAGCAAAATCCAAAAACATAAAAGATGTCAACTCTGAATGCACGGCCCTACTTGATCTCATAAAATGAACAAGCACTACGCCATTTTCTGTAAACTCATAAATAAAGAAACCCACCAAAGAGTCTTTTACATAATACTCCCTCAGCATGACTTTAAAAAGTTCTGACGACGCTTCAGTTAAGCTTTCGATAGCCGTAAGCTCCTGACTTTGTAAATCACGGGATACAATTTTTTGTTTTGCGAGATCCTGATAATAACTTTTAATTTTAAAAAAATTTATTTTGGATAGTTTTGATTCTGTAATTTTAAAATCATTTAAAAAAGCATCTTCAAATGATTTATGTTCTTTTCGTAAAATTCTATACCTTGCGCCTTGAGCATGGGCTAATTCACTCACGGAAATGATATAATCAAAATTAGACTCATCTTCTATGATAATTGTTTTTTGGGTATCAATATTTTTTAAAGCTGACTCTGATATTAGTTTAAAAATATAAGGGTAATTATATTTTTTTGCGTGTTCAAGAGTTTTAAAAATAACTTCATTAATACAACGCTCATCACTAATTACAGAATAAAAACAATCTTCTTTATTTTTATGTTTAAAAAATAAAATTAAAGAATTTTGATAGACGGCCCAGTAAATCCTCTCATTAAAATGATACATCCATAAAGTTGAAAATATTAAATCAGAATTTATATATTTTTCATGAGATTGAAATTTTTTAAAAAACAAAAAATCAACTAACTTTAATTCTTTAAATACTAATATTTTATCTTTTTTTAATATCATTTTTATTTAAAAAAAGGCGGATTTGCGCCGTCTATTTTTTGCCTAGTTACTATACAACAAATACAAAAAAACTACCAAACAGTGAAAAACAAAACCCTGGATTTATTTTAATTTTTTGTACATCAAAGTTCCAACCATCGACATAAAAGCGTATGTAGTAAGATACAAAAAATCTACAAATGAGCCTACAAAAAATTTGTCTACGTGTAATAAACGAACGAAATAATAATCAGTGATATACTGCATTGTTACACCTAATACCAACAACCAAGACAGCATTCTTAAATCTTTATGAACCGACTTAAAAAGCAAAACATACACAAAAATGTACAGCAAAACAAATGTTGCTATATTTACAATCAAAACCATCACTCCATAGACATATTCAACATCGATACCTGGAAATGGATTCTTGTCCAAAACATTCATAACACACCAATATAATCCTAATTGCAATATCGGCGCTGTAGCAAAAAATAGAATTTTTTCAATGATGTTTTTCACATCCTTCCATTGCTGAATTTTAGACACAAATAAAAACACCGCTGTTAATACAGATAATTGACTCAAAAAATACACAAAATCACCGAAAAATGATGGGTACGGAATTTCAACACGCAAAATAATATTGTAGACAAGCGCTGAAAACGTCCCAATCCCCCATAAAAATAAATACAAACCGAAGTATAGTACATACTGTTGTGTAGGTCTCGTATGCCAATACAAAAAAATACTTTGATAGATTAAAATAGCGCCGATGACCGCTGGCGATAATGCCATTGGTACATTAAACCAATAATTTATTGGTGTATCGACTGCGTGGGTAAAATGCAAATATAACCACCACACAAAACCAATAACATACACAGCACCGACAAAAGATTGCAGGATCTTCTTTGTTTGTAAATGTTGATGAATTTTCATATTCATATAATACGCTATTTATGCATTTTTCCATCGCGGATACGACCTTTTAAATCTTCAACTGTATATTCCCACTGCAACAAAGCCGGAATTGAATGCTCTGCATATTCAATATCATCTGCAAGCAATTCATCCAAGTTAACCAAGAAATCACGGTTATTTTTATGCCGTCCGACACCAATAAAAGCAATTGGCTTATCTGCTGTAGATTTTTGAACATTGTTTACTGTTATCAAAAACTCAACGTGCTGTTTTTTTAAAAATCGCACCAACTCCTTTTTCTCTGGATCATTAGCCAAATCATTCAGCATATGAACGCCTGATCCATGAAATAATTCTCTCACTACTCCATTAGCAAAATACAATGTTTTATTTTTTGGCTTAAAAAAATCAACATACCGATTATACGGCTCTTGCAGGATGTACAAAAACTGAACGGGCGCTTCTGTTTTTTCTTGGATAATACCAGCGAATTTTAACGA
This sequence comes from uncultured bacterium, assembly GCA_937996685.1. Classification (GTDB taxonomy): domain Bacteria; phylum Patescibacteriota; class Patescibacteriia; order UBA9570; family XYC2-FULL-38-9; genus CALKUP01. The sequence continues at coordinate 17,422 of CALKUP010000007.1, read as the reverse complement.
GAATGACTCAAGCTCGTGCGTCGCATTTAATGTTGTATTACCTGGTGCATCTGTAAAAAATTTAGAAAAATGCACACGCTCTTGAAAATGCAACGTCTCCAAGAAGCGTTGCAGCTGAACAATCAAAAAATACGTGACTATAAAATGCGCACCCAAGGAAATAAAGATATATGCGAACAAAAAAACTTGTCCGCGATCTGCTTGATACAAAAACGAAAATAACAAAACACTACAACCCGTGTAAATAATAGTCCATAAAAATACCACGAATGTGATTAGTGCATTTTTTTGCACAGTTATTGTGATATGAAAAAACCGTAGCCGAATAATCGCATACAGCGTTGTCACAACAACTGCATACGAAGACAACGGTCCGTATGTCGTGTCAGGGTATGTTGAAAAAAATTTCGGAAGCACCACATTTGCACCCAAACTCACTGTCATTGCAAACGCAAATCCAATAATAATATATCGCAACTGCAACTGCATGCGTCGTGTATTACCAGGACGGAGATAACGACGAATTAAATTATGCATACTCCAAGCGCTATACCCAACAAAATATACAACGTACACATAATACAGCGGCCCGAGATTGACGGTACTCAAACTCAATTCATCGCTAATAAAATGCGAAGCAGTCAGAGATGTGAACGTAAACGGCAACGCAATAGCAGGTAGCGCGTACAATGCGAATAAATTTTTATTAGAAATAAACGCTGGCTTGTAAAAGAAATATGAAAAATGCACAAATGTCGCAGGAAAAAATAACACAGCAGTCAACGACAATCGAGACAAGTAAATTAATTGCTGAGCATCATGCACATACTGCCCTATCACTTGAACCGCAGTCCACAAAAACAACTGCACAAAAATGGATGAAAACACAAAAGTCACATGACTCAAAGAATTGTAATACAACACGATAATCACCACAGCAATTAATGCGCTACACAATGCAATGAGACTGATAACAAAAAATGTATTCATAAAAGATATCTACTTACAATTGATACACCATTCATCAAGGAAAGTGAATGACGTAAACGAAACTCACTTCCCTGATGCGCAGTGCCCCCGATAAGGGTATTCAGTTGTACGCTTTATAAAACACAACGAATGAATAATCGTCAATAGTGAAATCAGGCGGTTTTAGAGCCGTCAAAAAACCGCCGAAGAAATCACCCTTTCATCATTGAAGATTCTCTTTTCTCAAGCAAAAAATAGACGGCGCACGCTTGTGGAAAACTACACTGCAATCAATTCCAAAAACACTACTTCGGATTTCGGTGACTTCCCTAACTGATACGCAATGGAACTACGAATCAATGGATCGATGTCTCGCCACACCGTATCACTCACTGAAAGTTTCGCGACTGTCTCAAATGACTCGTCTTGCAAAAATCGTAGCACCCGAACAGAGTCCGCCGACAACTCACGCACTTGCTCAATCGAACGACAATTGCCGCACTCGAGCCCACGCAACTGAAAGTGAAATTTCAACACCTCATCCGCTGTCACAACGCGTTTACACGAATGACACGTCTCTAATTCAAAGCGATATCCTAAATATTCAAATATCTGCACAATTGCCGCATACACCGTCAAGATATTCAACTGTGGTTGCTGGCCAATCATCTGCAGCATGCCGAGGACGTATTCATAAAACAGCGGGTCCGGATCGTGGTCGTGCGTCAGGTTGTCGACAATTTCCGCAATATAATTTGCAGCAGCGCCATGAATCATACTTGAGCGCAACACATCGTTACTCATAATCGTATTACTGCCGGCAACAATATCAATCGTCTTACTCTTCGCAAAGAAAAAATCCGCGACAACAAATGGCTCAAGATGTCCTGCGAGCTTGCTGGTGATTTTTCTTGCTGAAATTGCTCGCGCTGTGATCTTCCCAAAATCACGCGTCAGCACTCGCACGAGCGTATCTTTTTCACGATGTCGCCACCGCTTCAACACCACTCCTTCACTTTTATATGTCGCGGCCATTGATTCGTTGCTTCATTTCAGTAATTTTTGCAATAACATCACCAAAACTTAAAGTTACAGCACTTCCTGAATGAGAATGCCCATACTCTTGTACTCGTAACAAATCAATTCCAGGATTACAATCTCCAGGCCTTGAAGAATCATCGACAATTGGAATTCTATAAGGTTTATTAAAAAGCACACCAACCCGCTTACTTGACGCTGCGTCTGCCATACTGACCGGATTTCCATTATATCTTGTAATTAACTCTCGCTCTTCTGAACTAAGTGCTGGTGATTCTGCAAATTCGTTCCAAAATACACTTGGATCAATATCATGATCTAGTTCAAGTATATCTAAATGATCATTATTACAATAGAAATTGTTTTTTGTTATTAAAATAACATCGTCTCCAATTCCCAACTCTTGCAATCGATTATATATACCCTGCCAATCTTGACCTACTGTCACAATAACAACATCACCAAGTTGCTTTAAGTGTTCAAGAAACTCAGGAGCTTCTGGATTTAAAGCTGGCACATCTTGATTATCAACTAACACTCCATTAAAATCCACCAAAATAGGAAATTCAATTCCTCTCAATAAATCAATATGCTGAAACGCTGAATCTCCTTTTTGAAAAGCTTCATTTAAGAGTTGACGACGCTCGGATCTACGGTCAACCACTTCAAGTCCTTTTTCACTCTTTGGAGCACGTGGTCTAAAATTTTCTGGCATATAGTATAAATTATTTACTAAACAAGAATTGTTAGTGTCGTTTCCCCATCATCCAACTTCAATGTATTTTCTTGCGGCTCATCTGTCAGCACAAGCTCAGTTGCAAGAACAGACTTCAGATATTCTTCACGATAATCTTCGAGCGTTTGTTTCACATCCGCACTAGTCGTCGCGATGGTCAGTTGCACGCGATCTTGAATGGTCAGCTTCATCTGTTTGCGCAATTGATTGGTTTGGCGTGTCAGTTCACGGAGCAACCCTTCACGCTTCAGCTCTGGTGTGAGAGTCGCGTCAATCGCAACTGCATCTCCAAACAACACCTCTTTGACATTCAACTCATCTTTTAAAATGTCGACATACGCCGCATCCAACACCTCCACCGGAACAGTCGCGGATTGCAATGGCTGGCGCACTTTCATTTTATGTTGCTGACGAAGAGCGAGAGCTTGTTCAATATATTCACGCACTTGCGCCATATCAACAAGCACCTGCGCATCAACGGCAAACGCTTCTGGCCAATCACACAAATGCACAGATTCCGGATCTTGCTCCGTTCGCAATTCTTGGTAGATTTTTTCCGTGATAAACGGCGTGACTGGAGCAGCGATTTTCACAAATGTTTTCAATACCGTATACAGCGTGCGCAATGCCATTTCACGGTCAGCTGCATCTTCCCCTTTGAAACGATCACGACTGCGACGGACATACCATGTCGACAACTCCTGTACAAAATCTTGTAATGGCGAGGCTGTTTTGCGGATGACATAATTCTCATATGCCGTTGTCACTTCAGCAAGACACACATCAAGCCGCGCCAAAATCCATTTATCCAGCTCATGTGTCACCTCTTCTGGCACAACCTCTGTCATCTTCACTTGCTCCCCTGCAAACAATTTGTAGAACGTAAAGACATTCCACAATGTGTTGATTGTTTTCTTGTAAATTTCTGCAACATCATGCTCACTGAAATTCACTTTCGCGCCATCCATGATCGGTGAGCTGAGCAAATAAAACCGCATCGCATCAACACAATATTTATCAAACATGAGTTGCGGCTCTGGGTAATTCTTCTTCGACTTACTCATCTTCTGACCATCATCTCCCATCATCGTTCCGGTTGTGACCGCATGCTTAAATGCTGGTGTATTAAACAATCCAGTCGACAACACATGCAGCGTATAAAACCAGCCACGTGTCTGCGCAATATATTCAGAAATAAAATCTGCCGGATACCGCGCTTCAAACGTTTCTTTATTTTCAAACGGATAATGCTGCTCAGCAAACGGCATGCTACCCGACTCCACCCAACAATCAAACACTTCCGCAATCCGTTTCATTGTTTGCGCACCGCCGCACTGACTACAATCCCATTTCACATCATCAATATATGGTCGATGCAAATCAAGCTCACTCAAATCACGACCGGCCTTTTCTGACAACTCTGCAACAGAACCCACAACATCAATATGCTCACATTCAAGCTCAGTACATTTCCACACCGGAATCGCTGTTCCCCAAAAACGTGACCGAGAAATATTCCAATCCGGTGCTTGTTCGATTCCTTTTCCAAACCGACCTTCTTTCAAATGATCCGGCTTCCAATCAATAGGCTTGTTATTTTCAATCATCTGTGGCTTCAGCTCTTGCACATTAAAGAACCACGCTGGACCAGCATAATAATAGAGCGGCGTTTCACAGCGCCAGCAATGTGGGTAGCTATGTTTATAGGGTTTCACTTCAAAGACAAGGCCGCGTTCTTGCAAATCGTTGATAATATCTTGCTCGGCGTCTTTGAAAAACTTCCCAGCCACGAGCGCAATCTCTGAACGGAAATTTCCTTGCTCATTCAAAATTTCACCGGTCACCAAGTTGTGTTCTTGTGCCATTCGGAAATCGTCCTCACCATGCAACGGCGCCATATGCACAATCCCTGTTCCTTCGCTCATTTCAACAAAATCACCAGCGAATACTTCAAATGATTTTTGCGCGAGTTCAGCAGATTCTTCTGCACCATCTACTAAATATTCATAGAGCGGCGTGTATGTTTTTCCAATCAGCGCACTGCCCTTCACTGTTTCAACAATCACCGCACCGTCTCGACCGACACCGTCTTTCATTTCAAACAATTTTGTACTTGCGACCGCTGAACAATAAAAATACTCTTCTCCGCGTTGCACTTTCACATAATCTTCTTCTTGGTTCACCACTAATGCAACATTTCCTGGCAGCGTCCATGGAGTTGTTGTCCATGCGAGTAAAAAGGTTTTGTCTTCTCCGATAACTGGCAACTTGACGGTGATTGAAGAATCTGTCACATTTTTGTACGAATTATCCATCGCAATTTCAAAGTTGCTGAGCGGCGTTGCACAGCGCGGGCAATACAATGAGACACGACGGCCTTCGTATGCCAAATCCTTTTTGTACATTTCCGAAAACGCCCACCAGACAGATTCCATATATGAATTGTCCATCGTCTTGTACGAATTATCAAAATCAACCCATCGGCCCATGCGTTTCACGAATTTTCCCCACTCTTTGTCGTATTTCAAGACTGATGCACGGCAGGCATCATTAAATTTATCAATGCCGTACTCTTCAATGTCTTTGCGCGAATTCAATCCAAACTCTTTTTCAATGAGATTTTCCACTGGCAAGCCATGGCAATCCCATCCCCAACGACGCTCGACTTTATAGCCTCGCATTGTCCAAAAACGCGGCACACTGTCCTTCACCGTTGATGCAAGCATGTGACCATAATGCGGAAGGCCAGTCGCAAATGGCGGTCCGTCATAAAACACAAAAGACTTCTCTGCTGAGCGTTGATCGATTGATTGTTGAAATGTCTGTTTTTCCTCCCAAAAATCAACAATATGTTCTTCAAATTGGGCAAACTGACTTTTATATGATTCGTTATCTGATGATACAGCTGCCGAATCTGAAGCAGCGTGAGAAAGGTCCTTTTTCATAAAAGAGATTGAATTGTTAAAGATTCTTGGAGTATACGAGAAAGGGGCTAAAATCGCAAGAAAAAGGCTTGACAGAAAGTCTATTTTATGGTAATTACTTGCCCCTGTAAAAACGGCTTTTGCTGCAAAGCGAAGCAGTTTTTTGCTCCCTACAACACGGCATAAATGCCAAATAACGTGGTTAAAAACCACACCTCGGAGATCGTCATGCGAAACACCTTTAAGCTTGGTTTTTGGATGATTGTTATCTACCTCGCAACTCTCCAGGAAGTTGTAGTTACCCAGGCGATCGCTTGGGCGAATTACCGCGACACGATCGGAAGCGTCAAAGGCTGGGCCAGCATGCGGTGGTTCATTAACTACTACAAGATGATCACTCCGCTCGTTGTCTTGGACCTAATGGCCTACTTCGAGGCCTGGAGCCCGACGGCGTGGATCTACTTTGCAGCCCACAGCGCGTACTGCGTTTTGTGGCTCGTAAAGGACCACAAATGGCCGCACTCCAGCTTCAGCGGCTTGATGCTGAACTGGCAAGGCCTTGCCGGCCTCTGGTTCAGCGTCTTAGGCGCCTTCTGGGTCTGCCCGACGCTGCTCATGGCCGGGCACATTGAGGTTCCGCTTTGGTGGGCAGCGCTGTGCGGCGGCATGACCATAGTCGGCGGCGCGATCACCTATGTGGCCGATGGCTACAAGGCCGATCAGGTCGCGATTGCCCGAGCGCGCGGCGAAACGCATCCGCTCATCACGACCGGCCTGTGGCAGCACATTCTCCACCCGAACTACACGGGTGAAATTGTGACCTATACGTCGCTGTCGGCCTTTCCGCTCCCGTGGGTATTCATTGCAACGGATTGGCGGTGGCAGATCGCGGCAATTGTGCCGCTGGTGATTATGGTCCAGGTGTTTTGGAACGCGATGTTCCCGAACATCTGCCGGATCAACCAGCACATGCTGGAAACCCGCGGCGAGCGCTGGGTCCAGCACACGCAAAAAGCATGGCAGGTCCTGCCGTACATCTGGTAAGACCAGTTAAACGGCACCACGGCCAACGGGTCGGAAATACACAAGCAGACGGCTTGCAGTATCTTCCGGCCCAACTCTCTTTTTTATATTCAAAACCCTCCTTGAATCTTATTTCAATGTGACCCACGCAATATTGCGCTCGAGCTTATCGCCGCGCCGCGCGGAATAGAGTTTATCATCTGAAAATGTCGACCGCTTCACAACTTCAATATTTTTCAAAAGCACTCCAGCCTCAACCAGCTGATCCACATTCGCCTGCCACAAATCGACCGTATATTTCAACTCCCCACTGTCATCTTCTGGTAATTCTGTCACAACACTGCGCGGAAATTGCCGCGCCACTTCAGCGCCAACAATAAAATCTTGCGGGCCAATTGCTGGACCAATGCCAACATGCAACTGATGTCCCGGGATACGCTCTTGATCGAACAGTGCCTGCACTGTTTTGCGCGCGATACTCAACGCTGTTCCGCGCCAACCAGCGTGAATCACCCCGACAATTTTTTTCTGCGGGTGAACGATAAAAATTGGCACGCAATCAGCAACCCGCACACTAACAGGAACTCCTGACGTTTTTGTCATTAACGCATCAACACCTGGAACCATGTTCGGCAAACGCGGACTATCATGATCTGCCCACGCCATCTGATCTTCATGCGTTTGTTGACCTTGGACTAACCCACCCGGAATATCATCTCCAATCTCTGTGATGCCGTGTTCTAAAAAATCGTATTGTGAAAAATGTCGAAACCGAATCATGCCATTGCCGCTGTTAAGTCTTCAACAAACTGCTTAATCTCATCACGTGTATGAGTCGCAGCAATTTGCGCGCGAATTTCGTCGCGACCTTTTGGCACAACGGGGTAACTAATGTTTGTTACTAAATATCCACGATCAAACATCGCTTGAACAAGCGCTTTTGTTTTTAATGTTTCACCAATCAAGACTGGTTGAATTGGATGATCTGATGGTGCTGCAAGTTCAATCCCAGCTTCTGCAAGCAACTGTTTGAAATACGCGATATTGTCTTGTGATTGTTTGAGCAGCTCGGTTCCTTCTGCAGAGTCCACAATTTCAACAGCTTTGAGCGCCGCTCCAGCAGTTCCTGGTGAAATCGAATTGCTATAAATATAGGTTGCTGATGATTCACGGAGATAGTCGATGAGCACTTGGTCACCAACGACATATCCGCCATCTGCACCAAACCCTTTGCCGAGTGTGCCGACAAGCAGATCTGCTTTCACGCCTTCAATTTCTTCAACACCGCGACCAGTTTCGCCGCACGCCGCAACACCATGGCAATCATCGACAACCAAGAGAATGCCTTGTTCATATGAACTTTGATGTTGATCAATCACCGCTTGCATCTGCGCGAGATGTTGATATTCACCGAGCATTGAAAACACACCATCAGTGACGATCACGACACGTTTATGTTTGCCGGCATATTCTGTTAGCAAACGATCAAGGTCTTCAATATTCATGTGATCAAAAATCAGACGGTTGTCTTTTGCAAGACCCGAAATCCGCACACCATCAATAATACTGCGATGATTCAGTGCATCAGAAATCATCAGCACATCTGAATCAATCAATGCATCTTTTGTCAGGCCATTCACCAAACAAAACAGCACAGCAAGATTGGTTGCAAAGGCAGAAGAATACACAATCGCATCTTCGCGACCATGAAATTTCGCGAGGGCTTTTTCAAGATCACGATGCACTTTGAGTGAACCGGAAATAAACCGCACCGCTCCAGGCCCTGCGCCGTACTGCGCGCTTGCTGCATGTTCCGCCGCTTTCACTTCTGGATGATGGCGCAATCCAAGATAATCATTTGAATTGAAAATGCCGTACTCCTTCCCTTCAATCACAGCCTTTGGAAAAGCATCTGTTGAAAAACCTTCAATAATACGTTCTCGACGTTTTGTAATACCAGCCGCATCAATGCGATCAATTTCGGCTTGCAGCATGCTGCGGAATGAATCATTCATAGAATTATTGGATACCAAATTTTTTCTTGAGCTCGAGAATCATCACCTCGGTCATTTTTGTTAAATCAAATGCATGATTCCAACCCCAATCCTTTCGAGCAGCACCATCATCAATCGTTTGTTGCCAAGAATCTGCGATAGCTTGTCGGTGGTCTGGGTTGTAGGTCACTTCAACGGGTAACTGTTTATTGATTTCTTCTGCGAGTTCCTGCGCAGTAAATGAAATCGCTGCAAGATTATAACTTGTGCGGACAGTGAGCGCTTCTGCTGGCGCATTCATTAAATCGATTGTTGCTTTCACTGCATCATCCATGTACATCATTGGCAGTTTAGTTTCCGGCTTCACAAAACAATCATATTTGCCAGTTTGTAATCCGTCATAAAAAATTGCAACAGCAAAATCAGTTGTTCCTCCACCTGGCGGTGTTTTCCAACTAATAATTCCAGGGTAACGAACACTGCGCACATCAACACCAAATTTATTGAAATAATATTGGCAGAGCAACTCACCAGCAACTTTTGTCACACCATACATTGTTGATGGCTCAAGAACGGTATGTTGCGGAGTGTCAACGCGAGGTGTTGTCGGTCCAAATGCCGCGATTGAGCTTGGCCAAAAAATGCGCAATTTGTATTCAACTGCAAGATCGAGCACGTGACGCAATGAGTCCATATTGGTGTTCCATGTGAACACTGGATCAACTTCCCCTTTTGCACTCAAAATCGATACTAAATGATAGATTGTATCAATCTTGTGTTCTTCAATAATTGCACGCATTTGTTCTTTGTCTGTTGCGTCACATTTCACCGCAATGCCATCAAAATCATCTGGCAAGGTGTTGTTATAGCCCGCGATAACGTTGTCTTTGCCGAATTGTTGTTGAAGCGCGGGAACGAGCTCTGAGCCAATTTGCCCGAATGCGCCGGTGATGAGGATGTTATTCATATGTTACAGAGCATAGCATATTTCGCTGTTTTTGGTGAAATACGACCGTTTTGTTTGAAGGTATAAGAAAAAATCGGTACAAAGGAGTATTTCCCTCCGTACCGATGCTGCACTACTGGCAGATCTCTTGATACACGCTGTATCCAAGGCCTGCCGCGACGATATTGCGGTGAAACAGGCGCTCGACAGCCTCGCTGCTCACCACAAGACTGCATTCCGACAACCCTTCCACCGAGCGCTGTGACGCACGCATCTCGCCGTTCCGCCAGAACCACGCAGCCGTCGCCTCTGCGCTCAAGGCAACAATGACACGATGTTGCCCTGCCTGTTCAGTCTCATGCAACACCTGTTGATACAACAAGCGCCAATCAGGCGGCGTGGAATCAGTCACAGCAGAACATGGCCCCCAGGCAGTTGCACCGTCTCGACACGCGTTGACGTAAAAATGCTGCACGAGGCGGCAGTCGTTGCTCGCGGCAGTGTCTTGCGAGTCGGGCGTGATGTCGACGCTGTCTGCATCCGCGAACACTTCGGGCGGAACGGTGTGTTGTGCGCGAATGGCGCGATGCACTTGAGTGCGCAACAGCTGAGCATCGGCATCTGAAATCCGCAACTGCTGCTCCGCGATATCCAACACAGCCGATTCCGTGACCCACGGAGCGACAACGAACACCTCGGCCTCCTGCGTGACGCTGCCAGCTTCTGCGAGAAACACAGTCGCAGCACTGGAGCGCGCAACCTCATGCACCTGGCAACCGGCACACAACACCGCCCAGACGGTGATCGCCCACATGCAGACTTGATATGCACGACGCATCATGCCTCACCTCACTTCATTACTCACCGCACAATACGGCGAGTCTGACGAATTCGATCGCCAGAAAACAACATGCGAGGGTGGGCACGAACTATTTTCTGTTTCGAATCACTTCCTCTATAGCGTACAAAGAGCAGACGATATCTGTATATGGCAAATTTGCGCCGTCTGGGGACAACTCGAGAAAAGCTACTGCCTATTTCCGTTTTTTGTCCGTTTTTGCTACTGTTCACTCTATGAAACCAGACACTCGCACCCTCTTTGGACTTGCTCTTGCCGATCTTTCGTATGCAGAGATTCTGAGCACCACCTCTGAGCGCAGTATAGCAGGCAGTAACACCTGGATTGTCACAGTCAATCCGGAAATTTTATTGTACGCACACCAGAACGCCGATTACCACGCAACACTGCAAAACGCGGATATGCGCGTTGTTGACGGTTTTGGCGCGCAACTCTTTTCTGGAGTTACGCATCGAATTACTGGTGTTGCACTCACACCACGCTATCTGGCATACGCGACCGAACACACGCTCCCTGTTCTCTGCATTGTCCGCCCAGATGGATTATCTACACCGTCCGCAATTCAAGAGCACCTCACGCAGCGCTATCCGGGAATCAACCTCACAGTCGCAACACCAAGTGATAATCTTATTTCAATTATTCAAACAATCGATCCAAAAATTGTCCTGTGCAGCCTCGGCTTCCCAGCGCAAGAAACTACTCTTAAGGCACTACAACCCCATCTTCACAATGCTGTCAGCATCGGCATTGGTGGTACATTTGATTTTTTACTCGGCACAAAAAAACGCGCACCTCGCATGTTTCAACAACTTGGCATCGAATGGCTCTGGCGACTGATTCAACAACCAACGCGGATCACACGGATCTGGAACGCGATTATTGTTTTTCCTTTGACTCTGTTGTTCAATAAAAAAAATACCAGAGACCATAATTAATAGAAAAGAAAAAAAGGTGACTCGTGCATCATCCCCGTGATGCCCATCACCTTCGTGAGCCGCCGCGTCGTTAGCGTGCCGGCTCTAACCCTCACTCCTTGTTCATCTCCTGAATCCTTTTTGCACACTGAGGCGCAACAAAGAGGAGAAAAAAGAAGGCCACCATACTCCCAACAACGACACACTTGATCATCTGAACCCCCTGTTCAGTTTCTACAGCAGCACAACCACTGTGTCTGCCATAGAGCGGTATACTCCTCCTGTATAAAAAAACAAGGGCATATGCCCTTTGCGGTGGATAACTCATTTATCCGTTACAACTCATATACTAATAAAAAGTGTTGCATCAATGATGGAGCCGGTTTAGATCAAGCCAGTCCAACAAAACACAACTGCTACCCCCTCAATCAACGGTATTCCACTTGCCTTGACTAAGGCAAGGCCGACAATGAAAAGGGTGAAAATCAGGCACAAATTCATGCCATTCTCCTTGGCGATACGATTCGACTTCATTTGCGCCTCCTCCGATTGTCAAAATACTCATTATTGAGCGACCCCACTCTACTCCTTTGTCAGAGGAGGTCAAGAGATTGCAGTAATAGACGGTGGATAAATAATACCAGATTGAATCAGCACCCAAACAACCGCGACCTGGAAAGCGATAATCAGAATCAACGGCAACTGAAATGACAGTTTTTTTGTTTTATGTCGGAATTGATTCATTGCGAGCAGCGCGCCGATTGACCCGCCAATTAACGCCAAAAACCACAGGGTTTTTTCCGGTGTCCGCCAGCGATGCGACTTTGCCTGCGCTTTATCAAGACCGTACGCCAAAAATGTCACAGCGTTGATGATCACGAGATAACCGATGATTATTTGTTCGAATGTCATACTCATAAGCAGTATAAAGAATAATGAACAAGATGACTACTTATTGTATTGACAAGCTGGTGTGTTGCCGTAGGATAGAAGCGCAACCACAGGAGGAAGCATGGCTGAATCACAGCCGGAAGCACCCGCCCCTGAGAAGGAGGAGGAGCCGAAGAGGGACCAACAACCTCCTGCTCCGCAGCCGGCAGTCGGACCACCTAGAGGTGGCGAGAACGTCGCATTGAGCCACTGTCCGTGGCAAGACATCGAAGGCGGAGACTGCGCGCTCTGTGCGTAACATCTACGCACGTGAGCGTCAACACAAAAGCGGCCCGTGAGGTGTTAAGCACTTCATTGGTCGCTCTTTTCTTATTCAACAATCAGCACATAATCAATAAAAAAATAAGCCGCGCATCTGAAAAATCAGTACTACGCGACCAATCGACCAGCCATTGCTGGACGGCTATGACGTCGACATTTTAGGCGTCAATATCGTCTATGCCTCTTGCACTTCTCCAACGGAAGCCGGACATCAGATGATCTTCTTCATCTTCGCCACGCACGAGGTCTGCCAAGATTTCCCTCGCCTCTTCTAGAGAATGGGGATGATGATTGATTACCTTGAGACTACAGGGCCCGGTGACATTGACAATGACGTGAATCACAAGACACGCGCCATCTGGAACAGCGCGCTCCGTCAATGATTCGTTCACGTCACCTTGGATATGCAGCAGGCCAAGAAACGCGCCCTCCCTGTCTTCCGTATCCCTTACCCCAACAAAAAACCCTTGAATTCCGCTCAGCGAATGCTGCTGGGAAAACTCAAGAATTTTCAGAAGAGCATCAAACACGATTTGAGGAAGAACAATCCCTTGCAAGACAAGTTGAGCCAAAAGCTGGTTGAAAGAATCCTCCAACGTCTGCACTCGCTCTTGATCCTGCTTCGCCATGGACGCCTTGTTTGTTAATTGTTGTATTACAGACATCTTGTCTGCCAAGTACTTCGACAGGTTGGCAAGTCTTCCAACATTCTCCCCAATCTTGATTTGCAGTTGCTTGGTCTTATACAAGACAAACACCATAGCCGACAGGATAGCGAACAGGATACCGATGAGAGTCTCACTAGCCACGGGACACCTCTAAATGAGCAGATGTGTGAATTCACATCAGTTAACACATGTATTATAGGTTTTTTTCGAAATAGTCAACTACTAACGACTATTCCTCCCCTTCAAACTCCTCCATCTCTTTGAGGAGTTTTTTGAATTTGCGAGATGGATATTGTGGGAATAATAAAAACTAATCACAGCATAGACAAAACAGCTGTCTATTTTTGCAACAGATCAGTCACAGATGCAGGTAAAGTCTTCGACCAAATCTCTGGATCTTTTGTATAGACCATTGCATTAACACCAAGCTGACTCTTGAATACTGCAAGTTGTCGCTCCCGGCTCAGATGACGCAAGCCCGGCAATGCCGACAAGCGATCACCATGAATTGACGCCATGGAACCAAGTCCGAGATCACGAATAATATCGGCATATTGTGTGCGTACATTTTTTGCACGATCTGTCATACCGAGACTCTCAATCACAGAAGCAACCAGTGTGACTGTTGACAGTGAAATGATGCCAGCAAATGGATCAGCCGAATCCCCTTTGCGTTGCCCTTGCATCGCTTGTAACAACTCTGGCGGAACAACCGTTGTGATGTATCCAGTATTTTTGCGGTGTCCATCATCTCTCTGCACGATCTCGGTCGCCGCAGAGACAACAACTTCTGCGCTTCCAATCCCAAAAGCTCGAAAACGTGAATCCTGTGGCAATGCACTTTCAACGAGTGCTGACCCTGTCGCATCATAACTCATGAATGGAACAATTCCACCATTCCACATCAACGGTATGTGTGGCATTGCTTTATACAGCTCTATCAAAATCGCTGGCGATATTGCAGAAAATGCAATGGATTCTGCAACATCTTGTATTTCAATATATTGTTGTAACGTACGAACGTGCTCTTGATATTGCGCGGGATTAGCGCCAAGAGATTTTATTTCAATAATTAAACGATGAGCATCTTTGTAACGATCAAACTTTTTCAATAAAGATTCGAGCGTCAATTGCTGTGGTCGCGCTGCTTCAATCTGCTCTGGGTCCAATGCATCAATATACGCCTGCCGTGCAAAGAGACCTGAGCCGGACAGCGTTATTGTTGGATCATGCTGCACCCATGGTGTTCCGGATCTATCAAATCGTACGTCTAATTCTTGTGCCCATCTACCAGCGGCAAAGGCCGTATCGAAAGTATGAGCGTCAAAGTGATGTCGGTGATCAATTAAACCAAATTGCTCTTGGGTTTCGCGTGACCGCTCAACTATATCAAGAGCAGCTTGTATTTTTCTAAACAATTCGACAATCATGTCTGAAACTTCACCAGAAAAATTCTCAGTTTCAACAAGAGAGTCTAAGCGAGACAACGCATCAATCAATTCCGGCCGCTGTTGATATGCTTCAGCCAGCGTTAACAAGCGTGTATCTTCGGGTGAAACACCAGAAATACGGTCAATGCTCTTTTTTGCTGAAAATGATAATTCGGTCATCGCATCATTTTCGTTACTCTTCCCCTTCAAACTCCTCCATCTCTTTAAGGAGTTTTTTGAATTTGCGAGATGGATATTGTGGGACATGAATATTCACTTTTACAAGATGGTCACCGCGACCATGTTGCTGCAACCGCTGAATACCTTTTCCACGCAATCGCAAAATTGTTCCGGCAGTTGTTCCGGCTGGAATTTTTAAATCAACCACACCGTCAAGCGTTTCAACATCAATGTGTCCACCAAGCACCGCTGTTGGATACGACACCAACTCTTCAACAATGACATCATCTCCTTGGCGTTGAAAATTTTCATGTGGCTTCACATGCACAACAACATACAAATCACCAGATGGTCCACCAAATTGCCCAGCCTCGCCTTGGCCACTCATCCGCATGGTTTGTCCGTCTTCAATTCCGGCTGGAATATTCAACTCAAGTGTCACGTTCTTTTTTTCAATGCCGTTTCCACGACAGGTTTTGCACGGTGTTTTCACTTTTTTGCCACGACCCTGGCAATCAGAACACACGGCTTGTCCGCGCATTTGACCAAACATTGTGCGTTGAATTTGCTCAACCACACCACTGCCCTTACAGGTATCGCACGCTTCGATTGGCGTTCCTGGCTCTGCTCCGTTTCCAGAACAATGCGAGCACGTACCACCTTTGTAGAGCTCTACTTCTTTTTTTAAACCAAAGGCTGCTTCTTTGAAATCAATCGTTGTGTCCATTTGAATATCTTGACCACGTTGCTGTGCGGAAGATCCACCGCCTCGACGTCTGCCGCCGCCAAATAAATCTCCAAAAATATCACCAAGATCAAACTCAACACCTTGCCCACCGAAGCCACCTTGGCCTCCAGCTTGGCGCATAATATCTTCCCAGTTCATTCCAGCGCCGCCGCCGAAGCCGCCCTGGCCATTCACGCCCGCTTCTCCGAATTGGTCATACGCGCTCCGTTTTTGCTTATCAGAAAGGACTTGATACGCCTCATTCACTTCTTTAAATTTCGCTTCATCGCCACCTTCTTTATCAGGGTGATGTTTGTGCGCGGCTTTCCGAAACGCCTTTTTAATCTCGTCTTCTGACGCGCCTTTTGAAACTCCTAAAATATTGTAATAATCTTTTGCCATATCTTCTTATACTGTATTAGTTTTTCGCAGTCGTTGCACTATATAAATAATTCCCCAAACTGGCAATGACCAGATAAATGCGGAGAAAAGAACGAAGAGGATTAATCCAAGTGCTTGATAGATCATTCCTTCGAACCCAAAAACACCACCTACATATGGGTCAGCCATAAATGCCAATGCGATTGCCGGCAACGTAATGAAAAGCATTGCGCGAGAGAAAAGAGTTTCACCATTAAACGCATCTTGCCCAAATACATACGAAAAAAATAGCACCATAGTAAAAACCAAAATACACACAAGAGATGTCATGACATATGGATTGACGAGTTTTGTGAGGAAAGATTTCATAGGCTTAGGTTATTGTAATTCGATAATATCAATCACCACTTCTTCATAGGGATGAACAGCCTTCACTGCGGTCAGAATATCATTCAATGCGCTTTCTGGACATTGCATTTCAATTTTGACTTCCGGCGTGCTCGCCAGCACTCCAATTTCACCAATGTGCGGCTGCGCATTTTCAAGTGGAATATAATGACCCGTGCCTTCACTCACAAATGCACAATGACTATAATTTCCGATTGTGCCTGCACCAGCTTTTGCTGCAACATCAATAATTGTTCGAATCAACTCGTCTTCTCTCGGCGCAAAAATGTAGATCTTATAGTTTTTTGTCATAGTGTTTTTTATTGGCTTACGGGGAAGTAGCTCTCAAAACCCCGTTCGCTTCGCTCTCTGGCGGCAGGGCCGCTAATTGGTTTTGAGTAGCCACTTTCCCCTCCGCCTTTACATAATTTTAAATAAAAAAAATAAAGAATTATATATTGGTTCTAAAAAAATTTCTTTTAATCGAAATATTGAAATTAAAAAATTAATAATGTCATGGACATTGTAGGCTACTCCAATGCCTGCAACATTAATTATTACACCATAAGTAATAATTATCCGAAATATTAATTTATCTATACTTGCCATTTTTTTTATAATGGAAAAGGCTTTTTCAACTTCAGACAAAGCATCATCATGCGAAAATTCATTTACTTGCTCAGTTAAAGAATTTACAATTTGAAAAAAACCGTATTCAGGAATTATTGAAAAGCGATGCAGCTACGCGTAAGCAAATGGATGATCTTTTTTTTCAGATCGAATCGCTTGAAAAGCAGATGACTGTTACACAACAATTGATTAAGGTTCAACAAAACAATACCAGCACGCAGAATCGCTCTATACTGAGTGAGGCGGAACCATTGCAAAAGCGAATTGATGGTGTAGAAGATCAGCTCAGAAAGTCAACTGTTATTAATCCCCTTAGTGGAGTGGTATTAAATACTTATGCAGAAGAAGGAGAGGTTGTAGGTGCCGGGAAGCCGCTTTATAAGATTGCCGATATCAATACGATG
>CALKUP010000006.1 GCA_937996685.1 uncultured bacterium | reverse complement strand
GCCAAATAGCTCAAGATCAAGCCGCCGATCATGGTCACGCCCAAGCCCACGCCACCGAAGAAGTGGCCAGGGCGACCCGAAAAGCGCAAGAAGAAGTTCACCGCCAACAAGTCCAGCACCACACGCAGGGTGCGAGAGATGCCGTATTTGGACTCTCCGCGTGTGCGTGCATGGTGGCTCACAGCCACTTCCGACATGCGAGCAGGCGAGGTCACCGTGGCCATCCAGGCGGGAATGAATCGGTGCATTTCACCGTACAGACTGACGCGCTTGAGCACGCTGGCGCGGTAGGCTTTCAAGCTGCAGCCAGAATCATGAATTTCGTCTTTGACCAAAATCCCGCGTAAAATATTTGCGCCACGAGAGGTGAAGCGTTTCATGAACGGGTCGTGTCGATCTTTGCGCCAACCTGAAACGATGTCAAAGCCACCGTCTTTCATTGTTTCAAGGAGTTTCACAATATCGCTTGGTGGGTTTTGTCCATCGCCGTCGAGTGTGATGATAACGTCGCCGACAGCGTGTTTGATGCCAGCGTCCATTGCTGCAGTTTGTCCGAAGTTTTTGCGCAGTTCAATAACAGTAACAGGGGAAAGATTGCGGAGAATTTCAACGGTTTTATCTGAACTGCCGTCATCAATAAAAATAATTTCATAGCCACCAGACAAGTGTTCTGGTAATTGATTCATTGCGGTGACGATTTCCGCGTGGAGCACAGAGACGTTTCCTTCTTCATTAAAGACTGGGACGACGATGGAATATTTCATAGAGATGTACGTTAGTTGTTTGGGGTGTAGCGATGCTTTTTAAACCATTCGATAAATTGTGGGAGACCTTCTTCAAGGGTTGTGGTCGGCTGCCAGGCAAGGAGTTCACGTGCCTTTCGAATATCGGCATAGGTTTTTTTGACATCCCCAGGCTTTTCCGGTTCTCGAATGATTTTTGCTTTCTTACCAATGACCTGTTCAAATAATTCGATGTATTCTTGAAGGCTGATGGTTGATGAATTGCCGAGGTTAATGATTTCGAAACCGAGTGGGTGCTCAATCGCTGCGAGGATGCCGTTTGCAATATCATCGATATACGTGTAATCGCGCCTCGTTGATCCGTCGCCGAATTGCGTGATTGGGCGGTCATGTAAAATCGCATCCGCAAAGAGATATGGCGACATGTCTGGTCTGCCGCGTTGTCCATAGACAGTAAAAAAACGCAGGCCAGTCATATGCATGCCATACAGGTGATGAAACGTATAGGCAATGAGTTCGGCAGACTTTTTGGAAGCGGCATATGGAGAGATTGGCGCTGTTACAGAATCGTCTTCTGAAAACGGAATCTTTTCTTGATTGCCGTAGACCGATGAAGATGAAGCAAAGACAACGTGCGGGACAGCGTTTTTTTGGCAGAGTTCAAATAGAATTGTTGTACCACTGACATTCACGTTCACGAACGTAATTGGATCAATAATCGAAGAGCGAACCCCAGCTTGAGCGGCAAGATGCAAAACCGTGTCGAATGTATGAGCTGCAAAAATTGCGGCCATGCCAGCCATGTCAGTAATATCAGTGCGATAGAGGGTGTAGTTCGGATGCGTGGTGTGTTCGGCGATGTTTTCTTCTTTGAACGATACATCGTAATAATCGGTGAAATTGTCAACAGCAACAACAGTGTCCCCGCGTTCTAACAGTCGGTCGATGACGTTTGATCCAATAAAACCAGCGGCCCCAGTCACTAAAATGGTTCGTTTCATAGCTTGAAAACTACCGTATTTTGAGTAAAAGCGCAATACATGCTAGCAAAATACCGGCTGGTTCGTTATACTGCTTCTATATGAAGAAACAGTCTCGTTCGTTATTTCTAGCACGGTGTGGATGGGGTCTTTTTGCGCTGGGTGTACTCGGCTATTGTGCGTGGCAGTATTTCGGTGTTTCCGGAAACTTCACGATCACCCAAGATTTTTCACAGCCACGCAATCGGTTTATCTCGTTGTTTATCCCTCAGGATCGCGCCAGCGACGTGTTGTACAATACACGAACAGGAGGCTCTGTGCAGGTGCTGTCTGAAGCTCCGGTCTATATGACCGTACAGACTCCGCGGGCGTTTGATTCTGTCACTGCAACTATTCACTATAAAACAGCGCATCATGGTCCAATTGATTTCGGTATTGTGGAGTTGCTGAATCCGCTTGCAGTAAAAAAACAAATCATTGATTTTCCACTTGTGCAAGAAGCTTTGGATGCACACTGGAAGTCCGTGGTTGATGAAGGGGCTGGTCAAGTGGTGTATAGCAAAGATGGCCTTGATCTTAATGCAGTGAAAGAGCGTATTGCAAACGGAGCTGTTGTTGCGCTTGGTGATACAACAGTGCCAGTGATGTATCGAGAAGAGGCTATTGGGGATTCAGTAACGCAGGTTGTGCCCGTTCCATTGCGGGGGAGCCACGAGTTTTTAGTCTACGTTTCAAAAGGTGCGCTTAGTTTTTCAACAACATTGGTTGATGCAAATCTTTCCGGCGGTCTTGATCCAGCGACCGTGCTTGTTGTGAATGAGGCAGGCGAGGAAGTGTTTAAGCAAGAGTTTGCGGATGATGGAAACACAACAAATAACCGTGTTCCAAGCTCTGAACAACCGGTCAGTATTAACAAAGAAGGTCTCGCAGACGGTGTGTACCGCATCGTAGTGCAGACCAGTGGTGATGTATTGTTGAAAAATATTAAGGCAGGCAGTAGACGTCTCGTGATTAAAGATCACGTCACATTTGCGGGTACTCCGCGTATTCCAGGAAGTGGGGTGGATAAACAAAATGCCGTGACAACATTCACGCGTGTTTCCGGTCTTTCAGCGGTGACAGAAGCGGCAGAGTCGCTCCAGACGCTGACGATCCAAGATCGTTCCATTGTGTTGGGTTCCGCTGGTGAAAAGGTTGAGTTACAGGACGTGTCAACTGACCTGCTGTCTTCATTGCGCGTGCCAATTGCAGACGCGACCGTGTCATTTTCTGGATATATGGCATTTGCCGAAGATGCATATTTTGATCCCGACTTTGAAATGCAGTCAATTCGGAGTGGTCTGCAACTGTCTGATGTCGAAGCAATTGTAACAACGTCTTCATATGTTCCATCAACGGTCTTGTATACAGGAAAAGAAGCGACCGTGAACCTGCCCCTGGATCATGTGCTTGGCAATCGAAAAAAATTACAATTCACACTCGAAGCCCCCGATTTGAAATCCGAGAAAGAAACAATTGAAGTACAGTCAATCCAATTTGATTTTCACCGAGAGTCGTTATTTGATCGTTTGCGACAGCGGTTCACGAAATAATTCTGTGTATATGAAAACATCCCACTATTCCCTTATAAAGAATGTCCATCAAGCAGCGCTGGAAATATGCAGCGCGTTGTTTCTTGTTTTGCTGGTTCTTGACCAATGGCTTCCTGGGTTTGCGCAGTTTTCTATCAACCTTGATTATTTCGGTCTTTTTGTGTTATTCTTGGCGCTGATACATATTCTATTTTATTTCCAAAAACAAGAGAATTAACCTGTTATATATGAAAGCCCTTATTGCCGCTGGTGGTCGTGGAACCCGATTACGTCCAATTACCTATTCATTAAATAAGCACTTGATTCCGCTTGTGAACAAGCCGCTGATTGTTTACGCACTTGAAAAAATTGCTGAAGCCGGCATTGTGGAAGTGGCGATTAATGTGAATGAAGGGGATACATCCTTGCAAGAATTGATTGGAGACGGAAGTGCTTGGGGATTGAAGGTAACATTTTTAGAACAAGTTGGCGGAGCGCTTGGAGTTGCGCATGTGATTAAAAATGCCCAAGAATTTTTGGGAGATGATTCATTTGTCTTTTATCTTGGTGATAACATTATTTTGGGTTCAATTGTTGATTTTGTGAAAGGCTTTGAAGAGAGTGGCGCGACTGCCTTTTTGGCATTATCAAAAGTGCAAGATCCGGAACGTTTTGGAGTGCCAGAAATTGATGCAAACGGCAATATCACACGCGTTCTTGAAAAACCAAAAAATCCACCAAGTGATTTCGCGGTGACTGGGATTTATTGTTACACCAAAGATGTGCATGAAGCGGTTGATGGTGTTGCGATGTCAGATCGTGGTGAATTGGAAATTTCAGATGTACATACATATTTAATTGATAACGGTAAAAAAGTGTCATACCAAGTCGTTGATGGTTGGTGGAAAGATACTGGCAAACCGCTTGATATGTTAGAAGGGAATAGCTTGTTGATGAATTTGGTGTCTGATTATAATGGCGCTGCTGTTGTTGATGATACAGTCAAAATGAGCGGAAAAGTGTCCATTGGTGACGGTGCAAAAATTCTCGGCAACACGGTGATTGAAGGTCCGGTGGTCATTGGTGAAAATGCAGTGATTGAAAATGCCACATTAAAACCATATGCATGTATCGGTAACGGAACGTCGATTCAAAATGCAACAATCGAAGAAACGATTGTGATGGATGATGCGACGATTCACCACAGCATGCATATTAACCAAAGTATCATTGGTCACAATGCAACAATTGTGGACCACAAGAAAAATGAAGGTCACAAAATGATTCTTGGTGAAAACACAACAATCGAACTTTAATTACTCGCTTTACATTATAATCTATGGAACCATTATCAACCGAGTCAATCAGTGCTGACGTTCGTGATCAAGTCACGATGCAAGATTATTCAAAAAAAACACCAATCGACGGTGTGCAAATTATTGAATTACCGCTCATGATTGACGATGGTGGTCAGTTTATGGAGCTTGGTCGTTTTCGATCCGGCATGCACCAACAATTCCCAGGCTTTGAAGTAAAGCAAGTGAATTATTCTGAAATGGTTCCAGGTGTTATTAAAGCGACGCATTTACATTTTAACCAAGAAGATATTTGGTTTATTCCGCCACATCATCGACTACTTATTGGCTTGAAGGATTTGCGTGCTGGCAGTCCGACTGAAGGCACGGTCATGCGTTTTGTGCTCGGCGGTGGGAAAGCAAAAGTGCTCTATATTCCACGCGGTGTTGCACATGGTGCTGGAAATTTGTGGGATAAAAATGCAGCGATTGTCTATTTTGTAAATAATGCATTTTCTGCAGAGCCGAGTGAATGCGATGAAAAACGGTTGCCATGGGATGTGTTTGGCGCTGATTTTTGGGAATTATCAAAAGAATAAATTATGAAATTATTTGTTACAGGCGGTGCCGGCTTTATCGGTAGTAATTTTGTTCGCTATTGGCTTGCGAATCATCCAGAGGACACGATCGTGAATTACGATGTCTTAACCTATTCTGGAAATTTAAGTTCATTAAAAGATGTAGAAGATAATCCGAATTATTCGTTTGTGAAAGGTGATATCACCGATTTTGCGGCTGTGAAAGCAGCAATGACTGGCGCTGACATTGTGGTGCATTTTGCAGCCGAGTCACACGTTGATCGTTCGATCACGAATCCAATGGAATTTGTCAAAACAAATGTTGAAGGAACTGCCGTGATGTTGAATGCAGCGCTCGAACTTTCAGTGAAACGTTTCCATCATATTTCTACTGATGAAGTGTTTGGTGCTCTGCCGCTTGAAGGAGGCAAAAAGTTTGATGAGTTTACACATTATGATCCACATAGTCCGTATTCAGCCAGTAAAGCAGCGTCTGATCATTTAGTCCGGGCGTATTTTGATACATACGGTTTACCGATCACAATCACCAATTGTTCAAATAACTATGGTCCGTATCATTTCCCAGAAAAATTATTTCCACTTGCAATCACAAACTTGATTGAAGGAAAAAAAGTCCCAGTGTATGGCGACGGTTTATATGTCCGTGATTGGTTGCATGTTGAAGATCATTGCAGTGCGATTGAAGCGGTGTTGTTGCGTGGTGTTGTTGGTGAAACCTATTTAGTTGGAGGCATGACTGATGAAGTGAGTAACCTCGATGTTGTAAAAATGATGTTGCAGATTATGGGCAAAACAGAGGATGATATTGAATTTGTGAAAGATCGCCCAGGTCATGATCGACGTTACACAGTGGATTGGTCAAAGATTCAACGTGAGCTGCACTGGGAGCCGAAATACTCTTTTGAAGAAGGTTTGAAAAATACCATTCAATGGTATACAGATAACGAATGGTGGTGGAAGCCAATTAAAAGTGGGGAGTACGCGAATTATTATGCAGAGCAATATGGAAACAAATAATCTTGAAACACATGTGACGCTGCCAACACCGATTTTAATTGTTGGTGGTCACGGAATGCTCGGTCAAGATGTTGCGCGTGTCCTTGCTGAATATAATCCGATTGTGTGGGATCGCGCTGAATTAGACATTACTGATGAGGCAGCGGTGTTAGAAAAGTTTCGTGAATTGAAACCAGCGATTGTGATTAACACAGCAGCATTTAATGCGGTTGATGATGCTGAAAAGCCAGAAGTGTTTGCTGTGGCAATGAAAGTGAATGCAGATGGTCCAGGAAATTTGGCCCGAGCCTGCAAAGAAATTGACGCGCTGTTTGTGCATTACAGTACAGATTATGTATTTGACGGTACAAAAAAAGACGGTTACACAGAAATTGACACACCAAATCCACAAAGTAATTACGCCCGTTCAAAGCGAGCTGGAGAAGAACAGGTCTTGGCAGCAGGCGGTAAGGTATTTGTGGCTCGAACATGTAAATTGTTTGGTAAGCCTGGTGTTTCTGATATGTCGAAAAAAAGTTTTGTTGATATGATGCTTGAGCTCGCGCAAACACGAGAGAGTTTAGATGTGGTTGATGAAGAGTTTGCGTCACCGACATATACTCCAGATCTTGCTGATCAAACAAAAGTGTTGCTTGAAAAAGCGTTGCAAGGGGAGATTGAGCCAGGAATCTTCCATATTACAAATACGGGAGCCTGCACATGGTTTGAATTTGCACAAGAAATTTTCCGTATCCAAAAAGAAAAAACAGGAAAAGAAATGACGCTGAATCCAGTTCCAGCCAGTACATTTCCGCGTCCTGCGACACGTCCAAAATTTTCCATGCTGTTGAATACAAAGCTTCCTGCAACGCGATCATGGCAAGATGCGCTGGCTGCCTATCTTGAAACAAAAAGTGAATAACGTAGTTTGCTGATAATAAAAAAAGAGCCTTGAGGCTCTTTTTTTATTCTTTGTTTGCGATACCAAGGTTAACAAAGGCTGTTTTTACTGGAGGTGATTGGAGATCGGTGAGTTGTAATTCGAGATCTTTGCCGACATTCGGAACAAGGAAGTATCCTTCCCACGGTGTTGTTTTTCCTGCAGGCACTTCAATATAGGTCGGGAACAGTGTGTCTTCGATGTAGAGTGTTACGTCTGTGGTGATTTTATATGTTTCGCCAATCCGGTCGATGATTTGGAAGCTATTACTGTCAATTGTTTGGGCTGTTTCTCCGGTATTTTTGATGTTGCCTCTCAAGTGAATATAGGTAAAGCCTTCAGGGGCTTTTTTGTCAGCGGCGATATTTTTAAAGCGCTTGATTGTGCTACTGGCTGGAATCACATCTAATCGCTCAGCTGTTGTGACTTGGTGTTCAAGTGAATCGATGGTTGTTTTTTCACCAACCTTGATGACAATTTTTTCTGGTGGAGCAACGTTCGTATTTGTATTGGTGTTGCGGTTGAGGCAGCTTTGTCCTGTAAGCAGGAGTGTCGCAACAAGTAAAAAAGCGGTGAAACGATGTGTCATAAAATACATATGTTAATGCACGTAGTATACCACAAATGCGTGTACATCAATACCATTTGCAGCAATCTCGCTATAAAAAAATACCCCGTAGAAACGGAGTATTTTTCGTATTTGATTGTATTGATTATAAACCGAGGTCAACGAGCGCTTCGTTGTCAGACAAGATTTGCAAGTCGTTTACTTTCAATTTCAAGCCTTTCGCAGTTGTTGGAACGAGGTAATACGCTTCCCATTCAACTGTTTGTGTTGGTTGAATGTCGATGTATGTTGGGAACTTGTCATCTGGAACGTAAATTGTCACGTCAGTTGCAAGGTCATATTCTTTTCCACTGTCGTCAACAACAGTCAAAGAGTTTGAACTTACATTTTCTGATTCAGATGAGTTGTTTGTGACTTTTCCAGTCAAATGCACCCATGTGAAACCGTCAGCAGCTTTTTTGTCTTTTG
This sequence comes from uncultured bacterium, assembly GCA_937996685.1. GTDB lineage: Bacteria > Patescibacteriota > Patescibacteriia > UBA9570 > XYC2-FULL-38-9 > CALKUP01. The sequence continues at coordinate 119,950 of CALKUP010000006.1, read as the reverse complement.
CAATTGACTTAAAGTCTTCAACGGTCTTTGACGCTGGAATAGTATCCATTTTTTCAGCCAATGTGACTGTGTGTGAAATGTCGCCAGCTTTTGCAGCTTCATTTACTTTTACTGTTGAAACAGCAGCGGCTGTGTTCGCAGCAGTTTTTGTTGTTGTTTTATCGTCGCTGCCACAACTTGCACCTGTAAGGACAAGAGAGACAACAAGTAAACCAAGCAATGATTTTTTCATATGTTGTATAATTAGATGATTATAGGTACAGTATATCACATCATATCATACCGTCTATTTTTGTGGGGATAAACCTAATTGAGCATGAGGAAATGCACCCAAAAAGAGGGGTTGATTGATGTCTCTTTAGATATAGTATAAAAATCAATGAACGCTTTAGTTTTTATTTTTAAAAATTTATCGATCTATCGTGCTCGATTTATCGTGATTTTTATCATGGGTATTTTAGATGGCGCTGCGTTGTTCGCGATCCCCGTTTTATTAGCTGAGTTTACGAAAACAAATTTAGATACACATCGTTTTATTCAATTGGCGATAGCTGTGCTTTGTGCGTATGTGCTGTCACTGATTCTTCAGTGGTTTATTCGTAATTACGGTGAAGCAATGGCTCAGCAATTTGCGAATCATATTCGATTGGTCTATTTTCGAAAATTAGTTGAACTTCCACCCACTGAATTAAAAAAATATCATTCTGGTTATACGTTGTCACTGATTAATAATGTATCAGAGGGAATGACGCCAATTCTTTTTTCCATTTTTTGGACAGTCGCTCTGAGTACTTCAAATCTGATTTTATTTTTTTATTTTACCGCACGTGAATCATTTCTTGTTGCGTGTGTTAATTTTTTAACCTTGTCTATTTTTATTATCGCAAGCGTGTTGCTGTCCCGAAAAATGATTCCGATCACACAGGAATTAAACGCTCGCCGAGCATCTCTTTTTGAGCGATATGCTGATTTTATGGCAAACATCATAACTGTCCAGCGGTTAAATGTTGTTGATTTTGCTTATGCAAAAATAGCTGATAAAACACTGACTCATAACCAACAAATTTCGCAACTGCAAAAATTTCATGCGAATCGCTGGGCATTTTTACATTCATTATTTGGGTTCGCATTTTTATCGACGATTGGGTTTTTGTTATTACAAATTAGTAGAGGCGTTTTGAGTCCTTCTGTGCTTATTTTGTTTATTGCTGCGTATGCGATTATTCGTGGGAATATTGAGCGCTTGTCAGAATATGTCAAAGATTTAATGGTCATGAATGGTTATATTCAAAATCTTGATGAAGTCTTAATGCAAGTTTTACCAGTTAAAAATGGTACATTACCATTGCGGTGGCAAGAGATGAGTCTGAAAGATGTTCAGCTTCATCTACAGGATGCAACGGCGGTTATTTCAATCCCAGCACTCACCTTGCAAAAAGGCAAAATCATCTCCTTGACTGGCGCTTCTGGTCAAGGCAAGACAACTGTATTAAATATATTAATGAATAATGTACAACCAAGTCAGGGTGAGCGGTATATTGATGGTATAGAATTTAAGTCTATTGACCCAGACTTTTTTCGACAACATATCACCTATATTTCTCAGGAAACTGAGTTATTTAATTTGTCAGTCAGAGACAATTTGACGTTAGGTGTGAATATTCCTGAAGTGGTGCTAGAAAAAACGTTGACTGATATTGGATTAGGTGAATGGTATCGCCAACTGACTGATGGTTTTGAAACGATTGTTGGTGAGAAGGGTGTAAAAATGTCTGCTGGGCAAAAACAGCGTTTAAATATTGCGCGTGGTGTTTTACTTGATCGTGATATTGTGTTGCTTGATGAACCAACATCGCACCTTGATGAAGCAACTGAACAAGTGGTGGTAAAATATTTGCAACAAGCACTGAAGAATAAAACGGTTGTGATTGTCACACATCGTTCAGCAGTTGAGGAGTTGTCTCATCGACGGTATGTTATGACAAAGCATTCGTTGCAAGAAATACAATAATATTGGCGTATGCCTGGAACTACCTTGGAAAATCATGCTAAAGAAATTATACAAAAGACTGGTTTTATTGTTGATTCAACCTTGCAATTTGCTACAACATATGATGGGAGTCCACGGAGTTTGGTGTATGGTGGTGTGTATAAAGGACAGCCGGCGGTGTTTAAAATATATAACAAGACAGGGAGGCAATTGGTGCGTCAGCCAGAAAACGCGCTTGAATTTGCAAGCGGGAATGCTAGTTCTCGAATGCATGTTCCAGAATTGTTTGCATATGAAGTTGAGTCGAGTGAGTCTGGCTGGATGATTATGGAGCGTGTTCCAGAAACAGCGCAGATGTTTACATCGCCTTTAAATGACAGACAGCGTCAAGAATTTTTACAAGCATTTTTTGAATATCGATCACACATGTCTTTGATGTCGCCGTGGCCAATTGGTAAAATAGATAAGCGCTATATAAAAGATGGTGGCAGTATTTCTGGTGCAGAGTTTCACGCATTGCGTATAACTAGTTGGAAAAAGATGGCAGAGGCAGCAGATGCGGAATATGTACAGCAAGGAAAAGATGCCCTCCTTACAGAAGTGTTGCAGGAAGATATACAGACAGCACTCGGAATGATTGAAACTGCGTTTGCGAATCAACCGTTGTATTGGTGTCATGGTCATTTTAAACCAAATGAAATTCACATTAACTCCGCGACTGGAAATTTTTGGATTACGGATTTTGGGCATATGGCGCTGTTTCCGCGTGGCTATGAATTTGCGTTTATGATTTGGGCAGATGTATTGATGGAGTTTGGTGGCGAGCATGTGAACATTACGGCAATTGCGCATCATGAAGATCCGTCGCAGCAGCGCATTCAAGCGCAAGCAGAGCACGGAATTATTTCGTACGCCGCATATCGGCAGCGGGTGATTGATTGGATATCGGCGTATAATACAGAAGTGACGCGGTTCATGGATGAGTCCGAACAAGTGAGTGTGACTCCTGATGTTCGTCAGGCACTGGTTCTTGAAAAGGGTATTCAAATGGCGGCGTTGCTTGAACGAATTTTGGGGTCACTCTATGCTGACACAATTGCGCGTGTGGAAGTTCCGTATGAGCAAAAACAAGAACGCGTTGCGCTGTTTCAGCAATTGCTCCACGAGATCGTCAATGACACCTTGTTTGATCTATGATGATTTCCGCAAAAATTATCGCTGGGGCACGTTCTGAGTCAGTTGTTGTTCGCGACGATGTCTATGTTATTCGTGTGCGAGCAATTCGGGAAGACGGCAAGGCGAATGAAGCGGCGTGCGTAGCCCTCGCGGCGTATTTTTCTGTACCGAAAGCCAGTGTGCAATTAGTCCGTGGGCATACCGCGACTCGAAAAGTCTTTGAAATTCAGGGTCTATGAATAGTATTTTTTCTAAGCTTCCAGTTGCTGTGCAAGATGTTTTACGAGAAGTAGAAGAGCTTGATAAAACCTATGAGGTGCAACTGCCGGCAACGCAGAATCCAAAGCTGATTGCGAAAGGTGTGATGCATACCGTGCGGCTGTGGGCGGTGTCACGCGAAACAGGGGAGGCGCTGTATGTAGCAATCTTACAACACCAGCCGAAGATTATCCTGGAGCTTGGAACATCTGCTGGATATTCAACGTTGTGGCTCGCGCTTGCTGCCAAAGAATACGGCGGCCGAGTGATTACGATTGATTCGTCGCACGAAAAGCAAGCAATGGCGCGCGATTTCGCAACCCGCGCTGGAGTGATTGATCGTGTTACATATTACGAAAGTGGTGTGCGTGATGCACTGAACCAGTTGTCAGAGCTGGTCGGCGAAGAGAAAATCGATGCGGTGTTTTTTGACGCAGACAAAAAAAATTATGCGCAGTACTACCAGTTGCTGCAACCGCAATTGTCGCGTACGCATTTGATTCTTGCGGATGATGTTGTGAAATACAACGCTGTGATGACAGATTTTATTTCTCTGTTTTCTGATAATGCGGAGTACAAGACAGTGATCGATTCAGTTGGTCATGGCCTGCTCATTGCGTCAACAATAGAGCGCTAAACGTCAAAACAGGCGTTTTTGTTTTTTTGGATATCTAATATTAGCACCAAAAACGACTTGTCCCCAGACGGCGCAAATCTGCCATATACAGAATTCACGCAGGTTTTTTATAATTACAATAGGTATAATTATTTATTTCACAATATGAAATACACACATACGTTGTTGTCATTCGCAACAACAGCATTCTTCAGTGCCTTGGTGGTTTTTCCAGGAGCGGTATATGCGCAAGAAGCGCCAGCAAGCGTTGTTGATGCAGCCCCGGCTGTGGACGTGTCTGCGGACCCACAAACGGATAATAATCGGACTGTGAGCGCAAATGAAGTTGCAGAATCATTGTCGGCAATACCGAGTATTGCAGAGGAGTCTAGCGATGTTGCAACAACATCAGATGCGGACTCAGCGATTGTTGCAACGGTTGCAGCAGACGGCGCGGAAGGGGAAGTGGCGGCAACGACTGTTGAAATTCCACGCAACCCAGAAGATGGTGTGACGCTTTCTGGTGGAGATGCGCCAGCGATTGAAATCTCTTTGCCAAATGCTGCCGCTGCAAGTGACGCTGCAGTTGTTGCGGATGGAACAGTTGCGTATCCAGCCAGTAACGGTTCTGCAAGCGCTGTTCAAGCAACGGAAGATGGCGGAGTGCGCATGCTAACGATTATTGATAACGCGGGAGCTCCAGCGGAATATCCATATACCGTGACTGTTCCAAATGGTGGACATATTGAACTCACAGAAGAAGGCGGTGCAGTGGTGTTAGATGCGAACGGAGATGTGATTGCAACGGTTGATGTTCCATGGGCAAAAGATGCCAACGGCATGGTGTTGCAAACTTGGTTTACAACAGATGGTCAAACTCTGACGCAACATGTCATTCACAATGTGGAAGGCGTGGTGTATCCTGTAAATGCTGATCCGTATTGGTATGCGGTTGTTGCTGGTTACGTTGGCTGGGCGACTGCGATGTGTGCAAGTTCGGCAATTCAAGATTTAGGAATCGCAGGCGTTAGAGCAGCTGTCCATAATCAGGATTGGTACTGGAATCAAAGATTGCAAGATGCTGCTTGGTCATGTGCTGGGGGTGTGGTTTTTGGTCCAGTTGTTTCAAGGCTTATACCCCCGTCATTAAAAGGGGCAATGGTGAGGCAGTTAACAAATGCAATAAAAGGTATTGTTCGTTTACGTGCATAGCAGCGCGATGATTTTAAACTTCGTATGAAAAAAAATACATTATATCGCATTCTCTATTGTGCTGGATTATTTATCGCGCTAATGATTGTAAGTGTGCTTTGTACCTTTTTTCTCTTTGAATTTATTGATGTGAGAGGAGAGTGGTTGATTGAAAAAATTGTCATATCTATAATGTCAGTGCTGATACTGACAGTTACTAAGGAAGTGTATCAATCATAAAAACACCGATTGCTCTGCCTAAGTGGGGATATAATTGTTGATAATATGATTTTTTATAGCCTTGTCTCTTACATTTTTTTCGCGTTGATTCTCGGGGCAATTATTTTCGATAAGAAGATTTCAGCGGTTATTTTGTGGGGATTATTCTTTTTGTTTCGAGTCGCAGTAGAAATCGGGGCCGATAATTGGGATGTATATACAACGGTTAAAATATTTTCAGCAATAAGCTGCTTTGTATGTGCCTGGTACTTATACGCTAAAAATACAAAAGGGTAGTTATGAAAATTCAAAAGAGAATAGAAAATGTATTTTTAGGAGGTTTGTTTGGCGGTGTTTTAGGGGTTGCTTATTTTTATAACCCAACCCTTTTAACAGCATTGTCTGTTGTAACTGGTTTTTTGAGTCTGTGGTTTTTTATACCTGTAAATATTAAGGGTCTTAAAAAATCTGCAGTGCGTGTACATGCATTAGTTTTTGCGCTGTTAGCCGTGTTTATGTATGTTACAAATATTATTTGGATATTTGTAGGTGTTATTGGATACGCAGCATGGCTTCAGTACACGTTTTTTAAAAAAGATCCTCATTTTTTTGAAACAACCTCCGCATTTTTCATCTTTGGAGTCACTTATGCGCTGTATCCATTCGATATCAAAGATATTTTATATCTTGGAATGATTCTTGTTCTATTTTATATTTTGAAATATCTACTCTTTCAAAAAAACATTTCGTGATAACATATTGTTAACGAATGGTCATATTTATGAATACACTCCTTATTCTTATTATCGCGTTCGCAGCAGTCTTGCTTCAAAAAGTCTACGCAACTAACACAACAACTGTATGGAAATACACTCAGTCATGTGTGTTGTTGTTTATTGCAATTCTTGCGGTGGATTTGTTTCACGCAGGCCTTATTGCGGATGAATATGCTCTTGGTGGAGCCGATGTGGCATTATTTGGTGTGTATGGATTACCGCTATTTTTTTTCGTGATCCTACTACACGGCGCGTTTTGGATAATCAAAAATCGTTTTATTCAAAAAAGATTAATTCAACAAATATATGATTGATAGCGCTCTCTCTATTTTGGACGCCACTGCTGTCGTATTTCGATGGATGTGTATTGTTTTAGGATTTTTCTTGCTCGCTGATTCTTTGACGAGGGTGTATTATTTTTATGCGCAAAATCACACAATAAGTGAGTTGCGTCCATTGATGACATGGCCGTATCTCAAGGAGGTGATTGTTCGTGGGGCATTGTTAGTTGGACTGGTGACTACATTTTTAGATGTTCATTGGTCGGCATATTACCTAGCTTTGTATTGTTTGTGTGTAATCACATGTTCCTTCTTTCCAGAAGTCACTGGTGTTGACGAGGATGCATATACCGTAACGCTCCAAAGAAATATGATTATCCCTATTTTTCTGTATATATTAATCACATTTGATTCATTCGAGCTATTTGACACAACAAGTATCATGGTGCCTGTCTTTGTTTCTCTTTCAACATCGAACTTGTTCAATAAGCCGGTCTATCGTTGGGCGGCGTATATACGAAAACACTGGATTATTTTTGGGCCGTTATCTGTATTGCTGTTGATATTATGGTGGTGTAATACGCGGCATTTTGGAAATGCTGTTTTTGCTCTTTCGTTAGTGTGCATTCTGTATCCAACGGTCGTGTATTATTTGCGCAAAATACCAAATAAAGATTTACTAGATCCAAAGAAAATATAATGTGATTTGGGTGTTGCTATTTCAAACTAACGCGGTAGACTTGAGGCTTTCCATTTTCTGTCGTAACAATCAGTGCGGTGGAGTTATCAGGACTAATCGCGACGTCCAACAGTCCAATTGAGCCGCCGCTTGCAACGAGTGTATTATCAATTTGTAATGATGTACAAAAGTACGCTGGCGTACCATCTGAAAATATATCCCCAGTTGTGTCTATTGTTTTTTCCCCACAATAAATACGATCTTTGAGTTCTTTTGGAATTGCTGTTGCAAGATTTTTTTCAACATTCCGCATTGTGTTTTCTGTGTGTCTGTGTACCATTTTGAGTCTATTTGCATCAGTAAATTCCAACATAAACTCTGATCCAAGAGCTGTTTGAATGACAAAAAAATCACCTGTTGTATCAACAAGTATTTGACTTGCTGGAATAGGAGTAAACAAGCTCGTGCTATTATAGAGCATGTAAAATGGTCCAAACACTTTTTTGTCTATTTTCACTGAGAGGTTTTTTGCTGGGCGCTCCCACTGGGTCTGATTGTTTGGGTTGTCCCATGAGTTGTTCGGAAAGCGATTTGTCAGAACCATGGTACATGTGAGCGCAAGAACGCTTGCCACCCAAAATGACTGCATTGTTTTGATTTTTTGTTTTCGAAGACTAATGATAATGAGCGCAATACTGAGCATGAAAAGTCCGCTATAAATGAAGCCGGCTGCCCAGATGCCATGAATTGGTGAAAGGGTGGTAAACAATGAAGAGATGGTGAGGGTTTGTATTGCAGAAATAATCATGATTGGCATGACAAAAATCAGCCACCAAATCCGTGGGTCCGTCTCATTCATTATGTATTGATTCCCTGATTGTAAGAATGCTTGTAGGTCTGGAAAAAGTGATACCATGAGCCAAAACAAGAGGTACAAGATGCTGAGTACGCCAAAAATATTGACTGTATTCAGATGTGAAAAAACGCGATAGCGTGTGAAGAGTTGTGTGATTGGGCGGTTGATTGAATCCGGAAGATGTCCAACAAGTTGTAAAAAGAATGACGAATTATTTAGGCGCGCGATGACGCCAATAGCTGCAAGTGTAAAACAGATTGTGAGAAACATTAGGGCACAAATGAATGTAATGGCGTATTGTGGCGCAAGACCACGAATTTGATCTGTCCAAAATTCAAAAGGGATTCCAAGGAGGGGTGTGATGAGTGAGCTAAAAATGACAAGTACACCAGGAGCGCCAGCCATAAAAATATACATAAACCAAAACACACTACGCTTCATGTCTTGACTGAGTAGAGAAAACAACGCTGTTTGGAAAATAATAATTTGTAGAATACCGAGTACCCCGAGGCCTATTACAAAGAGTGTGATGCTTGAAGAAAGATTTGGGTAATCAAGCACATACGGCCTGCCAGTCAAATATCGTGCGACATTGACAACGCTGTCAGCAATCCCACCAAATGGAATCAGGGAGGCATATGTGACGCTCACTGTTCCAACGAACTGAAGAATACATAAGAGGAGTGTTTGTAGTCGTTGTGGCTTCATCATACGATTAAAATTCTTTTGTAATTTTTTTGGTGCTCCAAGTCTTTGGATCGCAGTTTGTTCGGCGTTGAGGTCGTCAATGCCGCGTACATCCGCATCGTGTATCGAGTCTTCGATGTGGTCATGGAGTTCTTCAATGAAACGCTGTTTGTATGCTTCATCAACAAATGAGAGTTCTTCTAACTCTGCAAAAAATTTTTGAGTAGGAGACGACATACGCAATTATGCAGATTGTGATTGCAAGACGTGTTCAAGGCCTTTGAAGAAAAACGTCATTTCTTTTTTCCGCTCTTTCAATGAGGCGGTGCCTGTTGTTGTGAGTTTATAGTAGCGACGTTTTTTGCCACTCGGTGCCTTTTTTGTTTCACTTTCGATCAATCCTTTTTGTTCAAGTCGGTACAACAGGGGATAGAGTGTTCCTTCTTCAAAGTCAAAGATTCCTTCGCTTTCCTGGGAGATCGCACGAATGAGTTCGTAGCCGTAACTTTCTTTTTTTGTTTTGAGCACATGCAGAACAATCAATTCCGCAGCGCCAACTAAAAGTCCTTTAGAAAATTGCATATGATTCAAAAATACCTTGTTATTTATACTATGTATAAAATAGTATAATGCACATAGCATGTCAAGAGGTGTGTGTACGCGCTATGAAGTAAAGGGGAGTGATTGGATTGAAAGAATGTGCTCAATCACAGCGTCTTCTGGTGTTTCTTGATTCATAACAATGCATCGTCCGTGCGTGCCGGCAGTGTGTGCATGTTGTATGAATGTGTGCATTTCTGCGGTTGTGCGCTGGGTGTTGTTGATTGCTGCAAATAGTTCTGGTTCAATGCCGCGCTGCGTTGCGTAGTGCGCGCGAGTGTCATCATCGGTGTCAATCAGAATAACTGTATTATTCACGAGCGGTAAAAGATTTTGTGAAACATAGTCGCTCCATTCAACGAAAAAAAATCCAGACTTACCATGCACTGCGTTTCGAAAGAGTCGCATCACATGCGGTGCAGTGAGTGTTTCAAGAAAAGCGCGATGCTCAGCGACTGTTTCTGGAGTTCCGGAAAATAGCGCACGTGTTAATGCGTGTGTATTGATTGCTGTGTTGTTATGTTCAGCAATGTCTTGTCCAAAGCGTGCAATGATTTGGTTTCTCACAGCTTGTGCTCCGAGTGAATCTTCTTCGTAGAGTGCGCGCACGAGATCGTCAATTGCAATATGATGCGCATCAATCGAAAGGTTTGTGAGGTGATTCACAAGCGCGCGGGCTGCAGTGGTTTTGCCGCTGGCGATGGGTCCTGTGACGCCGATGAATTTTTGTTCGTGGATACGAAATTCAAGCGCGGCTTTAACAACAAGCGGCACAAGCGCGCTCACGTCAACATGTGATCGCACGAGTTCTTTGACCCATGACGATGAAATCGCGCTATACACTGGATTAGCTTCGATGTAGAGAAATCGATCTGACAGCGTAGGGAGCATGACAGTGTAGAGGCTGCGTTGTTCGTTCTCAAATAGTTCGTCGTGGCTATTACGGATACCGCGCACAATTACATCACAATCTTCCGTGAGATAGACATCAATCAGAAGTCCAGGTGTAGTAATAACAGTAATGCGTGTTTGGAGTTCGTGTGGCAACGTTTCAATAGTGGCTCGTGTTAACGCGTCGCGCTCTTCAAGGGAAAATGTGTACTCCGCCTTTTTTTTCGGATTATTCGCAACTAGTACAACCAGTTTCTCGCAGTGCTCTAGGCTTTTTTGAATAACATCAAGATGTCCGAGTGTAATCGGATCTGCGGAAAAGCCAAATAAACCTTTTTTATAGCGCATAGGCGCCAGTGTGCCGTAGTTGTTAAAAAAAATCAATAGCGGACAACAAACAGAAGTGATATACTTTTTGTAATTAAAAGTAATAAAAAAATCAGTATTATGAAAACTGTATCTCTATTCATACGACGAGTGAGTTTTGCGCTTTTTGCAATGGCTGCGTTCATCAGTACGCAAGCTGTTTATGCGGAAACAATTTCACAATCCCGTGCAACTGCAACCAATCTTGGATTGTATGGTGGTGAGGTGCGTGATATTGCTGTTGATACAAATTCAGATTCGATCTATATCACAACCTATTCACCAAACGGTGTCTATATTTCTGGGAACAATGGCGCGACTTGGCGCGGGCTTCCTGCAGGCACTGATTACGGTGAACCGCGCGGTGTTGAAATTGATAGCGCGGGAAATGTATATGCTGTGCTGGGAGAAGGATTATTAAAAAGTACTGACCGTGGAGCAAATTGGACACTGCTTTCCAGTTTTCCGGCTGGATACGGCGGATCGATTGCAATTGCTGCAGATGACGCAATCTACATTGGACGAACCGATGGTCAGGTGAGTGTGAGTCGAAATGGTGGAATATCTTTTACAACGGCAACAGCGGTTGGAGATGGGTCAGTGGTTCAAAGTATTGCGCCCACCTCAACTACTGGAACTGCGTATGCGAGTACAACAAACAACACGACGACGCAATTGTATAAGACCATTGATTTTGGAGCGAGTTGGACTCTCATTGATACGAGTTCTGTAACAACAACGTTCTCAACCGTGGGCGTGAATCCTGCGGACGCAAATCAGGTGATTCTGATTTCAAGTACTGCTGATGTTGGTCCGTGGATGACAACAAACGGTGGAACAAGTTGGTCTGAGCTTCCGGTAACTCCATATGCAACGCATGTTGATTTTGATACTAACGGTCGCATCTATTTAGGTGTTGATTACTCAGATGATAACGGAGCAACGTGGTCACAGATTCAACAGACAACACCAATTAGTCGAGTGAGTGGATATGTCACAGCTGATCCGGACGACGTGAATACAATCTACGGTGGTTCATTTGCTGCGTTTGCAAAATCAACCGATCGTGGTGTGACATGGTCAGATACAAATGAAGGCATTACTGCTGTGACAGTGAAGGGCATTGCGCAATCGACTGATAAAAACACGGTGTGGGTTGCGACAAACGCAGGCCTTGCGCGGACAACAAACTTTTTGACTTCGTCGCCAGATTGGACATTCCCAATTCAATATGAAGCAGGCGCATACACTGTGTGGATTGATCCAGATAATGCAAGTCATGTTGTTGTCGGTGGTCAAAGTAGTGTCATCTATTCGAATGATGGTGGTGCAACCTGGTCAACAGCAACTGGTTGGAATTCGAGTTATGCGGCGTTGCAAATTGTTCACAAGCCAGGAAATCCAGATGTGCTCTTTGCTGCGGCAAGTTATCAAAATCAAACAGCTGCCATGAGCGGCGGTGTGTACACATCAACTGACGGAGGCGCGACCTGGTCAACATTGTCGTTTCCAAGTGATGAGTCAGTGCAAAGTGTTGCAGCGATGGCAGACGGAACACTCTATGCAGGAAATGGAAATGTCAGCATCAACGCAACGAGTGAAACAGGTGTCTATGTATATACAGGTGGTTCATGGAGTAAGTTGACAGGATCTCCAGCAGAAGAAATTACCGCTCTTGCGATTGATCCAAATAACTCGGCGATTCTATATGCCGCAGCAGCAGACTTTAATACGTACGGCGCTGCAGGTGACACAACAAGTGGTTTCTATCGCTCTACTGACAGTGGTGCGACGTGGACAAAAATTACGAGTGGCATTGCTGATGTGACAAAAATTCGATCCATTGGCTTGCAGGATGCAGGAAGTGTGACAAATGTCTATATTGGTGGAGTGAATAAATTATCGAATGCTGGAGTTATTTATAAATCGACAAATAATGGCGTTAGTTTTGGACTGTATTACACTGGTCTGAAAAATGAAAATTTCAACGCATTGTTGTTTGATGGTTTGATTTCAGGTAATACTCGTGGCTTATATAATCTAAAAGCAAAAGCTTCTGTTTCAATGAAGCTCAGTAAATCGTCTGTTAAAAAGGGCACGAAATTAAAAGTCACTGCAACAGTCAAGGACAAATCAACGGCTCGTTTACTCAAGAAAAAAAATATCACCTTCTATCAAAAGAAAGGATCAAAATGGGTAAAAATAAAAGTTGCCAAAACGAATAATCGTGGTGTGGCAACAATGACATTAAAGGCTTCAAAGAAGGTGCAATTAAAAGCGGTGTGGAAACCAGGTGTTGCTGATAAAGAAGAATTTTCAAAGAGCACTTCAACTGTGAAGACTCTAAAGATTAAAAAATAACGTTGACTTTTCAGCGGTATATTGATACAAATCGACGCATGAATACAGTAGATACGAGTTCAACCCTTGAGCGTATTCGCGCGTTTCTTGTTGAAAGAAAAGAGCCAGAATATCGATACACACAAATTGCAACAGCCTGGTACGATGCTGAATCATGGGATGTTGTTTCGACGATTTCAAAAGAGTTGCGACAAGAGTTAAAAGGTGCGTTCCCGTGGCTTTCTTTGGTTGGCTCTGAAATTGCAACTTCACCACGCGACGGCACGCAAAAGTCACTCATGACGCTACAGGACGGTCAAAAAATTGAAAGTGTATTCATGCCGAACGCTCGTGGGAAGCGCACGATTTGTGTGAGTTCGCAAGTTGGTTGTGCAATGGCGTGTACATTTTGTGCAACAGGAACCATGGGAATGATCCGGAATTTAAGTGTTGATGAAATTGTTGACCAAGTGCGTTTTTGGAAATTTGCGCGCCCGGAAGAGGAGATTTCAAACATCGTGTTTATGGGCATGGGAGAGCCGCTTGCAAATTATGAAGTGGTGAAAGAAGTGGTGCGCATCTTGATTGATGAGCTGGGAATTGGCGCGACGCGTATCACAGTGTCGACTGTTGGGGTTCCGGTGATCTTGAATCGGTTATTGAAAGACGACTCATTTCCGCATGTGCGTATTGCGTTTTCATTGCACGCAGGGACAGACGAAACCCGGTCGCAGATTGTGCCATCACATCGTGCATGGACAATTGCAAAAATTGTTGACTGGATGGAACGATATCTTGATACATACGGCAACCGACGACATCATGTTACGGTTGAGTATGTGATGTTGAATGGTGTTAACGATATGCATTCTGAGGCGCGTGCTCTTGTGAAAGTGTTCGCAAAGATCCACGACTCGGTGAAATTGAATTTAATTCCGTGGAACGCAACAGGGAAGCATCTCGAACGTAGTACACATGAACACATCGAGGAGTTTGCGCGGATTTGTGAAGCCGGCGGAATCACAACAACGATTCGGTACTCAAAAGGACTGGATATTGAAGCGGCGTGCGGTCAATTAGTTGTCAAAAACATGCAGGCAGAGAAGGCAAAAGAGGCTTTAAAAAACCGCATGGAGCAAGCGAGTTGACGCATTTTCTGAAATATTGTATGCTCATACAGCTATTTTACAAGTTCTGGGTCGGTACCAAAGCGGTCAAATGGGTCTGGCTGTAGACCAGATGGCTACGCCTTCGGGGGTTCGAGTCCCTCCCGGCCCACACAGTGTTTTTTCCAGAAAACACAACGGAGTCTCCGCCACTTTAGCTCAGCTGGTAGAGCAACGGTTTTGTAAACCGTAGGTCGTCGGTTCGAGCCCGACAAGTGGCTCCGGATAATATCGAGCTGTTATAAGTTTAACTATATGTCACAAGATAATCTCATCAAACTCGCGTGCACTACTTGCGACGAGATCAACTACCACGAAAACAAGAACGTAAAAAAATTCCGTGGTATCCGTCTCGAAAAAAACAAGTTCTGCAAACGTTGCAAACAACACACCAACCATAAGGAAAGAAAATAGGTCTTTGAAGACCTATTTTTTTTTGGTATACTATTCGTATGCCTGATACACCGACATTTGTCCCAAACACAGACGCTGCCGTGCAACCTTCTGCGCCGACGCAGCCACAAAGTGCCCCAGCTCCAGTTGTTGCTGCAGATTCAGCGATTCCGACAGCGCCTGTTTCGACTCCTTGTGAATATTGTGCTTCCGCAGCTACTGCGCCGCTTGCACAATTTTATGAAACAAAACTGTTTCGTGTGCTTGTGAGTCGCACGCCAGCAACGCACGGTCATGTTGTCATTGTTCCGAAAAATCACGACCCACATTTCTATAGTTTTGATCTCGATCAATTAGAAGAATTTGGATACCTTATTAAAAAGGTGTCATTTATTGCTATGCGACAAACCAACGCGCCTGGTTTTACATTGGTGATGAGCGATGGCACACCAGAAGTGCAAGTAGCTGACCATTTGGAAATTCATATTATCCCACGCCAGCAAGCCGATCCGCAGTTCCAAAAAATCACCGATGTATTGCAGGCCGCAATGCAACAACTTGATGACACAGCGGTGCAGACACAAGTCAGTGAATTGCAAAATTTAATGCAGCTTCCGCAAGCATAATTTTATTCCATGTCGTCTCTTTCTTCTGTTTTACAAACCCGCTGGAAATATGTCATTGCCGCAATTGTGTGTGTAACATTTGTCTGGTATTTTTGCATCTATTCGGCTGATCGATTTCGACGTCAAGGATATGGTCGAACGGATTTTGCTGTGTTTTATGTGACAGCGGCAACAGTGACGCATCAGATGAATTTGTCACCGCAAGATATTTTTAATCGTCCTGTATATAAAGAAGCGATCGCGTCAGTGCGTCGACAAAGTGGTGGAACGAAATATATTTATTCTCTATCATCAGCATGGTTATTTTCGCCGCTCGCGCTATTTTCATATCAGCATGCTTGGAAGCTCTGGATGTATGCAAGTGTGTTGTCTGTGATTGCGTCATATTATTTGTCTGTTCGATATTGGGCGTCGGCTGATCCATTTCAGCTGCGGTATACATTGCTTTTTGCTGTGCTTGCATTTGGCGAGCCGGTTCGCAAACTGATTCAAACCGGGCAAGTCAACGGCTTTTTATTGCTCGGGATTGTGATTGCTGGGATTCCGCTGAGCAAACAGATGGCTCCAAAAGTGGCTCGCTCCCTTTCACTGCTTGGTGGTGCACTACTCGGCATTGTTGCAGTGATAAAATATTTTTCAATTGGATTTGTACCAGTCTTGTTGTTGCGCAAACAATGGCAGATGCTTGGATCGCTCAGTGTAGCGGTGCTCTGTATTGTGTTAGTGAGTTGTGTGATCTATCCGCCGAAACAAGTTGTACAATATGCGCTCGGTGTGCACGGTGCGGCAGTCTCTGGCGACCTTGGGCGCATTCAAGACGGAACAACGTTGCAGGCGTCATATCACGCCGGCCTAGAAGGTCGTGAAACCTTTCTTGGAAAGCGCGTTACCAAGCAAGGAGAGTGGGATATCTACCGCATCTTGAAAGTGAGCGTGCAGGCAATTGGTTTGTTGTGTGCAGCGGTTATCGGCGGGTTGTATGTACGCGAATGGTGGACCGGCCAAATTCTCAAGACTCATGCGTATTGGGTGCTAGATTACACAATTGCGATGAGTTTTTTATTGTTATTTGCTGCGGCATCGCATCGGCAGTTTCATTTATTTTTTCTCCCGTTTTTTGTCTGGTCAGTATCACAGCTTTCAAGTCCGATACTTGCAACAGTGCGCTGGAATCGCCTGAAAACATGGAAGCATCTGTGGGTGTCTGAGCACGCGCCGTTTTTTATCGGAATGATTGCTCTGTTTTTAACAAATATCTATATCCTGCTTGTTGCTGATAAGAATTGGACAGTGTGGTTATTCAAGCCGGAAACAATCGGTATTTTCATTATTTTTGGCACAGCCTTCTATTATCGATTTCGTCATACGTTTCACCCTCACAAGTAATGTGTTATATATAAGACTATGATTTTTGCACATGGACCCCTCGGCGCACTCGCAAGTCGTTCAACCTGGCGACTGTTTGGCGTATTCAATTTTCGTCGCTCGCAATTACGTTTGCTGCTCATCGCGGGTTTTATCGGCGGAATATTTCCGGACATTGATTTTTTGTATGTCTATTTTATTGATGGCTCTGTGTCGCATCGCTCACTCATCACGCATACCTTTCCAATCTACATTGTTGCATGGGCTGTACTCGCGTTTGGGTGTTATTTTCTCAAGCGCCCGTTATGGTTTGCGGCTGTGACAACGTTTGTAATCGGTGTATTCACACATCTGTGTACGGACATGATCGCGTCAAATGTACGGATTTTGTACCCGCTCAATGAGCGATATTTTGGCTTGACTGATCTCGGTATCTTGTTTGTGAATGATCGATTATTGCTGATCAATTTTTTGATCGAAGGATTTTTTATTAGTTGGTTTTTGATTTTTTTGGTGCGAGAATTTGTGAACACATATTATCACCGCATGCTGACTTCCGTTGTCGTTGCATTGTTTGTGATTGGGGCAGGTGTGTTGTTGCAGATACAAGCACATGCGTATCGAGGTCCTGCTATGTTGCAATATGGTGATGTGGATAGTGATGGCATTGTGAATTATCTTGACGAAGATATGGACGGAGACGGCAAGCGAAATCGCATTGATGGCGATAGTGACGGTGATGGGATTGATAATACAATTGAATTACGGACTGCTGGGAATGCAGTGACTGGTGTCTATTATGATGTTACAGAAGGAGTGCCGCTCAGAATTATGCAAAAAATGGGATTCATTTCAAATCATGACATGCCGTGGCGTTTGTTTCGTGGTTTTGGGATTTTTCTCGATCAAGAGATTCATCGTGATGCACTGCAACATCCGGATGGATACCAAGGAGATAGCGGGGCAGAAGATTTTGCGTATCGTCCGGCAAATATCAAGCAGTGGTTTGCACACACCAGCGGCCTGACAGAAGGGGACGCGCTTTTGACGAGTGGCTATCGTTCAGGTGATATTTTATTCTTTGCAGATGACACGTTATACGTGGTTGTTGATTTTACAGAGTCTGGTGATCCAGTTGTGGTGAATATGACAAATAGTGGCTTTGGTTCACAGGGGTCAGTCACGTCGTTGTCGAGTGTGTTGGTTGAACGTGTCGGAAACGGCGTTATCGCAAAAGGTTCGGTGTTTCAATAAAAAAATATGCGGCCGCCAAGATGTTGAGTCTTGGATGACCGCGGAACGAGGAAGGAGTAGTGTGTCTACTCTTTTTCGTTTACGCCAATTTCTTCAACAGCTCTTCGACCACGGCCCGAACAGCCAGGCCACGAGCACTGATCCGATCCTTCGCTTCCGGGCGCATTTCCCCGAAGGTGCGTGCCTCGCGGTCCAGGCTCGGAATGAAGATTTGGTCAAGCGGAAAGCTTGACTGATCTCCTCGCGGCTCGATGGTGATCTGTCCGTTGCAGAGCCGGAGCTCAGCTAGGTCGATTCCAGGGCCGCGGAGTGCCACGCCGCAGAAGAATTTTGCAGTCCGAACGGCAGCCCAGCGTTGCTTCAGTAGATAAAGGACTTTTCGTGCCCGATCAGCGTCGGTTCCGGGGTGAAACCTCCGGGTGTAGAGGCCAGGGAAGCCGGTGTACCCCTGCTCTGTTGTTGCAAGACAGAGCAGCGCATCCACTGCGAGCCCGAAGTCTTCGCAGACCAAGAACCAGGTCTCTTTGCCGAGTTTCTCGGTGATGTCTCGGCTGTGCTGGTCGAAATGCGCGTTCGCCTTGAGGCGCGCGTTACCGGTGTAGGTTGTCTGGGTCTCCTCGACGTCGAGGACAGCGAACCCGAGGCTCTCGAGTGTCACGGCGCGAATCCCGAGTCGTGCGAGAATCCGCAAAACTTCTTCTGACTTGCCGCCGTTACCGGTTGCGACGACAGCGGTATATGCAGACAGTGCGTTGTGCATGCGCGTTCTCCAGTCGAAAGGTTGTGAAATGTGCGCGGTCAGCCTACGCGGAAATAAGAAAAAGGTCAATGATATTTTGTAAAAAAGTTACGCACATTTATTGTTGACTTTTAAGAAAAAAATGGTGTAAGGTTGGCACATCGTTCAGTGTGGAAAGCGCAATGGAGATCCCATTGCACACGACTGAATTGAAAATTGAAAAAACAGAGATAACGCCCACGAGATGGGCGTTTGCTGCATACGCAGGAAGGAGACAGCATGCGTTTTCTTAACTCTGAGGATGCTTGTCGTGAGCTCGCGCTCGAGGACGTCTTCCTTTGCCAGGGTCACTGGACCGGTAACTCCCGCCGTGATGTCAACATCACCCCGATCGACGGCCTGCCTGGCAGCAATCCGATCGTCGCCGCGAACATGAACGCGGTGGCGGGGAAGCGTCTGGCCGAGGCCCTCGCTCGCGCCGGTGGCATCGCCATCCTTCCACAGGACATGTCGGTCGAGACCGTCACGCGCGCGATCCGCAAGGTCTGCAGTGCGCATCCGATCTTCGAGACCCCGCTCACCGTGGGGCCGAACCAGGACGCGCGCCTCGTGATGGATCTCGTGAACCGCCGCGGCTGCCGCTTGGTGATCGTGGTTGACGATCAGCGCAAGCCACTCGGTGTTGTCACTCCCGACGACCTGTGGGATGACAAGTTTCGCGAGAAGCTCGACCCGTTTGCGAAGGCGCATGCCTTCATGACCGCGCCATTCGCGATCCGTCCCGACTCCTCGCTTCAGTACATGTTCGAACAGCTCTTCGCTGCTCGCGTTAGCGTGGCTCCGGTTGTGGACAGCAGTGGCGTGCTCATCGGCACCGTCAGTCGGGACCTTCTGGTCCACCGAGCTCTCAACCCATGGCAGACGAGCGACATGGCAGTCGGTGCTGCCGTCGGAATCAACGGCGAGTCGGTCAAAAAGGCTGTCGCGTGTGTCGAGGCTGGCGCCAGTGTGATCGTGCTCGACACGGCGCACGGCGACCAGGTTAAGATGCTCAAGGCACTACGCGAGGTCCGTGCCGCGGTCGATCCCGGCGTGAAGCTCGTGGCCGGCAATGTCTGCATGCCCGACGGCGTCAAGCGTCTGATCGAGGCCGGTGCCGACATCGTGAAGACGAACGTCGGCCCGGGAGCGATGTGTACGACGCGGTTGCAGACCGGTGTCGGTCGCCCGAGCTTCAGCACTACCGTCGCTTGCGCGCTTGCGGCGAAGGATGTTGGTGGATTCATCTGGGCCGACGGGGGCGTCAAGCACCCGCGCGATCTGGGTCTCTACCTCGCTGCCGGAGCAAGCCGCGTCATGATCGGCACATCTCTCGCGGGTACGTACGAGGCGCCCGGCGAGCTCAAGCGCGACCCGGACGGCGCGGCCTACAAGGTGAACTTCGGCATGGCATCGCGTCGCGCCGTTGTGGACCGCAACGCCGGCATTGGTGAATTCGAGGCTGCGATCCGTGCGATGTACGAGGAGGGTATCTCCAACTCGAAGGTATTCCTGCGTGAAGGCCAGGACACCGTCGGTCGCTTCGTCGCGGCCTACATCACAGGACTTCAGTCCTCGATGACCTACGTCGGCGCACGCACGTTGCCTGAGTTCTGTGTGGAAGCGATCGTTGGCGTGCAGACGTCGGCCGCCTTCCATGAAGGTACTCCCCACGGCGCCATCCGGAAGTAACAGCAAAAACACCCAACCAGTCCGCGGTTGACCGGCTGTCAGCCGCCTAATAAAATGAACACATCGTTTCGATCACAGCAGCCGTTGCTGAGGCGCTTTGCGTCTGGGAGGGGGGCAAACGCTTCTTCAACGGCTCGCTGTCTCGAAATTTCTCTGTTTTTCAATTCTGTTCTTTTTATAAAACCGTCCGTGTATACAAAAAACCAAGACTTTGCTTTTCGAGCACCTACTACCTCCAGGGTCGCTTGCAAGCCTGAGTCTCCTCCAATCCGGTTTTTCTGTGTATTACGGGCGGCTTTTTCTTTTATTGCAACATCAAAAAAAGGCCGTGTGTCAGGAGTGCGATAAAAAATCCAAGCATTCCGCCAACAACTGCTTCATATGGCGTGTGCCCAAGGCGTTCTTCTAAGTGACCTGGGTATTCTTTTTGTTCCGTTTGTGGCAATTCATCAATGAGTTTATTGAGCATTTTTCCATGAAAGCCTAATGACCAGCGAATGCCAATAGCATCACGAATAAATGTGATCGAAACGAACAAAGTGACAAAAAATAGGGGAGAGACAAATCCAACAGTCAACCCAACAATTGCAGTAAGTGCAATAAACAGGCCGGTGTGTGAACTTGGCATTCCGCCGTATTTATTCAACTCACTCCAGGCAAGTTTGCCGTTTTTACGACCTCTGACAACTTTAATAAGCTGTGATATAATCATTGCAGCAAGAGGCGCAATCAGCACTTCCCATGCAGAACCATTCAATATTTCCATATGTCATTTATTCTACCAATTATTTACGGAAGCGTCCAAGGTCTCACGGAGTTCATTCCGGTGTCATCGTCTGGGCATTTGTTATTATTACACGCCGTATTGCCGTCATTTACAACCATTGATGAAGCATCATTTGATGCTGCATTAAATATTGGGACATTGCTCGCGCTCTTTACCTTTTTTTGGCGAGATTTATTGCGCTATCTCGTTGCCTGGCTGACAAGTCTTTTGTCGTTGTTGAAAAAACCATCAATGCAAACAGCGACGCATCTGACAACAGATCAAAAAATCGCGTGGTATTTATTTTTCGCGGTGATTCCAGCGGGTGTAACTGGTTTGTTGTTTCAGTCGTTTATTGAAGATGTTCTGCGTTCACCGTGGATTGTGATTACAATGTTGATTGTGATTGGTTGCGCATTTTTTTGGGTCGAAAAAGTAGCAAAACAGATTGAGCATTCGACGATTGATCAGATTACCCTCAAACAAGCACTGACCATTGGTGTTGCACAGGCTTTTGCGCTGATTCCTGGAACATCAAGGTCCGGGATTACAATTATCACCGGAATGATGCTCGGGTTGTCCCGGGCACACGCGGCTCGTTTTTCTTTTTTGCTCTCTGCGTCAATTATTTTGGCAGCAACCTTGAAAAAGACCGCTGATCTTGCTAGTGTTGGTGTGACGTCTGACCAACTCGCTTCCTTGTCAATTGCTGTGCTTTTTTCAGCAATTGTTGGGTTTATCGCGATTGCCGGACTGCTTCGTTACTTGAGTCATCGATCACTGGCCGTTTTTGCGTGGTATCGCATTGGACTTGCGGTGATTGTCGCGTTTATCCTTTTACTAAAATAGTGTATGCATATTGTTATTCGTGCCGGTGGAGCCGGCTCTCGTCTCTGGCCTGTTAGTCGTAAACTTGCTCCAAAACAGTTTCATGCGTTTTTAAGCGAACGCACAATGCTTCAAGAGGCCCTTGATCGAGTACGCGACATTGCTCCAATTGAAGATATTTTTGTTTCAACAAACACACAATGCAAAGAGCTTGTGCTTGAGCAGTGCTCAGAAATTCCAGCTCAGAATTTGATTATTGAACCAGCTCGAAAAGATACCGCTGCCGCTATTGGTCTTGAATCAATTATGATCGCCAAGCGTGATCCGAATGCAATTGTTGCAAGTCTTGGGTCTGATCACAGTGTTCGACTGACAAAAGAATTTCAAGATGCATTGCTCGCTGCGGAAGGTTTTGTTAAGGCTCATCCAGAATACATTGTCCCAATTGCGATTGAGCCGCAACATCCGGATACCAGCATGGGATATATTCAGTACGGTGAAAAAATTGAAGAGGTGAATGGAGTGACAGTGCACGAGGTTATTCGCTTTACGGAAAAGCCAGACGCCGCAACTGCGAAAGAATTTTTTGAAGCGGGTAATTATTTGTGGAACGCGAATATGTTTGTCTGGAGTGTGAAAACAATTTTGGATTTATATAAAACGCATTTGCCAGAAATGTACGCAGAGCTTGAAAAAATTGCCGACGCAATTGGTACACCAGATCAAGAGCGTGTATTGCATGAGGTCTATCCGACATTGGAAAAAGTCGCGGTTGATTACGCGATTATTGAAAAGACGCACAAAATTGCAACAATTCCAGCAAGTATTGGTTGGAATGATATCGGGGATTGGTCTCGCTTGAAAGATGAGTTGTCGGCAAGTGAAGCGGAAAATGTTGTGATTAATGCAGAGCATCAAAACGTTGAAAGCAATAACGTGTTGATTTATCGCAACGGCAAAAAGAAACTCATTGCAACCATCGGTCTTGATGATTTGGTGATTATTGATACAGACGATGCATTGCTCATTGCAAAAAAATCACAAACACAGCGCGTGAAGGACATCGTTGAAGCCTTAGAAGCGGCGGATAATACAGAGCTGTTGTAATGCATATGGAAATAAATAATACGGATTCATTGTTGCCCCCACGAAAAAAATCAAACACCAAGCGATTTATTGTGGTGATTGTGCTGCTTGTGTGTATCGGCGGTGTTGCTTTTGGTGTGCAACAATATCAAGCGGCGCAAGCAGCGAAACGCCTCGCGGCAAGTCAAAAACGAGCAGAAGTGACAGTGCGTATTATTGAAGGCTGGACAGAAAATCAAGCGATTGCAGAAATGCAAAAACAGGGTCTCGGTATCACAGAAGAACAGCTCGAGGAAGAAATTGCAACGCTGCAAAAAGATTCAGCGAGTAAATACGCTGTATTGTTTGAAGGATTGCCAACAAAAAAACTGTCTTCAGAAGGATATCTGTATCCTGATACCTATAAGTTTTTTGCCGACGCAACTCCGCAAGAAGTGGTGAAAAAATTACTGGATAACATGCTTGCAAAATTGACTGATGATGACATGGCGCTGATTAAAAAAAGTGACTATTCATTTTATGAAATTTTGACGCTTGCGAGTGTTGTAGAAAAAGAAGTTGCAAATAAAGCAGATCGAGCAACTGTCGCTGGTATTTTTTTGTCACGTCTTTCGGATACCTATCCACTGCAATCTGATGCGACAGTCAATTATGTGACCGGCAAAAAAACGACAACCCCATCATTTGCGGATACAAAGATTCAAAATGAGTACAACACCTACCAAAACAGCGGGCTCCCGCCAACGCCAATTAATAATCCCAGCATTGGCGCAATTGAAGCGGTGCTGAAACCAAAGATGACAGATTATTATTTCTTCCTAACAACACCACCGCCAGAGAATAAAGCAATTTATAGCAAAACCTACGAAGAACATCTAACGAATAAAGCAAAATATTATGGAAACTAAACGTGTTATTTTATCCCTTGGCGGATCATTGATTATTCCTGAAGCAGTGAGCAGCGAAATGTTGAAAGGGTTTCGTGAACTTATTTTGCGAAAAGTTGAGGAAGGATTTGAGTTTGTGATTTTTACTGGTGGGGGAAATACTGCTCGTTTATATATGGATGGTTTGCGTGGGATCAAAGACACAACTGACGCGGATCTTGATTGGATCGGGATTCATGGATCTCGTTTAAATGCGCAATTAGTGCGTGCGATGTTCGGGGATCTTGCTGCAGAAGAAATTATTGTTGATCCGACAGTTTCATTTGAAATGACAACACCGATTCGTATTGGCGCTGGCTGGAAACCGGGTTGGTCAACGGATTACGATGCGGTGCAAGTTGCTGTGACAGTAGGCGCAGGCATGGTTGTGAATCTATCGAATATTGAATATGCCTACACGGCTGATCCAAAGCAAGATCCAACTGCAATACCGATTCTTGAGACAACATGGTCAGAGTTTCAAAAAATTGTTGGCACAGAGTGGAAACCAGGCTTGAACGCGCCGTTTGATCCGATTGCCGCAAAGCTTGCAGCTGAACACAGCAAAACAGTGATTATTGCAAACGGAAAAAATTTAGAAAACGTTGAAGCGATCATTGATGGCACGGAATTTATCGGCACAGTCATTCGACCTGATTAAATAGTGCAGATATTAGCCAAAAAAATACAGATTTTTCAAGCTCTCTTGTGTAGATATTGACAAAAGAGTATTTTATAAGTATATTATAGCCCAATTAATTTGCCGTTCACGCAATTTTTTATGCGATATTCAAAGCTCATCTTATCCGTTTTATGTGCAATTGCTGCCTGTGTTCCGTTTTCTGTTCAAGCAGTTGGCTTACAGTCTGACCAAGGAGCGATTCGAACGTTTAGTGCTGCGGATGCATCAAATAAAGTCATGGGCGCTCATGGTTTTATTGGTGATGTAAATGGTGATGGATACCAGGACTTTGCATACTCTGCAACAAAGCTCGGGCGTAATTCCGTCGTTGTCGTGTTTGGTGCAGCCGGGCAAGTTGCAGAAGGCACAGCAGCAACAGTGACGGCTGATCCAATGCAAGCTATTGAATACACAAGTTATCAAACAAATGATGGATTCGGTTCGTCTATTTCCGGAGTGGGCGACGTGAATGGCGATGGAATGGATGATTTTGTTGTACTCGCCGGCGGATATAAATATGGCGGAGCTCCTTCAAGTCGTGGACAAGGCGCGGCCTTTTTAATTTTTGGAAAAGAAGAGTTAACCGGAGGTTCGTTGATTGACCTGTCTAATACTGCTGATAAATTCATTGCGTTTGCAATTCCAGCCTCTTCAAGTGCAACTGCCGCAATGGCTGGCGGCTCTGTTATTCGTGCAGGGGATTTGAATAATGACGGTCTTGACGATGTTGTTTTTAGCGCGCCATATTTTACAGAAAATGCATTTTCAGCACCAACAACTGAAGGTGCTGTCTATGTTGTCTATGGTACATCTGGAACTCCAGCTGAAGTTGTCACTGCGTACGGTGGAACACCTGGGGACGGTTTAATTGTGAGCGTCGTTGCCCATTCTTCTGTGAAGCGGATTACCGGTGAGGTGGCAGACCTTGCTGTTGATCCTGGAACTGGGATTATTACTGGCTCAGGCGGTGCTCTTGGTTTTTCGCTGAGCGCTGCTGGTGATGTTGATCATGATGGGTGTGCTGATATTGTAATGGGTGCTCCATACCTTAAAGTAGGAAGTAATGCGATTGCTGGCGCTGGATATGTTTTGTATGGCGCTGGTTCAAGTGCTGTGTGTGATTCAGATGCGCTCTTAAGTGGGAGTTATTCAATTAATTCGCTTGCAACAGGCGGGCAAGCAAGTCGTTTTTCAGGGTCTTCAGCGAGTGAGTATGCGGGCCTAACAGTAGCTGGTGGAGGAGACAATAATAATGACACCTATTCTGATTTTACAATTGGGGGGCGTTTATTTTTCGGGCAGCTCGGTCGTTTTTCATCAGCATTGTTGTCGACCGGAAACCTGATTTCAACAGGCTCAACAATTTATGATCCTCGGATTGTCGACAATAGCGGCGACGTGAACGGCGATGGCATTGATGATCTGTTGTTTTTTCAATACGCAACAGCAACAAGTAGTGATCAATATACATTGTTATATGGCCGATCTGACATCGCAACACAAGCCAGCGCAGCTAGTAGCGTTGTGTTTGAGACACCTGGTGCTGATGGGTACCCAACTGTTGGTTCAATTGGTCTCGACATGAACAATGACGGATACGATGAATTAGCAGTGAGCGACGACGGAACACGCGGCGCTGTTACAAACAATGGGTTAACACATTTGATTTATTCTGTTGCGACAACACCGGCGCTTACCGGCGCAAATCCATTAACACTTGAGTGTGGAGTTGCGGCAACTGACCCAGGAGCGAGCGCGCTTGATTCATATACCTCTCAATCAACGACAGCGATTGCTGCGCCGAGTTCGCTTGATGCTAGTTTTGTTCATTCATTTACAACAACCTATTCACTGACAAACTTTATTCAACGTGTTGCAACGACAAATCGTACAGTGAACGTCGTTGATCGTGTTGCGCCAGTTGTGACTGTTTCTGGCAACGCAGCTCCGTCGCTGACTGTTGGTGATACATTTACAGACTCAGGAGCAACAGCCGCAGATGCGTGCACTGGTTCAACGAGCGTGACGGTGTCCGGTTCGGTGAATACGGCAGTTGCAGGGACCTATACATTAACTTATGCAAGTGTCGACGCTTCAGGAAATCGAGGTGAGGCAACGCGTGTAGTGACTGTTGCGGCAGCAGCTTCTACTCCAGGAGCTGGCGGTTCAACAACAAGTGGCAGTGACACATTCACGCCAGATGAGCGTGCAGCGCAAGATCCAACAAACGCAACAACCTATGACACGTTAGTTAGTGGTGTGACCGCAGGAAACAACGGAACAATTACTGTTACATATTCGACGGGTGAGACAGCGGTCTTTACTCCTGAGTCAGGTGATACTGTGGGACAGCCGGAAGTAGCACGCATTCCAAATACCGGATATTTACTTGTCCTGTCTCCGAAAGGAAAATACCTTTCTGTGTTAAATGCATACACCGGTGAGCGTGTTGCAAATAAACGAATTAGTTCTGTGCCGTGGGCAGAAAAAGCGCTCTTGATTAAAGATCTGCGCAAAGATAAATCACAAGACGCGATTGTGACACTCAAAAATAAAAAGGGGAAAAACAATGGTCGATTGATTGTCTTGCGTATCAAAAAAGATCAAAAAGGCTTTTCAAAAACAGCAGTGGTGAAGTTTACGAGTACAAAGGTCAAGGCCTCAAAAACTCGATTATCAGCCAAGGATACAGTTGAGTTGCGCACAAGTAAGTCAAAACGCGTATTGCGGTATACATTAAGTAAAAAGTACAAGTTGCAAATCAAGAAATAGGTGAGAGTTGTAGGAAAATAAGACCAGCCAATTTTCTGGTGAAAAAATACTTGTTTGTTTGACAGGTGGGTATTTTTATAGTATTTATAGGAGCTATTTTTAGGGCTGTTTATTTCGATAAGCAGTGCTGAAAGTACTGTTCTTCCACAATCAGAAAGAGAAGCAGGAAGGTGACTCATGGCTGCTGAGATCAAGAAGCAGAAGGTTGTCGTTGTTGGTCCGGATCGGTTCCCTGTCCGCAATTCAAGAACTTCAGGTAGCGGCGTCGTTGCTCGTCGTCTCGTGATGGCTTTGGGGTATATGCGTGATAAAGTGGGCGTCCACTGCATCGTCGCGGCCGGTTCAGACGGCATGGAGAATTCGACTGTGGTCCTGCAGTTGCCCTCCGCCTACACTGAGGGTGGTCATGATCGCCGTGTGTCTTACGGATGGGAGACTTGGGATGCTGACTTTGACCCGCATGCTGAGCCGATTGCCTACTACCGCAAGGTGAAGGCGGCAATTTTGGCTTTGCCGTATCGGCCTGACCACATCATCTTCAACGATCTCGGTACGCACGCGCACTTGCTCGAAGGTATTGATGCTGGTCGCATTCACAACCTGGTTCACCTGGATCAGGGTCAGTATCTCAGTGATGCAATCGGCGACATCAGAATCAGCAACTACGCGGTCGGGCTCGGGCAGTACGAGCGAGCGCCTAACAGGTATGCAGGCTGCCTGGAAAACCCTACGGGTCTGGTGCATACCCAAAAGCAGGCTCACGTCTGGCCACCAAAAAATGCAGTGTTCCTTGGACGAGTTGACCGCGTGAAAGGTCTTGATCTTGCGATCGCAGCCTGCAAGGCGATGCGGGAATCGGGCTGGGCGCCGGATCTGCGTCTCCACGTCATGGGACCAATCGATCCTCATCATGGTCACTACTACGCTCGTCAACATCTCTTCGAGAATAGAGCAGAGACCGCACACTTCGTCACCTACTACGGTGAGGGAGACAATTGTATGATGTCGCGGATCTTGGACGATGCTGACTTGGGCTTCTTCACTTCAAATCCGAGAAGCTTTGATGGTTCGAGGAATAGCCCTTGGAGAGAGGCCTTCGGCCTGGTTGCGGCAGAGATGCTTGCGGCCAGAGTTCCAGTTTTCGGCTTCGACAACGTTGGACTTCTGAGTCACTGCAAGTCGCCACAGGCGGTGGCGACGATTCCGTGGCAGGAAAGATGGAACGATCGCTTCAATCCTCGGCTTGACGACTTCGGTTGCCTGGCTCTGGAGCGGCTGCAGCACTTCACCCCTGATCCTCAGAAGTGTCGCGATTTGGTTGCGCACCTGGGTCTGGAGCTTTACGGTCCTCGGGTGATGGCGCTCCTCAATCGGAAGCGCCTCGGAATCCCGAAGCAAAAATAAACCACCTGGTTGACGCACCAGGCGGTCTCCGCCGGCTAACTTTTCTTGAAACAAAGAAAGTTGGCCGGCATGTTTTTCTATTAAAACCGTATTTTAAAAAATATTGACAAAAATCCAGCTTTTTCGTATACTCATTCTCGTACAACTATCCCTTTCGGATAGAGAAATTGTACCCAAGACCGTCGGCGAAAGTGGTGTAATATCCACGTTTCATAAGACCGACGCAGGTGTAATTCACTGAAGGTCATAAACAGATTCTGCTTCATCTGTTTTTATTACTTCGTCTATTACCTGCGTCAAAAACGCAGTTTTTTAATTCAGTGTTATCTCAAATAACACGAACCATAATTATGCCAAAAACACGACAACAAAAGGAACAAACACTCAGTGAACTTTCACAAAAGTTTGTTGACTCAAAAAGTGTCGTGTTTGCACGCTACATGGGTCTGACTGTGAGTGATGT
The DNA here is from genome assembly GCA_937996685.1 of uncultured bacterium. Classification (GTDB taxonomy): domain Bacteria; phylum Patescibacteriota; class Patescibacteriia; order UBA9570; family XYC2-FULL-38-9; genus CALKUP01. Next base: position 90,823 of record CALKUP010000006.1, on the reverse strand, counting down.
GCAAGCGTTGCGCAAAGAACTCAAGGCAGAAAACAGTGAGATGATGGTTGCGAAAAAAAGCCTCATCAAACGCATGTTGAAAGACAACGGATCTGACGATTCAGTTGTTGACGGCATGGAATCCGGTGTTGCTGTTATCTTTGGTTTCAAAGATGAAGTTGCTCCTGCAAAGGCAGTTGCCGATTTTGCAAAAACCCATGACGTTGTGAGTTTTTACGCTGGTGTTCTTGAAGGAAAAATCCTTTCTGGTGAAGAAATGATTGCTCTCTCAAAACTCCCAAGCAAACAAGAATTACTTGCCAAGATGGTTGGAAGCATGAATGCTCCAATTTCTGGCTTGGTCAATGTGTTCGCTGGAAACCAACGAAACTTAATGACAGTGCTTACACGCATTTCAGAACAAAAGTCAGCTTAATTCATAATCTATTCATATACACATATGTCAGAAGAAAAAACTCCGGTAGAAGTACCAGAAAAGTTCAAAGCTTTGGTTGAACAAATCGAACAAATGTCAGTACTTGATCTTTCAGAATTGGTTTCAATCCTCGAAGATAAGTTCGGCGTTTCAGCAGCAGCTCCAATGATGATGGCCGCAGCAGGTCCAGCAGCAGGCGGAGAAGCAGCAGAAGAAAAATCAGCGTTTGACGTTGAATTGACAGCAATCGGTGATAACAAAATTGGTGTTATCAAAGCTGTGAAAGAAGTTGCAGCTCTTGGCTTGAAAGAAGCAAAAGACCTCGTTGACGGAGCTCCAGCAATGGTAGCAACTGGCGCGAAGAAAGAAGACGCTGAAGCAATGAAAGCGAAATTAGAAGAAGCAGGTGCAACAGTAACTTTGAAATAGTTCATTGTTATTGTAAGAAAAACTCCGGTCTTGTACCGGAGTTTTTTGTTTGTGGATAACTGTCCATATTTTTATATTGACCAAATGTAAAAAATGTTTTACATTTTAAATGTAAGGTATATTTTACATGGAACCAACAACTATTCAATCAAAACTGAAAGATTTTCGAGTGACGAAGGGTTTTACGCAAGAGCAGCTCGCTGAAAATTTAGACGTCACACGGCAAACAATCATTGCTTTAGAGCAGGGAAAATACCAGCCGTCACTTTTTTTGGCTTGGAAATGCGCAAAATTATTTCATGTTTCAATTGAGGATATTTTTACGTTTAAAAAATAACTATATGAACACTATGCTACCCACTGTTAAAAAGCACCTTTTCTGGTTTCGGTTTCAACCCGCAGATGAGCGTGAGCAACAATTATATCTCCGTGCATATCAGCGTAGTTATCAATCGTTAGTTACACTGCTTATTGTATTTTTTGCTGTACTTCCTCTTTTGAAAGATGTCTTTCCGCTTGTGAATGGTCGATATGGGCTGGAATTAGCGGTGATAGTGCTTGTTGCAATTTCCTATATATATGGGTCTTTCATTTTTCGAGGAGAAGAATTACAGCTTGTAAAAAAATACAAGCTTACGAAAACCGTTTAATCGCCTTGATGATTTTTTTATTCATCGCATCGGCGCTGTAGGCTTTGAGTGATACTGATCGACATTTCTTACCTAAGGCGATCCGTTCTTTTTGTGACAAGTCAGTAAAGTGATGAACAGCCTTCTGAAGCGCGTCGATGTTTGCGCCGTCTGCGATCATTGCAGGGTTAATTGGTTGTAATAATTCAGGAGTGGCGCCAACGTTTGTCGCAATCACTGGAACGCCAGAGAGCAATGCTTCAAGTGTCGCGATGCCAAATCCTTCTAAGGCAATTGTCGGTAAAACAAACGCATCTGCGTGAATCAGTTCTGACTCTAATTCTTTCATTGAAATATTGCCAAGAAAATGAACGGTGAGCTTCGGGAATTGCGCGGCGAGTTTTTTTAGTTCTGATTCCATGGCTCCGGATCCAGCAATCCGTAGTTCATATGTATGCGCGAGTGGATCTGTTCCAAGGGCTTGAATAAGTAGATGGAGTCCCATGCGTTTTGTCAGGCGTCGGATCGTAAAAAAACGAGTCTTTGCCGTGGTGTCTGGCGTAAAGCTTCCGGTGTGGGTTTGTCTGCGTTCAAAGACAGTGTCGTAGAGATCGGTATTAATTCCAGGTGAGATAATTTCAGAATGTTCCCAAGCAGCGTTGTTGAGTGTGTGCAAAATGTTCGAGCTGAATGCACTGAAGACCATGATGTGGTCTGCGGCTCGGAGAATGCGGTGTTCTTTGGCTTCAACATATTGTGCGACAATTTCATTCCAGATCGCTTTCCCAGGATATGAGCGATTTGGTCCGTCAACGCGAATTTCTTGTGGCTGACTACTGTGAAAAAAATAGAGTAGAGGAGTGTGGAAGTTTTTTGTTCCAACGCGATATGTTAAAACAGCGTCGCCAATTTGCGGGTGATGACAGAGTATCGCGTCGTAGCGCTCTGCGGTCAGTAATGCCGCGAGTGGTTTGCGACTTTGGACATTAATGGAATACAGTTGGTTTCCAGGAATCGCGAGCGCTCCTGGCGCGCGGTGAATCGTGATGTGCTGGTCTGTGTGTTCAGTCAGCGGCAGAGCGCGCATGTTCGTCGCAACAAACACGTCAACAGAAAATCCAGCGTCCGCAAGTCCTTGCACTTGTTCGAAGGCGAGACGCTCAGATCCGCCGAATGTATCCGGATACCATCGCTCTGTGACAACAAGAATTTTTTTTGTATTTTTTTTCATGTCGAATTTTTTTTCTAAATACAGTATACTATAGATATGAAAATTTTGCAGGTGAATAAATTCTGGTATCCAAAAGGTGGCGCTGACATCTATTGTTTGCAATTAACGCGTGAACTGCAAACACGTGGTCATGAGGTTGCGCGGTTTGGGATGCAGCATCCAGACAATGAACCGTCACGCTGGAATGATTATTTTGTGTCAGAGTCAAATTATCACCAAGATCGTCCGACGCTCTCTGCGGCAAAGCGATTTATTTATAACAAAGAAGCGGCAGAAAAATTCCAAGCAGTGATTGATCGGTTTCAGCCAGATGTCATTCATCTGCACAATATCTATCATCAGCTGACAACAGCGATTTTGCCGATTGCGCGCGCGTCTGGAGCGAAGGTGGTGATGACAGCGCATGACTACAAATTAATTGCACCAAATTACAGCTTGTTTGCCGCGGGTCGTATTACAGAGGCGACAAAAATTCATCAATACTATCGCTTGTTGTTCCCGGGTGCATCTGATGAATCACTTGCGCGGCGTGTGTTGCTCGCAACCGAAGCGTATTACACGTGGTTGTTCAAACGCTATCAAAAAAATATTGATCTTGTGATCGCGCCGTCATATTTTATGCAAAAACAGATTCATGAATATCGTGCGAATCTGCCGACTGTGGTGTTGCATAATTTTACAGAAAGCGAACTGGAATTGAATCCGGTCCCACAACACGAGCGGGATGATTTTGTGTTATATGTCGGAAGACTATCTGCGGAAAAAGGATTGGATACACTGATTGAATCAGCTCATTTGTTGCCTGAACAAAAATATATTGTGATTGGGGAAGGTCCGGCAGCTGCGCAAGATGCGCCGGAAAATATTCAATGGCTTGGGTATCAATCTCGGACTGTGGTTCGTGATTACATGAAACGCGCAAAAGCCTTGATTGTTCCGTCAAAGTGGTATGAGGTGAATAGTTTAGTAATTCCCGAGGCGCACACCGTTGGAACATGGGTCATTGCGGCGAACACTGGATCGATTGATGTATTAACTGATGGTGTCGATGGTTGGTGGTTTGAAATGGGCAACAGCGCAGACCTGGCTAAAAAAATAACAGAATTAGACACCTTGAAACAGAGTTACACACCGTACGCAAACAGTACAGTTGAGTCACACATCGCGCAGTTATTGCAATATTATACAGCGAGCGCGCGTTGATAAAGCGCGAGCATTCGATCGCCAAATGCGTGTGGTGTAAATTGTTGCGCGTGGACGATTCCGGCAGTTCGCAATTTGTCTTGCAGTTCAGATGAAAGCAATAATTCGTTGATGGCGTGTGTGATCGCTTCTGGTTCGCGCGCGTCGATTAAAAGCGCTGCATTGCCGGCAATTTCCTGGATACTTGTTGAGCTGCTCGCGATTACTGGACAGCCACGCATCATCGCTTCAATCACCGGTAACCCAAAGCCTTCGTGGAGTGATGGAAAAATAAACCCAAGAGCGTTGTCGTATAACCAGAGAATTGTCGGCTGTTCGATATAGCCAGTAAAGACAATGTTGCGTTTTGTGGTTGTGAGTGTATTCGTATCGCTGCCGGCAATAATCAGCGGTGGAAAAGTTTCGTCGTACGCATCAATAACCGCTTGAATATTTTTATGCGGCAAGTGTGAGGCGAGCAAAAAGAAAAAGCCTTCCATTAGTGTTTTCTTGTTATGAATCAACGTTGATTCAATAGAGGTGAGTTCGTGCGGCAACTTCGCTTTGAGAAGGCTGCTGCTTGTGACATAGTCATGAGAAACGCCAAGATGCGCGACTGAAAATTTCGTTGGATTATCTGCGATGTCATAGTGATTGAGTACATCGTGTTTTGTGAACTCCGAAATAAAATGAACCTGATCCGCACGTTCAATGCCGTCTTTGACCCAGTGTCTAAATTGTCGAATCTGTCGTTGTGAAAATGCTGTTCGTGATGTTTCGTGTAGTGGGATGATGTCGTGAATCGTGAAAATACGTTTGGCATGCTTCGTGTGTGGGAGCGCACCAAATGGCCAGAGATGGTGATAGATGTCGAGTGATACTCCGCGGTCAATTGGAGCAAGGCGTCGCAGTGCAGAAGGCCATAATGCATTTTGTAATCGAAAAGGGATTGAAGGACGAGGATACGAGACAGCGTGCCCGCGCGCAGTGAGCTCGGTTGCCAGCGTTTGCGTGACAGAAAAGACGCCGGTTTTCGGTGGAGTGGTTGTGCGATAATCAAGTCCAATGTTCATACGATCTAGAATATTGACAAAAAAGAAAAAATATGATGTATTATGTTGTTCATTCTTTGAGCACACTTGCTACAAAGGATGGAAAGAATCGTAAAAAATAGGTATATTATAGGAGACGAATCTGTTCATGAGTATGATAGCACAATTTTCTCAACCTGTAGTTCTGCTGCGTCGCTGTATTGTGTCGTTATTTGTCGTGGGATGTGTGTTGTATGCGGGAAGTATTCAAGCGCAAGCCGCAACAACGTATCCATTGCTGTCATTGTATTATGTTGATTGTTGTTTCACGCAAGCGCAAGCCAAAGATATTGCGAAATTTGATTTAGTGATTGTGACAATGGAAGCGGCTGAATATAACCTCGAAGGAATCAAGACGTTGCGCGAACTCAATCCAAAGATCAAAATTTTGCCGTATGTCCCAAGTCAGGGTGTGGTGACATTAAACGCGTCCGCGACACGACAGCGGTTGATTGATGTGCTGCAAGACGATTGGTATCTCCGCAGACCAAACGGTTCGATTGTGTCTCGATATACCGGGGAATCGGATTTGAATATTACACGAAGCGATACACGAGAAGCGATTGCATCATTTGTTGCTGATTTGAATAACGACAAGTGCGGTTCAAAAAATTGTTGGGATGGTGTCTTTTTTGATGTTGTCGAAGATAACCTCGATTACCTTGGTGGTCTTGATTTGAATCGCGATGGCGTTGTGGATAGTAATGTGAATTCTCAGTGGGTGGCTGGATATAAAGAATTATTTAAATCCACCCGATCAAAAATTGGCAAAGATAAATTGATTATTATCAACGGCGCATCAAATCTTGATATGCAAAGTGATATTAATGGTCGGATGTTTGAAGATTTTCCAACGCCGTGGCATGCGAATGGACAATGGGACGGAGTGTCAGAAAATGTTCCAACACTGGAACAATATAATATGGATCCAGTAGGAATTATTTTTTCTGCGCAAGGTTCAGAAACAGATTACAAGAAAATGCGCTTTTCAATCGCGTCTGGTTTGGTTTCTGGAACATACGCTGGATATGATAACGGTGTTGATAAACATAACAGCGTGTGGCTGTATGATGAATATTTAGTGAATCTCGGCAAAGCGCACGGCAAGGCACGAAATCTCAAGAATCCAAATAATCCATACAAGATTCAAAATGGTGTCTGGCGACGTGATTTTGATAATGGTATTGTGTTGCTCAATTCAACCTCAAAAAATCAAACGATCACATTGGAAAGTGGGTATGAAAAAGTGCGTGGAACAAAAGAAAAAAAAGTGAATAATGGCGCCACAACCGGAAAGATTACATTGAAGCCAAAAGATGCGATTATATTACGCAGGCGTTTGCAACAGATTGATGATGCTGCATTTTTCAACGGCGCATTTACCAATATTTACAGCAACAAAGGCAAGCGCGTTCGAACGAGTTTCTTTGCCTTTAACCGGAAATATGAAGGGGGAACAGTGATTCATCATCTCGCTGATGGCAATAAAACAATCGTGGCAGATAAGACATATGTCACTGTCTATAAGGGGTCAAAAAAACTCGCGCGGTTTGCGCCGTTTGGAACAAGTTATCGTGGCGGACTGTCAATGGATATTGATCGTTTAGAAGCGCCAGACAAAAAGGGTGCAAAGAAAGGTCGTTTGAAACCGTATCGCATTGTCGTTGGCGCAAAAACAGGGAGTCCGTCGATTAAAATGTATGACTTGACGGGTAAAAAAATCAGCAATGGTTGTGATGTCTTTTCTGCTGGGCAAGTGCGCGGTGTGAATTTGGCAATTGGTGATGTGATTAAAGAAAAGTCTGGCAAAGAAATTATTGTCGCTCCTGCAACGTCCGGGAAGCCAGAAGTCCGGATTTATAACGCTCAATGCAAACGCATGAAAGGCGGGTTCACGGCGTATGACACAGGCGTGACTTCTGGCGTGTCGCTCGCAAGTGGTGATTTGGACGGTGATGGTTTTGAAGAAATTGTCACAATGCCAGCCGCGCGCGCTGGGAGTTTTGTGCGTGTGTTCCGAATGGAAAAAAGTAAGAAAAAAGTGGTGAACAATGGTTTTTACGCCTTTCCAAAATCAAACAAGAGCGGTGGTTTTATTACAATCTCTGACATTGATGAGGATGGCACAAACGAGATTGTTCCGATGAGTTATGGTATATTCAATTTCTAGATATGAAACAGCACGCATTCGATACACTCGCGCATACGCATAACCCAGAAAAATGGCACCACCGGAATTTTCCAACATTGTGGCCGGCGTTTTTGTCAGTGCTGTGGACGTTCATGCATTTGTTCATGCCGTTCATGATCCATTATTTGACGGATAAGTACGACGGCAAATGGCATAAGGTTATTGTTGATACGATTTATGCTGCTGTGACAATGACGTTGTTGTTTACCAATGTTGGTATTTTATTGTGGCTCTATCTCTATTACACGCCAGCGGATGTTGATTTGCGCATTGCGACAACGTCACACGTTACTTCTGGAAAACCGATGGATATTCAAGTGACGTATGCGAATCCGTATCGCACAATCAAAGATGCGCAGATTCATATTGATTTACCACCTGGCTTTCTTGGAGCAACGGGCGGCGAGCATAATACGGTTGATGCGTTGCTTGGGACTATCCGCAAAGGCGATGTGCAAACAATCCCAGTGCGTGGTGTGATTTTTGGAAATGTCGGGGAAACATATACCGCTCGGGTTGTGATGGTGTATAGCTACCTTGGAAATACTCATGAAGAAGTATTGTATTATCATTTTTCGGTCAAAGATTCGACGATTGAAATGAGTGTTGATCTGCCGAGTGTTGCGGTGTATGGTCGCGAATTTACCGGCACGGTTCGATATGTGAATCACAGTACAGTCTCGCGAAAAAATGCTGAGATCACATTATTGTTGCCGGATCATTTTGTGTTAACGCGAGCTGTGAAAGATGGACAAGATTTGAATGTGAATACAGAGAATAATAGCGTTCGATTGAATCGCATCGAATCGGCAGAGGAAGGGGCGGTTGATATCAGTGGGTACTTTTCTTTGAAAGAGGCGCGTGAGCATAATGTGTTTGGTGATCAAGAGGTGGAGATTCGATCAACGATTAAAGCCGCGATTGATAGCAAACTTGCAGCAACAGACGAGCAGTTCACGCAGGATATTGTCGCTGGAACCATTGCAGTGGTGAACCCGCGAGCTGTGCTGTCAGTGACATCACCACGCGCGATTCATTTTGGCGATACTTGGAAAGTGCAATTGAATGTCCAAAATGTTGGCGACACACCAATTACAGATATTGATTTGTCTGCTGCGGTCAAAGGTGTTTCCGTACATGCGGATAAAATTTTGTATCGTATTTATGACGGTGAAAAAATAACTGCTTCTGGTATTGTGAACTTAACGGGGGGTGGCGCTGCGATTCCGCGGATTCCAAGTATTCAACCAGGCAAGACCGGGGTTGTGACGCTGTCTGTTCCGACATTTGCAACCATGGATCAACGCGTGCAAGCGTTTGTGACAACATCAGGTTCTGTGTACGCACCGGAAATTGAAACACGCATCCCGTTGATTGTGCAGTCTGGCGAAGTGAAGTTCCATTCACGTGTCAGTGCTTCTCAGGAGGTCATCTATTACTCGCCAGAAGGGGAACAATTGGGGTATGGCCCACTGCCGCTTGAGCCGTGGAAAACGACAGCCTTCCGTGTCTTATTGAATATTCAAAATATCAACAACGACCTTTCAAATGTCCATGTGTTCGCAAAACTCAGCAAGCAAGCGGAATGGACAGATTTATACAGTTACAGCGCCGGAACAGCGATGAGCTTTGATAAGCGGACACAAACTGTCTATTGGAAGATTCCTGATCTATCACCGCAAAGTGAGAAATATGGCGGTCAATTCGAAGTGTTGATTACTCCAAATATCTTGCAATTAAATAAAGCCGTGCCGGCAATTGATTCATTGAAAATTATTGCAACCGACGCATTTACTGGAGAAACCTTCACTCTTGAAAAAGGTGTGTTGAATACCCCCGCGAAAGTGATTGATAAAAAATAGCCAATATTAGACAATTTTTTCTATAGGAAAAAGGTCTTTTGGTGTATAGACTTGACAAAATAGCGAAAACCTGTTACTGTTTTCTGTCGCTCACATTTCTTGATTAAGACAGCGGCGAAACATGTAACGTATGAAAAGACAACGAATTGCAATGTTTGGACAAAAAGGTGTTCCAGCCACATGGGGTGGAGTGGAGCAGCATGTCCATCATTTAAGTAAACAACTCTCCAGCGCAGGGAATGCGGTTATTGTATATAGTCGTCGTCATTATGTTTCGCCAAAAAAAGCTGAACAGTTTCAGAAAGAGCATCCACTGGTTCGGATTGTCTTTACACCGACATTGCGCACAAAACATTTTGATACCATTATTTCAACGCTGTTCGCTGTAACACATGCATTATTGTTTGTCCGTCCAGATGTCTATCATTTCCACAGTGTTGGTCCGTCATTGTTGTCGTTTTTGCCGCGCGTCTTTGCGCCGAATGCTCGTGTGATCGCAACCTTCCATAGTCCAGATCGCCTGCACGGTAAATGGGGTTCGTTTGCTCGATTGATGTTAACACTGGGTGAACGAGCAGCGCTTTCATTCCCACATCAAACAATTGTTGTGTCTCGGGAATTGCAAGACTATGCGCAAGAAGCGTATGGAAAACATGCGTGGTATATCCCAAATGGTGTTGAAGTGCAAGACGGTGAAGACGTTGGTTCAGAATTGCTTGCGGGTCTCGGTCTTTCGCCGCAAGACTACGCCATCGTGGTCAACCGATTGGTTCCGCATAAAGGCGTCCATTTCGCGATTGAAGCCTGGATGCGTTTAGAAACAGATAAAAAATTAGCGATTGTTGGTGACGCTGCAATTGGAACAGAAGAATATGTGAGTCAATTGAAAGATTTGGCAGCAAACGATCCTCGAATTATTTTCACCGGTTTTCAAACAGGCCGCGCATTGAAACAAATTTATGCGAATGCGTATGCGTCGATTCATCCGTCTGATTCAGAGGGGTTGTCGATTGCGTTGCTTGAAGCCGCGAGTTTCGGAAAAGGGATTATCGCGAGTAACATTCCAGCGAATGTGGAAGTTGTGCAACACGGTGGCTTTTTCTTCGACAAAGGAGATGTTGATGGTTTGACTGAGCAGTGTGCCTTCATCTTGAAAAACCCGCATGTCTTAAAAGTTGCTGGCCGCTCGATTAAAGAGCATGTGAAGCAGCAATATAATTGGGACGACATTGCAAAAAACACCACGCGCCTTTATAATCACGGAGGTATAAACGAACAATCATTCGACCTCTATGAAGCATACGATCCTGCAGTTCAGTAAATTCGGCATTATTGGCGTTCTCAATACCGCGATTGATTCGGCTGTGTTTATCAGCCTTACTCGCGGTATTGTGTTTTTCCGAGAACATTATTTACTCGCGGCGTTAATTGCGTTCGTTGTGTCAGGCGTGAATGGCTATTATTGGAGTCGTCGTTGGACATTCAAGCATCATTCCGGTAAAACACATGAGTTTTCGTATCAACAGATGTTGAAGTTTTATGTTGCAACCGGTGTTGCGCTATTAATCAACCAAAGTGTGCTGTGGGGCTTAGTTGAACACTTCCATATATTAGACATCATCGCAAAACCATTCTCAGGAATGGCGGCAGGCGTCTTTAGTTTCGCGTTGCAAAAATTATGGATCTTTGCGTTTTCAGAAGATCCTCAAGATGAAGAGGAGATTGTGCTGTAATTTTCTGGAGACAGGGAATTGTAGGTCATTGTTTGGGCGCCGATCATATCCGAGACGGTGCGTTTGAGTCCAGTATCGAGGTCAGTAACCGGAAACCAGCCGAGTTGTCGTTTTGAACGAGAGATGTCTGGCGCAGCATAGCGAACCAATCCTTGAATTTCTTTTTGAAATAAAATTTGAGATTTTGAGCCAGACAGTTCAATGACTTTTTTTGCAATATCAATAATTTGAAATGTAGTGTCAGCGCCGAGATTCACTGGTTCAATAATCGGTGTTTGCATGAGCGCGACTAACCCTTGAATCATGTCATCGACATAGCAATAACTGTCTTCACTGGTTCCGTCGCCGTAAATCACAACGTCATTGTTGTCGACGGCAGCTTTCACAAAGTCGGGGATCATGCGCCCGGCGTTGAGCATCATGCGAGGGCCATAGGTATTGAAAATCCGAGCAATCTTTGTGTCGAGGTTGAATGTGCGTTTGTAAGTGAGCGTTAGTGTTTCTGCAAAGCGTTTGCCTTCGTTGTACGCAGCGCGACTACCGAGTTGGTCAACAAAGCCCCAATAATCTTCTTGGAATTGTTCTTGGCCATCAAGTGGATCGCCGTAGACCGCGCGAGATGAGCCGAGTAAAAATTTCGCGTTATATTCTTTCGCGAGCTCAAGTCCGTGGAAAACGCCAACCGAGTTTGCTTTCGCGGTTTGGAGCATGAATTCCTCATATCCCAATTGAATCGTCGGGCAGGCGAGGTAGTAGATTTCTTGGATGCCTTGGAATTTGACTTGCAACAAATCAAGTTCGGGATAGGCCGCGAGATCCAGCGGTTTTGTGATATCGTGCCGCAAAAACACGAAGTTCGGATTTTGGAGCAAGTGGGAGATATTGTTGACTGAACCAGAGCTGTAATCATCAACGCAGATGACTTTCGAGGTTTGAATCAGTTCGTCGCAGAGGTGAGAGCCGATGAATCCAGCTCCACCAATCACAAGGACATTTTTTTTATCAAAGATGATATTTCTTTTTTCTTCCATATGTGTGGATTGTATCATATCTTTTCAATTCTGCGCCATCTTTACAAATCCAAATATTTCCGTATACTATGGGTAGCTGGGTTATTTTTTTGATGTCTGTCCGCCGCACCCCCCGACCTTTGTCGATGTGCCGGATCTCGTCAACAAATGACCCACCCTTTTCTAGGGGGTTCGTATATCGGTAGTACACTGGTCTCCAAAACCATTTGGGCGGGTTCGATTCCTGCACCCCCTGCATATAACAAAAGAGTGGTCCTTCTGGGACCGCTTTTTTGTTATCTCTAGAAGGAGAGCGGGAATCGAGGATTCCTGCCCGTGCCCTGAAGGGGTACACCCCCTAAATTTCGGTTTATTCTACGTATTCAGTGCTATGGCATTTTTTCGCTAATTGCTTTATATTATATGTATATATTATTCAAATTAACTCGAATTTTGCGAAGTTTTGAGTTTTTATCAATAGGTTGCTGAAGTTGGCGTATGAATCAGATTGTCTACATATTAACAAATGAATCAATGCCAGAGTACATTAAAATTGGTTTTACTCATGGCGATGTCACAGAGCGGATGAAGCAACTGGATCGAACTGGCACCCCGCTTCCTTTTGAAGTGTATTATGCTGCAGTAGTTGAAAATGCCGAGAAAGAAGAAAAGTGGTTGCATTCTATTTTTGCTGATCGACGAGCGCGAGATAATCGTGAATTTTTTAAGATGAATCCTGAATATGCTGCCTTGGCGTTAAAAAAGGTTCAAATTCAAGAAGAAAGAATTGACAGTGGTTTAACGAAAGAGCAAGAGAAAGAGGTTGATGAAGTGAAAGAGCGACGTTCACGGTTTCATTTTGATCAATATGGCATCCCTGTTGGCTCAAAGCTGACATTTACGAGAGATGCAAACATTGTTGCTGAGGTTATTGAAAATGATAAAATCAAAATTGGTGATAAGGTAAATAGCCTTTCAACTTTTGCAATGGAGTTATTGGGGTATCAGAGACGACCGCAAGGCACGCTTTATTTTGAATTTGAGGATGAGATTTTAGATGATCGACGAAGACGAATGGATGATGAAGAAAAATAATGTTATGAAAAATAAAAAAGAAGCCCAAGCAAGAATAAAAATAAATAACCTACTACAAGAATCTGGGTGGCGATTTTTTGATGATAAAAATGGTAAGGCAAATATTCAGCTGGAGCCAGGAGTGAGTATTAGCGAGTTAGGTGATGATTTTGAAAATGCTTCAAAAGGATTTATCGATTTTTTATTGCTAGATAAGAACGGGCGAGCGCTGGTTGTTGTTGAGGCAAAAAAAGAATCAATCGACCCGCTTTCTGCAAAGGAACAGGCCCGTAATTATGCGCGTAATATAAATGCGCGTTTTGTGATTTTGTCGAATGGTAACATTCATTATTTTTGGGATACTCAAAACGGTAATCCGGAAACAATTTCGCGTTTTCCTACGCAAGATTCAATTTCACAGTACGAAAAATATACACCAGACCCCGCAGGGTTAGCGCAAATTGAAGTAGGAGCGAATTATATAATTGAATCTCAGATGCCGGGTTTCGAAAAAGATCCTTTATTTCAAAATGAATATACTCGCAGCGCGTTCTTGAAAGACAATAGCCTTAAACAGTTGCGTTCGTATCAGATGCAAGCGATTAATTCTTTGCAGCAGTCTGCTCAGTTGGGTAATAATCGGTTTCTGTTTGAGATGGCAACAGGTACAGGCAAGACGCTGATTTCCGCGGCTGCTATAAAATTGTTTTTACAGTCTGGTAACGCACAGCGTATTTTATTTTTAGTAGATAGATTAGAGTTAGAAGACCAGGCGCATAAGGCATTTACACAGTATTTGGGACGTGATTTTCCAAGTGTTATTTATAAGAACAAAAAGGATTCTTGGCAAAATGCGAGCATTGTCGTTTCTACAGTGCAAACATTTCTCGCAGGCGACCGATACAAAAAGGATTTTTCACCTACAGATTTTGAACTAGTGATTTCAGATGAAGCTCATCGTTCTATAGGTGGTAATAGTCGCGCTGTGTTTGAATATTTTGTTGGTTATAAACTTGGTTTAACTGCTACGCCAAAAAATTATTTGAAGAATGTTAATACCGTTACATTAGATAATCAGCGGGAGCATGAACGGCGCTTGCTTTTAGATACGTATAAAACTTTCGGTTGTGAATCAGGTGTTCCTACTTTTTCATATGATTTAAATACAGGCTCAAAAGATGGGCATCTTATTCAGCCAACGCGCATAGATGCTCGTACAGAAATTACCACTGAACTTCTATCTGAAAAAGGATACGGTGTATCTACAAATACAGAAGCCGGAGAAATGAATGAGGTGTTTGATGAACGACACTATGAAAAGAAATTTTTCAATGAAGAGACAAATATTGCGATGTGTAAGGCATTTATTGATAACGGTCTTCTGGATCCAATTGGTCAAAAATTTGGCCTCCCACTTTTTGGAAAATCCATTGTCTTTTGTGTTTCACAAAGTCATGCTGCGCGTGTAGCAAATATTCTCAATAGACTTGCTTATGAAAAATGGCCAGATCAATATAATGAATCTGATTTTGCTGTGCAGGTGACATCTCAAGTGCAGAAGGCACAGCAGATGACAATAAATTTTGCGAATAACAGACTTGGTGGGCCAGTGAAATTTCTTGAAGGATATGATTCAGGAAAGACACGAGTAGTGGTTACAGTTGGCATGATGACAACAGGGTATGACTGCCCAGATTTGTTGAATATTGGTCTTATGCGACCTGTGTTTAGTCCGTCTGATTTTGTGCAGATGAAAGGCCGCGGTACTAGAAAGTATTCATTCGATTATCATGATTATACGACAAATGAACAAATTCATGTCGATAAGAACGAATTTAAGTTCTTTGATTTCTTTGCCAGTTGTGAATATTTTGAACATGAATTTCCGTATGATGAGAAAATCAAACTGCCACAAATAAAAAAAGTGACCGCAACTGAAAAAAATGCTGATTCAGAAGGACAGCAAGGAGAATTTGTAGACGAAAATGGCAATGCAGTATTTAAAGGACCTGTTGATTTAGCGATGGATGATAAAGTCATTTCTGTTGCTGCAATAGCTATTGGCGTAGAAGGAATGCGCATTGACCGAGAAGGCTTTAAACAAGCTGTTGAAGAAGATGTTGTGGGTAATGAAGTCCTAAAATCATTGTGGGAGAATGGTGATTTACAAGAAGCAGAAGATTTTGCGAAGAAAGAAATTTTTGATAAGCCAAAACATTTTTTGAATCTCGATAAAATACGTAAAATATTTGATGTCGATCGTCGAATTTCCGTAAAGGAATTTTTAGAAGTCGCTTTTGGGCAAAAAGAATCATTTGAAAATAAAGAAGACTTACTAGAGTCCGAATGGGAGAAATTCATGGAAGTAAACCCAGTTGATCAAAAGCATTATGCGCCAGTCAAGATGTTTTTTAAGGCATACGCAACAGATGAAAAAGTGCGAGAAATTATCTCAACCAAACAAACAGCACGATTTAACACAGAGTCCACGTTTGATTTTGAGGAATATCAGATGCTGAATGGTTATAAGGCAATAGTTCCTCAATATATCCATGATTACGCGTATCATATAACAAACTTGTAAATATGAATTCAGAAACTAAAAGACATATAGACGCTGCAAGGCAAGTGCTTGTAGGTGTTGTTCCAAACCCGACTTCACAAATCGAGCAAATCACCAATGCTTTGATTTACAAATTCATGGATGATATGGATCAGGCTGCAATTAAACAAGGAGATGAACCTTCTTTTTTTATTGGTGAGCTTGAGCAATATGCATGGTCGCGGCTCATGGATTCGCGCGTTGGGAATCAAGAGCGAATGAATTTATATGCCGAAGCTCTACTTAAATTTTCCGAGGCGAAACAACTCCCAGAATTATTCCGTGGAATTTTTAAATCAGCATTTTTACCATATCGTTCACCAGAAACGCTTGGATTATTCTTGAAAGAGATTGATTTCTTTGATTATTCTCATCCAGAAGAGCTTGGTAATGCATATGAGTATTTGCTTTCGATTATGTCGAGTCAAGGTGATGCTGGGCAGTTTCGCACGCCGCGTCATATCATCGATTTTATTGTGGATGTTATTAATCCGACAAAAGATGATAAGATACTGGACCCGGCATGTGGAACAGGTGGTTTTTTGGTGAGTTCATACAAGCATATTTTGGAACAGCATGATGGCATAAATGACCCCAAAAAAAAAGAATCCCCATTAACACCATCGCAGCGTCGTAAAATAATGGAGAATTTTGAGGGATACGATGTTGATCCGAGCATGGTGCGTATTGCTCAAGTGAATATGTATTTACATCAGTTTAAGAACCCTAAAATTGTTCAATATAATTCATTGAGCGAAGAAGATCGATGGGGTGATAAGTTCGATGTCATTCTTGCGAATCCGCCGTTTATGTCACCGAAAGGTGGTGTAGCAACCCACAAAAAATTTAGCATTGAGTCTACCCGTTCGGAGGTGTTATTCGTTGATTACATCATGAATCACTTGCGCCCAAATGGTCGCGCAGGAATTATCGTGCCGGAAGGGATTATTTTTCAATCGGGTACGGCTCATAAGCAACTTCGAAAAAATCTTATTGAGGACGGTCTATATGCTGTTGTAAGTTTACCATCAGGTGTTTTTGCTCCGTATAGCGGAGTAAAAACAAGTATTTTGCTTTTTAATAATGAGTTAACAAAAACAAATCAAGAAATTTTGTTCGTAAAAATTGAACAAGATGGTCTTGATCTCGGTGCAACCAAGAGGCCAATTAACAAAAATGATTTGCCAGCTGCACTAGATATTTTGAACAAATGGAACGCCGGTGAAAAAGTAGAAAGCAAGCTTGCAATGTATGTAGAAAAATCAAAAATTGCCGAAAACGGTGATTATAACCTTTCAGGTGACAGATATCGTGTAGTTACTGATTACAGTAAGGTCAAATGGCAAATGGTGGAGTTAAAAGAACTTTGTGAAATTACAACAGGCAGAAAAGATGTAAATGAAGGAAATCCTAACGGCGAGTACCCATTCTTTACTTGTGCTAAAGAAAACACATTTATTGATGTATTTTCATTTGATACAGAAGCGTTACTTATTGCTGGAAACGGTGATGTTGGTGCAGTGAAATATTACAAAGGAAAATTTGACGCATATCAACGAACTTATGTTTTGAGTAATTTCAAAAATGTAAATGTAAAGTATCTTTTTCAAGTTTTGAATAATTCTCTGAAAGAGAATATGCAGTTGCAGAAACTTGGAAATACAATGCCTTATATCAAGCTTGGAATGTTGCAGTCATTTCAAATCCCTCTCCCGTCTCTCGAAATTCAAGAGCAAATTGTAGCGGAGCTGAATGGTTACACAGGCATCATCGCCGGTGCCAAGCAAATCGTCCAAAATTGGAAACCCAAAATTGACATCGATCCTGAGTGGGAGAAAGTGAAGTTGGGGGAGATTTGTGATTTTGAAAATGGCGATAGAGGCGTAAATTATCCTTCAAAATCTGACCGGGTAGACAATGGAATTCCATTTATTAATGCGGGCCATTTAACAGATGATGGAATTGACATGAAGAATATGGATTTCATATCACGAGTCAGATTTGATCTGCTTGGAGGCGGTAAGGTTCAGAAAGATGATATATTATTATGTTTGCGAGGGTCTTTAGGTAAATATGCCAAAGTTGAGAACTTTTCTGAAGGAGCTATCGCTTCATCATTGGTCATAGTACGTCCCAGAGAAAAAGTAATGGTAGATTTTCTAGCGGTGTATTTTGGGACGTCATTTTTTGCAGATATGATCCTTGAATCTAAAAATGGTGTTGCACAGCCCAATCTTGCTGCGGGTAGTGTGAAAAATTTTAAAATACCTCTCCCATCCCTCGAAGTACAAGGGCAGATTGTAGAGAAGATTAAGGTTGAGCGTATGCTAGTCGAATCTGCCAAAAAACTCATTGTCATTTACGATCAAAAGATCAAGGACGTGATTGCCAAACTCTGGATGTAACTACTATGTCAGAAGATGATGAATATTTTTACAAACATCAAGATTATCTTGAACAAATACGAGAGTCTGCTATAGAGGATAATAGAAAGGATGTCTCGTATTCAGTAATCGGAGCTGAGATTTTTGACTATCTACCCATTCGTCGAGACACTACGGAAAATGATTATATAAATCACCTATGGGAAGCATTTTCTTCTCTTAATAAAGACGAAGCTGAACCGAATCCTTTTGCGGTAATGCCATTTCATCTCCTTTTTATGCTCGCCATACAGTATAAAATTTTGCGAATTTACAGAGAGGAGAAAGATAAATATGAGTTGGCATTAACTATTAAAAACCCCCGTAATGGGGCAGAGGGTATTTTAGCGCCTGAATCACCGCATGCCATCGCTTTTTTGGGCGAAACTGAAATTATCGATTTATTGAAGATTGTAGGTCTAACAAAAATTGATGCACGTAGTATTAAGAAGTCGATTATTACATATCGTAATGACAAAATTGCACACGCCAAAGGCTATATTGAGCAAGATATTGAGGCTAAAATTGTAGAATATTTCGACTGGTTGGAAAAAACGCAAATTTCGTATCTGCCCATGAATCAGAAGGTTGCCCTTGCATGGCTTAAGAAAATCAGTACTGGTGATGACATCGAGCAATTTTTGGAAACACATTTTCTGGATTCGTGTTTTAGTCCGCGTGATTTTGGTGACATAATCAAAAAACTGCTTGAAGCTGAGCAATTTGATTTTGATCAATGGATGCAAGTTGTAAATAAGGGGTTGGAATTGGCATATAATCAAACCATTATTGCACTCCGCGAGATTGTTAAGGATAAAGTGGATGAGGGTAGAAGATTTAATGCGATTCGCGTTTTGAGAGAAAATGGTGAAATTGATTAAGAAACTAAAATCAAAATTTTTTCTCTTCCATCAACATCTTAAAATAAGTCAATTCAAACAGTTATCGTTGCCACACACCCAAATAACCTGTTACCATATACGCATAACAACATAACGAAAGATAAACAGCAGTACATATGACAACAATCAATCCATGGATCAACTTTAACGGAAACGCCGAAGAAGCATTCACATTTTACAAATCAGTATTTGGGGGAGAGTTTGTGGAGCTTGTGCGTTTCAAAGATTTATCAAGCGCTGAGTTTCCAGTTCCAGAAAAAGAGGAGAATAAAATCATGCGCATTGCGTTGTCTATTGGCGCGAACGTGTTAATCGCGAACGACATCCCGGAAGCGATGGGGCGAGTGAATGAAAACGAAAACAGATCCAAAATATCTGTTCGTGCAGAAAGCAAAGAAGAAGCTGAAAAAATCTTCAATGGATTGTCCGTTGGCGGCGCAGTTGAAATGCCAATGGGAGGAAGTCCATGGGGAACATATTTCGGTATGTTCAGAGACAAGTTCGGTATTGAATGGACAGTGGAATTTGCTGCGAAGTGGTAAAAAGTAATATATAATCTAGTGAAAAAATAGGCAGGCTTGCATGAATCACATCATCCAATTTTTTCGGAAAGAGTTGTCTTATTTCCAAGTGCTGACAAAAGATCAGCGTGTTTTGTTATTGTCGTTTGTGTTGTATTCCACAGCGGCGCCATTGTTGCTCGTATTTTTAGAAACCTTTGTGTGGCGGCAGACGCGTGACCCGTTATTATTAATTGAATACAACGTTGCTTTTCCTGTTGGGATTATTGCCACCTTTGCGCTCAACGGATTTTTGCTCAACTATTTTCGGATTCGCACCTTATATACCCTCGGTTGTATTGCTCAGGCTCTTGCGCCCTTAACATTTTTATTTTTTGGAGAGGGGATGACATCGGTGGGGTATTTTATGTTTTTTAGTTTACTCAATGGCTTGGCTGGCGGTTTGTATTGGGCAAATCGAAACACCATCGCATCACACGCGAGCCAAGGAGCGCGCCGTTTTCAATTCATGAGTCTTGATAGTGCGCTCTCAACAATGACAAGTGCCGCGCTCCCTGTGTTGATCGGTTGGTGTATTATTTTGGGTGAGAGAAGTGGGTTTGTTCATGTTGGAGTGGCCTATCGTTTTTTCGGCATTATTGGAGCTTGCTGTTTGGTTGTTTCAGGAATAATCACATTATGGATCGCGGAAGAAGTGCACGTCCCAATTAAAATGAAGGGTCTTTTTTTGAAAGCCCCTAATAGGCGGTGGCAGAAGGTTCGCTTTGTTGAATTTCTCAGTGGACTCGTTGAAGGTGCATCAACTTATTTTCCGGTCTTATTAATCTTGTTATTGATAGGGCAGGAGAATGTCGTCGGCTCAGTCCAATCTGTCACAGCGGTGTTGTCGACGGCTGCAATGTATTTATTAGGACGAGTCATTCAGCCGCGATATTATATCCGCATTCTCACATTTTGGTTTGCGCTCACCACTATTGGAGCAGTGATCCTAGGATTTAGTTACACTGCCTGGGCGTTGTTGGTGTATTTGGCGTTTAGTGCCTTTTCCATTGAACTGCGCTACTCAACATTATTCACAATCTTTTTTGATATCGTCGATGAAGAGATCCAAAAGAGTGGGGTTAATCGTTTTGTCTATTTGCTTGATCGTGAATTTTTTCTCGGAGCGGGTCGGGTGACTATTTTAATCGCGCTGGCACTCGGCTATATCTATTTTCCAGCTGAAACATTGCGCTTCGGATTACTCGGTGTGATTTTAACGCAACTCCCATTATTGTTTACCGTCCGTTCTGTGTTGCAAAAATCAAACAATCAGTAACACCTTGTTTAGTTGTGTGAAATTGTGGCATACTTTCTGCATGAACAAACAATCACTCAGCGACACACAATTACAACGCGGTCGAAATATCTTGGTGGGCCTATTCGCGGCGTGCCTAGTTATTGGCGGGCCGGTGTTTTTGTTGCAGTTTGGTGAATACCGACTCATTGGGCGATATCAAGCAGAAGGAACTGTCCGACAAGCGAGTGTGACCAATCTTTCCGCGGAGCATTATCGCTGGCGAACGGAATATGATATCGCGGTTTCATATACGACCCAAAACGGCGCCCTGACAGAAGGGAACATCACACAAGTCGTGCATGGCAATACATATAACGAATTGTCACTTGGTGATACTGTCGACATCTTAGTGATTGATTCTGCGAATCCCGAAGACATGCAACCGTTGTTACAAAAAGCCACAACAATGGAATATTGGCGGCCATATTATATCCGAATGATTATTTCTGCGGTTGCAGTGGCGGTGGGGATTGCATTATTCGTCTATCTCTTTGTGACCCGAAAACAAGCCGTTGAACGGGTGAAGCGGATTGAAGCTGCAACAAAATAATACTCAAGAATATCTTCCTATAACAAAAGCGCCCCGATATGGGACGCTTTTTGAATAAGAATGAAGAGTGTTCTTATTGTAGTGTTGTTCCAACAATTGTATATGCTTTAATTGTTGAGCTATCTGTTTTTTGCAGAGTAACAGTTTTTTGCGCTGGATCAACAACGAGTCCAACGAATGCTTCTGTTGTTGAAATAGTTTTTGAGTCAATTGTTTTAATAGCGCCATTCATGATGGTGAGATAAAACGTTGTGACATCATTACCAGTTCGGGTGACAACAACAGCTTCTTCAGTTGCTGTGTTTCCGATGTTAAATGATTCCATCTCTAGCACAGAAGATTGTGCCTTTGAAGCCAATTTTTTTACTTTACTGATTGAGCCAGTATTTTTAATTGTTGCAACTTGTTTTCCGTTGCTGGATACAACAAGTGCAAAATTACGATATTTCAAAGGGTTAACATATGGACTTTGTCCGGTTTTTCCAGTTGAAAATACTTGTTTCTTTAAAATCGTGCCATCTTCTCGAGTGATTTGTACGCGATCTCGTTTTAAGCCAACAGCTGAGCCAATGCGACTTTCTGATCCAGTAAAGTTCGACTGGCCATATACAATAAAGGTTGCATTTTTGTGCTCAGGATCACCAGAAAATAGTAGATCTGCAAATCCGTCATTATTCAAGTCACC
This sequence comes from uncultured bacterium, assembly GCA_937996685.1. GTDB lineage: Bacteria > Patescibacteriota > Patescibacteriia > UBA9570 > XYC2-FULL-38-9 > CALKUP01. The sequence continues at coordinate 68,954 of CALKUP010000006.1, read as the reverse complement.
GGCTTTATTTGCTGTTGAAGCAATGTCTGTCGCAGTTTGATACGCGCCAATTCGATTTCCTGGAGTAAAGCCGAGTTGCAAAATGTCGTGTGCTGTATTTTTTGTTTTGTTTACCCCTGAAGTAAATACATTCATGACACTTGATCCAGCTTGTAGACTTGATCCTGGGATATTGCGTGATGCAATGTCTGAAACAGAGTCGCCATTCACGTCTCCTGCGTTATAGAGGCCACGTAAAAAGTCAGAATCTAATTGTTTTAATGATCCAAGCGTACGAGTCTTTGGCATTGTGCCGTCGCTGTACAATACGTGACTGGTTGTTTTGAGTTCTTTCACGTTTGTGCCTTGGACCTTGTAATGAATGACGCGAATGACTGCGTCGTCATATGAATCTCTGTTTAGATCTGAAAGGGGAGCAATGGATACACCGATAGCATTTTCTCCAGCAACACCGACTGTACTTGGAGTAATGGTTATTTTTGTGGCTGCTTTTACCGCGCTGTTGTTTGTGTAAAAACTTGCAGAGCCTTTATAGATATGAACAATTGCGTTTGTGTTGCCTTTTTCAACAACTTTGCCCCAATCCATGAAACCATCGTTATTGATGTCTCCTAAGAGAGTTGTTTGTGCAATGTCATGAGCAGCGGCTCGCGCTGTTGTGGTGTTGGTGATAGATGTAGACCCAAGAACCACTGTGCTTTTGTAAGCGCCCTGGCACAATCAAATCTTCAATGTTGTCGTTATTTACATCAACAACCTCTGCTTCTGATGAATTTGGATTTAAAATTGATGCACTTGAAGCAGTCTTTGTTGTTTGTGTGCCGGTAAATTTTGTGCTTTTTCCGAAGATGATATATACGTTATCGTCGTCTCCGATCATGATGTCAGAATAGCCATCATTATTGATGTCGCCGCCGACTGGTCGAGAAACGCCGGTTAATGGTCGAGAGTTTGTGAAAATGGCACTCGCTTTTGCTGTGAGCTTGCCGTCAGAAATTTTGTTGGCTGACCCGTATACAAGATAATTATAAATCGTTGCATTTGAGTCATCACTTTTTGCGCTTGTGACAACCACGTCATCGAAGCCATCGCCATTTACATCGCCGACAAAATTGACGTTTGTTGGGCCAGCATATGGACTAGAAAGTGTGTACGTCGCTGCACTCTTTTTGGTCGCATCCCAAACTGTATCAGCAAGGGTTTGATGAGGAACAATAAGATTGAACGCAAACGCGCCAAGGAGCGCAAAACTCGCTCCATATTTTATCTCCATAAAATTTTTATATTACAAATAAGATGCCTGTATTATATGACATCTCTTGTTGAGCTGCAACAAAATAATACTCGCGCAGTATTTATTTTTTCTTTTTCTTGCTTTCGGGGGTAATTTTTTTGAGCAAGTCAGCTGCACCGTCTCTGTCAACACCTTTTTTTGCGATCGTTGTCATGCTTAACAACTTGTTATCAGACGCTTCTTTGCCAGCACGGAGCACTGCATTGATTTCTTCTGAAAATGTTACCCTTCCTTTTCGAATTGCATCAATCGCGGCATCGGAATCACATTCAATTTCAAAAAAGGCGATAGGGTAATCACTTGCATCGCCCTTTGCATCTTGAAGGAGTAAATCAATTTCCGCTTTTTGTTTTTCAGGTTGTCCGTCAATAACGACAATGCCTTCAATAAAATGTCGGCGTTTTTGTAAATGACCATTGGTTGCTTGTGGCAGCAGTCTTTCCGCTGTCTCTTGCGAAATCACCACTTCAAACTCACTGCGAGAAAAGGTTGTAAGATCTTTTTGTCCTTTGAATGTTGCGGTGTACACCACTTTGCCGTTTGGCTCAACTTGTTTGCGAATCCGAGCTTGCGAAACATCAGCATCAGATGGTAGATCTAAAGCACATTCTCTCGCGACGCGTTGAAAGAGTTCGACGTCTTTCGGAAAATACCATTGATCAATCGTGGCAGCTGGAGCGCTTGCGATTAAGGGTTCAATCGCGGCTCTGGGCACAACAATTTTGAGCTCTCGTTCTTGCGGCGTGTCTTCGCGCTTTTCGGTTGACGATTTTTTGTCGGGTTGTTTTCGGAGTGGTTTTTCCATATGCCACTATCTAATCAGATATTTGATATTTTGCAAAGATCCGCAATTTGCTATCGGTCCAGTTCTTTGGTTAGATAGAGGAATGAAACATCCTGTTGATTCGTTGCGTCAATTGTCACACACGCTCACGCCGTCTGCGCGCATGCCGGTGTTGTTTGTTGGGCATGGCAATCCGATGAATGCGATTACAGACAATCCGTTTGCGGTTGAATGGGAGCGGATCGGAGCGAGCTTGCCTGAGGCGCAGGCGATTGTGGTGATTAGCGCGCATTGGTTGTCGCGCGGAACGTTCATTCAATCTGTTGAGCGGCCTGATACGATCCACGATTTTCTTGGTTTTCCGCCGGAGCTTTTTGCGGTGCAATATCAAGCGCCGGGAGATCCAGCTGTCGCACAGCAATTGCAACAGGCGCTGCTCGCGTATGAAGCCGAGCTCGATCGCACGCGCGGTTTTGATCATGGGATGTGGTCTGTGATGATGCGCATGAAGCCTGAGCGCGACATTCCGATGTTACAAATAAGTCTTGATATCAATCAGTCGCTGGAGCAATTGCTCACCATGTTCGCGGAATTAAAAAGCTTGCGCAATCGTGGCGTGATTTTTATTGGGAGCGGAAATATTGTTCACAACCTCGGTGCGATTGATTGGGAAAACGGACAGCCGTTCGATTGGGCGCAAGAATTTGATGCGCGCCTGACAGATGCGATGACTGACCAAAATATGAATGTGATTACACGCCCGCAGCAGTTTGGAGCGATTACGCAATTAGCAGTTCCAACAGATGATCATTACCGGCCAATGGTTGCGGCAATGGCGCTGCTTGAACCAGATGAACAGTTGTCCTATTTTAATACGGAGATTGAAATGGGGAGTGTCGGGATGCGTTCGTTTATTACGGTGTAAAGAGCGTGACTTGATTCAAATAGTATTTGGTGAATTAATTCCGCTCGTGTTAACATTGCTTCATGCATGCACAACACACAATCAAAAAAATAGTTGTTTCTTTTTTCGCTTTGTTCTGTTTCTTGATGCCAACAAGCGCATACGCGGCGAGTTACACGGTGACCATCGAAAACGATGAAGCAGATGTTTCGCCATCCTGCGTCACTGGCAGTGCAACGGATTGTTCATTGCGTGAAGCGATTCGATCTGCAAATGCAAGTAGTGGTTCAGACACAATCATTGTTCCAGCTGGAACGTACACTCTCAGTGTTTCCGGAACAGCTGAAAACGCTGCAGCGACTGGCGATTTAGATATTACAGACACAAGCGGCACGTTAACGCTCACTGGTGCTGGAGTAGACGAGACAATTATTGATGCGAACCACATTGATCGTGTGATGGAGACGCTGGCAGGAACAACGGCTGTAATCAGTCAACTCACGCTCACAAATGGCACAACAACTGGTGACGGTGCAGGCATTCTAGCGCTTGGAACAACAACACTCGATCATGTGACGGTTTCAAATAATGCAATGACCGGCTCGTCATTTGGCGGTGGTATTCGTTGTGAGAACAATACATTAGTGATTACAAATTCCACGATTTCCGGAAACACAACAACTGCAGGTGAGTTCGGTGGTGCGATGAATGCGAATTTGTGTAATTTGACCATTTCTCAATCAGCGTTTTCAAACAACACTGCAAGTGGAGGTGGCGGAGCGATTATCGCTTCAATACAATCGAATGAGATTTTGATTGAGGACTCTTCTTTTACAAATAACTCAGCAACAATCGGCGGAGCAATTTATACCACTGAAAGCACAATCATTCCGGCTGGCCAGATGGTGATTCGCGATAGTACCTTTTCGAACAACAACGCTTCTTTGGGTGGTTTTGGTTTAGGCGGCGGAGCATTATATATTGATGCACCAACTGTTGTTGTGAATACAACCTTTATGGATAACACAGCTGCTGACAACGGTGGTGCTATTTTTGTGGAGAATAATGGCGATGCACATCTCGATATTTCCTTTAGTACAATTTTGCAAAATAACGCTAATAATAATCGCAGTGGTGGGGGAAATGGTGGTGGATTATTTGTTGCAGGCGGAAGTGCTGACGTGGTTGTGAAGGGGTCGCTCTTTGCGGAAAATTATCAATATCCAGATACGCCAACAGGCTCAACCGCGAATGATTGTTCTGCGAGTGCGGGTCTCGCGTCTGCTGATTATAATTATCTCGCAACAACAACTGACTGCACTGGTATTTTTACGCAAACACATGACAACACAACCTCTGGATCACATTCACTCTTTTTTACAGTCTCATTAGAAAATAATGGAGGGCCTGTGCAGACAGCTCGTTTATGGACAAGTAACACGCGTGACATTGTCCCAGAAGTTGATTGCACAGACATTGCTGGAAATCCGCTAACGACAGATGCACGTGGGTTATCTCGCCCACAAAATGGTTTGTGTGACATTGGTGCATTTGAGTCAGATCAAACAATCCCAACTGTCGCGATCACCAGTGGAACAGACACAGTGCAATGTGGCATTGGCAGTTGGTCAGACGCAGGAGCGACAGCAACGGATAATTTTCGAACAGGTTTAATTGCAGGTTTGAGTAGCGGGACAGTGAATGCGAGTGTCATTGGGAGCTATCCAATTCTGTATCTCAGTACGCTTGACTATGATGGAAACCAAGGCTCCAATACACGAACAGTGAGTGTTGTGGATACGACTGCGCCAACGATTACGCAAGTGAGCGCTGGAAATGTATCTGTGACGCAAGGGCAAACATATACTGATCTAGGAGCAACAGCCTCAGACGCGTGTGATGCAAGCGTTGCTGTCTCAACGACAAATCCAGTGGATACCGCAGCGCCAGGAACCTACACTGTGACATACACAGCAACAGATGATTCAAGTAACACAACAACTGCAACTCGGACAGTGACAGTGAATGCAGCAGTTGCTCGAGATCCAGAGCCTACTCCAGTAGAAGAAAATACAGATCACGGCAAGATTACAACAGTCACAAAAACCAACAATCGTGTCACCGTGGTGTATGCTGATGCTGCGACAGATACAATTACGCCGTATGGCTCATCTGTGAATTTTCGCTACGCACTGTCAACAGACAAAAAGCGTCTCGTTGTCACAAACGGCAAAGACATTCGCGTGTTCGTGAACGGCGAGCGCACAGCAAAAAAGGCGATTGGAACAAAAACCCTGCCATCTGCACAATATCGCATCGCTGTGAAAAAGGTGTATGCCGGCTATGATTCTGTGTTTATCGCGACAGCCAGACAAAAAACCGCCCGCGTCTTTGCGTTTCGATTAACGAGCGGAAATGCGTTGACGACCAAAAAAACCCAACAGTTTTCAATTACTGACCTCTCAAAGCCTGTTCTGTCTGTGAATAAAGCTAAAAAACAAGTGACCGTTACTTATGGAAAATCAGGGCAGCGAGTGACTCGCACTTGGAAACTTGCGAAAAACGGCAACTTCTCACTGCAAAAATAGAAGCAGCCTGCTCTTTGTAGGGGTTGATTCTTTCGCTTGAGTGTGATAGTCTATTATGGATAATAATTATTGACAGTATTTTTATGGCAAAACGATGGGGTGCAATGGGCGGAAACGCAACAGCAGCAATGAAATCACCAAAGAAAACAAAGAAACGCTTGGCGATCAAAAAGGCAATGCTTGAAGCAAAAGCAGCAAAAAAGCCAACCAACAACAATCGTCCAAAAAAGAAGAAATAGCAGAACGATGATAGTTCAAAGATCAACCCAGGCGCGGTTGATTTTTGTTTATAATAATGATAGCGTTTGAGCAAATAATATACACATGGAACGCATTACACTCACACCAACAAATCACGCTGAAGTCATCGCAAAAGCCATTGAGGTTCTTTCTGCTGGCGGCTTAGTTATTTACCCGACAGAAACCTGTTACGGGATTGGCGCAGATGCAACCAATCAAGAGGCGATTGACAAGTTGTTGGCGTATAAGTCCAAGCGAGCAGACAAACCGTTATCGATCGCTGTGGCTGATAAAAAAATGGCCATGCGCTATATTCAAATGAATCATGCAGCGAAAAATATGTATGATAATTTTTTGCCAGGCCCGATTACTGTTATTTCAAAAGGATATGGAAATCTCGCGGATCACGTGGCGTCAAGCATGGGAACACAAGGGGTGCGTATTCCGGATTATCCGTTAGTGCTGGAGTTATTAAAGCAATATGACGCACCAATTACGGCAACATCTGCAAATGCATCATATCAAAAAACGCCGTACACGATTGACGATGTGTTGAGTAGTATTTCGAAAAAACAAAAAGATCTCATCGATTTAATTATTGACGCTGGCAGACTTCCAAAACGAAAACCAAGTACAGTCGTTGATACAACACTCGACACAGTGCATATTGTTCGAGAAGGCGCCTTGTCATTTGAAGATAAAAAACAGTTTTTGGCGAGTTCTCTTGCGGACACGACACGTTTTGTGACAGAGTTGTGGGAAAAGCTGAATACCAGTCTTGGAAAAAAGGCGATTGTATTTTTGTTGCAAGGCGACCTCGGAGCAGGGAAGACGCATTTCACAAAAGCGCTTGCCGAGCGGTTACAAGTGCAAGACATTGTTGTGTCGCCGACATTTATTATTTGCCGCGAATATCCAGCGCGTATCGGGAAAAAGGCTGTGAAGCTGTATCATATTGATGCGTATCGATTATTTGAACCAACGGAAATTGATGGACTTGAGCCAGAAAAAATGTTTCACGCACCAAATGTGACAGTGATTGAATGGGCGAACAAAGTCACCGGGCACATCGATCAATATCTCGGAGATGCGACGGTTGTGAAAATTGTGATTACCGCGCCATCAGAAACCGAGCGATTGTTTGAATATGAAATTCTGTCGCACGAATAGGTGATATGAAAGATTCATATATTTTAGCGATTGATACATCATGCGACGACACCTCTGTCGCGGTTTTGAAAAATGATTGTGTGCTGTCGAGTATTGTGTCGTCTCAAATTGATGTGCATCGCGAGTGGGGCGGCATTGTTCCGAGTCTTGCGCGGCGTGAGCATGAAAAAATGATTGAAGGGTGTGTGGCGACAGCGTTAAAACGCTCAGGCTTAAAAACTGCTGATCGTCTGACAGTCATTGCAGTGACATACGGCCCAGGCCTTGCTCCAGCGCTTGAGGTGGGAGTCCGTCACGCAAAGCAATTAGCGCAAGAATATCATTTACCGCTCATTGCAGTGGATCACATGGAAGGTCACGCACTGTCGGCACTGCTTAAAAACTCATCCGGCAAAACTTATTCAGGCATCGAAGAAGTTGCGTTTCCATTAATGGCGTTGTGTGTGTCTGGCGGGCATACAGAGCTTATTTTGTCTGAGAAATTCGGCGCATATTCAATTATTGGACAAACGCTTGATGATGCGGCAGGCGAGGCGTTTGATAAAATCGCGCGTATGTTAGACCTCGGATATCCTGGTGCGCAAGTGCTCGCGAAATTCGCAGAAACTGGCGACCCAATGAAATACCCGCTCCCACGTCCGATGAAAAATAGTGATAATTACCATTTTAGTTTTTCCGGTTTAAAAACAGCCTGTCTCTATAACACGAACACATTAAAAGCAGAGCTTGGGGATTCATTCGCAAGCATCATCCCAGATTATTGTGCGTCTGTTGAAGAGGCAATTGTTGATGTCTTAGTGTATAAAACAGTTAAAGCGGTGAAGGAGTATCAACCAAAAATGTTTTTGCTTGGCGGTGGTGTCAGTGCGAATAAAACATTACGTGCTCGACTGCGTTCTGCAATGAAAGAGCTTGGTGTTCCAACATTTTTTCCCGCGCCGCAATTTTCAACGGATAACGCTGCAATGATTGGATATGCCGGATATCAAAAATTACTTCGTGGTGAAGTGGTGTCTGATATTGAAGCGCTTCAGCGTGATCCGTCGATTACAATCGACAAGATGCAATATTAATCCGCCTTGTTTTGATATTTAAGAATTGCTGCATGCACCGCTGCCATTTTTTGTTCGGCTTCAAGTATTGTGATGTGCGTTGCTTCATCCGTGCTGGTTAATCCATGCACGATTGTATCGACTTGTTGTGAAATGGTGTTTGGATATTCCCCAATAGCAATTCTGCGCCAGAGACCTGTGAAATATGTATGAATGACATGACCAAGACTATATTCATCGCGGAGTGCGGCGACGTCTGTTTTCCTTGGCAGTCCAAAGTCACGAGTATATTGATACAACTCGCGTTTGCGATATGTTGGTAGCGGAATGTTGTGCAAGAGTCGTTGTTGGGCTTTACGGCTATCCGGCTCATCTGTGATGGTGCAGCCGCCAAAGTCAATAATTTTTACTTGATAATGAGGAGTATCAATGGCCTCTGCGTTTGGTGTGTTTGCAGGGTTTTCGTCATACACCATGATGTTTTCCATTTTTAAGTCGCCATGAATAATGCCAGCTTCGTGAATGACAGAAATTGCGTGAATCATTTTTTGAATAATCGCAATACCAGTATCTAATGAGAGTGATTCTGCTAAAAAATCATGCAGTGTTTCGCCATGAATTTTTTCCATCACAATTGTTGCAATGCGTGAATCCATGTTGTCAGGATCTGGAATGAGCTGGGCAGCTTCGAGAGCAGGTGCTGGGTTCTCCGTGCCGAGTGTTGACAGGCGTCGGAGTGCTTCAATTTCAAGTAAAGCATTTTTTGCATGCGATGCTGCCTGTCGATCGCTTCCGTTCATTGCGGCAAGCGAAAACGGTTTTGATACTTTCATCACAAATTGTGCGCGATCCATGCGCCCAGTTTCTTGAGAGACAGTAAGCGTCCTGCTGAAGCCTCCTCGGCCGAGAAATTTATCAATGCGATACGGTTTCTTGTCCCTGATAGTGACTTTCGGATGGCCCATGCGATGAATCAGTCTGTTGTAGATAAACGCATTTTCCCATGAATGATCAGTTTTCATTTCATCCACAAGCGCATAGAGTGTTGCGCGCTGGGCATTGAGTTCAGGATTGCGATTGTTTGAGTGCTCCACAGCTGTGTGTTCTTGTTCTGCGCCGGGGTGTGCGAGTGCGTCTTGTGATGACACACGACCTTGTGATGCTTGAGGCGCATCAGGCTTTGCAACAAAAGACGTTGACGCTTCGGTGTCGCTGTCAAAATCCATTGTTGGTTCAGCGCTGTGCTGGGTTCGGTTGTCGACAGCTATAGACTGAATGGGTGTTTCTACAGCATTTGTGTACCGCGGTCTGGTTGTATATCGTTCTGACATATCCTGTAGTATATCACAACAAAAAATATTGACTAATCGCTTAAAATATTGTATGTTCATCCAGCACAGACAAGTCGAAAAAACGTATATTGTATCGAATTGTGCTTATGTGTGCGCTGTACTGGTTCTTTGGATAGCTGCTCAATATAGTCGGTTTACTGGCTATAAAGAGAGGAAAGTCTGGCCACCTCGGCCTCTAGCAATAGAGACCGGTCAAGGACAGTTGCTAACGGCAACCCGTATACTATAATAGACGCACCAAAGAAATTTCTGCGCCTATTGTATAAATCGAGGGAAAGTGCCACAGAGACAATACTAGCTCCGTAGGAGCTATCCTGAGAGAGTGAAGCGAGTCGAAGGATCCTTCGATGTACTCAGGATGACTCCTGCGGAGTCAAAGGTGAAAAGTATTTTGATGGTTCTACTTTCGGGTAGAGCGACAAAATTTCAGCGTTGGTGACAACGTTTGATGGTAAACCCTGTTCGGTGCAATCCAGTAATTGGAGCACGAAGTTATTGGCGACAATAGCTCATAGAGAGATAGCTATCATCTGCTACTTCGGTAACAGAAACAGAAGCCGGCTTATAGAGGGGCCATACAGAACACACATAAGCACAACAGACAGACTATGAAAAAAATTGAACTCGCTCTCAGCGTCTTGTTGGTTCCATTTGATTATTTTTTTATCGTACTCGCAGGTTTAACGGCGTACGCTGTTCGTTTTAACGAAAGTATTGAGCAACTGCCTCCGGCGATTTACGCAATCCCACGTCAGCAATTTATTACAGCATTGCTGCTTGTGGCTGCTCTCTGGATTGTGATTTTTTGGTGGAACGGCTTGTATCAAATCGATGGCAACCGTCGGATCATTGATGAAATTCGAAAAGTATTCGTGTCGTGCGCAACGGGCGTGCTGACAGTGATTGTACTCGTCTTCGTCAATCGTGATTTATTTTCATCTCGGTTTATTATTTTAACGGCGTTTGTTTTTTCTTTAGTATACGTTTTGTTGTTCCGCATCGCTGTCATTGTGATTGAGCGACGTCTGTTTACAAAAGGGATTGGTTTAACACGGGTTGCGTTAATTGGGGAAGGACACATTGCGAATGTGATTCGTGAAGAGTTTGCGCAAAAACCAACACTCGGATATGCGATTCAAAAATCATACAATAGCTTTACGGTCGAAGTAGAACGTGAGTTGCAAGCGCTGGCGGAGACACGAGACATTGAAGAGCTGTTATTGACTGACGGAGGATCGGATCGTGAAACCATGAAACGGCTCGTTGATTTTTGTGATGAGTATCATTTGGTGTTTAAATATGCCGCGTCCATTGCTGAGATGCCGGTCGGCACAATTTCGATTGCACCAATCGGAGGAATTCCAATTGTCGAAGTGAAAAAAACACCGCTCGAAGGGTGGGGAAGAATTTTGAAACGATTATTTGATATTGTTGGGAGTCTGTTTTTGATTATTGCATCATCTCCAATTATGCTCGCTGCGGCTGTTGCGATTGTTATTGATTCTGGTTTCCCGATTTTTTTCAGCAAGAAAGATGACGGCACTTCGTTAAAACGGATTGGACAATATGGCAAACCGTTTGGGTATTTCAAATTTCGCTCAATGAAACAAAACACCGATTCGCTGCGTTATGACGAGCAGTTGCAAGAACGCAATGCCCGAAAAGGATCGCCAATGGTGAAAATTATCGATGATCCTCGAGTGACGCGGGTTGGTTCGTTTATTCGTCGGTTTAGTATTGATGAATTACCAGAATTTTTCTTAGTATTAAAAGGGGATATGAGTTTGGTGGGGCCGCGTCCACATTTGCCGGAAGAAGTGGCGCAATACCAAAAACATCATAAACGTGTATTATATATGAAGCCGGGAATTACCGGGCTCGCGCAAGTGACTGGGCGATCTGACCTCGATTTTGAAGATGAGGTGCGATTGGATACATATTATATGGAACACTGGGCATTGTGGCTGGATGTGATTATTGTATTAAAAACACCCTTCGCGTTATTAAAAAAACGAAACACATTATAGACGTATGAAAATTGCTTTAGTTCATGATCATCTTGCGCAAGACGGTGGCGCTGAAAATGTGTTGCGTGCCTTTTGTGAGATTTGGCCTGATGCGCCGGTGTATGTTGTTGTGCATGATCCAAAGCACGCCCATCCATATTTTTTGAAAAAAGATATTCGAACATCATTTATTCAACGTCTCCCGCTTGGTGTCAAAAAATATCAATGGTATTTTCCCCTCATGCCAACGGCGGTCGAGAGTTATGATTTGTCTGAATTTGATGTCGTGCTGTCAACGACCTCTTCGTTCGCGAAAGGGGTGATCACGCGTCCGGAAACAGTGCATATTTCATATTGCCACACACCGACGCGTTTTTTGTGGAGTGACACGCATTCATATGTGACTGATATGTCTGGGAATCGATTTGTCAAAAACATTTTGCAATTATTGCTGACACGGATTCGTATGTGGGATCGTTTAGCGTCAGACCGCGTTGATTACTTTATTACAAATTCAAACGCTGTTGAAAAGCGGTTACGGAAATATTACAAACGCGACAGTGTTGTGATTTATCCGCCAGTTGATGTTGCGGATTTTACCCCTGTGTCAAAAGAAGAGGTAGGTGATTATTATTTAGCAGGCGGACGACTGGTTCCGTATAAACGATTTGATTTAATTGTTGAGGCTTGTATGAAGACCGGGAAGAAGTTGAAAATTTTTGGATCTGGTCCAGCGCTTGCCGATCTGAAACGACAAGCCGGGAACAATGCGAATATTGAATTTCTTGGACGTGTTCCAGATGCCGAGCGAAAAGCGTTGTTTGAACATTGTCTCGCGTTCATTAATCCACAAGAAGAAGATTTTGGCATCACGATGATTGAAGCGCTTGCAGCTGGTCGTCCAGTGATTGGGTTGAATAAAGCTGGTGCAAAAGAGATTGTTGTCCCAGGTGTTCACGGAGAATTGATGGCGCATCAAAGTTGGGAGGATCTTGCGAATCTCTTGATTGATTTTGATCCAATGCGGTATGATCCAGCTGTGATTCGAGAGCGCGCCTTGACCTTTAGTCTCGAGCGGTTTACAAATGAAATAGAGTCATTTGTGACAGAGAGCTACAACGCATTTCAAAAAACTACTTAATTGCATTTATATATATGAAAGTCACAACACATAAAGAAATCCTTCAGCAATCACAATGGTTTATTCTCTTATTCACCCTATTGTGCGCTATCAGTGCGTTTGCATGGGCTGTCACTCAGCCAACAAAATACAATGCGGTTGTTGCGTTTGATGTTGCAATTGCAAACCGTGCATCATCTCCTGAATATCAATATGGCGCGTATTACGATTTGAAAGGTGCTGAGTTGTTTACACAGCATTTAATGAGTTGGTTTAAGTCGCCAGCGTTTGTGGGCAAGGTGTATGATAACGCAGGTCAAGGATATACAATTAAAACAGTGAATTCATTTACTGGTCGTTTTCAAGCGAAACAATATTCAAGTCAACAATTTGTTGTATTGTTTTATGACTTTAATGAAGAGACAGCGAAAAAATTAGCAGACTCTGTTGCGAAAACAGTGAGTGATGAATCAGCGTCTCAAGTGCAATCTGGTGACCAAACGCAATTTGTTGTCAAAGCGCAAACACCAGTTGTTGTTGCTGGCAAGTTAAATCAATGGATGGCGCTCGGGCTTGGTGTTGTTGCGGGGTTCTTCTTGAGCATCTTCGTTGTCTACGTTCGTCAATATATCCGCGAAGGGGGAAAAGCATAATTGCGGGACTGGTCTGATGAAAATTGGTATTGACTGTCGCGCGCTGCAAGAGGCATACCCATCTGGTGTGTCTCAATATACAAAAGGACTCGTTGAATCGGTATTGCAATATGCAGACCCCGAAAACTACGAGTTCGTTTTGTTTTTTTCCGGACAGTCATTGCGTGCGCCAGCAGAACGCAAGCGCATTGTTGATCAGTTGCATATTCCTGAAACGGCACACATTACCTGGAAGTTTCGATCGATACCAAATAAACTATTGACCGCTGCATCGTTTTTTGGTTTTCCTTCATTGCGTCAATTATTTGGTGATGTTGATGTGGTGATTCAACCAAATTTGCAGTTCACTCCATTGTCTGATGATATTCCCGTTATTCAAGTGGTGCATGATTTTTCATTCGTGCGCATGAGCGAAGAGCAAAGTGTGAAAAGCGTTGTTCGTCATTGGTTGTTGCGGCCGCGTGCGCAGTTACATCACGCCGCTGAAGTCGTGGCTGTTTCGCTCGCAACATTTGCAGACGCGCAAGTGATATACACATTGCCTGCAGATCAGATCAGTGTCACATACCCAGGCGTTCCACTTCGATCAGATGTTGACGCGCCGGTCGATATACAAGCGACGTATGGCATTGATCCGCGACAGCCGACGATTGTTGCTGTTGGAACAATTGAACCACGAAAGAACACGACCGCGCTGATTGATGCGTTCACGCAGCTGCAGCAATCACACCCGACAGCGCAGCTTGTGTTGATTGGAAAGTTCGGATATCGAGCTGATGAAATTGCCGAGCGAGTGCAAGGAAATACGCAGATTCATGTGCTTGATTACGCGTCAGATGCTGCCCTGCAACAACTCTATGCAAACGCGACGGTGTGCGTCTACCCATCGTTATTTGAAGGGTTTGGATTTCCGCCGCTCGAAGCGCAGATGCATGGCGTTCCAGTGATCGCTGGCTTTCATTCGTCACTACAAGAAACGCTCCATGATTCTGTATTGTGGTGTGATGTGCTTGATAGCAAGAGTCTTAGTCGAGCAATTCGGGGAATTATTGAAGATCGTGAACTACGTGAGCGGTATCAACTTCTTGGCAAAAAAAATACGGAACGGTTTTCATGGGAGCATTTTGCGCAGCGTACACTTGAGAGTTGCGAGCGTGTGATTCGTCTGAATGGGTAAACTCCTGTATACTACAGGGATGAATGAACAACAACATACCAAAGCTGGAGGAATTATCATGCGAACAGTTGGTGGGCACACCGAATTTTTCTTAATTCATCGTCATCGATACAACGATTGGTCATTTCCGAAAGGGCATATTGATTCAGGGGAAACATTGAAAGAAGGGGCATTGCGCGAGGTTTTGGAAGAAACTGGTTTTCGATGCGAAATCGTGAAGCGTTTGCCGGAGCATGCATACACAGCACCAAATGGTGACCGAAATCATGTTGTCTTTTTCTTAATGCGTGTCATTGAAGAAACGGGTTTACCGCTCGATATGTCAGAAGTGGATGGAGGCGAGTGGTGTGACGGACAAGCTGTCCTTGAGCGCTTGTCATATCCGTCTTCAAAAGAATATTTTGAAACACTTCTTGAAGATGCGCGATTGCTGGCTGCGTAGTAGTACACAGTACGGTAAAAAATATGGTATACTCATAGTTGTATGAATGCATTTTTTGAACCATTACGATTTATTTTTACAGACATTGTATGGAGTGTGCTGTATTTTCCGGTCTGGTGGTATACAGTTGGTGTATGGAATGTATTACAGTTGATTGGAAAAGAATTGCACGGATTTGCTCGCGCGTATAATCTACGGATCTTGTTTCGTTTTTTGCTGACGCCAATGTACGGTCAAAACGACATCGTCGGTCGTTTGATTAGTTTGTATGTTCGGCTCGCGCATTTTTTGATTTTATCTATTTGGACATTGCTGTATACGCTTGTGTTGTTGATTGGGTTTGTGTTGTGGATTCTTGTTCCGGTGGCCATTGTGTGGAATATTTTATTTCATGTTGGAATTATTGATTCACTCGCGTTATGGAATTAGCACCAGAAAAACCAACAGTCTCAATGCAGTTTATTCCATGCGAAACATGTGAAGGCTTTGGCTTTACTGTAACGCCAAGTCGGCAACACGTGGCGTGTCATAATTGTGAGAACAACCCAAGTGTGTACGCGATTCTCGACTCTATTTTGCTGTATTGGAATCTCCCGATTACCGCAACAGGAATTGCAGAGCGCCGCTTATTGCGATATGCGCACTTTGGATTGCAATTAGTTGTGTTTCTTGTTGCGATGATTGGCATCCTCGGTCTTGCGGTTGCGATTTTTGTAAATCAACGAGATGCTGGCGACATTCTTGATGTATTGCTTGTGCCGTCGTTGTCGATGACGATGTTTTGGATTGGGATGCTCGCGTTGTTGTTCTTGTATTATCGACTGTCTTTAGAAAAGGCATCGAAAGAATCGTTTCGATATTCTGAAAAGGCTTTGAACGCGTGGAAAGAAATGGGGAGTTGGAAGCATCCAGCAAACCGGACATTTAACGGGTACAATCACACAGGAAAATCGCACCGGGTTGATATGGCTCCGTATTTTACAAAGGAGGCAATTATTGCGATTGAGTCTGCGTATTCACTTGCGCGGTCGTTGAATCATCATGTTGTGACGCCGTTGCATTTATTGGCAGCTGTTTCAGATAGTACATCGATTAAAATCATTTTAGCGCGACTGGGCGTTGCTCGTGAGCCAATGATGCAGCGGATTGGCGTCGCATTTGGAAAGGAAGGCGTTGAGGTTGGCGGTGGTTTGGATATGGGAGTTGAATTGAAGCAAGTGTTATTTTATGCGTTTGCAGAAGCCCGCCGAAGTAAACGGCAGTATGTTGATGTGATGGAGCTGTTTATCATGATCACAACGCGTGATGCTTGGGCAATTCAAATTTTCGATGATTTAGAAATTGATGAAGACATGCTCAGGGCTTGTGTGCAATGGATACATATTCAAAAAAATCTACAAGACCGATATCGAGAGTGGAAATCTCGAGCCGGGTCAAAACCAAACGGGATTATGGATCGTGCGATGACTGCGCGGCCTTCTCCGCTCCTGCAATCAATGTCCAGTGATTACACAGCAACAGCAGCCAGCGGTGGATTTTTTCCGTTGATTGGACGTGAAGCCGAAATGGAACAAGTGCTCAGAATTTTACGTGACCGAGTGTCGCATGTACTCCTTGTCGGGCCTCCGGGCGCTGGAAAATCCAGCTTGTTTGAAGGTGTTGCCCAAGTGATGTCATCAGAAGATGTTCCGCCGGAATTACAAGACAAGCGTTTTGTGGTGTTAGATCCAGGTGCGCTCATTGCAAACGCCGGTGGAGTCGGCGCTGTTGAAGGACGGATGCAGCAAGTGATTTTTGAAATTGCACGCGCTGGAAACATTGTTCTTGGGATTGAAGATGTCCATCATTTAGTGAATATGCGATCGGGATCAGGCTCTGAAGATGTGTCTGGTATTTTAATGAACGCAATGTCGCAAGGTCTTGTGAAAGTGATCGCGACAACAACAACGCAGGAATATCAACAATTTATTGAAAACAAAGGGCCACTATTGCGACGGTTTCGTGTTGTCCAAGTCAATGAGATGACTCGTGAAGATGCCATTCAAGTTGTTGAAGCAAAAGCCGGGAGTTTGGAATATAAATATCACACCTTCTTTTCCTATGCCGCGATTGCCGCGACCGTTGATTTATCGATGCAGTTTATTCAAGACCGATATTTGCCGGCAAAAGCATTAGACATTGCATCTGAGGTTGCGTCCGCCGTTGAGGCGCAAAAGGGAGCAAATAGTATGGTGACAAAAGATGATGTTGCGTTAGTGATTTCACAAAAAGCGAACATCAAAGTTTCTGCTGTGACAGAAGATGAACGCCAAAAATTATTGCACCTCGAGGAAATCATGCATGACCGTGTGATTGGGCAAGACGAGGCCGTGCAAGCAGTGGCGTCAGCGTTGCGCCGAGCGCGGCAAGGTTTGCGAGATCAACATCGTCCAATTGCTAATTTGTTATTTTTAGGACCGACTGGAGTTGGAAAAACCGAAACAGCCAAAACAATCGCGGAGGTTTATTTTGGAAATGAAGACAACATGATCCGTATTGATATGAGTGAATATCAAACTCCGTCATCACTCTATAAATTAATCGGCACAAATGGCGAACAAGGAATTTTAACCGAAGCCGTTCGATTAAAGCCGTTCGGATTGTTGCTGCTCGATGAGTTAGAAAAAGCGCATCGTGATGTTTTGAATGTCTTTTTGCAAGTGATGGATGACGCCCGGTTAACAGATGGAAAGGGGAGAACAATTGATTTGAGCAACATCATGATTATCGCGACATCCAATGCCGGAACGCGCGCGATTCAAAACGGTTTTAACGCAGGGCTTTCATCAGATCAAATTAAAACACAGCTCATGGATGGTCCACTGCTTGAATTTTTTGCTCCAGAGTTTTTAAATCGATTTGATAATATTGTTGTCTTTAAACCGCTGACATTTGAAGAGGTGGTCTTTATTGCAGATAATATGTTGCAAAAGGTCGCGACGCAGTTAAAGGCGCAAAAAGGGATTGTGATGGAGATCCCGCCGGAAGCAGTTGTTGATATCGCCAAGCGTGGATTTGACCCACAATTTGGCGCTCGTCCGCTCAAACGTGCGATCCAAGACACCGTTGATGATGGACTTGCGAAGCTGATGCTCTCTCAAGAGTTAGGACGCCGCGATACGGTCGTATTGGGTGTAAATGGAGAAATGACCGTGAAACAAGCTGAAAGATTGAGCTAATATTAGGTTTTACTTGCAATAGTTATCCCAGAAGGCTCTAAAAGCTATTGACATTTTTATATATTTATGGTATTTACGTCCATCGCTTTTTGCTCGTTCAGGCACATTCCCTCACAAAGTCACAATCCTGATGCGGTTGTGAAGTCCGTTGTTGCGCAGTTAAAGTAGGGAAACCGAAACAACTGGTCTGTGGACATGTAGGACTTCCCCGATAAGGAAAGGCCTGACTCGCAAGAGTTTCACCTTTACTTCTCTGGGGGGAGAAGTTGAATACACAAAAAGCACAGAGGTTGAAGGTGTTAGTCATCGATGACACACCTGTGAATCTCTTGGTGGCGCAGCGCCTCCTGGAATCCGAAGGCTACGACGTGTTCGTGGCCAGAACGATCTGGGAAGCAATGACGCTGCTCGGGAGAGAGCAGGTGGACGTCGTCGTGACTGATGTAGAGCTCGGACGCGGTTCGTTTCACGAACTGCACCGCACGATGACCATGGATGGCCGCGAAAGCGCGCCGTACAAAAGAGTCATCGTGATGTCTGGGACCATGACCTACGCCACGCAGCAAGCCTTTTGGCGCTATGGCGAACTCGTTCACGAGTTTGTCCAGAAGGGCGAAAGGATGACACCGCAGGGCGAGGGAACTGTTCCCGAGTGGGCGCTTGTGGCCGCCGTTCGTTCGGCGGTCCTGAGTGTGAACTCCGACGTCGCGTACGCCTGATACCTCGGGGCTGGTTGTTTTACACTGCCAGTCCCACCTTTCTTTATTAGACAGAGTCGCTTTACAGGCAGCAAAAAATCAATAATAATAAGGCGTATCCTTTAGTACGTCATATTTTGATTTTTATGCAACATCCAGCACATATCTTGTCGACAAATGAAATCCGCCGCCGCTTTCTTGCGTATTTTGAGTCAAAAGGTCACGTCGTGATTCCTTCTGGTTCATTGATTCCAGAAAACGACCCAACATTACTGTTTACGAACTCCGGGATGTATCCGCTGGTTCCATATTTAATGGGCGAGCCACACCCAGAAGGCACGCGTCTGACGGATTCCCAGAAATGCGTTCGCACCATTGATATTGATGAAGTCGGTGATAATCGTCATTTGACCTTTTTTGAAATGCTCGGTTTTTGGAGTCTCGGTGATTATTTTAAAGAAGACACCATTGCGTGGACATTTGAATTTATGACATCGGAAGAAGTCGGACTTGGCTTACCGCTGTCTCGTTTATATGTCACATGTTTTGAAGGCGAGCACGATATTCCGCAAGATACGCAGGCGGCTGATATTTGGAAGCGCGCTGGAATGCCCGAGGATCGCATTTACTTTTTAGGACGCAAAGATAATTTTTGGGATCTTCCAGGAAATACTGGCCCATGCGGTCCAGATACAGAAATTTTTTATGATACAACTGGCGAGCTTGGTGATTTATCGCACGATGAATTTGTTGCGGCGTGTGATCGCGGTGATATTATCGAAATTGGAAACGACGTCTTCATGCAATACGCAAAAGATGGAAAAGGCGGCTTTGATACATTGCCAAAACAAAACGTTGATGTCGGCTGGGGATTAGAACGTCTTGCGATGGTCTCTCAAGGCGCGCAGACAGTCTTTGAAATCGATATTTTTCAACAACTGATAAAGAAAATTGAAGCAGTGACCGGCAAAACATATGAAGGTAATCATATGGCTGGAATGCGTATTATTGCAGATCATTTGCGAACCGTTGTGTTTATTATGGGTGATCATTTTGGCATTCCACCAAGTAATGTTGATCAAGGCTATATCGTTCGACGGTTGATTCGTCGTGCAATTCGCGAAGGCCGTGCATTAGGCGCGACTGGTGAGTTTTTATCAACACTTGCGCAAGAGGTGACGACAATGTACGGAGAGGCATATCCAGAGTTGGTGGAAAATTCATCTCGTGTTCTTGAGTGGCTTGGGGCAGAAGAGCAAAAATTTGGCGCAACCCTTGAAAAAGGAATGAAAGAATTTGAAAAGTTGATTGAAAAAGATAAGCAAAGTATTTCAGGACACGATGCATTTATTTTGTTTTCAACGTACGGCTTTCCAATTGAAATGACTGTTGAGCTCGCCCGTGAACGGGGAGCGAATGTTGATGAAATGTCGTTTGATCAAGAATTTGAAAAACATCAAAATACGTCTCGAGCGGGGAGTATGAAAAAGTTCAAAGGCGGTCTCGCTGACCATTCGATTGAATCACGTCGTTTGCATACGGCAACACATTTGTTGCACAAAGCATTGAAAAATATGCTTGGCGAGCAAATCATGCAAAAGGGTTCAAATATTACACCAGATCGCTTGCGCTTTGATTTTAATTACGACAAGGCGCTGACACCAGAAGAAAAAACCGAACTTGATCGTGTGATTAACGAACAAATTGCGTTAAAGCAACCAGTATTCTGGAAAGAATTAGACGTTGATGAAGCAAAGGCATTAGGTGCAATTGGCTATTTTGATGATGAATATGCGCGCCTTGGGAATAAAGTGAAGGTCTATTATATCGGACCCGAGGACAATCCATTTGCGATTGAAATTTGTGGTGGCCCACACGTTGAAAACACAGAAGAGCTGGAAGAATTCCACATTACTTCCGAAAAGTCTTCAGCGGCTGGCATTCGTCGTATTAAAGCGATCGTGAAAGCCAATCAGAAGTAAAAGCCGTGCATTTGACATAGTTTTTAGTCTATTGTATACTCCACGAGCTTTGAAAAATCAGCAGACTTTCATGAATTCGGCTAAGAATCTGCAATAGTAAAGGAGATTCATCCAATTCAAGCCTTTTCCGGCGCGCTTCGCATATTGATCGAAGGGCATAATACGGAGAGGCCGTTTTTCCTTGCTTGCTGATTATTTCAAAATTTAATGAGTAACGCTTCAATGTGAGTACAGCGACCACACAAATTAAAGCGAATAAAAAGGGTTTCATTGAGGTTCCAGGGTTCGTTGAGGAGATGCTGCCAAACGCAGCCTTCCGCGTCACCCTCGAAACTGGCCATGAAGTCCGAGCCATGCTCTCTGGGAAAATGCGAATGTACAAAATTCGCGTGTTGCCAGGAGATCAAGTCATTGTGGAAATGACACCGTATGATCTAACGAAAGGAAGAATAACAAAGCGTCTCTAATCTTATGAAAGTACAAGCATCAGTTAAAAAGCGCTGCAAGGATTGCAAAACAATCCGACGCCGCGGTCGAGTACACGTTCTGTGTTCGGCAAATTCTAAGCATAAACAACGTCAAGGATAACCCGTATGGCACGTATTGCAGGAGTAACACTACCAAAAGAGAAACGCGTTGAAATCGCGTTGACGTATATTTACGGAATCGGTCCGTCAATTGCGGCAAAAATCATTCAGACAACAGGCGTCAACCCTGACGTTCGTGTGAAAGATTTATCGGAAACTGATGAGCAAAAATTGCGTGAAGCAGTTGAGCAAGGCGGTTTAAAAATCGAAGGTGATTTACGTCGTGACATCTTGTCACACATCAAGCGCCTGAAAGAAATTGGTTCATATCGCGGCTACCGTCATTCACGTCACCTTCCAGTGCGTGGACAACGAACAAAAACGAACAATCGAACAACTCGTGGAAACGTTCGTCGAACAGCTGGTTCTGGTAAGGCAAAAGCAGCTCAAAAGACATAATTTGCCTAGATAATAGAAACGATTTATGACTGAAGAAATGAAACAAGAAGCGCCGGTTGAGGCTGCAGAGCCAACAACAGAAGACGCTGCGCCAAAGGCGAAACGCAAAAAGAACAAGAAGAAACAAGTTCCACGAGGACGTGTATATGTTACTGCAACATATAACAACACAATTATCACCTTCACTGATCCACACGGAAATGCGCTCGCGCAATCATCTGCTGGACGTTGCGGGTTCAAAGGCCCAAAGAAATCCACTCCATATGCCGCTGGTATTATTGTAAAAGCTGCCGCTGAAAAAGTGCATGAAATGGGGTTGCGTGATGTTGATGTGCTCGTGCGTGGTGTTGGAAGCGGTCGTGATGGCGCAATTCGCGCGATCAACGCTCAAGGATTTAATATGCTCAGTATTCGTGATGTGACTCCAATCCCACATAACGGATGTCGTCCAAAGAAGGCACGACGGATGTAATTGAATGAATAACTATTATGGCTAGAAATCTACGACCAACTTGTAAAACCTGCCGACGCATTGGCGAAAGCGTTTGTGGTAAACAAAAATGTGCCGTCATCCGACGTCCATTCATCCCTGGACAACATGGTCCAAAACAAGGGAATCGCGCACGTTTAACTGAATATGGTATTCAATTGCGTGAAAAACAAAAAGCGAAAGCTTTGTATGGTATTTTGGAAAAACAATTTTCAAACTACTTCAAAAAGGCGAGTGAAGCATCTGGAAATACCGCTTCAAAATTCGTTGAACTCGTTGAAACACGTTTAGATAACGCAGTATACCGTGCTGGATTTGCTGATACTCGTCGTCAAGCGCGTCAAATGGTGACTCACGGACATTTTCTCGTAAACGGACGTCGTTGTGATATCCCTTCACGTGCAGTTCGTATTGGTGATGTTCTTGAACTTCGTCCAAAGTCAAAGACCAGCAACCTATTTACTGAGCGTCAAGTTCCTGAAACAGTTGCTCCATGGCTCTCTGTTGATCGTTCAAATTGGAAAGCAACCGTTACTGCGTTGCCAGCTCAAGAAGACTTTGAACAAAGCGTTGCAATGAATCTCATTATCGAATTTTATTCTCGTTAATAAACACGAACAAAAACGCATATGGATATTACATTACCAAACATCATCTCAGCACAAAATGTGGGCGAGCATCACGATGTCATTACCGTTTCTCCGTGTTATCCGGGATACGGTACAACACTTGGCAACGCAATGCGTCGCGTGCTTCTGTCTTCATTGCCAGGCGCTGCGGTGACAGCTGTTAAAATGAAAGGCGTTGACCATGAATTTTCAACAATCGATCACGTAAAAGAAGACGTTGTTGAAATCATTTTGAACGTTAAAAATCTTCGTTTCCGTGTTCACGGTGATGAACCAGTAGAAATTGAATTGCATGCAACTGGCGAAGGCGTCATCACTGCAGGTCAATTTGAAAAAGACGCGCTTGTTGAAGTAGTAAACCCTGAAGCTGTTATTGCAACAATGACAGATAAAGCTGGTGAATTTCATTTGAAAGCAATCGTGCAAAAAGGTCGTGGATACGTTCCAGTTGAAGAACGTGAAAACGAAAAATTGGAAATCGGTTACATTGCAATCGATTCAATTTACACTCCTGTTCGTAATGTGAACTTTCACACTGAACACGTTCGTGTCGGTGAAATGACCAACTTTGACAAATTGTCATTGGACATTGCAACAGACGGAACAATCGCTCCAGAAGAGGCCTTCCAAATGGCTGCAGAAATTCTTGTTGAACAATTCGGTGTGTTAACACGCGGAATGTCTGACGGTGTCGAAGTAGCATCAGCGGAAGTTGTAGAAGAATCAGTAGAAGAAGCAGAATAACGCTATGAGACATCGAGTACAAAAATCCACTCTTGACCGAACCGCGAGCGTTCGTACAGCACTGTTGCGTACACTTGCGATTTCACTCTTGAAGTCGGGCAAAATTCAAACCACACCAGCGAAAGCAAAAGCTTTAAAGCAATTTGTTGAGCCAATTATTACAAAAGGCAAAGTAAAATCTGTGCACACTATTCGTCACATTGAAAGCGTTCTTGGAAACAAGGAAGCTGCTCTGCATGTTGTGAACTCAGTGAGTCCACGATTTGTGACTCGTCCAGGTGGATATATCTCTGCTGTAAAAGTGGAAAATCGCAAAGGCGATAACGCGCAGCAAGTTATTTTACAATTGGTTGATTAATCTGTATGGCAAAGACTATCCAAAGACAAACCCACGTTATCGACGCAACTGATCAATCACTTGGTCGCCTTGCGTCACAAATCGCGACATTGCTTCGCGGTAAAAATAAACCTTCGTTCGAAGCACATCTTGATTGTGGAGACGCTGTATTTGTACAAAATGTAAAATACATGAAACTCACAGGAAAGAAACTTGATCAAAAAGTATACCATCGTAGTACATTGTATCCAGGTGGTATTCGTACAACATCAGCAAAAGACTTGATGGAAAATGATCCAGCAAAGATGCTTCGAATGTCAGTTCGCCTGATGCTTCCAGAAACTCGTCTGCGTACTGGTCAGTTGAAACGCTTAACGATTGAATCATAGAGTTATGGAAAATACAGGAACACTTACTTCAAAAAAATCGACAAAATTGCCATACATTTATGCAGTTGGTCGTCGTAAAACAGCGGTTGCTCGCGTTCGGTTTTATACTGATGACAAGCAAAAGCCAGGAACAATCATCATCAATGAAAAGCCAATGAATGAATATTTTGCGGCAACAGAAGTTGATGTTATTGATCAACTCCTTCGTTTGAATACAAACGGTGTTGATGGATATTTCACTGTGAAAGTTGTTTCAGGTGGAAAGCATTCACAAGCTGAAGCTGTTCGTCATGGATTGACACGGTTATTGGTTCGTTTGCACGAAGATTTCCGAGGTACAGTCAAACCATTTGGTTTCTTGACTCGTGACTCACGTCGTAAAGAACGTAAAAAACCAGGTTTGAAACGGGCTCGTAAGTCCTCTCAATGGTCAAAACGGTAACTTTCAAAGGCCCTGCAAACAGCAGGGTTTTTTGTTTGAAATGCCTGTACGGAATCTCTTTTTTCTGGTACTCTGATCAGAGCCTATGTCAGCAAAAGATCGGATTGTAAAAAATACAACCTACCTCACCATTGCGTCAATGATGCAAAAAGTGGTGGCTTTTGTGTATTACAAATTTATTTCAGATGCGCTGCAAGTGGACTTGAGCCATTACACGTTTGCGCTTTCGTATACGTCGATTGTTATTATTTTCATGGACTTTGGTCTCGGTCAGATTTTGATTCGAGAAGGCGCGAAACATGAATCGAATTTGCAATTTATTGTCACTAAAATTGTTCGTTTGAAAGCGCCGTTGATGGTCGCGAGTGTTATTGCGTCGTGCATCTTTATCGCACTGATTGAGCCATATTTTGATAAAATTAGTTTTGTTGATGTGCAGATGGTGTGGTTTGGTTCGTTGATTATCTTGCTCGACACAATTTCGTTCACACTGTTCGCAATTTTCCGTGCGACGCGTCGATTGGAATGGGAAGCGATGAGTGTTATTTTGTACCAATCAATGATTTTCGCAGTTGGTTGCACAGCGTTGTATTTCCACGCTCCGGTCATTTTCTTTTTAGCTGCGCTCGTTGCTGGATCCATTGTCCAAAGTACATTTTTATACATTCAACTGCTGCGTAAAACAACAATTCGATTTCGCTTTCGATTGCGAAAAGGGGATGCCGAAGGAGTGTCTGATGAGCTACGCCAATTTTTCACACTCAAACGCATATTGATTGCGGCATTGCCATTTGCGATCGCGGGCCTGGTCTCACGTGTGTATTCTTCGGCTGATACGTTTTTATTAAAAGCAACTATTGGTGATACAGCGGTGAGTATTTATTCAGTCGCGATGAAGTTGGTCGTTGCACTTACTGTGATTCCTGGTGCGTTTGCGACAGTGTTTTATCCGGTCATTAGTGCCGCGATCCAAGAAAAAAAATCAACAGTTGATACATTGTTGCGAGAGTCTATTTTATATATTTTACTGATCTCATTTCCAATGATGGTCGGTATTGCGATTGTTGGTGACAATATCATCACTCTGGCGTGGAGTTCATTTTTTAAACTGGCGGCCCCGGCGTTGCAAGTCTTGAGTCTCTCTCTGCCGTTTGTATTTTTGAATTACCCGATTGGATATGTGTTGAATGCTGCAAATAAACAACATCTCAATACCATTCATATGGCGATTGCGTTGGCGGTGAATCTTGCGGTCAATATCACGCTGATCCCGACTTGGTCATTCATGGGTTCTGCAGTTGCGTTTGTGTTATCGAGTATTGTCTTGGTCACATTGAATGTAATTCAGGTTGCCCGCATCGTTGACATTGATTGGTGGGCATACACCGTGTTGCTCTTGAAGTTGTCTGGCGCATCATTGATTATGGGCTTTATTTTATATTGGGTGCAAGGTGCGTATCCATTCCCAATTGTGGTTTTGATTGCAGTGGTTGTCTATGCTGTTTTGGTTCTGCTATTCCGGATTGTTGAAATTACTGAAGTGCAATCATCAGTTGCTCGAGTATTGAAGCGCGCAAAGGTATGATAAAAAAAACGTTACTGATTACGCTGGAGTATCCGCCGATGATTGGTGGCGTTGCTCATTATTACAAAAACCTTGTTGGTGAATTTGCGGAAGGGCAAATTGTTGTGCTTGATAATTCTACACATCAATTATTGTCTACAAATCGATTTTTGTGGCCAAAGTGGCTGAAAGCCCTCTGGGTGACATATCGCACAATTCGACGTGAGCGCATCGAGCATATTTTAGTTGGTCATATTTTGCCGCTTGGAACAGTTGCGTTGATCTTGTCGTGGTTTTTAGGCAAGCCGTACACCGTCATGACGCACGCAATGGATGTGACAATTCCGTTTGGTCCGGAAGGGTCGAAGCACAAACAGCGTCTCATGCGCTTAATTTTGCAGTCGGCTCACACAGTGACAACCGTGAGTACATACACCAAGATGCAATTGGAATCATTGTTTGATGTTGATCCACGGAAAATTCGTTTACTGTACCCGTGCCCACATTACAACGGTTTTCGATATTCAGAAGATCAATGCGCTGCAATGTCAGCAGAGCTCGACGAGCGATATCAGTTGCATGACAAGCAGGTGATTGTAAGTATTGGTCGTTTGGTGGAACGCAAAGGCGTTGACTATGTGATCGCAAGTATGAAGTTAGTAAAAAAGCAATTGCCAGATGCGCGATATATTATTGTTGGAGACGGACCGTACCGCGGGATGCTGGAAGAGCTGGTTCAAAAAAATGACGTTGCAGATATTGTGCTGTTTGTCGGAAGAGCAACGGACGCAGATATTGCCGCGTGGTATGCGCGTTGCGATGTGTTTGTAATGCCGTCACGCGAGCTCCCGAGTCGTGATGTCGAAGGGTTCGGTATTGTGTTTGTTGAAGCAGCAAGCTTTGGAAAGCCGGTCATCGGCGGAAAAAGTGGCGGCGTGCTTGATGCGGTGCTTGATGGTGAAAACGGGTACGTTGTCAATCCAATGGATATTGATATGATACAGCAAGCGATTGTGTCCATTCTCACTGACCCAGTACTTGCGGTTTCGTTTGGTGAAGAGGGCAGACGACGTGTGAAGCAGTATTTTGAATGGAGTATTCAAGCAAAGAAATTAGAAGGTATTTTAACGGAATAGAATAGTATGAACGACCGCACACAAAAAACATTACTCATGATCAATATGTCATTTGCGTATGACTGGGACCATTCAATTGTGAATCGCAACTTCCATATCTTGCAGCAAGCGCGGAATTCTGGTGAGTTTGCAAAAATTATCAGCGTTGATTTTTTTCCGTTCACATGGAAAAAGCAAGTGAAGTACCTGTTGCGTGATCAGCCGTGGAAGAAGAATGAACACACCATTGAGCAAGGCAACACATGGACCCTCGAAACAATAGAAGGGAACAAGAATGACATTCGTGCTCGAGTATTGCGATTGCGTGATTTGCCAAAAGTCTTAGAAAAAATTCAGGTGGAAGACAGTGAAGACTTGGTTGTGTGGTCATATAACCCACTAGCAACAGATGTGTTTGATTTTTTTCCGAGCGCAACGCATGTCTTTGATGCGGTTGATAATTGGTTGGAGCATGGCTCGTATGCGGCAATGAAACCGCAACTGGAAGAAGGGTATCAACGCATTCGTGAAGAAGCAGATTGTATTTTTACCGTTTCACAAGCAATGGTTGATTTCTTTGGAAAGCGCGATAATGTGCTCTATATTCCAAACGGTGTTGATGTTGATTTCTTTGCGAACGGGCGCTGTACTGTCCCGGCTATTTCTGGATTAAAAGGCCCGGTGATTGGGTATCATGGCAACATTCAGTCGCGTGTCAATTTTGCATTATTGGAATACCTGGTTGATAAACATGCTGATTTTCAATTTGTGCTTGCAGGCTTTATCTGGAAAGAGGTGAAAGCACAAGTTGCGCATCTCGCAAAAAAACCAAACGTCACTATTATTACAGAAACACCATACGAAGAGCTGCCGAATATCATCGCGTGTTTTGATATTGCTATTATTCCCCACACGATTGATCAGTTTACCCAAAGCATGAATCCGCTGAAGCTCTATGAATACATTGCTGCAGGCAAGCCGGTGATTACAACGGCGGTCGCAGGAGTTGAGCAATTTGGTGACCTTGTGACACTCGCGGTGTCTCCGGAAGATTTTTCAAAAGGCATTGAAGATGTGATTCAAAATGATACTGTTGAACAGATTGAGAGACGCATGCAAGCGGCTGATGCGCATCGTTGGGAAGGGCGCTGGGCGTTGATGCAAGAGCGTTTATTAGAAGCAATGAAGCATTCGCAATAGCACTCTATGAATTTTCTTTTACTATCTCGAAAAACTATCGCGCAATTATTTGCAGCCTTTATTGTTGTTGAGTTGTTGTCATTTTTTGCGCACACAGTAACAAGTGCGCAGTTGCCGCTGTCTATTTGTATTCTGGTTGTGGCAGCAATTGTTGCATGGAAAAATCCGCTCGCTGGAATTGGCATTCAGCTTGTTGAATTAATTCTTGGTTCAAAAGGGTATTTATTTTACCTTTCAATTGGTGTTTTTTCTTTGTCGATTCGTATTGCATTATTTATCGCCTTGTTTGGCGTGATGCTTGCGCAAATGATACGCGACAAGCGTGTGCGATTTTTTTCATTCCCATACTGGAAGCAGATCACAGCGTTGTATTGCGTGGTTGCGCTCGGTGTTGTTATTGCGTTGGTGCGCGGGAATTCCTTCGGTACATTGTTTTTTGACGCAAACGGATATATCTATCTTGCGTGGATGATTCCGGTTACGCAAGCAGTGCGTACGCGTGAAGAGTGGCAACGACTATTTGAAATCGGATTACTCGCGACTGTGTGGGTTATGTTGAAAACAATTCTTGTGCTGTTTTGTTTTTCACAGCCAGGAATATTCGGACCAGTGTTATTACCGCTCTATACATGGCTGCGTAGAAGCGGTGTTGGGGAAATCACGCCTGCCGGCAACGGTTTTACTCGTGTGTTTTTTCAAAATCAAATATATGTTTTGCAATGTGTCATTGCGAGTATTCCGCTGGCTGTCATGTTGCTTGAAAAAAAATTACCAAATCGTCGCGTGTTGATTCAGTTTTCTGCGTTATTGATTGTTGCAATGAGCGTTGTGTTTATGAGCTATTCACGTTCATTTTGGTTTGCGGCGGTTGTGGCAACAGCGATGACGAGTGTACTGCTGATGATTGACGGGCGTTCATGGAAGCGACTGCGTGCATTGTTATTGACCGGCGTGTTGTTTGGATTGTCTGCAATTGCTGGATATGGAATTTTGCTTGGGGTTGTGAATCTTGAAATTCCCGGTTACCCAAAATCCGGAGCGTATAATTTATTAACAGATCGTCTCGGCAACGTGTCTGGAGAAAGTGCTGCTGCATCTCGTTGGCAGCAACTACCACCATTGAAAGCGGCTATTCTTGAACACCCAGTTCTGGGATCCGGTCTTGGTCGAACAGTGACGTATATCTCAAACGATCCACGAGTACGACAACAATCACCAGACGGAACCTATACAACATATGCGTTTGAGTGGGGATACCTTGATTTCCTATTAAAATTTGGAGGACTGTTGTGTCTTGTGGTCCTTGGTATACTCGGGAGTATTGCGCGTGATATTTGGCAATATCGCAATAACGACATCGTCTTGCAGGCAGTGGCGGTTGGGTTTGTGGCTGTAGCAGCAGTGCACGTATTTACTCCATATTTGAACCACCCGCTCGGTTTTGGGTACGGCATTCTACTGCTATCCTTGCTTTCGTTTGTGAAGCGTCCAGTAGTTGAATAACTCGGCTATTTCGCGTATAATCGCTGGGTATGATGCTTTCTTTTATTGTGCTGAATTATCGCACGCCTCACCATTTACGTATTTGTTGCGACTATCTCACGCAGCTGAATTTGCCGTTTGAATATGAAATTATTGTCGTTGATAATAATTCTGGCGACACATCACTTGAAGCGATTGCTGCGTATGATCAAGTGAAGGTTATTGCGAATACGGAAAATTCTGGCCATGCTGTTGGAAACAATATTGGAATCAAGCAAGCGCAAGGGAAGTATTTGTTGATTGTGAATCCTGACATCATGATAAAAAGTAGCGATGATATCGCGGTAATGGTTGCGTATATGGAGTCACATGAGAAGACGGCAATTCTCGGACCAAAACTCGTCAATCCAGATGGGTCTGTGCAGTATTCTTGTTATCGACAGTATTCATTGCTGACGCCAATTTATCGACGAACCTTTTTGGGGAGTTTACCGTGGGCAAAGCGTGACATCAATCGTCATTTAATGACTGATTTTAATCACGATGAAACACGCGCTGTTGATTGGGTGTTAGGTGCATGTATGCTGATGCGGTCTGAGGTGATCCATTCTATCGGAGGTTTTTCAGAAGATTTTTTCCTTTATTTTGCTGATTATGAACTCTGTGATCGTGTGCGACAGGCAGGATTTGATGTGGTATACTTTCACGACACAAAACAGATCATTCATTATCATCAACGACAATCAGCAGCGAGACGATTTTCTGTATTTCAAGCAGTCTCATATCTCACACGTCGCCACATGATGGACTGGTGGGTGTATTTACAAAAAAGAAACGTTAATAGGTAATATGACAAATATTCTCGATTCATACACAAAACGAACAAAACACTTTTGGGCGCGGCTGAGTTGGCCAAAAAAAATACTCGTCCTTGCTGTTGCGTTTTTCTTTTTTCTGGTTTTTCTATTGGTGTTGTGGGGGTTGGTCAACGTTCGTTCGGCGCAACGTGTTGCAACGGAAGCGTTAGAAGGGAAAGCGAGTTTAGAATATGCACAAGTGGCATTGCAAGATCAAGATTTTGAAAAGGCAGAAAAAGATTTAAATGAAGCGCATGAACATTTTTCTGTTGCACACGATAAACTGCAACGATTCCAGGTCTATAAATATATTCCAGGCGTCAGTCCACAAATTGAAGCAGCTGATCAAATGTTGATTGCGGCAACGAATTTATCATCAGGTCTGTCAAAAGTGAGTGTTCTTGGTGGAGAGGTAACCGCCGTGCTCGCAAAAAAAGGATCTGACACTTCTTTGTCAGACTTGAGTAGCGAAGATAAGGGAAATATTTTGCAAGTATTATCAGAGTCAAATGTTGACTTGCAAGCTGTTCGGTCAGATATTCAAATTGCGGTATTGGCGATTGAATCGATTCCAGATAAAGGATTGCTTGCGCCAATTGCAACAGCAGTTGCTCCTGTGAAAGAACAGTTGCCATTGCTTGAAAGTGTTGTCACACAAGCGATTCCGCTTGCACAATCATTGCCGGCAATTGCTGGGTATCCGGAAGAAAAGACCTATCTCTTTTTATTACAAAACAATAACGAGCTGCGTCCGACAGGTGGCTTTATTGGAACATACGGAATTTTGAAATTAAAGAATGGTGAAATTTCAGATTTTTTCACAGACAATATTTATAATTTGGATAATCCAGCACGTGAGGCAGTAACAGCGCCGTCTCCTGGCCCAATTGCGCATTGGACAACAACACAAAATGATTTAATGCGTAATATTAACTGGGATCCGCATTTTCCAGCAACTGCGAAAAAAGCCCAAGAGCGATATAACGAAGAAGCGCAATATTTACCAACCCCAAATCAACAAGACTTTGATGGTGTGATTGCGGTAACTCCTGATTTTATCGCGTCATTGCTTTCTTTGACAGGTCCAATCACTGTTGACGGCGCTCAATTCAATAAAGATAACTTAACAGATCAACTGCAGTTTAAAACTGAATTTAATTACGAAGGGGAAGGAAAGACAGATGCGACTCGTAAAGAAATCATTGGCGTACTCGCGAGCTCGTTAATCGATAAAGTGTTTGCATTGCCACAATCAAAATTCCCAGATGTATGGAAAGTGTTCCGCGACAACGTTGATCAAAAGCAGGTCTTGCTCTATGTTGACGATCCAGCGACACAGCGTTTGATTGTCGAGGAAAATTGGGCAGGGGAAATGAAGGAGTATGATTCTGATTACTTGAGTGTGATCGATGCAAATCTCGCAGCGTTAAAGACTGACAAGGTGATGGACAAGCAGTTGAAATACACTGTTTCAAAAGAAGGGAACGACTATATTGGGACCGCTGAAATGCAATACACCTTTAACGGAAAACCAGATAACTTTTTCATTGCAAATCGATATCGCACACACACTCGATTTTATTTGCCGGCTGGAGCGCAGGTCTTAGAAAATTCAGGATTCCTAACAAACGATCATTATTTTGGAGGCAAAGATACTTCAGCGGATATCAGCACACAAACCATCGAACAAGTAGATGGAACGCAAACAGAGTACACTGTTGTTGAAGGATTTTTCTCTGTTGAGGCAAAAGATAAGGTTGGAACGCTGCGGGTAAAATATAAATTGCCAGATTCCGTTGTCCAAGATATTAAACGGAATGAATATCAATTACTCGTCCAAAAACAAGCCGGAACACGTAAAAATCCACTGACTGTTTCGTTCGATATCGGCAAAAATGTCGAATCTATTGATGCTATTGACATGGACACAAAAATTGAGGATAATACAGCTTCTGCAACCGGAAATCTCTTAGTTGACAGACTTATCCATATCAAGTAAATCCAGTGTTTTCAAAGAAGATTGCAATTGATTTAGGAACAGCCAATACACTCGTATTTGTTCCAAAAAAGGGCATTGTTGTGAATGAGCCTTCTGTTGTTGCTATTTCATTGAAAGATCGTAAAGTGCTCGCTGTTGGAAACGAGGCCAAGCAAATGCTCGGTCGAACACCTGACACGATTGTCGCACAAAAACCATTAAAGGACGGCGTAATCGCAGATTATCGAACAACAGAAAGTATGTTGCGTTATTTTATTAATAAGGCATTAGGTGGTGTGCGTTTATTCGCGCCAGAGGTCATGATTGCGGTGCCTGCAGGGATTACATCAACAGAACGTCGTGCGGTGATTGATGCAACGCTCCAGGCTGGAGCGAAGGCGGCGTATATCATTAAGCAGCCGATTGCATCTGCGATTGGGGCTGGTATTCCAATTGGCTCTCCAAGTGGTCATATGATTATTGAAATCGGCGGAGGAACTTCTGAAATCGCAGTTATCTCACTCGGCGGAATTGTTGCGAACACTTCTGTGCGTATTGGCGGAACAAAATTTGATGCAGCGATTATGGAATACGTTCGTCGTAAACACAATCTTGCAATTGGTGAGCGAACAGCAGAAGAATTGAAAATTACGATTGGTTCTGCGTTGCCGCTTGCGCACCCCCTTACAATGGAAGTGCGTGGTCGCGATATGATTACGGGTCTTCCAAGAACGATTACAGTCACGTCTGATGACATTACAGAGGCAATTCAAACAGAGTTGCATGATTTAATTGATGCAGTGAAATCAGTATTACAAGAAACACCTCCAGAACTTGCTGCGGATGTGATTGAAAAAGGAATGGTGCTTTCCGGTGGCTCTGGTCAGTTGCGAAATCTCGATGAGTTACTCGCTCGGGCAACTGATGTCCCGACCTATGTTGCTGAAGAATCTTTATTGAATGTCGTTCGAGGGACAGGTATCGCATTAGAAAATTTGGATTCATACAAACGATCGATCATGGAAAATCGGTAGTATGATTATTGGAATTGACGCATCACGCGCGAACACAGATCACCGAACCGGAACAGAGTGGTACAGTTATTTTGTTATTCAAGAGTTAAAAAAAATTATTCCGGCAGAGCATACAGTGCGCTTGTATTCTAAAGAGCCGCTCAAAAGTGATTTATTGCCATTACCGGCGAATTGGGAAAATCGTGTTTTGGGATGGAAGCCTGGGAAATTTTGGACACAACTACGCTTATCGATTGAAATGATTCTGCACCGCCCAGATGTGTTGTATGTTCCTGCTCACACAATTCCAATTGTTTCGCCAAAAAAAACCGTGACTGTTATTCATGATGTTGGTTTTATTGAGGCGCCTGAGCTCTATTCGCAAAGTGAATTATCATATCATAATTGGTCATTTCGTCTGGCCATTAAAAAAGCGGCGCATATTATTACAATATCTAATTTTTCATATAATGCGATTGCAAACATTGCGCCAGAGATTGTTTCGCATTTAACACGTATTTATAACGGACTGCATGTTCGGGGCGGGGAAGCAGATACGCGTATTCTTGAGCGTTTTGCATTGCAAGGAAAAACCATTCTGCTAACAATTAGCCGTGTCGAAGAAAAGAAAAATTCTCATCGAGTTGTCGAGGCATTTGCGCAATACAAAAACACTCACCCAGGAGATGACGTTGTTTTGGTATTTGCGGGTGGTTTTGGCTTTGGCGCAGAAGCGCTACGGCAGTTTGTCAAAGACCGTGGGTTAGAGAAAAGTGTTATTTTTACTGATTATGTTTCTGATAATGAAATTGTTGCCTTATTGCAAGCAGCGCGCGCATTTGTCTTTCCATCTTTATACGAAGGCTTTGGTATGCCTGTGCTTGAGGCAATGCGTTATGATGTGCCAGTGATTTGTTCTGACATCCCGAGTTTGCGAGAAGTTGCAGGGGATGCTGCTGTGTTTTTTAACCCAAAATCAACAGACGCTATTGCAGAGGCTATTGAGCGTGAGTTGTCACATCCTGAAAAATCACAAGAAAAAATTGCAGCTGGACACAAGCAAGCAGAATCATTTTCATGGCAAAAAACTGCGAATGAAACATGGGATATTATTAAATCGGTGTCTGTATGATTGTTGGCGTTGTTTCTGATCGCGATTATGCAATGGCGAATGAAGGAAGTGCTGCTGTCGCGCATTTTTTTGATCGAGCCCAAGCCGCTGCAATTATTTTTGAATCGGAACAATCTGTTGCTTCAACTCTTGCGTTAACAAGCGTCTTAACACACGTGCCGGTTGATCAGTTTCTTGCAAGCTCTCGTATTTTAGTGATTGCGCCAGAAGATGGCGTCATTCGAATGGAGCATGTTGCTTTAGCGCAACGCCACCTGGCATACGCAACAGGAGACGCTGAAGGAGGGCATGTTGTTGTATTTCCGCTTGCAAGCAGTCTTTCGCTGCCCGTCTCAAACGCGCTATTAAAAATGATCGAAGAGTTGCAATTACCGAGTCGTTGTATCTTTGGTGTAAAACAAAAAACTGATCTATTGCCGACTATTCAGTCTCGTTGTATCTCTCTTGCAGACACATCAGCAAAACAAGAGGTTGCTGCAGAGGATCGTTTGTTCTGGACAGCGTTTTTAGGCAGTTCGTATGAGCAGCGATTTGCGATGCTGGAGAAACAGTTTTCAAAAAAAACAAAGGGTGGAAAAACAGAACGTGAGAGACTCGATGCTCACCTTACTGCACTGATTGCTGCATACACGGCAGTGCTAGAGACAGCAGTTGATGCAGACCGCCTCACTAAGCTCCAAAAACAAGGCGCTGTTATTGAGAACATACAACAATTATGTCATACTGTATCTATTCAAATCACTCTTGATTCATTATTATTCTTATGAAAATTTCACGTTTGAGCGTTTCATTGTTACTCGTTGGGGTGTTGGTATTTACTGGCCAAAGTTGCGGAGGTAAGACGTCGACCGATGCTGGCGGTGTGTACTATTCTGACGATTTGGCAGAAACCTGGATTCCAAAAATTTTTGTTTCTCAAGATGCAAAAGCAACAACAACTCTAGCGCCTATTAATGGATTGAAGCTCAGAGTTGATCCGAAGAATCGTGATGTGATGTACATGACGACTTCAGAAAATGGTGTCTATAAAACATTTAATCGCGGAGAGCAGTGGTTACAAACAGGTATTTCCACAGGCTTGGTTCGTGATCTTCAAGTTCATCCTTTGAACTCAGAAATTTTATACATGACCTATGGTACGAGTGTGTTAAAGTCTGGGGATGCGGGAGCGACCTGGGAATCAATTTACACAGATCCAGAAGGGGGGGAGCCGACACGTATTGCAATTGACTGGTTTAACCCACAGCGTTTAATTATCGGAACAACACAAGGGATTGTCTTGGTGTCCGCAGATGAAGGTATTAATTGGACGGTGACGGGTGATTTTGAAGGGCCGATCACAGATTTATTGATGTCTCCAACAGATAGTCGCGTCTTGTATGTGACCGAGTTTGAAACAAGTATCCATTATTCTGATAACGGAGGAGAGTCTTGGAAGGATTTATTTCAACGTCAATTAAAAGATGGGGAAACAGACAAAGCGTTGATTTTGGCTCAGCAAACATGGGATGCCTTTTTATCGGCAAATCCGAATTTTCATCAAGTAGAAAGTCTCTTTTTTGACGCCAATGATTCAGAGCGCTTGCTTGCTGTGACAGCGGAAGGAATTTTTGAGTCACGTGATCGCGGGTTCTCGTGGAAGTTTATTCAGACATTGATTTCAAAAGGAGCGAGTGAAAATAAAAGTATTCGGGCTCTTGCGACTGTTCCAGGAGCTCCGGGCTTACTGTACTTTTCATTAAATAACGAAATTCATAAATCTCCTGATAATGGTCAAACCTGGAAGACGATTGATAATTTTCCAGTGAATGGGATTATTAATGCATTGGTGCCTGAATATCTCACAGAAGAAGACACAGAAAGTAACGTGATGTTTGCGGTGTTGGAAAATCCGCCAAAACCAAAGCGAACGTTTTTCCAAGTCGTTCCAACAGAATAATTTAATTTTCGTTTATGTATAAAGAACAATTTGTAAAAGTTATTACTCATCTTGAAGAAGAGCTCCGAGGATTGCGAACGAATCGCGCGAACCCTTCAATGGTAGAAAATATTCCAGTGCAAGCGTATGGTTCAACAATGAAGCTTCTTGAGGTTGCGAGCATCTCCGCACCAGAGCCACAGCAACTTGTGGTACAACCATGGGACCAAACCCTACTGAAACCGATTGAAGTTGCAATTGCCGCAGATCAAAAGCTCCAGGTGAATCCAGTTGTTGATGGGACGATTATTCGTATTGCGTTGCCACAGCTCACAGAAGAGCGTCGTCGTGATCTTGTGAAGCTGATGGGATCAATGGTAGAGCAGTCACGCATTCAGGTACGAAAAGTACGAGAAGACTTATTAAAGGCAGCAAAAACACAAGAAAAAGCGGGCGAGATATCAGAAGATGAATATTTCCGAATTGAAAAAGAAGTGCAAGCGGAAGTTGATGCGGCCAATGCCTCAATCGAGGATCACGCAGTAGCGAAGACAAAAGAATTAATGACAGTATAATCGATTAGTGTTTGTATGATAGATTTTTTAATCACAGCAGTGTTATTTATCGCTGTTCTCGGCATTTTAGTCTGTATTCACGAGTTTGGTCATTTTATCGCTGCAAAGTGGTCTGGTGTGCGCGTTGATGAGTTTGGTTTTGGTTTCCCGCCACGTTTGTTTGGCGTGAAATTTGGAGATACACTGTATTCCTTAAATGCGGTTCCGCTTGGTGGGTTTGTTCGAATTAAAGGGATCGCAGGCGAGGAGATTGAAGAGGTTGATGAAACAAAGCATGAAACAAACAAGCATCGTTTCCATGATAACGATAGTTTTGCGGTTCAACCATTTTGGAAAAAACTTGGTATTTTGTTTGCCGGTATTGGGATGAATTTTTTTCTCGCGGCGATTTTGTTTTCTATTGCATTTTCTTTGGGTGTAAAAACACAGATTTCACAAAATACCATGACAAGTGCTGATCCTGAAATTATTGTGACACAAGTTCGATCAGGAAGTCCTGCGGAAAAGGCTGGTATTACAACTGCAGATCAAATTACAGCAAAAAATGGTACAAAAATTTCAGCAGTGAAAGATCTTCAAGGGTTTTCTGAAAAAGACCTCGGAACACCAGTTGTTTTAAGTGTCTTGTCTGGAAAAACAACAAAAGATATTACCCTGAGTCCAGCTGAGATTGTGACTGATTCTGGCGAGCGATATATTGGAATGGGGATTGGTCTTGCGGCCGTTGAGACAGTGCAATATCCACCACATCTTGCGATTGTCCAAGGAGTGAAGGAAACTGCATTGAGTACCGTTGGAATTTTTCAAGGCTTTGGACTGTTGTTTGTGCGTCTTTTTTCTGACACAGGTTCGGCAGCGCAAGATCTCGCTGGTCCTATCGGCATTGCAAAAATTACCCGCGGAGCCGCTGACCTTGGAATTTCAAGCCTTGTTCAATTTATGGCTATCCTCTCCGTCAATTTAGCGGTCTTTAACTTTTTGCCAATTCCAGCATTAGATGGTGGCCGAATCACTATGGCAGTGTTAACCGCAATTCGAAAAAAGCCGATTAACGAAAAAACTGAGACCTTGGTGCACAGTATTGGATTCCTCTTTTTGCTCATGCTTGTAATTGCGGTCACATATCAAGATATTGTGAAAATCATTCAGTAATGAACACAAAATGTGTTCAGGTACCTGTTTGACCAGGGGCCTATAATGGGCTATAGTACGTTGACTATGTTTGAACGATTTTTTGGTCAATTTACCCGTGATATCGGCATTGATATTGGCACATCCAATACGCTGTTATTTTTAAAAGAGAAGGGTATTGTGATTAATGAGCCATCTGTTGTTGCTGTAAACATGAAAACAGACGCGATTATTGCTGTTGGTCATTCCGCAAAACAGATGATTGGAAAAACACCGCCACACATTATCGCGACAAATCCGTTGGTTGATGGTGTGATCTCAGATTTTGAAATCGCTGAAAAAATGTTGAAGTATTTCATTGATACGGTACATCGTGAGACATTATCAATTGTTGCGAAACCACGCGTTGTGATTGCGATCCCGCTTGATATTACAGAAGTAGAACGGAAGGCGGTTGAAGATGCTGTGTTGCACGCAGGAGCGCGTCAGGTGTTTCTTATCCCAGAGCCGATGGCTGCAGCAATCGGCAGTCGCTTGCCAATTGAAGATTCGGCTGGTCAATTAATCGTTGACTGTGGTTCAGGCACAACATCGATTGCGGTTATTTCTCTCGGCGGTATTGTGTCGTGGCGTGCAATGCGACTAGCTGGAGGAGAGTTGAATAAAAATATCGTGAACTATGTTCGTGACCATTTTAATATTTTATTAGGAGAGGCAACAGCAGAAGAGGCAAAGATTCAAATTGGCTCAGCGTATAAAAATGATGACTTACTAGAAATGACAGTCCGTGGTCGAGATGTTATTTCAGGGCTGCCAAAAGAAATTACTATTAACAGTAACCATATCCGTGAGGCGATTTCTCGTTCAATCCATTTAATTATCGACAACATTAAAATGGTCTTAGAGAGCACACCGCCTGAGCTAGTTGCTGATATTTATAGCCGCGGTATTTTATTATCAGGAGGGACTGCTTTATTGCGCGGCCTTGATAAACGGATTGCAAATGACATTCAAATCCCAGTTCATCTCGTTGAGGATCCGCTAACAGCAGTTGTTCGTGGTACAGGTATTATTCTTGAAGATATTGATGCAGCAAAAGACTTTTTTGTTGCCTCACCATCTGAATTTGATTAAACCACTATGGTACGCAAACGCTTGCCATCATTTTCCACCTCACTTTTTTTTATTGGCAGCATTGCGTTGTTGATTATTATTTTACAGTTATTGCATCTTACAGATGCTGTCACGGGAGTTGTCTCCAATGTGCTTTCTCCTGTTCAGTCTCGTTTATATCGATTGACGCATCGCAGCTCAACAACAGACGCGGCTGTTGAAAATCTTTCGAAGGAAGATTTATTGGCAAAATATCGTACACTTTCAGATCAATACAATACAACAACAGTAGCGCTGGCTGAATCAAGAGCGCTGTTACAAGAAACACAACAAGCGTCCGCGCAGTTAAGTTTTTTAACAGAAAGAAACATGCAAGGTATTCCAGCACAGGTGACAGGCCGGTCGCTGTCTGATGGTTTATCAACGATAACAGTGAATCGAGGAGCGAAGCATGGCGTCACGGTTGGCGAGCCGGTGATTGCCGATAACGGGGCGTTGCTTGGTGTGATTTCTCAAGTTGACGGTGATTCAAGTTTTATTCGTTTAATTACAGGCCCTGAATCGAAAGTCAGTGCAGTGATTCAAAATGAAAAACGAAGCCCAGGAATCGTATCTGGTGATTTTAATGTGGCGTTATTTTTAGATTACATCCCGCAGTTTGACGTTGTGCAAGTTGGTGAAATTGTTGCAACATCTGGGCAAGATGCACTGATTCCAGCGGGGTTGCCAATTGGGACGATTGAAGCAGTTGAGGGGGCGAAAACAGCGTTATTCCAAAGAGCTGCCGTGCGCCCTTTGGCTGATGGTGAGAAAGCCTCGCTTGTAACTATTGTATTGCAATAAGATATGCCTAAAAAATTATTCTTTATCTTCGGGTATACAATCGGTTTTTTATTATTACTACTTTGTGCAACTTCTTTGAGTGCTTGGTTTTTGTTTGGGCAAGCGATTAGGATTCATCTACTATTTATGACAATCCTGACATTATTTTTCTTAAAGGAATGGAAGCCAGCATTGTGGTATTACGCGGTAGGAGTGTCTTTTTTAACGTACATGAACGATCTGTCACCGGTGCCGCTTGCGGTGTCGTATGGCCTTGGTGTTTTGGTCTTTTTATTTTTCAGTGAATTTTTATTTAAGACACGCGCTGGATTGGCATTTGGGATCAATGTATTTGCCGCAGGAGGCACGATGTTACTCTCTCAGATGCTTATTTCTCATATTGTCTTGTTCCCAGGGCGGGCACTGCTATCAGTTGATGATATGCATGCCTTGCTCGCAAACAGCGTTGTGAATGGTTTGGTGTTTTTGGTATTAACACCTGTCATTTTCTTTTTAAGTCGCAGGGTGAATGTCTATGACGCGTATGGCAGATAATCCATTTGAGTTATACAACAAAAAACAACGACGTTTATTTCGTCGAGTAGCGCGAGGCAAAAAATTTGATGCCATTGATGAGTTTTCGGTTTCCTCTGAAGAGGTGCGCGGTGCAAATCCTGGGCAAACATTATTGCAACCAAAGGATCGTGCGTCATTAACAACGGTGCTCGTGGTTGCGCTTTTGGTGCTGAGCACATTAATTGGACGTGCATTTTGGCTACAGCTCATCGCAGAAAATAATTACAGAGATCTCGCTGAAGGGAACCGCGTGCAAGAAATCGTACAAAAAGCACCTCGTGGTATTGTTTTTGATCGGGCAGGGCAAGTGCTCGCAAAGAACAATCCACAATTTATCGTGACTTTGACAGAAAAAGAAATTCCTCGAGACGATCAACACGATGCTGTTCTTGCGCGTATTGCAGGTCTCACTGGGAAATCAACGGAAGAAGTAGCATCGGTTGCGAAAGAATCAAACACAACAGCTCAAGCAGCCTTACTGAAGGATGGGTTGTCGTATGATGATGCAATGAAGCTGATTATTGTTGCGAAAGATGTTCCAGGATTGCGAGTTGAAGCGAGTTTTCATCGAGAATATCCTGCAGGTGTGTGGTACTCGCATATTTTAGGCTACATTTCAAAAATGAATGCCGAAGAATATGCGGCAAAGCGTAGTAGTGGGTATCGCTTAAATGACGAGCTTGGTAAGTCTGGCATTGAAAAGACACATGAAGCTGATTTGCGTGGCGTTGACGGTGTTCGTCGTGTTGAAGTGAATCGACGCGGTCGCGCACAACGGGTCCTGAATGAGCAAGCGCCGGTTTCAGGGAAAAATGTTGTGCTCTCAATTGATGGAAATTTGCAAAAATTGATTTATGAAAAGCTGCAGCACGTTGTTGATAGTAGGGGAATTCCTGGTGCAAGTGCGGTGGCAATCAACCCACAAAATGGGGAGGTTTTAGCGTTAGTCTCATACCCATCATTTGATAACAATGCATTTTCTGGCGGCATTAATCAAGATGCGTATACAGCATTATTAAAAGACGAGAAGAAGCCGTTGTTTAATCGACCGGTGTCAGGGGAATATCCTTCTGGTTCAACATTTAAAATGGTTGTTGCGGCAGCGGCTCTTGAGGAAAAAGTGATAACACCTGACACAACAGTTTCAAGTACAGGTGGTTTAAAAATTGATAAATATTTTTTCCCTGACTGGAAAGCCGGGGGACACGGAGCAACAAATGTGCGCAAAGCGCTTGCAGAATCGGTGAATACATTTTTTTACCTTGCCGGCGGCGGTGATAACCAAACGAGTGCAGGTCTTGGTGTTGAACGAATCGTGTCGTATGCAAGGCGCTTTGGTCTTGCGGCTCAAACAGGAATTGACCTGTCTGGAGAAGCGGATGGTTTCTTGCCGTCAAAAAGCTGGAAAGAGGAGAAGAAAAATGAGCCATGGTATATCGGTGACACATACCATCTGGCAATTGGACAAGGTGATATTTTAGTAACCCCTCTGCAAGTTGCGGTGTACACGAGTATTATCGCAAATGGCGGAACGTATTACCAGCCACACTTGGTGCATGCAACAGTTGACTCACAAACAAATGCTGAAACTGTGACAACGCCGATTGTGAAAAACCAGCAAGTGGTCAGTCCTGAGAGTATTGCAGTTGTGCGCGAGGGTATGCGTCAAACTGTGACGGCTGGTTCAGCGCGCTCATTAAATACAGCAGTTCCAGTGCCATCAGCCGGCAAAACCGGAACAGCGCAATTTGGAAAAAAAGATAAAACGCATGCCTGGTTTACAGCCTTTGCACCATATGACAAGCCGACGATTGCGATTACTGTCATGGTCGAAGAAGGAGCTGGGTCAAACGATACAGCGGTTCCAATTGCACGGGAAGTGTTGGCGGAATACTTTAAAAATCCAAGCAATTTTGCCAATATTAGTCAATGATTGATGCATTGACAGTCCTTTCTGATTCGCGTATACTCTTTGAATACACAAAGAAAATTGTGATATTAATGAAATTTTATGGAAGAAAAAAAGAACTACGTTACCCCTGAAGGACTTGAAAAAATTCAAGAAGAATTAGAAGATTTGAAGGTCAATAAACGACGTGAAATCGCAAACCGTATTGCGGAAGCAAAAGAATTAGGCGACTTGTCAGAAAATGCTGAGTACCATGAAGCCAAGGATGAGCAAGGTTTTGCTGAATCTCGTATCGCTGAATTGGAGCAAATTTTAAAAAACACAGAAGTTATTCACCATAAGAAAAATAACTCAACAGTTCAAATCGGCTCAACAGTGACTATTTCTTCAAAAGAAACTGGTGAATTCACGGTGACAATTGTTGGATCATCTGAAGCAAACCCAAGTGAACAACGCATTTCAAATGAATCCCCACTTGGTGATGCATTGATTGGAAAGAATGTTGGTGATACCTCATTGGTAAAAACACCTGGCGGCGAGATGACCTACACAATTAAAACAGTTGCGTAAAGCGCTTGAATTAAGACATTTTGTCTGATATACT
The DNA here is from genome assembly GCA_937996685.1 of uncultured bacterium. Classification (GTDB taxonomy): domain Bacteria; phylum Patescibacteriota; class Patescibacteriia; order UBA9570; family XYC2-FULL-38-9; genus CALKUP01. The sequence continues at coordinate 25,268 of CALKUP010000006.1, read as the reverse complement.
GCGTGAAGAGCGCAGTATATTTTTTTTACACACGTATGAGTGAACACAAAACAGAATTTGACGTACGATTAGAAGTCGCAAATAATTTGCGCGCAAATGGTGTAAATCCATACCCAGCGGATAGCAATCGCAATACTATTGTCGGTGATTTTTTTAATCGCTTTAAGGAGCTCCATGACTCACAAGAAGCTCGTATCTTGGCTGGCCGCGTTTTGCTCAAACGAGAACACGGAAAGTTGATTTTTTTACGATTACGTGACGCAAGTGGTGATGTCCAAATTGTTGTAAGTAGCGAACAGACAGGTGAGGTGCTATTTGATTGGGCGACACATACGATTGGCGCAGGTGATATTATTGAATGTACAGGCGTTGCATTTATTACGAAAAAAGGGGAGCAGTCATTGCTTGTGTCTGAATTACGGATATTAACAAAAGCACTGCAACCACTGCCAGACAAATGGCATGGAATTCAAGACGATGAAACAAAGCTTCGCAAGCGATATATTGATTTGTTACTGCGACCAGAGTTGCGTGATGTCTTTATTGCGAAAGCGCGATTTTGGAATGCGACGCGTCAATTTTTATTGAATGATGGATTTTTGGAAGTAGAAACTCCGGTATTAGAAAATACCACTGGCGGAGCAGACGCGACACCATTTATGACACATCACAATGCTCTTGATATTGATGTGTATCTGCGTATCTCCATGGGTGAGTTATGGCAAAAGCGATTAATGGTTGCAGGTTTTGAAAAAACATTTGAAATCGGACGACAATTTCGTAATGAAGGCATGAGTCCGGAACATCTGCAAGACTACTCTCAAATGGAGTGTTATTGGGCATACGCAGATTACACAAAAGGCATGGACTTTGTGAAACGTATGTATCGACATATTATTAAAGAGACCCTCGGTACATTGCAATGTCATATTCGTGGTTTTGATATTGACTTTGAAAAAGAATGGGAAATTATTGATTACGCAACGGCCGTTGAACAACAATTTGGCGTGAATGTATTAACAGCGACAGAGGAAGAATTGCGAGCTGTTTGTGCGCGGCATGATATCCTGGTTGAAGCTGGATCAGGAAAAGGACGCTTAATCGACTCTCTGTGGAAACAGTGTCGTAAAAAAATTGCCGGCCCAGCATTGCTGATTAATCATCCTGTTTCTGTTTCACCGCTTGCAAAACGACACTCAGATAACCCAGAAGTTGTTGAGCGTTTCCAGGTGATTATTGCCGGCAGTGAAGTTGGAAATGGCTATTCAGAGTTAAATGATCCAATTGATCAACGTGAGCGTTTCGAGCATCAAGCGGAATTACGGGCGCAAGGTGATGGAGAGGCGCAGATGAACGATGAGGAATTTGTTGAAGCACTAGAGCACGGAATGCCACCGACATTCGGCTTCGGTTTTTCTGAACGGTTGTTTTCATTTTTAATGGACATGTCCATTCGTGATGCTGTATTGTTTCCACTGTATCGGCCAAAACATGGCACCGCAGAGCCAGCGACAACAGAAGAAGTCACGATTTCTGCTGAAGAAGTTGCAGGTGATGCAAGTCTTGAAGAGTGCGACCCAGGAATTACACGCGCAGAAGCTGATGCGTGGATGGAAGAAAAAATTCAAAGTGACGCGCTTCGTTATCATAATCGTGCCGTTGGAGAGCAAATGGCAGCGCTTGCAGAGCGGTTTGGCGCGAAGAATCCAGAAGCGTGGTATGTCGCAGGTGTGTTACATGATATTGATTATGAAAGTTGCCACCCTGACTCTATTCACACAGAGCATGCCATTCTTGGTGCACAGTGGTTAACGGCGAAGGGTATTGACCCTGTGATTGTCCGAGCTGTTGAATTGCATAATCCGCATAATAACAGTGGGGACCCTCACACACTGCTTGCAAAAGCACTGCGTTCGTGTGAGCAGGTCACAGGCCTTATTGCAGCCTGTGTTGCAGTTCGTCCAGATAAAGACATTGCGCAACTTGAGCTGAAAAGCGTCAAGAAAAAATTGAAAGACAAATCATTTGCCCGCGGAGTTGATCGTGAGTGGATTCAAAAAATTCCAGAATGGCTTCCGGAAACATCTGTTGATGATGTATTGGAGTTAACAATTCGTGCGATGCAACAGCTTTAATTTTCAAATAGAGTATTTATGATTGATATTGAATATATTCGCCAACACCCTAAAGAAGTGCAGAAAAACTGCGAACGTCGTCGCATGGACATTCGTATCACTGAATTGCTCGAACTTGATGATCAGCGCCGAGCAGCAATTGGAGCGGTCGATGATTTGCGTCGTCGTCGCAACAGCATTGCAGAGCAATTAAAAGCGTCAAAAGGGGCTGATCAGTCACTGGTTGAAGAAGGGAAGCAATTAAAAGAAGAGCTTGCGCAGTTAGAGTCAGCAGCTGAAGCGGCGCATAGTGCGTTCCAGGAACTCTATTTGCAGGTGCCAAATATGACGCACCCGGATGTTCCACATGGAATGGAAGAGGCAGATAGTGTTGAATTGTCACGGTTTTTAGAACCGACAACATTTGATTTTGAACCAAAAGATCATGTTGTTCTTGGGGCTGATTTAGATATTCTCGACTTTGAACGAGGGGCTGAAGTTGCTGGACGAGGGTTTTATTATAAAAAAGGTGGATTGGCTATTTTAGAAACAGCCTTGATTCAATTCGCAATGCAAAAAGCAATTGCCGCCGGCTTTACTCCAATGATCACACCGGATGTTGCAAAACATGAAATCTTGCAAGGCACTGGTTATAACCCGCGTGGTAATGAAACGCAAATTTACAGCCTTGAAGGCACTGATCTTGGGCTGGTGGCAACTGCGGAAATTCCTGTTGCGGGGTACTTTAAAAAACGTGTGTTTGAAGCGGGAGAGCTTGATACACCGCAGCGTATTGTTGCATTGTCACATTGTTTTCGAACAGAAGATGGAGCGTACGGGAAGGAGTCTCGAGGGCTGTATCGCGTGCATCAATTCGCAAAAGTAGAATTATTTGTTGTCTGTAAACCAGAAGATTCTGCAGCAGAGCATGAAGCCATTCGTGCGCTCGAAGAAGACATTATGCAGTCACTGGAATTGCCGTATCGTCTCGTTGATATTTGTGATGCGGATCTCGGTGCGAGTGCGTATCGAAAGTATGACATCGAGGCTTGGATGCCATTTAAAAATGATTTTGGTGAAGTGACATCTGCATCAAATTGTACAGATTACCAGTCCCGTCGTTTGAATATGTTTTATAAAACAGCGAACGGAACAAAAGAGTTAACGCACACACTGAATGGCACAGCTGTTGCGTTATCGCGTTTGCCAATCGCAATTCTTGAAAATGGTCAGCAAGCAGATGGTTCTATCCGCATCCCAAGCGCGTTGCATCCGTATACATTTGGCATGACGGTTATTAGCGCATAACAGACGTCTACTTACGGTGTTTGCAGCACTTCTTGAACTCTTGAAGGCAGGGGACCAAGTGCAATAACGAGGTGCTGTGGGGTCATGGATGTTCGTAATGCGTCAGCTGCCTTACGGCTATTTGAAAGAAGGTGCATGCGTTCTGGTTGAATGTTATATTCTTTTATACAGATATCACGAACAGTTTTTCCTTCGGATCCAATAAACATGTATTGGTTAATAATATCAACACAAAAGGGGAGTGTTAGGCGCCAAAGTGCTTGCTGGCGTGTGTCGATAAGAAGCACCTTTTCTTTTGTTGTGTGAATGCTTGCATAATCGAATGCTGATCGAATTTCTGAATAACTAGAAAGAGCTGTTGCGTTCATAATGAATGCGTGATTGACGCCGTATGACACAGTCGTCGTGCCGTGTGGTGCGCTTGATCCTTCGACCGCATGCGCAACCGCTTCTATGGCGATGCCAAGATGTTCAGCGACAATGCTACTAGCAAGCAGCGCGGCGATTGGTTCAGTGCCAATTGCAGGAATATGTAGGGTTCTTTTTTGTGACCCAACAGAAATTTCACAATCAATGAATTCCGATTGCAGCGAAACACTTCGGAGATAGGCGTGCGCAACTGACTGAAGTGAAAAATACTTTACACGTGCGGCACTATGTTCCGCAAGGATTGCTGTTTTTGCATCATCAGCATTCAGTACGACAAGCCCGTTATTTGGCAAAGCCTCAATCATCTGTACGTAGCTTTTTGAAAACTGTGTTTGGTCAATAAACGGTACGTGGATATACGACTCTTCAATTGCTGGAATCACGAGTACAATAGGTGGCGCAACTGCGAGGCTCATCACAACATCTTCTGGTGATGTTGGGTCAATTTCATAGAGTACGATTTGGTGTTCTTCAGACAATTGGTTGAATATCGTTTCAGCAAGTGATTCGTCTGCATGAGCAGGTATCGACAATACATTGTATGAAGAAGCAAGTATGTGCTCAAGAGCTGTGCGAGTTGTGCTTCGTCCGTGTGTCCCACTCATTGCAATAATAATCGGTTGCATGCTCTCAATGCGCGCCCGTGCTTTTGCGCTCACCAGTCGCTCTGAGACACCGGTAATCCAAGAAATAAGGGCTGTTGTCGCGACTCCAAATATCGGGATCGCTACTTGAAACACAGCAACATCAATCACGGACGGTAATGGGAAGTATGTATAGAGAAGCGTTGCGCCCAGCAAGGAAAGTACGATAGCAGTAGCCCCGATAACAAATGACTGAAATCTGAAACGATGTTGTGGCTTTACCGCATGCACGTACCACGCAATGTGTGATAGATAGAGGAGAATAGAAGCGAATAAAAATTGATTCCACAAAAGATGTGTTGTGTCGTAAAATTGCAAAAGCAATACCAGGCAGAGCGCGAGTATTGCATCAGAAATTCCAACAGGGTGGGCAAGTAGTGCAATCCCTTGTTTCGTTCCGAGAAAATCAATAAAACGACTCATTCGGTAGTGGTGTATTCGAATGATTCCTGTCCAAAATAACACCTTACCGATGCCGGCTGTAATGCCTGTTGTCCATAAAATAATCTCTAACAAAAAAAGCGTTGATTGAGAGGGTGTGAAAAAATCCATATAGGTGAGTATAGCAATTTTGTTAAAAAATCTCTATACTATAAGGACGTACTATGAAGGTATTATTACAGGCATACAAAAAGCGACGACAATCAGCTCGCATGCAGTCACTCAAGGAACAACAAGCCTCTTTGCGGGCTGTTTCTCGTAGTACAAAATTTGTTACACCAGCACAAAAAAATCAATTCCGTAAAACACAGACACCAAAAACAAAAACAGACGCTCGAATTGCGTTTGATGCGTTTATGCGAAAAGATGGCTTCGCTCTTGCTGGTATTTTTGGAATTCTTGGAGTAGGGGCGTATATTATTGTATTTCAAAGCGATCAATTTGTACTTCGAAATATTACAGTGAATGATACTCAATTTATCCCAAAACAAGAGGTGATTGATAAAACAAACGCGTTGCTGCAGGATTCATTCTTGGGAATCCCAAAAAATAGATACTGGACCATTTCGGAATCGTCGGTGACCCGACAACTAAAATCTGGTTTTGCAAATAATTTCGCTGCAGAAGACATTCAGGTCACAAAAAAGTACCCAAACACGTTACAAGTGCAAATTACAGAGCGTGTTCCAAGTGTTATTTGGGCAACACGCGATGCTGGAGGAGTTGATCATTATTATACAATTGATCATAAGGGCGTTGTTACCGCAGAAACAACAAATAAAAATGAGGTTGATACAAAATTACCTCAAATTTTCGATAAAAATAGAGCCCAACTGGGGATCGGTTGGCAAATTATTCATCCTGACTATCTCAGCGATTTAATGGCGGTTAAAGATCTGTTAGTGGAAAATGGGTGGAATGTTGAATCATTCGTTTTTCCAGTCATGACCTGCAAAGAACAGGAATATGTCGCGCAGCAAATTTTTGCCGATGCGATCACTGATTCAACCACGGATGCATTTAAAGAAAAAAAACGTGTTATTCAAGAGCAGTTTAAAAAAGGCGAGTTAGACATTGAAGAAAGTCTCGCGGCGTTAGAAGAAGTAAAAAAAGAAGAGCAGGAGACAAAAGCGCCAGTGGCGACAAATACTGCCGTTCCGCAAAAACTTGAATGGGCGACGGTTGATAAAGTTGTTGCGTGTGACTTTGTGCAAGTAGCGTCAGATCTTCACGTGTTGATCCAAAAAGATGGCAAGGGTGTCATAGAGGTGAAGTTTGATACGATGCGAGACATGGAACAACAGGTAGAGCAACTACGGATTGTGACACAACAAGGGAAGGTGCAGTCAGGAACAACAAAGACAGTAGATGTGCGCATCGCGGATAGAGTCTACATAAAATAAAATACGTAAATGGAAGGATATATGCAGTATCCTTTCTATTTTGGATATTAAAGAGTCGTAAAAGGTATATTGTGCGACACATATACAAACGCGCTAGAGGGTCGATTTGCGGTGTTCCCTTCAACTCGAGCAATCGAAAAGTCTGTTCATGAATACCGGGTGTTGTGTGTGTTGCAGCCGTATATTTTTTCTTGAGCATCATGTAGAGTTTTTTATTTCCCCGCTATCTTCCTTACACATCTCTTGAGTCCATGCTTCTGGATGACCGAGATATGCATGAATACAACAAAGGGACGTCTATCGTCCCCTGCTGCGTATTATATTATTGTGACTTGCCTTGTCCCCAAAGACCTTTTATGGCAAGTAGCTTGCTGGGTTTGTTGGGATACCATTTAAGCGGACTTCAAAGTGAAGATGAGCTCCAGTTGATAATCCTGATCCAGGCGTGCCAGCGAGACCACCGGAGCGTCCAATAACCTGCCCTTGAGCCACGAATTGATCTGCAGTGACGTTTACACCGCTAACATGCATATACACGGTAGCGAGGCCGTCTCCATGAACAATCATAATCCAGCCAAGTCGTGATGAGCCTGGATCAAAGACAACACGTGCAACATACCCCGCTGCAGCCGCTCTAATTGGCGTGCCGACTGGTGTCGCAATATCCATTCCTGAATGGGGCCCGATATAGTTTTGGAATGGGTAGCCACCACAATGAAAGCCGCATGTAATTGTTCGTGAAGGAATCGGCCAAATAAAGCCAGTTTTGCTTTCTGTAATAGCCTCTTCTTCTGTTGTTAAAGTGTCGTTTGTTTTATCCCCGTCACTTAAACGTGCTTGTATCTCCGCTTTAATCTTACTGATTTTAGACTGCGCTTGTGTTTGCAAGCCTGAAATTTGGCCCTCCATTTGCGCTTGGTCTGATTTTGCTTGACTCACAAGCTTTTGAAACTCTTCTTCAGACTGCTTTGTTTGATCAAGAAGTTGGCCTTTGTATGCCTGATCCCCTTCGAGTTGATCTTTTTTTGTTTGCAAATCAGCAGTTTCTTTCGCGACACCTGATTTTTTTTCTGCAAGCTCGGTTTTTTTCTGATTCAAATCATCTTTATTTTTTTGTACAGCATCGACTGTTTCCTGCATTTCTTTCTGAATTCGACTGGTGTACTCTGCTTCTGAGTAGAAATCAGACAAATTTGTACTTTGCATCGCAATTTCAAACGGACTTTGCTTGTCGCGTAGGTACAGTTCTTTGATAACGCCTTTTAAAATAGCTTTTTGACGTTCAATATCATTTTCAGCAACAGTAATTTGCTTCTCAAGGACCTGGAGTTCGAGCCCGAGAATATCAATCTCAGTCTGGTTCTTTCCAATATCTGCCTGTGCGCTATCGATGCGGGTTTCGATAGTGCTAATTTCTTGTTGGAGCGAAAATTTCTCTTGTTGCTTTTTCTCTAAGTTGTCTTTATAGATTTTGAGCTTCTCTTCGATGTCTCTCACCTGTTTTGCCTTTTGTTCAATGTCTGAATTCAACGTTGTTAAGGAAGAATCTTTGTTGATTTCTTGGTTAACGATATTATCGAAAACAGCATTATCAAGACGAGTCGCTAGCACTTGATGGGCTCCGCCAAGTGTAGCGCCGATAACGCATAGACCAAGGAGTATTCTATAGACTGTTTTCTTGTATTTTTGTGTATTTACGATATTCATATGCTCCTTAGTATAACAAAAAATACCCCCGCGCTCAAGGGTATTTTTCTCGCTAGTAAACAGAGGTGTGGCTACCTCTGTAATTTTTGTACAGCCAGCTCTAATCGACGGACTGATTCTTCTCTGCCAAGAATTTCAGCAAGTTCAAATGGTGACGGTGATTGCGCAAGGCCCGATAGAGCAAAACGTGTTGGCCACAATACGTCACCGTTCCCCCATTCTGTTGTTTTGATCCAATCAAGAATTGCTGGTTGAATCTCAGAAACGATAAAATGCTCTGACTCAACTGTTTTGAATTGCTCAATAACAGCAGTCAGTGCTGCAATTGCGCCTTCCTTTGTAGACTTCTTCCATACAAGGAGCTCTGCATCATATTCAGGGAGTTCCGCGAGTACTTCATTGACCGATACAACATCGAGTAATTTTTTTGTTCGCTCTTTTAAAGAAGACCAAATAGACTCCTGTTTTTGAATCGGTAAAAACTCAAAATACTCAATAAATTCGGAAATTTTATCACCATTCTCCCCTGTTACATGATTTTTAAAGGTGTGGATATCTTCAATAAATTCTTGAACACTTTTTTTCTTCAGGTACTGAGCATTCAGCCAGTCGAGTTTCTCAGTTTCAAAGACCGGATTTCCTGCATTGAGCATTGATAAGTCGAATTTTTCGATCAGGTCACTCATGGAAAAAAATTCTTCTTCGGTCTTTGGGTTCCAGCCAAGAAGTGCACTGTAATTGACAACAGCTTCTGGTAAATACCCAAGTGACCGGAATGCAAGCAACGCTGTTTCTCCATCACGCTTACTCATTTTGCCGCCCTTCTTACTCAAAAAAACGGTGAGATGGGTAAAGCTTGGTGCTTGCCAGCCAAATACTTCATAGAGATAGATGTGCTTCGGTGTTGACGGGAGCCACTCTTCCCCTCGGATAACATCGGTAATTTCCATGAGGTGATCATCAACCACATTTGCAAGGTGATATGTTGGGTATCCATCAGATTTCATCAACACTTGATCGTCGATGTCTTTGTATTGAAATGTTAGCTCACCGCGAACCATGTCGCGAACCACAACAGCCCCTTCAGTCGGCATTTTTAACCGCACAACATGTTTTTCATTATTTGCTTGTTTGCTCGCAATTTCTTCAGCAGACAGAGTCAAGCAATGTCGATCATATCGAGGCGGGAGTTTTTGGGCTTGTTGATCGCGACGCATGTGATCTAAGCGTTCTGGAGTACAAAAACAATAATATGCATGCCCAGAATCTAGTAGTATTTGCGCATGTTCTTTGTAGATATCCAAGCGCTCACTTTGTTTATACGGGCCATATTCTCCCCCAACTTCTGGGCCTTCATCCCATTGAATGCCGAGCCAACGCAACCCTTCGCGTTGTTCTTCCCCACTTCCAGGAACTTCCCGTACTTTATCGGTGTCTTCAACGCGTAATAAAAAGTCTCCGTTGTTATGTTTTGCCCATAGATATGCAAACAAGGCGGTTCTAGCGCCTCCGATATGCAAACTGCCTGTTGGTGAAGGCGCGAAACGAGTTCGTACCTTGCGACTGATTGTGTCGGTATGTTGTGTAGTCATGTCGCCTAGTATGCCAAATAGAGCTTGTTTTTGCAACCACCATACTTATAAACAATTATTGCGCCGGTCTTGTTGTCGATTATTCTGAAAAATGGTATAGTATATACACTATGAAGTACACAAAAATGAAAAAATTGAACGCGGCCCTTTTTGCTGCAGCGACAGCATTCACCTTGTTTGCTCCGCACCAAACACTCGCATTTTCTTTCGATAAAAACTACATCATTTCAGATACTGACATGACAAACAAGAATTACTTGAGCGCAAAAGGCGTTCGAGAGTTTCTCGACAGCAAAGGGTCTGCGCTGGCTGATTACAAAACAAAAGACGTTGACGGTAAAGACCGTTATGTTTCTGATATTATTTCAAACGTCTCAAAACGATACAACTTGAACCCAATGTTGTTTTTAGTATTAGCGCAAAAGGAGTCAGGTGCTGTCACCTCTTCTCGAGTGACTGCATCAATGGACAAATGGATTCTTGGTTTTGGGTATTGTGATAGTTGTACCGCAAAACAAGCAGCGACATATAAAGGCATTGCAAATCAATTTGATTCAGCTGGGTGGCAATTTCGTAATCGATACCTGACTGATTTAGAAAATCGCGGGACGACTCGTTCCGGTTGGGGCCCAGGAAAAACAAAGGTCACTGCTGATGGCGTTGCTGTTACTCCGACAAATAATGCAACAGCTGCCCTCTATACATATAATCCATGGGTTGGTGCGTACGGCGGCGGAAGTTCTCGGTATGGTGCGAATTCCCTCTTTTCAAAATTGTGGCAAGAATGGAATCCGAGTATTACCTATCCATCTGGAACATTGCTGCAACATGAAAACACAGTCTATTTGATTCAAGGTGGTAAAAAGCGAAGATTTAATTCAAAAAGTGCTTTGCTTGCGAATTACGGAAACCAATCAATTATCAAAGTTCCAGCAACTGTCATTAATAAATATCAAACCGGTACTCCAATTTCATTCCCGAACTACTCAATCCTTCAGACCCCTGACTCCAAGTTATATCTTGTTGTTGGCGACACATTGCGTGAATTTGAAGACCGAGAATCATTCAAAAACTCTGGCTTCCAGGCATCAGAAGTTATTTCAGTCGCGACTCGTGAAATCGTTGGTTACAAGACTGGAAAAAACATCTCTTCAAAACAAACTTATCCAAACGGTGCAATTGTCCGCAATCAAGCAACTGGCGAGCTCGCATGGATTACCCCAGAAAATAAAGGGTATGCAATTTTCTCAAAAGACATCTTAAATAATCAGTTTGGTACAGGTTTCAAGAGTATTGAAACAGTTTCTGCTGAAAAATACGCATCATTCAAAGTCAAACAACCGCTTTTGCTTCGAGATGGAACGCTTGTTCGAACAAAAAATGGAAAATCAATTTACGTGATTTCTAAAGGTAAGCGCCTTGCATTCGATTCTCGTGCGGCATTCGATGCCTATGGATATAAAATTTCCAATGTTATTGTTGTTGACCAAAAAATCTTAAACCTACATCCAGCTGGCGCAAAAATTTCTCTCAAAAAGAAAACAACAACGAAGAAAGCGAGTGCTACTGTGAAAAAAGCACAAACAAAAACAAGTACTGCTACAAAGAAAAAATAACTGTATGTCTATAGTTCACGGCAGTATTATTCCTCAACTCACAACAGCGCCGACAGCGCCTGATTTGCGAGCGGCTTTTTCTGAAATTGAAGGAGAGCTCTATTTTATGCGACCTGACACCATCGTTGTATTGGATACTGCCCCTGAAACAGACACAGTTGCAACAGTGAGTATTGCTGAATGCTTAAAAACACCCGATGGTAACTGTATCATGAAAAATGACATCGAGCTCATCATGCACATGAAATCTGAGTGCGCAAATCGTGGACACAGTGACTGGTTGTACTTAGATGCTTCAGAGCACATCGATTCTGATGTTGCTATTTCATTAACAAGGATCTCAAGTCATCTGCAGAATGCAAAATACGTTCATGTGCGCCTTCCGTTGAGCTCCGAGGTCTTCCCTCTTTCTCAGATTGTAAAACTTGGAGACGCGCTTGGGTCGACTTTATTAAGCGCAAATACACGAATTGCATTTGTTGCAGCTATTACTCCAGACGATCAATCTTCTGATTTTCTTGTGGGATTACAAAAAGCTGTAACACAGAACACGTTAAAAGATTTACAAGCAACAAAACCAGTGGCAATTGACGGAAGATCAGAGACGACAATTCACGCCTTTCTTTCGGCTTTTCATGGAACACAGTTTAATTCTCGTTTGCTTTGCAGTACAAATACGGACGCTGGCCTCATGCTTGTTGCCGATCTGACAATGTCTTAATATTCCTCTTTTTTTCATGCAGTATGCGTCAGTAATTCCGTATCAAAAGACCCCGCGTGGGGTTGATTTTTTTGACTATGGCATTCCTGATGACCTTATAGGGTCAATTGTTCCTGGTTCGCTTGTCAAAATACCGTTACGCAATACAGAGCGCCTCGGTGTTGTTGCTTCTGTCCAAGATACAACCGTCGCAAAAAAACCAAAAAATATACTTTCGCAAGAGTCCTATAGCCTATGGGCAAGTCCTCAGCGTCTTGAATTTTTACGCTGGTTTGCTGATTACTACTACGTGTCATTGCCAACTGCATTTCATACCCTCCATCAACTCTACACAAAAAAAGCATTCTTTGAGATGCAAAAAGAAACAGAGCGAGATGTAATTCCTGAACCTCAATGTGTACTTATTCAAACAGAAGAAGATCGTGAAGGTTTTTTGCAAAAAACAATTCAAGCGCAACAAGGCACGGTCTTGCTGATCGAACCAGAAGAATATGTCGCAAAGGAACGGGAGAAATTTTTCCAACAACACAACATCCCCTACCTGTCTTTGTTTGGTTCGCATAGCAAAAAGATCTGGACAGCTGCTCAAGAAAAAATTCTAGCGAACGAGGCAGTTGTTATTATCGGAAGTCGTAAAGCGCTATTTTTGGCCATGTCTGATACAACCGTTATCATTGATGATGAGCACGAAAAAGCATTAAAGCAGTATGACCTCAACCCGAGATATCGAGCTGGTGTAGTTGCGGATTTTTTAGCGCAACAAGGGCATTCGCCAATACGGCAATTATTTCTTGTCAGCAAGACACCGTCTGTTTGGACATGGAAACAAGTTGAGCAAGGTCGATATACACTTCGGGATAGCCGGACAAAAAATCTGCCGGCCGTACAGATCGTTGATATGAACCACTTTACAAAACAAGGTTGGCTTTCTGATGTTGCACATGACGCGCTTTCGCAAAACGGAAAAGTCTTTGTATTTTTTAACCGCATCGGCTTCCAGACAATTGGGGCATGTCAGTCTTGTGGACACACCACACCAACAACAGCGACAACATGTATCCGCTGCCACGGGACGGATATTCGAATCATCCGCAAAGGTACGGTGCAACTTGAAACGGAAATTGCTCAAGCGTTCCCAGGCAAAAGAATACAACGGATTGATTCAACAACTGATCTCACGGGTGTTACCATTGACGCTGATATTATCATTGGGACAGAGAAGGTCTTGCGAGTCCTCCCTTTGAGTGCGTTTACAGCGGTGATTGTTCTCTCTGTTGATCACTTGCTGACATTTCCTCATTATCAGTCTGAAGAGCGCGTATTTCAGCTTCTTGTGGCCTTACAGGATCAATCACGACCATTGATTATCCAAACACATGCTCCACATCACCCCCTCTGGTCTCGGGTTATACAAAATGATGTTCCGGGCTTTTTAACCGCTGAATATGCAATGCGAAAAATGCTCCGTCTACCACCTGCTCAGAGCTATTGGCTTATTCGCCCGCAACACAGTACTGATGTCCTCAAGGTTACAGAAAGGCCAGAAATCGCAGGGATTGACCCGCAAAGCATCATTGATGTTGTTGACGAGTAACCGTATTTTTCGTAGGATAGGCTGTATATGCACGCAACAAACACCCACCCATTTCGCATCCATACTGTTGACGCTGATGCGAGCGTACGCACACTCTCTCAACCATTTGATGAAGATGCTATTCTGACTCCAGAGTCGCAACAATACTTCGATCATCTGATTGCAGCCATGGTTGATTTTCAAGGGATTGGAATTGCCGCTTGCCAAATTGGCGACCCGGTATCTGTGATTGTGATTGAAAAAGACTACGTTGATGACGAATATTTGCTTGATGATAACCATCTTGTGTTGATTAATCCGCGCATTGTTACTGCTTCTGGCCGCAGCACGATTCAAGAAGAAGGCTGCTTGTCTGTTCCTGGGATCTATGGACCAATTGAACGTGCATCAAAAATTCGGATTAAGGCACTGCAACGAAATGGACAACCGATTGATATTAAAGCAAAAGGTATGTTTGCTCGTATTTTACAACATGAAATGGATCACCTATTCGCCCGTGTATTTATTGATAACGCCATTTCAACACATCGCGCATTTTAATATAGTTGCATGAATCTCAAATCTGCTCGGACAATTTTTTTTGGAACACCGGACTTTGCTGTCCCTTCTTTACAAAAAATAGCCGCTGAAACCACTGTTGTTGGGGTTGTAACGCAACCAGATAAACCAGTTGGTCGCAAACAAGTTGTCACGGCTTCTGCTGTGAAACAATGGGCGCAAGAACACTTACCAGAAGTGCCGATACTTCAGCCGCGGAGACTCGGCTTAAAAAGTGCTGACGGACCAGCTGCGCTTGAAGCCATTGCGGCTCTACAACCTGATCTGATTGTTCTTGTTGTCTACGGCAATATTTTACCGCAAGAACTCCTCGATATCCCCCGCTTTGGTTGCGTGAATGTACACCCATCATTGTTGCCAAAATATCGCGGCGCATCCCCGATGCAATCAACACTGCTGCATGGCGATACCGAGTCTGGTATTTCGATTATGCAAATGGATGCGGGCATGGATACTGGTCCTGTTTTGTTGCAGTATCGTGAACCTCTTTCACCTCGAGACACCATTCAAACTCTCCATGATCGCTACAGCGCCAAAGGAGCTGAACTGCTTATCACAGCATTGAAAGACCGAGTTGAACATGGAAAAATGCCTACGCCTCAGCCAGAAGACGGTGCTATCTTGTGTGGTTTACTCAAAAAAGAAGACGGCCAAATCACGGCAACGGATACTCCGATCATGATTGATCGAAAATTCCGGGCATATCATCCATGGCCTGGTATTTTTACTATTATCAATGGCAAGCGTATCAAGATTTTGGATCTTACATATCACGCAGACACAGATTCAATTGAAGTCCACACTGTGCAACTGGAAGGAAAAACCCCACGTGATTACAAATCGTTTATCGCCCAGTATCCGGAATTCGCATTATTTTTATAACGGAGCCCCTGTCCCACCTTCAACATGGTGCGGCAATGCTTCTTTGCGGACTTTTTTTGCAGTATAAAAACCGAGATATTTCCCAAACAACATGCGTGTTTGCGCATCAATAGCTGGAATAGAACCGAAGAAAATAAGCGCAATTGGCAACATCAGCCATTGCAGAATCATGATGAGCACTTTCAATAAACGATTGCCGGGAATTTCTCGAGGAAGTAAATAGACATTTAAAGTTGCGGAAAAAATAATACCGACCATCGCAAGACGCATCAGCCATTGCAGAATAAATGGTGCTGTTTGCGCAATAACAGTTGCTTGATCATCAGGCGTAATAAGCCACAACGGCAAATACCCAAGCATGGTAATCAGCAGTGGCGCAGTTGCCCAAGAAAACATCCCTTCAGTCAAATTAAATAATAAATGCCACTTCTTTGGATTGAGCTGGTTCTTCCGGAAATGCCAAATCATGAATGGGAAATGTTCAATTCCCCACGCCCAACGACGTTGTTGTTTGTAGAGGTTTTTCATTGTTCCCCAGAGTGTTCCACCATGCGCTGTATCCATTGATACTGGAATATACATCGGTGTTACTTCATATTGACCATCGTAATAGAGATAGCATTGCAAGAAAATGCGAGAGTCTTCAGTCACGATATCAGACTGCCAAAAACCAACGTCAACTAACGCTTTGAAACTCATTGCATGTGAAGAAAATGTCCACAGTGGCTTTGGACGAGCCAGTTCTGCCATCAACCAAAACGTTGTTGAATTCGCAACGACACGAGCAAACGAAAATGATTCCCAGACATTATTGTTATATACAGCAAGCGGTTGAAAGCTGCTGCGTGTTGGGTCTGGATGCTCAATGTACATTGCTGTTAAACATGCAAAATACTGTTTGTGTACGATTGTATCGATATCAAACGCAGATACAATGACCTTTGCATAATCAAAGCCCATTGAATCAACCCAGGTCTGCGCTTGACCGCCGGCATAATGCAAGTTTGATCCTTTGGCAGCAATTTCACCGGGAATGTCTTTTGGATGGACTGTCACCAAAAAACCGCCAAATACATCGGCGTACTCTGCTTTGAGTTGGTCTGCAATCGGAACAAAGTGTTCTTGTTGACGCTCTTCTCCAGCAAGAACGATGTATACTTGCTTGGTATCAAACAACGATTGTTTCATCGCGTTTAATGTCTCTCGAATAATATCAATATCTTCGTCTAGTGTCGGCAGAAAGACCAAGTGCTTGTATTCTTTCCAGTTCGCGTGTGTTTCAACACGTGCATTCCAATCGATTTGGGCAGCTTTACGATATGCAAGCCATGATTTTGTCAGGTATGTAATAAAATACCAGACACGCAGCAACCAATAGAGGTCAAATAAAATCGCTACATAAATCATCCAGAGCGGTTTGACGAAAATCAATACAACAACAGAAATAAGTGCGAGCCAGACAACGGTGCCAGGCAGCATTTCTAATAAGCGATATTTTTGATATTCGTTCAACCGTCGTAATTTCATACAATCTTATTCAATGCTACTACTAATATGTGGCGGCACGACTTCAACCCACGTGTTTCCGCGAGTAAGCGGGATATCTTTCCCGTCAGCGTCAACAAATGAAACTCGTTCAGATGCAGCACCTTTTTTCCATTTGCCTTTTGTCACCATGCCGTCGTGGATAATATCAACATCGCCACCTTCTGGGCGTGTTACAGGCCAATTGATGCGTCCTTTGCCTTCAATAGAATCGCCGTCTGCAACATGGTACAACACAACATTTTTTGTTTTGATCACGTCGTTTGTTAGTTCATCTTTATGCGCAACACCGCCATCGTATCGTTCATACACATTTTCATCGGCGTTGTATCGGAATTCAACATCATAAGAACCACCGAAACCAACTTTCACTGTACGGGCTTTGTTTGTCGCGTCATTGCCTGGGCGAGCCGCTGTATCAAGTGGATCTGCAAATGCCCATGGTGTGTATGTCGGAGCTTCATCGCGCCAATTGTGGCCGCCAGCAAGTGTTTGCAAATCATCCCAGCTAATAAACAAATTATGTGGAGAAACTTTTCCAGCACGACGATAAAAACCACGCTCTTTTAAGCCGTCAACATCACGGAAATTACGTTCACGAAGCGCGAGCATCGCAGTGTAACTGCCGCCAGCATGGGCATACGGACAATTATATTCAGCAGCAAATTCTAGATAGGTATCACGCGCTGAACGAACCGGACCAATAATATCGGCCTTGTCGTCATCGTCATTTGCGAATACGGCCATTAACCGTGTGATTCCACCTTCAACAATAACCTCGTAGACCACAGATGCTTTTGAGAGTCCGGATTGTGGGCGCACTCCACCAAAGGCTGCGTTTTCAATCATGACACAGACAAGATGTGGATTCGCCTCTTCACGTGGCACAATCACGCCATCAATATGTCGCGGGATTTCTTTCGACTCTTCCGGAACAACAACGGGCTCTTCTGTAACCGTATCAACAATTTGGCTCACCACAGATGGCCCTGGTTGTTGTGATTGATAGTATGCAAATCCACCAACGGCACAAAGCGCGATAACTGCAACGACTAAACCGACAGTTGCAAAACGATGCTCTTTTAATGAACGCAAATATGGGTGAAGCTCTTTTTTTGTGCGATGCGTGTGCTCGCTACCCTCTTCACCCTCGATATGTGGTTTTTTCGTTGACATACAATCTTGTAAAACGAATTATTGTGCCTCTTGGGCTGTGTACTCAACAGTACGATCACTTGGAACAACTTCTACCCATGTGTTTCCTGGTTCAAATACGACTTCATTGTCTGCTGCGTCATAAAATCGTGTGCGGTTTTCTGTTGCATCAAATTTCCAGGTGCCTTCTGTCACTTTTCCATTGATGAAAATCAACGCGTTCCCGTCACCTGTTGTTGTCACATCAACACGTCCTTTGTCATCCCCACTTGCAGCAACTTCTGTTTTTTGCACGACAATATTTTTGACGGTGATTTGTTTTTTTGTCAGAGCGTCTGTATGCGCAACGCCGCCGTTTGATCGTTCATACACACCATCTTCTGCGTTATATGAATAGTCCGCGGTGTAATCACGAGAAGAAAAATCAATATGAATACTTGTCGCGTCAGCAGATCCTTCTGTTGCTTGCATTGTTTTTGTTGCGAATTTCCAGCCAGTGAAATCACCTTCAGTATCGAGGACGTTTTTATTTTTTCGCAACTCGTTTAACAAAAAGGAATTTGTAAATAAGTTGTGTGGTGCAGCAATCGCTGTATCACGTTTAAAAAACTGCTGTTGGCCACCTGTTAAGGCATTGCCGTCTAACACGTGCTTGTCAGATTGCAACAACGCGAGCGCTTCTGGGCTTCCACCTGCATGCGCATACACAGCGTTATACTCACCAGCAAGACGAACATAATAATCACGCGCTGAACGAACGGGACCAACTTTATCCATTGAAGCGTCACTCGCAAACACTGCCAAAAAGCGTGTGATACCACCTTCTGCGAGCGCTTCATAGACAACACCGGCTTTTGAAAGTCCAGATTGTGGACGAACACTGACAAGGTTTTCGATCATTACACCAACTGGGTAGATATTATCTTTGCCGTTATCTACTTCAACACCATCAAGTTTACGTTGTAGTGTCGCTGAAACATCTTCAACTACGACCTCTTTGTCGTCGCCGTCTTGTGACTTTGAGCTATTTTTTGAAGAGTATAATAAACCGCCAACAACAGCGAGTAATAAAAAAACAACAACCCCAGAAACCCAGAGTTGTGTTTTTTTATCGTTTTTGAGTCGAGAGAGAAAACCCGCTTTCTCTCCTGTTGTTTTTGTCTTTGTTTCGTTGTTTTCCATAAAAGCGTGCTTAGAAATAAATTGCTATTATTTTTTATCTTCCGCTCCTTCTGCTGCTTCGTCAGTCTTTTTCGCGCCAGCAACCTCAACTTGGTCAACTGTGTTTACAACTGCTTCATTCAATGCTTCAAGTTCAGCCTCAGTACGAGGTGCTTCAACCAATGCGATCACGTCATCTGCTGCATGGTGGATTACAACGCCGGCTGGAGCAACAAGGTCTTCAACGCGAATTGTGTCGTCGAATGTCGCAAGTGTTGTGATATCAACAACCAAATGATGTGGTAAATCTTTTGGCAGACATTCAACTTGTACATGAGTCATGTTACGAACTAAGACGCCGCCAAGTTGTTTTTCCGCTGGAGCAACACCTTCGAATACAAACTCAACTTCTGTTGTAATTTTTTCATCCATACGCACTTGATACAAGTCAACGTGTGTTACAGCATGAGAAACAGCGTTACGTGTCACATCGTGAATCAACACGTTTACCATAGCGCCACCATCAACAGATAGTTCAACGAGTGTACTTTCACCTGCGGCTGCAAGTACTTTATCAAATTCAACAGCGTTCAAAGAAAGTGACACTGTTTCGATTCCGTGGCCGTATAAAACAGCTGGAAGGCGGTTTTCGACAAATAACGCAGCAGTTGCTTGGCGGCCAGTTTGTTCGCGCTTGCTAGCTGCGAGAGTAAGAGTGTTTGACATACGTAAGTAATAATTGACTATTTAGTAATATGATTGTTGTCTGCATGAACAAGCTGTGCAGAAAAATGTGCATCCGAAAGCGCTTCGTGGAGAGCGATCACATCGTTTGCTGAAATCGCATCCTGTTTCCAGAAAAATTCAACTTCACGACGTTTCCAGTCCGTGAGCATGCTCACAGCGGTGGTTGACTCCCCTTTGCCAATTTGAATGGTTAAATGGGCACTAGAGCATGTTTCACACACTCCATACGAACAACGCAAATCATCACGCTCGATTACGATACTTGAATCATCGTGTCGAATCTCTTGCTCACAGACAACGCAAAGCCCGTTTAAAGGGACGTTTCGTTCATGTGGCAATTGATGGTGATGCATGCCAGGCAGAATAACGAAAAAATGCCGATTCGTCAACTTGAGAGAGTGGTTTTTCGAGCCTGTCCATGAATAACGAAAAAATGCACCAAACCAAGTAATCCGAGCGTCATAATCATTGAGGATCCTCCAGCGCTCACAAGTGGCAATGGAGCTCCTGTGACAGGCATAATACCGATGTTCATCCCAATAATCATCGTACTTTGGATCAATAAGTAAAAGAACGTACCGAAACAGAGCAAGAAGAAGTATTCATCCGTGGTGTAGCGCATGTACATCCAAAGCCGGACTAAAATAATCCCGAGAGAGCCGATGACAGTCACAACCCCGATGAATCCAAATTCTTCTGCGAGGGCAGCAAACACAAAGTCAGAGGCAACTTCAGGCAAAAAATGGAGCTGACTTTGCGTCCCAAAGCCCAGTCCTCTGCCCCAGAGTGAGCCAGAACCAACGGCAATCATTGATTGGACCACGTTGTACCCTTCTTTTTCCGCATACTTTTGTGGGTTCAAAAACACCACAAGCCGATCTTTTTGATAGTCTTCAAATAACACAGTCCACCCAAGCATTGACGCGAGAATAACAGACAGGCTCACCAGAGCGATGAATGATTTTGGTGCGCGTAAAAATAGAACGTACGAAAACCAAACGCCAAACAGAATGATCGCAGACCCAAGATCAGGTTGCAGTAAAATCAGGAGCAGCAATACAGCCGCGGCAATCCCAGAGATCATCGCAACCCGCCATTGTCGCATGCGCGTCAGACTGCCTTCAAGGTAATGCGCCATAAATAAAATAAAACCAAGTTTCACAAATTCAACCGGCTGCAAAGAAAATCCAGCAATCACAAACCAGCCTTTTGTTCCTTGAATAGTTTTACCAAAGATAAGGACAGACAGCAGCGCAATAAAACATAACGCATACCACATGCCGACACGCAATCGGATGCGACGATGATCGATAATGGAAAATAGAGCGAACAGCGCGACACCAATCAACACAAACAATACTTGCTTTTGAAACTGCTCAGGATCACTCGCATCTTTATTCGTTGAAATACTGTACTGCATGAGCAGTCCAAAAGAGACCATGACAGCAATAGCACTGACATACCACCAATCAATCACTTGAGCGACACGGAGCATCGGAAGAACACGAAATGTTTTTGCCATATCTTTTTAGTCTGAAACAATGTCGCGGATTAACCGGTCTTCATTGACAAGATCGGTATTCACAAAAATTTGCGGCTGAACAGATCCGATGAGACGTGACGAAAATCGAAACACCAAATCGCGCGACTCTAATGATGTGATGCGATCAAGCAAAATTCGCGCCGCCGCTTTTGGCTTCCCGTCTGAACCCGGAATAATCGCAACGACAGAGACATTTTTATAGCCGTAGACCGAACCATTGCGCACGGTTACTGCAAGCTCTGATTGATACGGTAAATCACTACTCGATGAAGTGCCGGCAATCGCTCGTAAATCAGGTTTGACGAAGGTCCAGTTTTGCGTCGGCCGCTGTGCGATATCGATTGTTTTTTTCCACACAACCTTTTTCACTGTCACACGCACTGCCGGCAGCGATGTTCCAGAAAACGGCACGTCAGTTGCAAGTAACACTTTTTCTTGATTCGGCGCTAACGTTTCAATTGACATTGGCACAGCACTTGCTCCAGCAAACACTTCATATTCTATAGAGGTTGCGTTCCAGGCCGCATTCGGATTTTTTAAATAGACCAATACACCGATCGTGTTATTGCCTTGCGCGACTGCAGTTGATTCAGACACGACAATTCCCTGTGGAATCCGTGTCGCCGGCAATGAAATAATCGGACTCACAAGCGCGGCATCAACGCGATTCGTCATTGGGATTTGAATAAGATATCGACCCAACATCAACAACGCAATTGCGACAATCAGACCAACGACAGAACCGACACCAATAACAACATCACGTCGCAACTCCTCTTGATGGGTTGCAATCCAGTATCCTCGACGTAAGGTTTTTTCAGATGGCTGTCTGATTTCATCACTCATGTGAAAAAGTATACCATTCTTGAAGACTCTCTACAATCTATGCTATACTCAAAACAAAGCATTAATATTTTGGAGGATATGTATTCAACCAGCATTGATATTTTCTACGGCGTTTTGTCTATCTGTCTGCTCGTGTTCACAGGATTTTTGGTCTGGGCAATTTTTTACGTTGTGCAAATTTTAAAACAAGGCAATGAAGTGATCGCTGACCTGCGTGTCAAAATTGCAGAAATTGAAGAAGCTATCATGGCCGTCAAAGACCGTGTGATCACATCCGCAAACACTCTTTCATTTATTGCTGGAGAAATTGGCAATGTGATGGATATTGTAAAATCAGTAAAGAAAACAACGAGCCGTGGAGGACGACGTCGGAAGGAATAGCACATGAATTTCGTCCATCTTCACACGCACTCGCACTACTCGCTTCTTGACGGTCTTACAAAAATTCCGGAACTTGTTGCTGCCGTCAAAGAACAAGGAAGTTCAGCAGTCGCGCTCACTGATCATGGAAATTTACATGCGGCGATTGAGTTTTATCAAGCCGCAAAATACGGTGGGATCAAACCGATTATCGGGATTGAGATGTATGTCGCCCCGGAATCGATTCACACAAAAACACCAAAAGAACGACCGTATCATTTGATTTTGCTCGCACAAAATAACACCGGGTACGAAAACCTCATCAAGCTCTTAACAATCGCCAATCTCGAAGGCTTTTATTACAAGCCGCGCATCGATATGGAGCTTTTGGCAGAATACAACGAAGGCATCATTGCCCTTTCCGGTTGTTTGTCTGGGCAAATTCCTCGCGCTCTTGCCAGTGGTGAATATGACAAAGCAAAATCAATCGCGAATGAATTTCTCGATATTTTTGGAAAAGAGCGGTTTTATTTAGAAGTCCAAAAAAATACCATTCCCGAGCAACTGATTGTCAACGACGGTTTGCGCAAACTCCACGACGAACTCGGCATTGAATTTGTCGCGACCGCTGACTCACATTATGTGAACGCGGAAGATAATGAAGCGCAAGATGTGTTGGTCTGTATCGGTACAAAAAAATTACTCGGTGACACTGACCGCTTCTCCATGCGACACGAAGACCTGTCATTGAAGACGCCAGAATTTATGGTTGCGGAATTTGCCGACTTTGAACGCGCAACCGACAACACTGTCAAAATTGCGGACAGCGTTGACATTAACATTGATTTGGAAACCCTCCATTTGCCATCATACGCTCTGCCAGAAGGCGTCACTGCCGAAGGATATTTGCGCGAGCTGTGCGAAACTGGAATGAAGGAAAAGTACGAAGAGATCACCGATGAAATTCGCAAGCGTTTAGAATATGAGTTGTCTGTCATTGAAAAAACCGGATACGCCTCCTACTTTTTAATCGTTCAAGACTTTATTAACTGGGCGAAAAATGAAGGGATCGCCGTGGGGCCTGGTCGTGGATCTGCGGCTGGAAGTATCGTTGCGTTCTTAACCGGAATTACTGATATCGATCCGATTCGATACGAATTAATCTTCGAGCGTTTCTTGAACCCAGAACGTGTCTCGATGCCTGATATCGATACTGACTTTGCGGATACCCGTCGTGACGATGTGTTGCGCTATGTTGAACGCAAATACGGAAAAAGTCATGTCGCGCAAATCATCACATTCGGAACAATCGGAGCGCGCGCCGGCATTCGTGACGTTGGTCGCGTTCTTGGATTGTCGTATGGTTATTGCGATCGCATTTCAAAACTGATTCCAATGTTCACTTCTCTGACCGAAGCGGTTGAAACCGTTCCAGAGCTCCGACAAATGATGAATGACGATGCTGACGCGCAGCGTCTGGTTGCGATCGCGAAAAAACTTGAAGGCGTCGCGCGTCACACATCAATTCACGCTTGCGCGGTTGTGATCACAAAAGACCCACTAACAACCAGCGTTCCCCTGCAACTCGATCAAGCGGGCGGCAGCAGTATTATCACCCAATATTCAATGAACCCGATTGAAAAACTCGGTCTCTTGAAAATGGACTTTTTGGGCCTCAAGAATTTGAGCATTATTGAAGACACGTTGAAGATTATTGAAAAAACCCACAACGGTGAAAAATTCAAAATCGACAGCATCCCACTAGACGACACCAAAACATTTCAGCTCCTGAAAAAAGCCCAAACGATCGGCGTCTTCCAATTGGAAAGTTCGGGTATGCGGCGGTATCTCAAACAACTCAAACCAACTGAAATTGAAGATATTATTGTGATGGTGTCGCTCTATCGCCCAGGTCCAATGGAGTTTATTCCAACATATATTGAAGGCAAGCACGGCAAACGTGAAATTACCTATATTCACGATTCATTGAAGCCGATTCTTGAAAAAACATACGGTATTGCCGTGTATCAAGAACAAATCATGGAAATCGCCCGCTCGCTGGCTGGTTTTACCTATGGTGAAGCGGACGTCCTTCGAAAAGCGGTAGGTAAAAAGGACAAAGCCTTGCTTGATGAACAGGAATACAAAATGATTGACGGGATGGTCAAAAATGGCATGAGCTCTGCGATTGCGAAACAGATTTGGGAATTTATTTTGCCGTTCGCCCGTTATGGTTTCAACCGCTCGCATGCGGCGTGTTACGCGATGATTGCGTATCGCACTGCCTATTTGAAAGCGAATTATCCAGCTGAGTTTATGGCGGCGCTGATGAATGCGGATCGTGATGACACAGACCGAATTGCGATTGAAGTCGCGCACGCAGAAGAAATGGGTATCCGAGTCCTTCCTCCAGACATTAATGAGAGCGCTGGAAATTTCACTGTCGTTCAAGTGTCGAATAGTACTGGCGATGAACATAAAACCGCGATTCGATTTGGTTTGCATGCCATTAAAAATGTCGGTGACAATATTGTGACGGTGCTTATTGACGAGCGTGAAAAAAACGGACCATTCACATCGATTGAAGATATTTTAACGCGGATCCAAGATAAAGATTTGAATAAAAAATCACTTGAGAGTCTGACAAAAAGTGGCGCGATGAAACCGATTGCTCCGCAACACATTTTGCTCGCGAACATGGACAGCTTTTTGCAATTTATTAAACACCAATCGGCTGAACGCGCGTCTGGTCAATTCAACCTGTTTGCAAATCTTGAAACGCACGCTGTGCCAAAAATCGTCCTCGAAGATGCTCCGGAAATCGACGACGCGATTCGATTTGAATGGGAAAAAGATCGGAAGAGCGTCGTGTAGGGAAAGAGTGTCTTCGCCTGTGTAGATC